>NZ_LDUE01000031.1 GCF_001038485.1 Ornithinibacillus californiensis
ATGAATTTACAAAAATAAAAAGAGCTCCTATTGTAGAAGTGAGACCGTACTTGTTCCCAAATCTTCTACAAAGGAGCACTATATGCGTAATAAAAGTATAGGTCATAAACAGTTAATTAGTCAATGTTTATCCGTTTTACCTACAGAAGTTTTTTCATCTCCTCTATTAAACTACGAGTATGACAAACTATCTGTTGACGCATTAATGAAAGTATTTGTGGCTGCCCAATTAGATAAGTGGGAATCTTATGAGGATATGGAGGAAAGGCTTCGTGCGAACCCTGAATTTCGAAAGTCTATCAACCTTCCAAGTATTAGTGGTTCCCAACTTAGCCGTAGAATCAATACTCTGCCTACCGAATATGCACAGGAATTATTTCAAAGAGTGGTACAAATTCTTCAGGATTTAACGAAGGATCATAAAGGAATTAGTCCAGAAATAGGACTTTTAAAGGTAGTTGATTCTACACATATAAAACTTCCTCCAGAGCTTTGTGAATGGGCTTATGTTACCAAAGG
>NZ_LDUE01000032.1 GCF_001038485.1 Ornithinibacillus californiensis
TACGCATATAGTGCTCCTTTGTAGAAGATTTGGGAACAAGTACGGTCTCACTTCTACAATAGGAGCTCTTTTTATTTTTGTAAATTCATATGACTTATTTTTCAATAAATGGAATTTTCATCCACTGATGCAATACCATTGGGACTGTCCCTCACCGCTTTAAAGTGATAAAGCGGTGAGGGACAGTCCCCTTTATAAATATTTAAGTTTTTTTGAGTCTGCTTTGGCGTTAGAATCGTCTAATAGATTGAAAGGGGGTAGCGATTTGAATTTTCAAGGGACCTTTGGTTTAGAAGATACAAATGAATCGATTTTAAACAACTTAATCACCACCCATGGTGATGAATTGAAACGTATTGCCTATTTGTATCTACATGATTTATCTCAAGCAGAAGATATTGTGCAAGAAGTATTTATTTCTTGCTACAAGAACCTCGATAAATTTAACCACCAATCTTCTTATAAAACTTGGCTTTATCGGATTACTATTAATAAATGTAAAGATTATCAGAGAAAATGGAGTTATAAAAACATACTTTATAAATCTAGTACAGAATCTTACCAAAATGATTTTGTTCATTCCGTACAAATTGACGTCGAAAATCAAGAAGAACAACATGAAATAATGGTTGCAATATCAAAACTTCCAGCAAAATATAAGGAAGTACTAATCTTTTACTACTATCATGACATGCCCGTGAAAGAAATCAGTGAAGTTACCAATATAAAGGTGAATACCGTCAAATCAAGAATCACTAGAGGGAGACAAATACTCAAGGATGAATTAGAAAGGAGGGGATTTAATTTTGGATAAATTCGATCAACATATTAAGAAGGAAGTTCAGGGCTTTTTGAAACAAAATATCCAAATGAGTCAAGAGGAGATAAACAATATTCACGTTAGCATCCAAAAAAGAAAACCAATCAATTTTATTTATATCTCAGCATTTTCACTATTTACCGTAATTATGCTGATTCTAGTAATACCACTTTTTCAGCAGCCAAAAGAATTCTCATCCGCTCCTTTCTCTTTTAAAAGCGGTATTGATAAAATACTTCCCATGCTAGATGAAAAGGGTCAGGATGAAGAAAAACTAGGTACTGAGAAAACACCTGAAGAAGAGCCTGGTAGTGAAGACGACGAAATAAAAACGGAAGAGACAGAAGGTGAAAAAGAAGCTATTTTTATTGAACTTTTAGAACGGTATAACAATGAGATTCGGGGGAAAAGTTTCGAGCTGGATTTCGAAGACGAAACAGAATTATTCACTAATTCTCTTGGTTACCGGATCATTGGTTATAATTCAATGGAGGAGCTAACAGTTGAATTCTCTGATTTCATCACTGCAGAAACGGTATCGAAGCTATTTTGCTTAGTAGGTGAAAAAGAGAATAGGCTTTATCAAATTGTATCCGAACATTGTAGGTCTGAATTCTATACCGATAAACCCTACAGCTTAGAAAAAATAAATGATAACCACTACAGAATATCACAAACAACTGTCACTATTGTCGATGAGTTCATACTTACATTTGAATTTAGCAAAACGGATAATGGCTGGCTAATAACGGATTGGAAGCGTGATAGAGGAATCAACCCGCTTGAAAAATATCAAACTTTGGCTCTCTTTGAACAAATTGTTGCCGAATTTAATACGATGAACAAACGTTTCACGATTGAAACAACAACTACTCCTTTATCAAATGGTGAGGAAGGTTATCGAATAGAAGAAGTAGTAACAAAAAGTGAGTTTTACAACCTTTTCTCTGACTTTATGACAACTGAAGCTGCCGATATTGTATGGGAAGAACATCTAGTTGAAGATGCATCAGGGTTATTCTTACTACCTAAGCGCACTAAATACAGTCCTTACGAAAGTATTGAATATTACTCCTTAACGTATTTTGTTGACCCAGAAGGTACTTACCAAGTTTCACAATGGATCAACACGGAAGAGTTCCAGTTAAATTACGAATTTCAACATATAGATGGCACATGGCTAATTACGAATTGGTCTGTCACAGAATAACAACAAAGAGGCTGGGACATAACTAGCCAAAAATAATTAAAAAATGGTTCCGATCATCGTTTTTAGATGATTGGAACCATTTTTATTAGGCTATTGTCATTGTTTTTTAGCTAACTCGCTTTAGAGGCGGTGTACTTCCTTAGATTCACCGCCATGAACGCAAATCCTAATTCATTTTCTACTTTGGATTTGCCCCTCACTGACATTCGAGTGAAGCGCAAATTAGCCTTCAAAAATCCGAAGACTGGCTCTACGTCAATTTTACGTTTCCCATAGATTTCACCAGTTTCTTGATTCGAAAGCTGCTCTCTTATGTATTCTTTTTGCTGTTCCCATTTCTCGTTGTAGAAAACTTTTCGATTGTTTCCATCCTTTGCTTTTGTACACAAGGAACGTAATGGACAACCAGAACAGTCTTCACATTCATAAACTTTGAACGTACGTGTAAAACCGTATTTGTCAGTTCGGGTGGAAGTGTATCGGAATGGTAGTTTTTTATTATTTGGACAAGTAAATGAATCCTCTTCTTCGCTATATTGCCAATTGGCTATGTTGAAAGGATCATTCTTAACTTTCTTTTTCTTCTCCGTTCGATATTGATTAAAGGTAACGAGCGGCGTGCGTTCTCGTTGATTCATGACATCCTCATAATTCTGTTCACTACCATAACCTGCATCAGCGACAATATATTTTGGCAACTTGAAAAAGCTTTTCTCAATCGTATCTAGAAAAGGAATGAACGTGCGTGTATCTGTTGGATTTGGAAATACATCATAGGCGAGGGCATACTGTCCTTCTGTCGCAAGCTGCACATTATAACC
>NZ_LDUE01000033.1 GCF_001038485.1 Ornithinibacillus californiensis
CGAACCCGCGACCTCCTGCGTGACAGGCAGGCATTCTAACCAACTGAACTACCGGACCATTTTAATAATAATTAGGCTAAACTGATAAATGGTGGAGGATGCAGGGCTCGAACCTGCGACCCCCTGCTTGTAAGGCAGGTGCTCTCCCAGCTGAGCTAATCCTCCACATGGTGACCCGTACGGGATTCGAACCCGTGTTACCGCCGTGAAAGGGCGGTGTCTTAACCGCTTGACCAACGGGCCATGAAAATTTCCCAATAAAATAATTCCACAGATAGATTTCAAATGATATCTTTGAATCTACAAACAACGACTATCAATCGATGTACACCCCTTTAGGGACTGTGAAATAATTTATTGCCTGGCAACGTCCTACTCTCACAGGGGCAATGCCCCAACTACCATCGGCGCTGAGAAGCTTAACTGCTGTGTTCGGTATGGGAACAGGTGTGACCTTCTCGCCATCATCACCAGA
>NZ_LDUE01000034.1 GCF_001038485.1 Ornithinibacillus californiensis
TTATATTATGTAAGCCTTTACAATACAAATTAAGTAACGCAAATTTCGATGAGTGGAAACTTGCGATGCAAATTATTAGGGGGGACAAGAATGAAAATACTAAAATCGTTTTTCTTCTTATTTATTATTTTTGCTTTATTAACACTAGCTGCATGTTCTGGTGATGATTCAGATAACACCAACAACACTGACACCAATAATGAAGATACTACAAGCGAGGATACCAACGATGAAAAAATCACACTTAAACTTGGTATACAAAATGATAATACACCAGCAACACAGGCTGTTATTGATGCTTTTAACGCTAGCCAAGAAAAATATGTAGCAGAGTGGGATGCGTTAACAAATGACTCTGCACAAATGCATGATCAGCTTTTAAACTCCTTAAACAGCGGATCTAGCGAATACGATGTTCTTTCATTAGACGTAGTATGGGCTGGAGAGTTTGCTGGTGCAGGCTTTTTAGAACCAATTGATGTTTTTATGAATGATTCAGGGTTTAGTAAAGATCAATTCAATGCAGGTTCAATGGCTTCAGGAAATTATACAGGTAAGCAATATACACTACCTTTCTTCCCTGACTTAGGCCTACTATATTATCGAAGTGACATAGTAAGTGAAGAAGATGCCGCTAAATTGGACAGTGGTGACTACACATATGATGATTTATATGCAATGGCTGAGAAATATACTGGTGAAGGAGATACAAAATACGGCTTCCTTTATCAATCAAAACAATATGAGGGGCTTACTGTAAATGTTACCGAATTTACAAATGCATTTTCTGATATTCAGAGTGGTTTAGAGTCCATGTACAAATTTACTACCGCAGATTTTTCACCTAGTGACCTATTAAACTATACGGAAGCAGAAACACATACAAATTTTGAACAAGGTAATGCAGTATTTGCTCGTAACTGGCCATATCAGTTTGGGCGAATAAAAGGACAAGAAGAAGGTGTGACAGTATCTCTTGATCAAGTTGGTATTGCACCTCTACCAAATGGTGGTTCAGTCGGTGGATGGCTACTAGGAATCAATAAAAATTCCGAGAACATTGATGGTGCGTGGGCGTTCATCGAATTCGCAGCAAGTGAAGAAGGACAAAAAATCATGGCTACGGAGGGTGGATACCTACCTGGATTCAATGCATTGTTAGAGGATGAAGAAGTAGTTGCAGGAAACGAATTGCTTTCATATCCTGGCTTCCAAAATGCATTAGCTAACACCCTTGCTCGCCCAGTATCACCAGATTATAATGCTGTGTCCGATACGATACAAGTCGAAGCACATAAATACTTAAGCTCCGGTGACGGAATAGAAACCGCAGCAAGCTCAATCGAACAAGCTGCCAAAGCAGAATAATAGGTAATCTTTTAATTAGATAAAAACTCCTTATGATCCAATTCATAAGGAGTTTCCCTTTAAATAACGAAACGGAGTATGAACCTTTGAGAGGTGAAAACATTTGAAACAAAAACTAGGATTCAATGGATGGTTGTATTTACTTCCCACTCTAATTCTAATCGGTATATTTTCATTATGGCCAGTCATACAATCTGTCACCTACACATTGTTTGATTATAAGTTAAACGATCAACAGAAGTCTGGGTTATATCTAAATGAAAGGTTTAATACTGACCTATTTCATGAAACGGCATTATATATTGATTTATTTCTTTCAGAAGACTTAGCAAATATAACGAATAATGAAGACAAAGTAAGAGCAGAAGAAACGATTGAAGACGTTAAAAGTGTCTCCGCAGAGTATAAGGGTGTCGATGGTGTCATTGAGATTACAAGTGGACAACGAAACGAGATTGTTCGTTTATACGAAGATACGAAGGGCATCATATCGGAATTAACAGCGGAATATTCTTTAACCCACGGTGACAGTCTACCACTATTAGTAGAAGATTTTAATAAGAGTATTATTCCTTCCAATTTTATTGGCCTAGCAGCCTATAAAGAAGCAATTGGGGATAAACGAGTACATATCGCACTATGGAATACGATTTTGTTTACTGTTGTCTCCGTATCTATTGAACTGGTTCTCGGGTTAGGGCTTGCTTTAATCCTAAACAAAGCCATTAAAGGGCAAGGTTTGGTACGAACAACTTCCCTTATCCCATGGGCAATACCAACTGCAGTTGCAGCGTTGATG
This sequence comes from Ornithinibacillus californiensis, assembly GCF_001038485.1. GTDB lineage: Bacteria > Bacillota > Bacilli > Bacillales > Amphibacillaceae > Ornithinibacillus > Ornithinibacillus californiensis. The sequence goes on from NZ_LDUE01000034.1 coordinate 2,168, forward strand.
TGGAGTTATTTATATGATGGTTCAAGCGGGGTCGTAGCCCATTTCTTCGAGAATCTGGGTCTTATTAATCAATCGCAGGATTTATTGCTAAGCCAAGGTGGAGCAATGGTTTCTACTATTCTAGCAGATGTCTGGAAAACTACACCTTACATGGCACTACTATTACTGGCAGGACTTCAGAATATACCCGGTTCTTTGTACGAAGCAGCATCCATCGATGGGGCATCTAAATTTAAAAGCTTCTTTTCTGTTACTCTACCATTACTGAAATCATCTATTCTAGTTGCTCTACTGTTCCGTACGTTAGATGCTTTTCGAGTATTTGATCTAATCTTCGTTTTAACAGGTGGAGGTCCTGGTGGGGCAACGGAAACGATGTCCATCTATGCTTACAAAACAATGTTTGGACAAACAAACTTTGGTTATGGTTCTGTCGTTGTCATGATCATGTTTGTATGTGTAGCTATTATTGCTATGATCTTTGTGAGACTACTCGGTACGAATTTACTCGATCGCAATTAAGGAGGGAGTACCATGAAAACATCAAAAAGAAAATTATTATTATTGTTTAGTATTGTTGTAATCGGTTATCTATTTATTATGGTTTTTCCTTTTTTATGGATATTCATTACTTCCTTTAAAACTAGCGGCGAGATTTTTGGTACCGGTGCATTTAATATTATCCCAGAGGACCCTACCATCAAGAACTATATCACGATTTTATTCGAAAAAGGGATTTTAAGAGCTATATTTAATAGCTTTGTTGTTGCAATCTCGACAACAATTTATGTCATTTTTGTCGCATCTCTATGCGCTTATGCTATCTCACGCTTTCAGTTCAGAGGTAAGAGTATTTTACTAGGATTAGTTTTGGCCGTGTCGATGTTTCCACAAATGATTATCACTGGTCCCGTTTACAATTTATTTTATGATTTAGGTTGGTTAAATAGCTACTTTGTCATCCTGCCTTACTCTACCATCACTTTACCAATGGCAGTTTGGATTTTAGTTACACATTTCAATCAAATACCGTTAGCTCTAGAGGAATCGGCAAAAATCGATGGCGCAACTAGGGTGCAAACTTTAACAAAAATTGTATTTCCACTAGCAGCTCCAGGAGTTTTTACAACAGCTATCATCACCTTTATAGCTGCATGGAATGAGTTCCTATTGACAATAACCTTAAACACTGAATCAAATTACCATACCGTGCCTGTAGCAATTTCATTTTTACGAGATCAATTCTCTATCCTTTGGGGAGAAGTTGCAGCTGCAACAACGATTGTAACTATACCAACATTAATTATCGTATTAATTTTCCAAAGGCAGATTGTTTCAGGACTTACATCAGGTGGTGTGAAAGAGTAAAGTATGATGATAATTTTTTAGAAAGTCAAGGAGTGATACATCTTGTCGTGGAAGGTAAAATCTAATGCATTCGATCTCGATACATTATTAGTGGAAGAAAGTTTATTTTTTAATGGCAATGGTTATATAGGTATTCGTGGTAACTTAGAAGAAGGATTACCACCACATGCGAAAACGGTACAGGGCTCCTATATCAATGGGTTTCATGACATTGTGGAAATACCATACGGTGAAAAGCTATATGGATTTCCAGAAAATCAACAGAAATTACTTAATATTATTGACGCACAACGTCTTGAAATATGGGTTGGCAAGAATGGAGAAAGGGAAAAAGTCTCTCTTTTTTCTGGAGAAATACTACACTATGAGCGTATTCTTCATTTAGATCAAGGGATTACAGAACGAGTGTTACATTGGCGGTCAAGTCAAGGCATTGAAATTAAAATTAACTTTGTAAGATTAGTTTCTTTTAAAACTCGTGAGTTATTTCAGCAGTATGTGACTCTAACACCATTGAGCGAAAATATCCCCATACAGATTATTTCTCATGTAAATGGGGATGTGCAGAACTTTGCTGATCAAAGTGACCCACGTGTTGCTAGTGGTGATTCTAAGAGGTTAAAGATTAATAACCTAGCTTGGATAAAAGATAGTAGTTATGTAGAGGTAGAAGCACATACTTCGAAGTTACGGGCCGCAATGTTGTCCCATGTGAAAATTTCAGCATCGAATGCGTCCAATGAATATAAGCTGAGTGAAACGTCTATTCAAACAGTGATTAACTTCACCTTAACACAAGAAACTTTTATTGATAAACGAACATTTATTGGAGATTCATCACGATATGAGGATTTACAGAAGTCTTTGGTTTCAATTAAGGAAACCGTTTCACACCTACCTTATGAACAACTATTGAATCTTCAAAAGGAGTATGTGTCATCATTTTGGAAAAACACAGATGTTTTAATCGATGGTGATGAGTATATCCAAGAAGCAATTCGATTTAATTTATATCATCTGCTTCAGTCTGCTGGTCAGGATGGGAAAACAAGTATTGCCGCAAAAGGACTTTCAGGCGAAGGGTATGAAGGTCATTATTTCTGGGATACAGAGATATACCTTCTTCCTATGTTCACGCTAACTAATCCCAAGTTAGCAAGGAAACTATTATACTATCGTTACTCCATACTTGATTATGCTAGAAAAAGAGCTCTTGAAATGGGACATAGCAAAGGGGCTTTATATCCTTGGAGAACTATTACTGGAACAGAATGCTCTTCCTATTATCCAGCTGGTACAGCCCAATATCATATTAGTGCTGACATTGCCTACAGTTTTATTCAATACTACTTAGCAACCGATGACATCGATTTTTTAAAGGAATTTGGTGCAGAAGTAGTCATCGAGACAGCTAGGCTTTGGCTAGAAGTTGGTCATTATCAAGGTGGGTATTTTAAAATTGATACGGTAACAGGACCTGATGAGTATACGGCGATAGTAAATAACAACTATTACACCAATGTCATGGCGAAGTATAATTTGAATTGGGCTATAAAAGTTTATCAAATCTTACAAAAAGAAGATCCCAAGTATTGGCAACAACTGACAGATAAAATTTCTATTTCTACGTCTGAGTTGGCAGCAATGGAAAAGGCAGCTACCACCATGTATTTACCGATTAATCAAGATCTCAACATTAATCCACAAGATGATACATTTTTACAAAAGGAAATTTGGGATTTTGAAGGTACACCAGATGATGCCTATCCGTTATTATTGCACTATCATCCGTTAACAATTTATCGTTATCAGGTCTGTAAACAAGCGGATACAGTTCTTGCCCACTTTCTAGTTGAAGATGAACAATCAGAAGATATCATTAAGGACTCTTACGATTATTATGAAAAGATTACTACCCATGATTCCTCTCTTTCTTCGTGTGTATTCAGTATGATGGGAGCAAAAGTGGGCTATATAGAGAAGGCGTATGATTACTTTCTAGAAACTGCTAGATTAGATTTAGATAATTTACACGGTAATACGAAGGATGGACTCCATATGGCTAACATGGGTGGGACTTGGTTGGCAATTGTAGCAGGGTTTGGTGGGTTACGATTAAAGGAGAATGGCTTGTATTTTCGCCCACAGTTACCGAAAGCATGGAATGGCTACTCCTTCCATATTCAGTATAAAGGCCGCTTATTGTTAATCACGAATAATCACGATGGCTTCAAAGTCGAATTACTGTCAGGCGAATCTATTAATCTATATATATGGGGTAAAGAATACACCGTTACCAATAATTCTGCTGTTCTTTTAGCCTAATAACTTGGGATTGGAGTTGTTTATAGTGATTAAGGCTTTTATTCTTGACTTGGACGGTGTCATTACAGATACAGCAGACTTTCATTTTCAAGCCTGGAAAAAATGTGCTGCTAGCATCAATATTACATTAGACTCTACTTTTAATGAGCAATTAAAAGGCATCTCTAGACTAGAGTCACTAGAACGAATACTTCGCTCAGCTGGTAGACAAGATGACTTTACAGCCATTGAAAAAGAACAGTTAGCTAATGAAAAGAACAACTTTTATAAAAGCTTACTATTACAACTGACTCCAGACTATATCTTGCCAGGAATCCGCCAGTTACTAACGGATATAAAGGATGCAGGATATAAATTGGGATTAGCATCAGCTAGTAAAAATGCCCCCACAGTTTTAAGGGCACTTGAAATAGATGGTATATTTGATGGTATAGCAGACCCAAATAACGTCACTAATGGCAAGCCCGCACCAGACCTTTTCTTACAAGCAGCTGCAAAACTTGGGGTAAGGCCCGTCGAGTGTATAGCAATTGAAGATGCTAAAAGTGGGATTGAAGCAATAAATGAAGCAGGAATGTTCTCAGTCGGGGTTGGAGACAGGGCCTTTGTACAAGAAGCAGATTTTTTAACAAGTTCAACAAATGAATTATCTTTACACAGTTTAATAAAAGCATGGCAAAGAAAAAATGGTCCCGAATGAGGAAATAAAAGAAACTCACACGGTGTATCCGACTAGGGATAAGTGTGAGTTTCCTTAATTAATAGGATATCATCTCAGATAACACGTAATGATAAACTAGTTTCTCTGTATTAATAAGCGACTTTTCGTGTGTACGTTCAAAGGCATGAGAAGAATCAATTCCTGGTCCAATCAGACCATGGACAATATCATGACCAGACTTGATTGCTGCTGATGCATCTGATCCGTAATATGGATAAATATCTAGCTTGTAACCTATATTATTTTTCTCCGCTAATTCTACCAAGCGTTTTCTTAACCCATAATGATAAGGTCCACTAGCATCCTTCACACAGATAGAAACAGTATATTCATCCGTTGATTGTCCATCGCCCATAGCACCCATATCTACAGCTAGGTACTCAATTGTTTCCGGAGTTACATTAGAATTACCACCATAACCGATTTCTTCATTATTCGAAATAAGGAAGTGAGTTGTATACGGTAGAGTAACGTTTTCTTCCTTCAGCCGTTTAATTAACTGTAATAGAATTGCTACACTTGCTTTATCATCTAAATGACGTGATTTGATAAACCCATTATCGGTTATTTGAACACGAGGATCAAAGGATACAAAATCGCCTACTTCAATACCAAGTTCACGAACTGCTTCCGCATTATTCACTACGGCATCGATACGAACTTCCATATTGTCTTGATTTCGTTCCGCTTTACCCGCATCTTTGTACACATGTACGGAAGTTTGACGCATAAGAATCGTACCAGTAATTACTTCTCCACTAGAAGTGTGGATTTCACAATATTCTCCTTCGATAGAGTTATAGCGAAAACCACCAATTAGGTCTAGTTTAAGACGCCCATTGCTTTTTACTTCCTTAACCATTGCACCTAGTGTATCGACATGTGCCGTTAGCATACGGTGCTCATCATTTTTTTCACCTGGAAGAGTTGCGATTAAGCCACCCTTACGATTACGTTTTGTTTCTACGTTTAATCTACTTAAGAATTCCTCAGCAAATTGAATCACATTGGATGTGAAGCCAGTTGGACTCGGTATGGATACCAATTGTTTAATTAATTCCTTCGTTTCTTGAACATTCGGATATGTAGTCAAGGTCAAGCTCCTCTCAAAAAATACTTACTATTATCTTAACGCTAAAATCTCATGTTGAACAGAAAATAACTTCAAAAAAACAGCAAAATGATGCACGATCATTCTGCTGCTTCTGTTTTGTTTTCATTTCTTTTCCAGGCACCCAATCCGCCTTTTACATTGTAAATTTGGGTGAATCCTTTTCTTTTTAATACCCTTGCCGCTTTCGAACTTCTAAGACCACTCTGACAAATAACTACTATATCCTTGGACTTATCCAATTCCGTTAACCGTTGTGTTAGTTCATAGAGTGGGATATTACGAAAAGGCTTTTGATGATTTCGATTGTATTCCCCAGGTGTCCGAACATCGATCAACTGAACATGTTTTTCTTGAAGTTTATCCTTCGCATCCATTGTCGTGATGTTCTTAATTCCCTTCACTGGCATAAATCTCGTAACGATTAAGATAACTATTAAAATAATAATCAACCATTCATGAAATCCCATTATACCCATTCCCTTTGTCATTATTGATTTCATTATAAAGGAAATTTAGATAGAAACAAACTACTATAGCCCATTAACTCCTATTCATTTTCAATTAAAACTATCAAACTATAATCTTATGTTACTTCACGAACTAATAAGAAGAGGCTATCTGGAACAGCGTTACTCATCCTTCATATAGCCTCTTAAACTTACTAGATACTTTCTATTAATGCCTTTCTCTCCTGCTGGACACGTTCTAGTTTTCCTTGTAAGTTTGATAGCTCATCTTGTAATTTTCTTATGATACTTCTAACCTTAGATAAATTATCTCGAACTTGATCTTTTGAATTAGTTATTCTCCCCTGAACCATCCAATCAACGATTAAACCATCGAAGAAAAAGTCTGCAAATTTTAGTAATCCTGATACATCCATATCCACATGGACCATTTCATTAATATCTAGTAATTCCTTTTGAAAGGTTCTCATTCTAGATTGTGCAATATGAATATGTCCAGAGGCGTCATCCATTTTACTATGTTTAATCGCACTAGAGATCATGCCACCACCAAACATATCGACAGTACCCCAAGTCGAAGCTGAGTTTAATGAACTTTCGGCGTTGATAAGAGCATTCTTCGCACCTTCACCTGCACTGATTGCTTCATTAATTTCCTTAATGTACGCCTGAATATCCCCTTCTTGCTCACTTAAACGATACAACTCATTTGCATAGTTGGAGTTACTTTCCATAATAAACTGTTCTTTTTTCTCTAACAGTTCTTTATATGTACGCTCACTATTTTTCACTTCACCCAATTTCTTCAGTACATCCATCATTGAGTCATTAATCTCATTCCTAGTCTTTTCTGCCTCTTCCAATTGTAACTGAACAGCTAAAACCTCTCGATTTTCCTTATCTAGTTTTTCATACTTTGTACCAGAAATAGTTGAGAAAAAATTAGCAATAGTAAAGCCTTCTAGCTTTTTTACATCGGCCTTTTCTTCTCTTAATTGTCTTTTTAATTGACCGGTGGTAAATTCTATATTCGAAAGTTCCTCTCGAAAGTCATTAAGTTGCAAATTTAGTTTCTTTTTTCTATGAAGTTCACTTTTTACATGGACTAGTTGTTCATTTAATTCTTGGTACATATTAAATCCCCCTTATTACTGTCTATTATTCATACGAATGAATCAAGCAAAGGTTTCACTCGAACAAAGGAAAAGGAGTGTCTCCAGATAGAGCACTCCCCTTCTTTTATGGTTCTACGTCAAATGTTGGGGTGGTGACATTAGTCGCCACCTCATCCTATATGCACACCAACATCTTTATACTGTCTTGCCAATAAGATTTTCGCTCTAAATCGCTTAAAACTTCTAAATCCATATGCATTTCTCTTTATCACTTTAGTAGTATTATTTATACCTTCCAAAAAACCGTTAGAATAGTCGTATGCAAAGCTATTCAGTATTTCTATCTGCCAGTTTTGAAAGGTTTTAATGGCACTTATCATTTCAGGTATCTCCGCGTCGATTACCTTTTTATAGAAAGACTGTAGGTTTTCTTTCACTAGGGAGATGTGTTCTTTCCCCATAAGCTTCGCTTCCTCAAACCATTCTCGATAAGCTTCCTTTAATTCATACGCTACTTTCAGTTCATCTGACATACTTAAGTATCTTTCTAAGTGCCACTGCTCATCATCTTTTAAACGGCCCTTTGCTTTATGAAATACATACTTCATTCGCTTACATTTCTTACGATCATAGTCATGAAAGTCTTTTTGAACTCGTCTTCTCACGCGGTCTAATCCCCAGTAGATATAGCGACAAAAGTGAAAACGGTCAGCTACAATAATAGGTTTACCTAATGCGTTCTGAACAGCTGCCTTGAAAGCTGGACTCATGTCCATAATGACAACTTCTACTTTTGCCCCATGTTTTTGGAGATACTGTTTAATGGTTTTTTTATAGCGATTTGGGAGAATATCTAATGGTTGTTTCGTGATACCATCCGCAATAATTAACTGATATTTACCCTCTTTTGTATCACCTTTATATTCGTCAATCGCTATGACGGAAGGAAGTGAGTTTACCTCTTTAATCTCCGTTTCCGCTAATTGGTCAAAACGTCTAACAATGGTTGTTGCCGAGGAGCCATATGTTTCTCCTACCTCTTTAAAAGTTTTTGCTTTGATGGATCGGATAGAGACCGCTTGATTCCATTCCACGGAAGTGCGTTGATATCGTTCTACGAAGCCGTTTTCTTCAGAAAATCGTTTTCCACAGGAAGGGCAACTATAACGTCTGCGCTTATACCATAGTTGAGTCATTCTTTCGAACCATTTCAGATGTTTTACTTTTTGGTATCGATAGTCATGTATGCGTTCGGTTTCCTCTCCACATCGCGGACAACTATGTGGCTTACGCTCCATTTCCACATAAACTTCTACCTTCCCATCTCGCTCTACTAAATTTGTTACGTTACAGTCTTTTAATCCTGGCATATTCATGATAAAATCCATTTACACGCATCCCCATTCTTTATCTTGTTTCTCGTCAATTCAAGTATAAAAGAATGTTTGGGGTGCGTGTACTTTTTTTCTGAATTTTATTGAAACCCCAACAAATATTATAGAGCC
>NZ_LDUE01000035.1 GCF_001038485.1 Ornithinibacillus californiensis
GTAGTTTGGCCCGTGCTCATTATTCTTTTCTAAACCAAATTTGGATGAAAATGTAGTTTGGCGCATGCTCATTATTCTTTTTCAAACCAAATTTGGATAAAAATGTAGTTTGGCCCGTGCTCATTATTCTTTTCTAAACCAAATTTGGATGAAAATGTAGTTTGGCCAGTGCTCATTATTCTTTTCTAAACCGAATTTGGATGAAAATGTAGTTTGGCCAGTGCTCATTATTCTTTTCTAAACCAAAATTGGATGAAAATGTAGTTTGGTACAAAAAAAGGAGAGAAAATCTCCCTCCATTTAAACCAATTCAATATGAAGAACCGTCTCGCCATCAACTTCTTCCTCTTGCACGGTCCAATTTCTAGAAAGAAGGCTCCTTAATTGCTTGCGTTCTTCCCTATGAAGCAGTAATCCTCGAATACCTCTACCCGTTGTTTGATAATCAACCTCATCGACTTTACCATATTTTAATTTCACTAGATTTTTTAAGCCATTAAACGTGATAAATTTCACTTGATAGCCATCTTCCACAATCATTTGAAAGGCAGCTGGATCTTTCTCCCTTAAGCCTAGCAAGTCATTAAAATCAAACGACGGATGTAACTCACTCCAAGCATTACTGTCCTTTGCTTCTAGCAATTCTTGATTCGGTACACCTTTACTTCTTAACGTTTCTAACATATAGGCATCCATTAAAGAAATCTTTTGCAACTCCATACCGTTTCTCCTCCCTAATGCTCCTTATTTGTTTTCAATCGGGTAAAAGCAAGACACATAGTGACCAGATGAATTCTTTTCATCCAAGTCAAATGCAGGTACATTTCCTTTACAAAACTCGGTAGCAAATGGACATCTCGTGTGAAAGACACAGCCGCTTGGAGGATTGGCTGGTGATGGAAGCTCTCCTTCTAACACAATACGCTCCCGCTTTTTCTCCTTACCAGGATGTGGAAGAGGGATAGCCGACAGTAATGCATTCGTATATGGATGACGGGCATCCTTATACAAGGATTCGCTGTCGGACATCTCCATCATCTTACCCAAATACATGACACCTACTTTATCCGAAATATGTCTAATCACCGATAAATCGTGCGCAATAAATAGATAGGTTAAACCTAACTCTTCCTGCAAATCTTCCAACAAATTAATGACCTGCGCCTGAACAGAAACATCTAATGCACTCACTGGTTCATCTAATATCAATAATTTAGGGTTAAGCGCCAGGGCGCGGGCAATTCCAATCCGTTGGCGCTGTCCACCAGAAAATTGATGCGGCAATTTGTTATAGTCATCTGCTTTTAACCCTACTAAATCCATTAATTCAAGCACACGTTTTTTAAGATTCGTAGTTAGATTATACGCTTTTAATGGCGCCGCAATAATGTCTCCGGCTTTCATCCTAGGATTAAGGCTTGTATAGGGGTCCTGGTAGACCATTTGGATATTTCGTCTTAAAGCATGCAATTCCTTTGAATTATAGTTTAAAATACTTTCCCCTTCGAATAAAATATCGCCAGAGGTTGGTTTTAATAAGCTAACGAGCGTACGGGCAAGGGTACTTTTTCCACATCCGGATTCACCAACAATACCCAATGTTTCCCCTTTATTTAACGTAAAACTAACGCCATTTACTGCTTTTACATCGTTTGTCTTCCGCTGCAAGACGCCTTGTTTCATCGGAAAGTGCATATGCAAATCCCGAACTTCCAATAACGGTTCAGTCATGTCCTTGCCCCCTTTCCTGATCTTTTGTTTCAATACGCTTCTTCGCTTCTTCAAATTCCGCTTCCGATAGAATACAAGCAGCAGCGTGGTCTGCGGATCTTTCCGTTAACTCCGGATCAACCAATTTACATTGTTCCGTTGCGAACGGGCAGCGCGGATGAAAATTACACCCACTTGGCGGATTCATTAAATTAGGGGGCTGTCCCTCGATACTAAGCAGACGTTCATGCGCTTCCGAATCGATGCGCGGCAGGGAACGGAGCAATGACCATGTATATGGCATAGCAGTTTGATAGAAAATCTCTTCCACATTCCCCTTCTCTACGATTCTACCAGAATACATCACAAGAACTTTCTCTGCCATTTGCGCAATGACACCCAAATCATGCGAAATGATAATAATAGCCGTCCCATACTTTTCTTGAATCCGTTTCATTAGTTCCAAAATTTGCGCTTGGATCGTAACATCAAGTGCGGTCGTCGGTTCATCTGCAATTAGAACTTTCGGATTGCATGCAAGGGCAATAGCTATTAAGACACGCTGGCGCATCCCACCTGAAAACTGATGCGGATAGGCGTTCAACCTTTTCTTCGGATCTGGAATACCGACATCGGTTAACAGTTCAATCGCTCGCTGTCTCGCTTCACTTTTTGTCATCGGGTTGTGAGTCAATATCGCTTCCATCAACTGATCGCCAATTTTAAGTACCGGGTTTAAACTAGACATCGGATCCTGGTAAACCATGGCAATCTCATTACCGCGTATTTTCCGAAGTTCTTTTTCCTTTAATTGAAGCAAATTCTTTCCCTCAAACAGAATTTCTCCTTGCGGGTAGAAGACTGGAGGCTTCGGGTTCAACTGCATCAACGAATGAGCAAGCACACTTTTACCACTTCCCGATTCCCCTACGATACCAATGGTTTCACCAGCTTTAATGGAAAAGGACACCCCATCAACGGCCTTTACGATCCCATCCGGTGTATCTATATACGCTTTTAAATTATTTATCTCTAGCACCTTTTATCCCTCCCCATTACTCATGATGCATATTGCTTCTTCTGCTTGAACAGTCGTTTTCTAGCTTTCTTCTTTCCTTTGGCATACGGGTCAAAGGCATCTCGAAGCCCATCACCTAACAGATTCAATGCCAAGACGGTCATCACGATAAAAATACCAGGAAAAATCGAAAACCATGGTGCTAATGTAATATAAATCTGGGATTCCTGTAACATATTTCCCCATGTTGGGATTGATGGCTCCACGCCAACACCTAAGAAACTAAGTGCCGCTTCTGCTAGTATCGATCGTGCAAAAATAAACGTCCCTTGCACAATAATAGGAGATAATATATTAGGAAGAATATATCTGGCTAAAATCACCGGATCCTTCACTCCCGACGTTTTGGCAGCTTCCACATATTGAATTGTTTTCACTTGAAGAACACTCGAACGTACGACCCGTGTAATAACAGGCCAAAACGAGAACGTTAACGCGATAATAATATTGGTTACACTGCCACCTAAAGCCGCTACAAGAGCCAGCGCCAATAGTAACGAAGGAAAGGCAAGCATACCATCAATAATACGCATAATAATCGAATCTAATCGTTTGTAGTATCCCGCGAGTAGACCCGTTATCGTTCCTAATACCGTGGACAGTAGGGCAACTGTAAAACCAACTAATAAAGAAACCCTTGCAGCGACAATCGTTTGCCCAAAGAGATCCCTACCAAAATGGTCTGTTCCAAACCAATTCTCCGATGATGGCGCCATTAACCGTAGACCGGAGTCCATGACGCTTGGAGATACCGGAAGCCACCATTCAGCGGTGATCGTTGCGACAAATAATAAAATTAAAAAGACGAACGGAATAAGATTTCGTTTCCTGCTTAACATGCGGGCACCTCCTTGTTTGAATAGGTCAATCATAGCGAATTCTTGGATCTAAAAAGGCGTACAATAGGTCGACAATTAAATTAACAAGAACGTATACACAAGCAATGAATAAAACGACACCTTGTATCACTGGATAATCCCTACGATGAATCGAATCAATTAATAACTGACCAATACCAGGGATGGTAAAGATTGTTTCCGCAATAACCGTTCCCCCAAGTAGCCCAGCAACAGTCAGACCGATAACGGTTGTCGTTGGTATGAGCGCATTGGCTAACACATGCCTTACGAGCACCGTACTTTCTTTCACACCTTTTCCTCGAGCTGTTTTCGTATAATCTTGATTCAGTGATTCCAGCATGCTATCCCGAAGCATCCGAGCAATTAACCCAATTTCTACAAAGGCCAACACTAACCCCGGTAAAAGCAAATGATGCAACCAATCGCCTATTCCCTCAGAAATCGGTACATAACCAGCTACTGGGAAAATCGGTATCGCAACACCGAGGCCAAGCACTAACAGTAACGCTAACCAAAACTCAGGAATAGAGGTCCCTAGCAAGGAACCTGATAAAAACAACGGATCCATCACGGTATTGCGTTTCCACACAATAAAAATGGCCGTTGGTATCGCAATAAGTAGGGTGATTAACATGGCTACCACCATTAAACTAAATGTCGCGCCAATTCGTTCGCCAATAATTTCCGATACGGGCTGTTCCGAATAGATGGACGCACCTAAGTCCCCTGTCACGATATTCCCTACCCAGTCCACATATTGAACAACTTTAGGCTTATCCAGTCCTAGTTGCTGTTCCAATTGTTCCACCGCCTCAGGAGAACTATCCTCCCCTAAGATAAGGAAAGCAGGATTACCTGGCGTTAGGTGGATAATCATAAATACAATGATACTAACGATAAATAAAACAGGAATGATAGCGACAAGTCTTCGTAACGTATAATGTAACACCCTTATTCCCTCCTTTATGTTCCTCTACGAAATAGAACTAGGGAGTCCGTGTCATAGAAAAACTGACATGACTCCCTCTATGGTTATTATTTCTTCCACGTATTCCAGAATCGTGGACCAATCCAAGCATCATATTCTTGGATGTCATCACTCATGACGTCTAATGTTGTTTCATTTGCTATTTTCAAGAAAGGAATTTCATCAGACACAGTTTGGTTCATTTCTGCTAGAATTTCTTGTCTTTCTTCAGAAGACGCAGCTAATGCCCATTGGTTCATTAATTTTGTCCAGCGATCACTGCTATACCAACCACTGCTATTCTTATCCTGAACAAGGAATCCTAACTCATTCGGTGAAAATCTAGTAGAATACCCGATCGTAACGATGTCCCAACTACTAGGGTCTTGCCATTTCTCTAAATATGTTGCCCACTCATATGGCTCTAGTTCGACGGTAAATCCTACCGCTTCCAGTTGTTGCTCAGCCATTTGGGAAATACGTTTATATCCTTCATTATTGTTAGAATACATAATGGTAATCGGCTCACCATTATAATCCGATTCTGCTAGAAGTTCTTTTGCCTTTTCCTGGTCATGCACTAAATAAGCATCGGTTCCTTCCGCACTATATAATTCTGTTTGGGATGGATCAAATAGTGCTCCATCCATATTATAGAATTCTTCATTCCCATACGTAGATTGTGCAATTTCCTCTTTATCTAGCGCATATTGGAATGCTTGGCGAACTTTCAATTCATCAAATGGTGCCTCTGATTTATCCGGTATCATCATGGTATAACCATTGATATAGGAAACAGGACTAGTATTTGGTGTGGTTTCAACCACTTCATATAAATCTGTCGGAATGGATTGCGCATAATCATATAAATCGGTTTTAATACCATTCAATTTCACTTGTGGATCCTTCACAATTAAGAAATTAATTTGATCAAGGGTTGCTTCCTTCTTACCTGTAAGACCGCCCCAATCTGTTTCTTCACGCTGAGAATAATCATCAAACTTCTTCAGAACAATTTCCTTACCGCGTTCCCAGTTTTCAAATTGATAAGGACCCGTACCAATTAGCTGTTCTGGAATTAAAGGCTTTTCCCCTGCTTCTTCAGCAATTTCCTTTGGAATAATAACTAACCCTGTCTTCGGTGCAGCCATATCGTCAAGGAAGCCGTTATAGACTTGATTTAATGTAATTTCTATCGTTAATTCATCTAATGTCTTTACTTCTTCGATAAAATTGCTTGCTGTTTTACCAACAGAAGATACTAACTGCCATCTTTCCAAGGAAGCTGCTACGTCCTCTGATGCAACTGTTGTACCATCATGGAAATTCACACCTTCTCTAATCGTGATGGTGTAAACCTTTTGATCATCAGAAATGTTATAATCCTCTGCGATCATCGGTTGAACAGCAAAATCTTTATCAAGAGCCACTAAAGTTTCAAAAATATGCCACGCAATGTCTCTTGTCGGGCTGGAAGCATTGGACATCAGATCTAATGTATCTGGCTCACTGTTAAACGCAACATCAATAGTTCCGCCAGATTGTTTTTCTCCAACTGCATTATCTTCTGTCTCACCACTCGGGCTGTCATTCCCACAAGCAGCCAAGATAAGTGACAAAATAAGTATTGTTAATAGAGGTAAAGCATGTTTTAAACGCATCTCAATCTCTCCTAGTTGTTAGTATTTGAAATAGTAGGACACTATTTTTATAGATTTCTTCAAAAGAAAACTCTCGAATAAATGAGAGTTTAAAAGACCAATAATGTTATAGTAATTCATATTAATCCTACCTGTCAACTAGGTTTTACTGAGGTGTTGGTTTTGTATTGTAAATTTTTATTTTGGCTGTTTATATTTTCGCATTTAGTTTGTAAGGGACAAAAAAAGACAAGGAATCCTCCCTTGCCTCTCTTCTTATCATTTTGTATGGAATTAACCTAATCCTCTATCTATATTCCTTTGCCCTATTAGTAAACTCTCTCATCTCACTTGCTAATTCTTGCCGTATGTCTGAGAGGTTCATCTGGGTCAATTGCTTATTCCTAACAATCGCTTTGCCATCAACAAATACATCTCTTACATTGCTCGCATTGGCTGAATAAACTAGAACAGCATACGGGTCAAAAATTGGAAACATATTCACGGATTCCGTTTCAATTAAGACAACATCTGCCTTTTTACCTGTTTCTAACGATCCAATTTTATCTTCTAAACCAAGAACACTTGCCCCTCCAATGGTAGCTAGTTTTACAATATCCTGTGCTGGGAATGCCGCACGGTCTTTTAGTTCTGTTTTATGAAAATTAGCAAATAGCTTCATTTGTGTGAACAAATCCAATGTATTCCCACTACTTGGTCCGTCTGTTCCAAGGCCAACCGTTACGCCTTTTTCTAGCAGATCCTTTACTCGTGCAACACCTTTTGCCGATTTTGTATTTGCTCCAATACAGTGGGCTATTTTCACCTCGTACTTACGTAATATATCGATGTCCGAATCGGATAGGTGGATCCCATGCGCTAACACAAATCGTTCATTTAACAATCCGATACTTTCTAAAAAGCTAACCGGTGTCATGCTATACGTTTCTTGAAAATAGTCCATTTCATAATCCATTTCGCTGACATGCATGGTCATAGGGACATCAAATTCCGTAGCGATCCGGCCTGCTTCCATCAGTGCTTCCTTCGAATTCGTATTAGGTGCATGTGGTGCAATAGCTGGTGTAATCCGTTCGTGCCCCAACCAATTGGGAATATAGCTTTTCGCATAATCTAGTCCACCATGTGCCTCTGTCGTATCACAAGCAGGAAAATCGATCACCGTTTCACCTAAGATGGCGCGCGCTCCCATTTCTTCGGTTGCTTTTGCAATTGTATCCTCAAAATAGTACATATCCATAAATGTTGTAATCCCTGCTAATTGCATCTCCGCAATCGCATATTTGGCACTAGCGTACGCTAATTCCCTTGTCATACATTCCTTTTCTAATGGAAAAAGAAACCGACGCAATCGGTCCCGGTAATCATCCCCTAAAGAACGAAATGGAATCATTCCAACATGGGTGTGGCAATTCACCATACCAGGAATCACAATAGTTCCCTTCCCATCAATGACCCTGTCATAGGAATGAGGTAATTCTGCCATCGGTCCAACAGCTATAATTTGATCATCCTCAAAACAGACAAAACCATTTTCAAATACATCCATCTTCTTATTCATCGTTAGCACGTAAGCATCTTTAATGAGCGTTCTCATTGGATCACCTTCTCAATGAAAGGAATGATTTCGTGTGTTCGAACATCTAGCATCCCTCTATCTGTTATTTTGATTGCTGGGGAAACAGGTAAGGATAATGTGGAAAAGGACATGATTTCATTGGTGTTCACATAACCTAAGTCTACCATTGCTTGACGAACTGTCTGTAAATCTCTTCCAAGCTCCTGAATAGGAGCATCACTTAAAATACCACCGATTGGTAAGGCACAATTTGCTATTATTCGTTGATCCTGTACAACGACATATCCACCATGTTCCCGTAGAAGTTCTTGTTGTGCGACAATCATATCTTCTGCAGAAGTCCCCATGACCATCAAGTTATGGTGATCATGTGCCCATGTCGTACCGATGGCCCCTTTATCCTTCAGTCCATTCTCCACGAGAGCAAATGCTTGATTCCCATTTTTTCCATAGCGCTCCATTACAACTAATAGGCTCAAACCACTTGCTTCCCAATCAAGATAGCCATCCTTTACAGCTACTTCCCGCTGGACCCATTTCGTAAATGTCCCTACATCACTTTTTTGGATGACATTACAAATTGCTTTTTCTCCTGAAACAGCAATCTGTAAATCCTCTCGTTTCCAGGCTTTGCCTTGTACGGATTGATAGAAGTGTGAAGGAAAACTCGGTTTCTGTTCTGGATAACCAATCGGTTCCCCTTTTTGGTGAACCTTTTTACCAGCCTTATAGACGGAATCAATCGTAAATGCTTCTAATTCATCCAGCATGATAAAATCGGCCTGAAAGCCTGATACAATCGCTCCTCTATCCTGAAAACCCATCCTTCTTGCCGGTGTATAGGTTGCCATGTAAATAGCTTGTTCCACTGGCAGCCCACATGCTATAGCTAGTTTGACATTGGCATTCAAATGCCCTTCGATTAAATCATCTGCCATGATATCATCGGTAATAATTGCGGTGTATTCATACAATTGATGGTCATTAATGACATCGATATTTTCTTTGGTTATCGATTTTTTCTGTAATTCAACAAAAATACCATTCGAAATTTTCTCATAGATCGATGCCGGTGTTTGCTGGGTATGGTCGGCAGTAATTCCAGCAAATAAAAATCGAGCCAAGTCTTCCCCTGTTACGTCCGGAACATGGCCTTCGATTGGCAGGAATGGCCGCTTAATTTGCGTTTCTCGTAGAATGTTTCGAATTAAAGAATCTGGCTCATGCACAATCCCCTTAAAATTCATTGCCTCTCCAAGTGCGATCACCCTAGGGTGTTCTAATAAAGCACGAACCTCATCAAGTCCAATCACACCACCTGTTGTTTCTAGTTCTGTCGTGGTCGATGGCACCGAGGAAGGGATGGCATAGAATATATCCATCTCCGTATCTTCCTTAAAAAATTCCTTCATTCCTTCTAAGCCAAATACATTAACAATTTCATGGGCGTCTGCGACAACAGTCGTTACCCCATGGGTAAGTGCTGCTTTAGAAAAAATAGATGGAGGAACCATGGAACTTTCGATATGCATATGAATATCAATCAATCCTGGAATGATATACTTCCCACTTCCATCCATACTTTCTTTGATGTTTACTGTAGACCAATCCATGGTGTTTGCAAAAAAGAATTTCCCATCGACAATTCCAATATCTTTTACTTCAAATTGCTTTAAAAACGTATTAAAAACGTTTGCCTGGCGAATTAAAAGATCTACATTCATCCTAGTACTCCTCTCTTTCATTGAAAAAAGAGGAAGTCTATGACAACCTCTTTTTTCACTATTTACCATTATTGGTTTATAATTTGATTCCAATCCTTGATCCATTGTTCCATATGCGTGTTAACAAATGTGAAGTTCAGTGCTTTTGCTTTTTGGGCAACGTCACCATATGTTTTATTTTTCGCTACCTCATCCGTTAATACTACTTCTTGGTTAGTTGGTGCTTCATTAAGAGAAACAGCAGTTGTTTCTTGTAGTTCTTGACTAATTCTCCAGTTTAGGAATTTATATGCTAATTCTTTGTTCTCTGAATTTTTATTAATATTCATCGTATTGAAGTTTGCATACGTGCCAGATTCAGGTACCACATATTGTACTTCTGGGTTTGCTTCGGATATAACTGGAATGGCAAAATCTCCAATTACCGCAACAGCAATTTCACCAGATTGGAACGTGTTTGCTAGGTCAGAAGACTTGCTATAAGTCTTCACAATATTTGGAGTTAGCTCCTTTAATGCTTCAAACGCTGCTTGTCCATTATCATCCTCAATATTTACACCTTTATAGTCACTTGCCATATAAACCATCGCAGGACCAAATGTTGTTGCGATATCAGGGATCGATACTTTTCCTTTCAATGCAGGATCCCATAGATCAGCCCACTCATCAATTTTCATACCAGCCGCTTCTTCGTTATAAATAATACCAATACTGTTAAGCGTGTATGCTGGTCCATCCCCATTTGCAGAAAGTTCCTTTGCAGCAGGAACTAACATTTCCATATTCGGTACTTTTTCCGCATCCACTTTCTCAAATAAGTCTAATGCATTTCCTTCTGAAGCTAGGGATTGAGATAGTTCGATAATATCTACAGTGGAGTTCGGATTATTTTTGAATTTCGTGAATCGCTCCGATCCGCCCCCCGCTTCCACAACAATCTCAACATTATGTTCCTCTTCAAATGGGGCAAACACATCTTCTTGCACAATGTCTTCACTTAGGCCAAAAGTAGAGATAACTAGTTGTTTCTTATCTTCTGACGTATCACCTGTTCCACATGCTGTTAATGCCAATGTTGTTGCTAGTGCTAATCCAATGATAGTTTTTTTCATAGTAAGTGCTCCTTTTTCGTTAATGTTATTTTCATACGTTGTAGTAAAACCTGGCAATTGCCTTTATTCTAAGCGTGTCAATAGGACTGTGTTATGCTTTCCTATCTTGCTTGAATTTTTAAACTAAAATTAACTTCTCTTCTGGGAAATAAAGCAATAATTCTTCTCCTGAAGGATACGCCGTTTCTTTCGAGCCATTTACTAATATTTTCCCAACTGTTGTGTCTACTTCATATTGATAGCTTTTCCCTAGAAACGTACGAACGACAACTTTTCCTGGGATCACATTCGTGCGCTGTTCTGCTCCGTTTGGTAATATAACGATATCATCTGGTCGGATGGTCGCTACTTGTTTCCCATCTTCCCAACGGTGGCCTGTTTTTAGTACGTGACCTTCTGACGTGGTGTATGTTTGTTCCCCTTGCTTGGTTAGGTTAATAAAGTTTTCAAAGCCAATAAATCTTGCGACAAACTCTGTTTTCGGACGATTGTAAATTTCCTCTGGTTTGTCAAATTGCTCTATGACCCCATTATTCATAACAGCTACTCGATCAGAAATAGAGAAACATTCCTCCTGGTCATGGGTGACAAAAACAGAAGTAATCCCCAACTTTTGCTGGATTCGTTTAATTTCAATCCGCATTTGAACCCGAAGTTTTGCATCTAAGTTACTAAGTGGTTCATCAAGCAGCAATAGTTTTGGTTCAATGACTAGTGCGCGGGCCAGTGCTACTCGTTGTCGTTGACCACCAGATAATTGCTTTGGATAGCGATCCCCTAATTCTCCTAGTCCAGTAACATCTAATATATCTTGGATTTTCTGATTCATCGTTGTCTTATCTTCTTTACGTAATTTCAAACCAAAGCCAATATTCTCTTTTACCGTTAAATGTGGAAACAAGGCATAGCTTTGGAACACCATTCCGAAGTTACGTTTATGAACCGGAACGCGCGTTAAATTCTTGTTGTCCACGACAAAAGCGCCATCGTTTGGTTCGATTAATCCAGCAATCACACGCAATGTCGTTGTTTTCCCACAACCAGATGGTCCTAGTAAGGAAACTAGTTCACCTTTTTCAATGGATAAATTCAGATCTTTTAATATATTATTTTTCCCGTCATAACTGACTCGTATATCTTTCAAATCGACGTATGTCATGGTTGTCCTCCTCATTTAAGATATTTTTGCCAAGCCGAGTGTTTTTTCAATAATAAACATGAGTACCACGGTTCCAACCATTAATAATACAGACAGTGCGGATACCGTCGGATCATAGTTGTATTCGATATAATTCATTAATGATGTTGGCAATGCCGTTACTCCTGGTCCAGATAAAAACTGGGAGACTGGAATATTGTTAAAGGAATTGATGAAAGCCAACATAAAGGAAGCAAAAATACCTGCTTGGATATTCGGTAAGACGACTCTTACAAAAGCTCTAAGTCTTGTACTCCCCAATGTCCAAGCTACTTCTTCAATAGAAAAATCCAATTGATCCAAGCTAGAACCAACCACACGAATAATATAAGGAAGACTAATTAAGAAATGCCCAAGTAATAATCCTTGGAAAATCGGCAGTTGCAGCTGGATAACGATAAATTGGAAAAGAGCATATCCAATGACAACCCCTGGAATCATCGCTGGTGATAAAAAGAAACTTTTCATGATGTTGCGCCCTTTCACCGAATAGCGTGCCAGCGCATAGGCAGCCGGAATACCGACAAGTAAAGCTAAGATTGTTGCAAGCAACGAAATTTGGATACTCAAGTAAAAGCTCTCGATTAAGGAATTGGTTTCAAACACATTCACATACCAATCAAACGTAAATCCTTGGATTGGAAACTGAATGGTTGGATTTTCACCGAAAGATGTCACCACAATGATGAACAATGGAATAAATAAAAATGCGAAGACAAGCATTGCAATAATGGAAAGTCCACGGTGTTTACGCATGTTCTCCACCTCGCTTATCTAATTTTGCGGCTACCATATTAAATAGTTTCATCACAATAATCGTCGTCACAATCATAATCACCGCAATCACTCCAGCGCTTTGCCAGTTTCCGAGAGTCATAGCATTTTGATACAGGAAGGTAGACAGCATCATCTTTTGATTTCCTCCAAGTAATTGCGGTGTTGTATAGGCCGACAAGGTTCCGGAGAAAACAAGAACACTACCAACGATAATCCCTGGTACACTCAGCGGCAAGATGACCTTCAGAAAGGCAATAAATCGGTTTGCCCCTAATGTTTCAGCTGCTTCCATCATTTCGAGATCAATGTTTTCAATTACTCCAACTAGTGTGATAATCATAAGAGGCAGGAATAAGTAAACAGAACCAACAATAATTGCAAAATCGGTATAAAGCATTTTAATAGGTTCTGAGATAACCCCTACATTCATGAGTAAATCATTGATCACACCCTTCGTACCAAGAATATTAATCCAAGCAAAACTACGAATCACTGAATTGGTGAGCAATGGGAATAGTGTCATCGCCATCAATAGCCCACGCCATTTCTTGGAGGTTCTTGCGATATAATAGGCGGTTGGAACTCCTAGTAGAATACATATCATCGTTACAATAAGAGATATACTTAGCGTCCGCCAAAAAACACTTACATTATATTGATTTTGGAAAAAAGATAGATACGAACCAAACGTTAACTTCCCATCATAGAACGTTGGCCATATAATCGTAACCAAAGGAAGAAGCATAAAAACGATTAATAGAATCAACCCTGGAGTTAACAAAATATACGGGGCTTTATTTTTCATATGGTGTCCTCCTTAAGATGTCGTACTCGAAAAAAAAGGTCTAGAAAAAGTAGAAGCTAATCTACCTTTTCTAGACCAAAGAGTCAAAGTAACGATGTGGTTGCTAAAAGTCATACCACATCAAATAATTAGGCGCACGGATACCGGACACCTCTATACTTTAACTCGTAGTCCGGTTCTTACAATGGGAACCAGGTAGAGACGCTTAGACCATATTACTAAGCATATACGAGTAACCTATTAAATTTACTTTGCTAATATATCAGATTTTCATTCATATCGCAATAGAATATTAACATTTGTTTTTAAAAAAACTTTATTGTTCGGATTTTACTCGAGGAGAGGTTACAGGTTTCTTGTTCCTTATTTAAACGGTTTTAATCTTGATTATTGTCACTCAAAAACACGCTATGTTTTTCCATAATAAGGAATAAGTATCACTAGAAACCGTTAAAGGCTCCATTTGAAGTGAGTACCTTCCCATATTTCTAAGCTAATTCTTAAGTGCGGATCTGCTAATATCAATCTTCTCAAGTCAACTCCGGCACATACATCCTCCTTAAAGGAATTAACGCCTTTACCTCAACTGGCATCTCCTCATACCGCTCCAAAACCAGCCTTACAAGTTTATCTAGGTCGATATCCCGTACAGAGGCTTGCTTAGCAACACGTAAGGCGTTATCTGAAAAGCCACTAGTCGAGACAAATAGACTCCTAGCCTCCATTGGATGGGCACCTATTAATTGCTGGACTTCCCTAGAAGATACCTTCTTTTTCCAATGCTTTACTTGTACCTTTATCATTGGGTTTTCCCTTCCCATGATATCATTGTATGCTAATACATCTACTCCACCATCGGGCCCCTTGCCCGTTTCTTCTGTTTGAAAACCCATTGCAGTGAGTAGTCCTGCTACTAATTTTTGCATTTCCCATGGATCTAAATTGGCAATACTATCTTTTATAACACTTAAGACTACATCCTTTTCCCTAAATATGTATTTTAATAATTCTCTACGATCATTTATTTGAGTCATCCAATACTGCCTAATTGGCTATCCTCCTCTCTCTATTAACTAGATTAGTATTGTCTAAGGATTGTTAGCTATCACTTGAAGTGTATTTCCAATAACCTGAAAAATCGGTTCACACACTACACGATGCTTGATGCCAAATACTCCTTTAGCAACGCCCCGACATCCACATCTTCAACCTCTTTCAAATGAACGGGTGGGGTCTGTCCCCACCCTACTTATTTGTCAAAACTAGTAAGTACATCGGAAGCCTGCAGTTTCTTCCTAGCCTCCCTCGCCCAGCTCTTTACTGCATCAATACTGACGCCTTCCCGATCTGCAATTTCCTTCTGCGACAATCCTTGAATGATATAATAATCTACCCACTTCCACTGATTGGGGGTTAGAATCTTCTTTACCTCATCCCATACCTCCGTATCATCTATCTCTATACCTTTAGCTGATAAAATTGGCGCATGACTAATCGTCGAATAGTTACCATCCTGCTTATCAATGCTTTCCTTCTGAGCATACGCCTCATTAATCTTCTGATCCCTCGACTTACTCCGAATCGTATCAATCAACCGATTCCGAATGGCAAAATTGAAGTACGTCGCCAGCGGTCCTTTGTCTGGTTGATATTTTTTATAAGCAAGCCACATCGCATAAAGCCCCTCTACATAAAACTCATTGTATGGATCCCTGATATGCAGCTTGTGTATGTGATAGTGAATTCGCTTTTCATTCTGCTTAAAAATCTCTTCAAACGTAAAATCTTTCTTTTCCATGTAACACTCCTCTACACCTTTAATTGTGCCGGCACCATTAGAATAATCTGCTTGTCCGGAGTTGTCACATCGCCTAACTTTTAGAAAAATGGCTGGAAAATTGAATTTTCTACTAGGAAAATGGAATTTTGGCAGAAAAAAGTGCTTAAAAATTGAATTTTAGAGCGGGAAATGGAAGTTAGGTGCTTTTTTATCTATGAAAAAAGTTAAGTATTTTTTACATAATTTGTAAATATCAATACGTTCGTGTGTGGTTGATTCTCGGCAACCCTATGAGAATGGGTACAAAAAGGACGTGCCCATATGGAAAAAGAACAGCTGGACTTGATTACCAAACTCTTTGGTAATGAACTTAGAAAATATAGAAAAGTTGAAAGAGATGTGACACAGGAAAGATTTTCAGAGGATACGGGACTTGGCCCTCAACACATCAGCGATATAGAGGTAGGAAAGAAGAAGCTACGTATTGAAACGCTACTAAGATTGCGTCATGCCGGGGTAGATATCAATGATATTTTTGATCGGATTATTGAGGAATTAAAAGCTAGGGATATCGATATTACTTTGAAGTAGGACAGTCTCATGAATTATATTCTTCCACTCTATGAAATAAACGAACAAACCCTAGCATTAATTCCTGTCGACCATACAGACTATCAAACAATCGCAATCGAAACGGACCGAACCTTATACATAAAGAAAACCCCTTTTGAGATTATCAAAAGGGGCTGTTTGGATAACTTTAGTACGTTTCAAGGTAGAAGAGAATCTATTACACATCTTACGGGGTATAAAAGAAAAGTGCCTATCCCAATTAGTGTTCACCGTCATATCTTTGTCTTTCCAACACATGCGTATCAGGATTGGAATTGTTGTTGGATCTTTTATCATCATGTGGAAAGTATCGTAGAGGAGAAACCAAACAGCAATCAATCCTTGATCGTGTTTAAGAATGGTAGAGAAGTTCCTGTTGATGTACCTAGGTCGGAGTTGCTTAAGCAAATGGACAGGACCAATTTGATTGTATCAATTACTAGGAGCTTCAGGAGCTAATTCACTAAAGAAGTGGTACTTTTCCATTATCTCTTTGTACGTACCTTTATCTTTGACTCTAAAGACGAAATAAGGACTGTAGCATTTTAGGTGGACAACTGTATTCAGTTCATCTAGGAAGACTTGGTCATTCATCTTGTAGAGTCTTTTGCATTTGGGGCAGCGTAGGCGGTCGAAGTCGTGGTTCATGGTTATTCCTCCTTCTTTTGTTCTTTTATCAATAATTCAATAAAAATTTAAAAATTCCTTCTTAATAGAGGGGGCTTTATTTCAACGTGCTCAGGTGAGAAGCTAGTTTAATTAAAAAAAATTACTAATTTGCCACTTAATCTATGAAAAATTTCCTGTTTACCACCATAATTCATACATAAATTGGTCTCTTTTATAAAAAGTTGAAAAATCAAAAATATGAAAGGAATTTGTGGTTAGGTGTCGAATTAGATTAGTAAGATTGCGATACCCTGGAAGTAGAATTCACCGAGATTTACAGGTGTTATCGCAAAAATTTTTGAGAATGTTAGAGAGGAGGATGTAAAATGCTGAAGAAACTGAATCCAGAAAAATCATTTGATGAACTCACAGAAGAGGAAATTCTTCAATATCCCGGGGACTCATATGAGGAAAGAGAAGTTCATGCATACTTAGATCCTTTTAGGCCGAGGAAGAAGTATGAATGGGAAGAGGATTGAGAAATACTAACCCAAGTGGCTATTAGGTTTTTTTAACAGGGTGTGTGAATGTGGAAGAAGAGTAACTAGGGATGTAGCTTGAGATTAGTGAATAGGCTGTCTTGTTGACAGCCTGTTTTTAGTTTTTCTACCTTTTGTTTTACTAATTGTGGTACGGTTCACCGTACCGGTTTGTAGGGTAAAATAACTTACAAAAATCAGCCTACTATATCAAAGTTCGGTACTTTCATATTATAATTGGATTATAAAAACTTAGAGGAGAAGATTGATGTTTGGTACTATAATACAAGATGCTTATAAGGAAAATGAAAAAGATGATCTAGCCTATGCTATTAATGATATTTGTAATCCCAATGACAATAATGGTTGGGCCTCTGCAGGTATCTACTGCTTTTGGAATTACCAAACCCGTGAAATTCTGTACATCGGACTAGCTAGAGACCTGTCAGAAAGATTTAAACAACATAACGGTTTAATCACCATTGATCCAAAGGGATGCAAAGTTGAAAATATTAATGAATATTTCAAGGAAAATGAGAAAATGGGATACTCTATTTTCGTTCAATCTTCACATCACCAGCCTGTTACTAGTAGAAATATTTTTGATTTATTCTGTAAAGACCCTGAATTGGTAAATGTTAGGGACTATGACGACGAACCTGTTAAACAAGATTATATTATGACTGAAGGAATATTGATTGAGGCGTATAAAAAAATGTTTAACACTATTCCACCTTGGAATAAAATTGCCGGATCCAAGAAAGGGCAATTGGCAAGTACTATTGGAAACTATGAAATTGTTAGAATTTTTTCAAGTCAGGATCCTTCTCCCTTACTTTCAAGATACTCAATACGGGAAATATCTAGTAATCCAACTTACGAACGTTATGAACTCTTTCTTCATACTGCAAGACAACAAATGCTTACAACCGGTATTACTTTTATAGATGCAATAAATTTTTCTAGAAGTTTTGATATGCTTGAGACATATGAAGAATTATTTAATGTAGAATATTTTAATAAGATATTAGACATATAATAAAAAGGGTAGGATTCATTATTTTATGAACCCTACCCTCTAAACTCGATAGCTAGATTTTCATATCTTTATAAAAGTTCACCCCGCACTTATAAAGCGGTTTGTATAACCTAATGCGTAAAATGTTACTTTTCATAATCCATGTCCACTTGAATACCAAGTAATTTACTTTCTTCTGATTCATCAGTTAACTCTAATATTATATTATCCTCTATAACCTTTTGATAATCATCCGTTTCCATTAAATCTTTAAATGACAATAATGTATCTTCGTTAACACTAGCGATATATTGAAAATTATTTTTACTAGATTTATTATATGCTAAATTAAATAGGGTACACCTCTGTCTCGGATCCATATTGCTATATAATCTACTATCATGAAATAAGAACTTCATATTGTGATTTTGTTGTAGTAAAAGTAAAGTCATATCGAAACAAAAAATTTTAACTTCATTTACCCCATCAGATGAATCGTCTTGTATCTTAGCGGTTATATTGTACCTTAGAGTATTTTCTCCTTCATTATTTTCTATCGTTATACCACCTGGCTTATTATAAAACTCTTTAGCTAACTCCCGGAAAGTTTGCATAATTCGTTCAAGTAAATCATCTATCCCTTCCAGATATTCATCCGTTAATTGGTCTTGTGTGGTAAACTCAGTTTGCAAGGCTTTTACTTTTTTCTTATAGGCTTTAAGGATTTCTTGATACTCCTCAAGCTTTTCATGCTTTATTTTCAAAGCGCTGAGTTTATTATTTATTGAAATATATTCGTCTAATGCTTTATGGGTATCTAAATAACCTAGGAATCCGTCTATTTCATTCCCTATTTGTTTTATCTGATTATTAATATCGGATAGCTGTGTTTTTTTCTTATTTAATTCCTTGTATAATCTATTTTTCCTTGATTGTAATAAATCCTCATGAAAACTAACTGTTTTCTCAATTTCATTAGCGATCATCTCAGGAATTTCCCTTTCCGCATTCCTATATAATTCCATAACCTTTTTTACGGATAAATCAGGCTTTATTTCCAACGATTTGTTAATGCTTCTAATAGCATTATTTATAATAACCCTTTTGTTCTCCAAACTTGCCTTTTTAAACTTAGCGTTGTCTGCTTCCTTTTCAATCTCATGATAATTATCGGATATTTTTAAGTTACCTATTTCATCCTCAAGTTTATTAATTTCCTCCTCTAAATCTAAAATCTCTATCTCCGCATCTTCATTATTATCAAAATAACCCTTTAAAGTAGAATCATTTTCAATGTTTTTTGCTAAATCCTTTGTTGACTTATGCTCATCTCTTATTCGCTTTTTGTTTTCAACAAGGCCAATATCCAATCCTAAAAGAAAAGAATTATTTAACAATTTACTGTAGTCCTGTTCTTTCTTTACAAAAGTGTCATAATGAGAATAACATTCTCGATCTCTTCTTATAAAACGAGGGAAAAGTGTGTTAAAGGTTAGGCTCTTAATTGGTGATTTAATATTAAATGCCTTGGGTAGTAATTCATTACGAAATGAAGTCAGCGTATGTTTCTCATCATTAATATATAATTCATTTTGTTTAGAGGTACTACGATGTAAAGAGTATTTTTCTCCATTAAGTTCAATATCTAGTCTGAACTCCCAACCTGGAATTTTATCCTCAAAAACCTTTATTTTATTTGACCCTAAACAAAAATGAATCAGGTATATAATTAAAGATTTACCAACTCCATTATATGTATTCCTATTGTCCGAATTATTTGGATTAGCTTGACGACCAACAATCAAATTCAGTCCATCCTTAAACTTAACCTCATGGAAGCTGTTCATATTGGAAGATAGCTTTATTAGTCGCATCTTATAAGACGCCCCCCTTTATCTGTATCAAGCAAACCTATAATATATAAGTAATCAAGAGCTAATATAAAATTATCAAAACTGTGTTGTGTAGGAAATGAGTTAGACTCAACACTCTCAATAAAATCCTCCCATAACCTATCAACATTTTTTGGAGTATCTAACAACCCTAATATAAATCCTCCCAATCCAAAAAGAGATTCTGATAATTTAATGTGCTTTTGTGGTAGTATCATAAAATATTCACACCTTTGGGTTCCTCAAAAATATCACATGATTCAAAGTAATGTGCCATCAAAACTAAAACAGTATCTTGGACAGCTTTAGTATGCTTTGGACAACTCTTTTCTAAAATATAATAAAAACGTTTGTCTGCACAATACTCTTCATCATCCGGTATCTCTTGCTTCGCCACCAAGTACATTTCGCTAAACTTTTGCTTTAATTCCTGTCTTACATAATCGCTATTTTTCGAAAAATAATCTTCTAAGAAACCTTCACTATAACTTCCAGATACCAACATATCATTTATTTCGTTACTTAAACCATTAAACTCAATCTTTTCATAGAAGTCAGGAACTACCATCTTACTTTCGGAGGTAAATGTAACAGGCGAATTCATAATAAACTCAATTACTTCATTTAGTATATTAAAATCTAGCAAACCTATATTAGCATCTGGTAAAAATCCTATCACATCATAAACATCTTCCAATTGTAGATTCATAAGTACGTCTTCCAAATCTGCTGCAGAAAATAATTTACATTCTATCTCTTTATTTTCATTATCTAATTTAATCATTTCTTGAATAAGTGGTGCAGGAGTCCCCTTATATTTGTCATTAACTACAAAATAGAAATGCTTTATTGGACATATTGAGTCCCATTGCTTTTTAAGGCCTTCAAAATCACTTCTTAACTTTGATACTGCATCATTTATTGTTTTCTTTTTACTTGAATCTTCCGGGCCAAACACTTGATAATATGTACCTGTTTGTTTGTCAAATCCATCATTCTTCATATCGCCAACATTACCGTATGCTTTAACTAATTCAAAATTTTTATTACTCTTTCTCATTATCTTAGTGAAGAGGTTCTCGAATGCTTGGCCATCACTCTCATGTATAACTAATTTAAATCTCATTCTAATAATATATGTATTGTTAATACTCAATAATATCCCTCCTTTAGCTTGTAATTATTAAAATCAGGATCTTACCATTTTATTTTTTAATATGTAAATAGCCCTAGTATTTTACTATATATATTACTAGGGCAAAACTCTTATTCTATTCTACCAAATTATTTCATTTATTCATACTTGAGTAGGGGACAGGCAATAATTATGTCAAGGTCTCTAAAGAATAGTTCTAATAACAGCCTTCTTTCCAGCTGCTTACTAACAATTTCTGCACGATTTTGAAAGAAACTCTTAATTAACCCAGATCACATAAGATAGCCTCTATCTGCACTAAAACATCCATTTTCGATGACATTTTGGGTCTGGCCCCCCTCATCTTACTTAACTTTCCTTGACACCTTTAATGCAATACCACCAGCAACTGCTAATACACTTAGGCCGGCTGACCCGCCATTTTTAATGCCTTTACCAATACATTCTTTACAAATGAATCCGTAATTAGCGAGATTTGAACAACTCTTTACCTTGCACAGTCTATAAATATTATTGCAAGACTCACATTCATATTTTTCCTGTTCTTTTTCTATAAATCTGCTTCTTCTTTTACAATATGGACAATTCAATTCAGTCATTGTTTATGTCTCCCATTAATAATTGTGTATCGACATCATAAGAAATTTGAATCTCTTCAAATTGTGAAACAAGTCTTTTATGCATGTTTTTAACTTCATCTACTTTAATATCGTTCGAATTTATTTCTTGTAATAAAGTTGTAGGTAACTTTCTGTTTTTTAGCTTTTCAGCAATATGTAAAAGAGAAACATCATCATTGATACTAATCCCATCAACATTCAGCAAATATATTAAATTGGAAACTAGTTCGGTCGAATAGTAGTTTATTTTAGTTTCAATCTTCCTATAATATTTAGAAGCATGATGATATTCATTAGTTATTTGATAACAGGTTCCTATAAGACCGAGAGTTTGGAAATATAAATCCAATAAAAAACTATACTCATGCATAAATAACTGAATTTCATCATTATACTTTTTATTGTATTCGCTCCTATATTTACTTCTCCACTCCCAAACCTTCAACCCATCTATGAAATTCAATATAGGTTTATATTCTACTTTTCTACTTAATACTTCTTCGATAGTTTCCTCAAAAAAGTCGGATAAAAACATCAAATCTTTAATGCAGTCATTAATCCTAACCATGGCATTCTTGTTGGGAAGTGATTCAATAGCTTCTTCAATAACTGAATTTATACTATGCACCTTAGAAACTTTTTCTTTCCATAAAAACTGACCAAGTTGAGCTATTTTTTCATGTATAACATCGAGTTTTTTTGAGATTTCAGCCATTTGTAGTTGCCCTGATAAGCTGGCGATGTTTCTAGAAATATTAGAGAGTGCGGATGGCTTATTTTTCCTGATAAGTTCTTCTGCTTTCATCTCATTAAGTTGAGCCTTTCCAACAAATCTACCAGTCTTAGCATTTCTTATCTCAAGAGAACCTTTTTTAATAGATAGGTTTCCAGCATCAATTCCATTTTGAAATTCTGGCTTTATGGTTATTTTCCATAAATTATCTAGTTTATCTTTGTTTAAAGGAAAATCGTTATTCTTAATACTCTCTTGAATAACTTTATTTACAGAATCTATTAACTCTGAAGGAACTGATACATCATTACCCTTACTATTTGAATCACTATAGATTAACTCACCGTCTATAGTATTGATAATGCTTGGGGTATTTACCAAATCACACACTCCCTCTTTAAGTGTCTAATATTTATGGAAGCAAACTTTCTTTTTTGTTTCTTACTCAGGTACATACATCTTCTGCAAAGGCAACAACGCCCTAACATCATTCGGCATATTCTCATACCACTTCACAACCAAATCTACTAACTCTTCTAGATCTACCAACCTAACAGAATTATGTCTAGCTACCGCTTCTGCTTGTGAAGTAAATCCACCGGTTGAAACAAATAGACTATTAGCATCAATTGGATTCGCCCCTAATAACTGCTGAATCTCTGGTGCAGATGCAGAAGACTTACGATGCTTTACTTGAACTTTAATAATAGGCTTTTCAAATCCAAAGGCATCTTTATAAGCCAACACATCTACTCCACCGTCAGGGCCCTTTGGACTTACCCGTACATTGTAGTCCATAGCTTGCAAAAGTCCCCCAACCAGTTCTTGCATTTGCCATGGGTCGAGTTTATCAACATTGTCTTGTACCATTACTAGCGCCTTATTAACCAAGTCTTCTATTATTTCACTTTCTTCAGCTTCATCTGTTTCCTCCGGTTCAACAAAGGGGTACTCTAATAATCTTTCAATCTCACTTCCCCAATCATCCACACGAAACACTGTTAATACCGAACCTAAACTATTCTTTGCTGCTTGTGATAGTGTGTCTCTGATAACTGTAGTATCTTCCCATTCCACCCTTATATTATTTGGATATGCGGGATCCCCTATTGAGTCATTATAAAAAGGAATTTCAGTTACAGTTCCAACCAAATATTCTCTAGTTTCTTTAAAATAAGTGATAACTCTATCGTCCTTCTCTATTTCTCTGCTAAAACGCCATACCTGGTTAATCCAGCTCTTTCTAGTATTAGGTTTACTATCAGCAAATACAGTATTTGCTTTAGTTAACATTTCTTCCTTTGAACGATATTGTTTAGGGTCGCCCAATTTAGGCCAACCAATGGAAGCAATACCTTTGTCCTTCCATATTGGAATTAATTCATTATTATCTCCTGCACGAATCATCCACCATTTTGTCATATAATACTCCTCCTATAATTAAAGAAAAACCCGAATCGATATTGCGCTCTTGCAAATCTCATCGGGTTATACAATCTTCTGATGCACAATGTTTTCTTTACTAAATACTTCTATATCCGATTCAAAATCGTTAATAGTTTTTTTATATTATCTATTTTATCAATTATAATAACTCATCTAATTCATTAAGAGCATTCTTTAGTTCTTTGAGGTCATCGATAGTCAGAGTTATACCCTTTCCCATTTTCTCTCTTTCAGGAGACCAATCTCTAATATCATATTTTGGCGCTCTTCCATTCCAACTTATTAGATGTAAATTAGAGGTTAGACCCCTTATTTTACTGGGCAGGGAATTAAGTTATAACTTCAGTAAACAAAAACTAGACGCTAATACTATTAGGTTTTTGTATTAAAAAGAATAAGATTCATTGGTATTTATTACAAAAGATACTTTAACAACTATCCTAATTTAAAATTAAATATTCAATTTCATAATAATATCATTTATATTTGCTTCAATTTCATCCAAAGAAATTATATACCATTCTTTCGGATTTTCGATTTTCCCATTTGCTGTTGGAACAGAGATTTGTAATTGCTTATCTGCAAATCTATGATGTATCACTGTTTCTAATTTCCGACCACTAAAGTTTTGAACTTCCCATGTTGCAACAATTCTAACAGGTGCATAAAGATAAGTGGCTTCATTTTCAGCATTACTAATACGTTCTTCTACACTCCCACTAGCAAAACCAATTTTATAAAGGTTTTGATACTTTGATATTTCAGGATTCGAGCTAAGTGATTTTACTACATAAATATAGCCAGTAGTCAGATATTCAGCAGCTCTTTCTTCAACAGTAGTTTCTCCCATAACATCACTCATTACTTCGGTTACCATTCTACCATGACGAGTGTTATCAAAGAGATTGGATGCAAATGACCTCAGTAAAATCCCTTTATTTTCAGTTCCATTTTCATAAATAAGATGTAGATTTGCGTTACGATAACCATTTTTATCTATATAATAGTCACCCATTGATAGAACATATAGCAGAATCCCATTATCTATATAAAATTTACCCGGTTTAATGTTTTTTTCAGTGTCAACAGGTATTATTTTACGAGTGCCATTTGCAATTTCTTTTTGAACAAGTTTAAATAGAGGTTCATATCGTTCAAAATGACTAGCTCGTTTCCGAACACTGTATTTGTCAGCAACATTAATTGTTCTCTTATATCTCGACAAATCAAGTAGTGAATCAACTTTGTCTTTTTTCTCAAAAAGTATGTCATCATTAAGAATATCGTCAAGAGATTCAGGACTTTTTATCGGATTTTCTAAAACTGTATTTTTACTATCAAACAAATTTAGTTCATCTATCACAGCTAGCTTCTTTATCATTTCTGGCTTATCCCGATAGCCCTTTAGTCTGGAATATAATTTTCTTTCAGGCATATTACGAGTTTTTTGAGGTTCTTTTCCATCGTGATTTTTTATCCAATCAATAATCTCTTGAAACTTTTCAAAATCCGGGTCAATTCGCTTCACTTCCTTTTTAGGAGATTCAGCTATTAGTTCATCAAAAATTGGATCCGAAAAAATATCATCAAGAGTACGCTTATCCATTCTGTCTCTCTCTCCTTAGTTGTTCTAAACGTAATAAAGCATACGCTAATCTTTGCTCGTATTGGTCTGAACTAGACTTATCTGGAATTCTTCCATTTTCATTTTTAAATTGAACAATTTGAGGATACAACATAATTAATTCATCTTCAGAAAAGGTAAATTTTATACCATCCATATAATCTTGAATAAATCGTAATGTTGGTGCATCTATTTCTTTTGAAATAACCTCATAAGCGCGTTGGAAAGGATTCACTTCATCAATTAAATCAATGGCAATATCATCAATATTGATAAATTTATTAGCCATTTTTAGGAATTGATTTCCGCCAGTTCCTTCTTCACGCTCAGCAGATTGAATAACAGATTGTGCAACTAAGTGCTGACGTACCTCCTCAGTCTCATCATTTGATAAATCAGGGTAGGTATTCATTATGACACGAGGTATAAGTTGTTTATTAATCACTTTCGCCACTACGCCAGCAGCAATAGCTTGCTGAATTTGACTATCTTGTAAAACAGTGGCTTTCAAATCATTCAAATCGTTTTGAATAATATCTTTTGAACGATTAGTACTTGGCTCTTTTAACCCTTTGATAAAAATATCTGTTCCTTTTGATTTTTGATCATCATTATCCTTACGCTTAAATTTAAAGTTTGGAGCCAATACAGATTCCATCAAAAGGCTCGCAGTTATTGCCTTCATGACATTATTAACCGCAAACATGACCTCATCATCCTGAGCATCTGGTTGAGCAATTAAATTGGTAAATTGTGCATGAGTTTTATTTGAACTATCACGAGTCACGCGACCAATAATTTGCACAATTTCAGTTAAAGAATTACGATATCCGATTGTTAAAGCATATTCTGCAAAAGGCCAGTCAAATCCCTCTTTTGCCATACCAAGTGCAATAATAATATCTAAGTCATCGAGTTTAGACATATTTCTGATATATTCTTGAACCTTTTCACGACCATCCTCATTAACTAAATCAGCAATTTTTAATACTCGTCCTGTTTCTTCAGTTACTAGCCAAAGTCCTGTATTTTCATCAAATTTTGCATCACCTAATTCTTCTAAAATACGATCAACTTCATCGTATTTATCTTTAGTTGATTCACCTGAATTAACATTTGGAATATGAATAATTGTTTTCTTTGAAGTATCTAAAACCTCTGAAAGTGCATCTGTATAACGACCTCTATAGAAGCTATAGCCCATTGCGAAACTTTTTAAATACTTGTAACCCTCAAGTTGTTCGTAATAAGTATAAGTTACCTTATCAAACTTTTGCTCATCAGCTGGTTCAAGAATCCGGATTGAATCACCGCGAAAGTAAGATCCAGTCATAGCGACGATATGGGCAGAAGAATTACCCATAATATTACGCAACGCATTACCAAGGACAGAATTATCATCTTGTGATACATGATGAAATTCATCAATGGCAAGTAAAACATTGTTAAAGTCCGATTCATTCAAATTTTCAAAAGCAAAACGTAAAGTTGCATGAGTACACACCATAATATTATCCTCTGAGTCTGTAGAACGAATAAAATCAACAAACTGTGACACTTTACTTTTACTCGACCCACGATCCGTGAGATTATTTTTTGCATTAATAACCCAATCCGTAAAGAAGCCGA
The DNA here is from genome assembly GCF_001038485.1 of Ornithinibacillus californiensis. Classification (GTDB taxonomy): domain Bacteria; phylum Bacillota; class Bacilli; order Bacillales; family Amphibacillaceae; genus Ornithinibacillus; species Ornithinibacillus californiensis. Next base: position 27,130 of record NZ_LDUE01000035.1, read on the forward strand.
ATTTTGCTAACGCTGTGGTTTGAAAAGATTTTCCAATTGAACGTTCTGGAACCGCTATAATTACTTTTTTTATATCTTGATTTGTAAGCTTATCCAAAGCTACAAACATTAATGCGCGTGACTTACCTGAAGCAGGAGGAGCTTTAACTAATAGATATTGTGATGCACGTTTCTCATATACACGCGCCTGCATCTCACGCATACCTAATTTATTTATATTTTGGCTTTGTCCAGTACCATTATAATTAATTTCAAAAATGTTAGATGTCATTTTTTATCCTCACTTACCATTTCTTGATAAAGTTTTAACAATACACTCAAACGTTCCTCATCAGATTTGAATGGTTCTTGCTTGTAAGCACGTTCCACAATACCATCAATTTTTTCATGTGCTTTGCGTAATCTAGCGTTCATTGGTTTATTCGCACCTCCATAAAGCTCAGCGAGAGTACCCCCTTCTTCTTCACGGACATCTAGCATTTCTAAAACGGCTTCTTCAAGGGTATTTTTACGATTTGTTGAGAGCTTAGGAATTGGGAAAGTATTATAAACCATTCCTGCAGAATAGCGATACCTTGTTTCCAGTTTGCCACCAACTGCGCGAAGCCAAGTCATATGCATTCGAGATTCTAAGATACCGAGGAGCCAAATTGGGGCGTCGTATATCACATAGTTAGCATTTGTTGGCACTGTATTTTCATCAATAAATACCGCAGGTAAATAATCTCGTTTTTCTGAGTTAATTACCGGCAATATAATTGCTGGCTTTGCTTGATATCTATCTTCTGCGAATTTCCAAGGTTTATTTTCCGCTCTCTTTGTCCCAACACGCTTACTCTGACTTCTAAAAGCCTTAACTTTATCAATTCTCTCCTTTATTAGAGGAACATTTACAGCATCATCTACTTCACTATCTTCAATCCATAACGCATAAGTATAAGTACCTTTTACTAAATTATCGGCGTTTACACATTTTTTCAAATATTTTTCTGCACTTGGATATTTTTCTACAAGATTATTTCTCTCAGCAATGGATAAAATAAGATTATTATCCCCATATTCAGAACTCCCAACGTTCATTTGATACGGAAGCTCAGAATTAGGATTTTTTGATTTCTTAATATTAAAACTATCACCAGACTCTAAATAGCCATTAATTTTCTCAACAGCGATAATATCTGCATCTTTAAAAATTAATTTAGGTTCATCGCTTTTATTTGCAAAACCGACAATTACAACTGTTACCCCAGCTTTGTTTTTAGCACTATTGCTCCATTTAAACGATGGATACGCAAATGAAATTTCTAATTTATCTAAAATATTATTAATCACAAAGGGAGACTGTTCTCCTTGGAATAGTGAATTAGTTGAGACGAATGCAGCTTTAGCATTTCGTTGGAAAATATATCGTCTTGCCTTTACAAACCAACCGAAAATATAATCCATTATTCGTGTTTCGATTGGATGGATTGCTACACGTAAATCTTCTTTTTGTTCTTCACTTTGAGGGTTTCTACCTTTTGTCCCAATGTACGGTGGATTCCCAATAATATATACTTCGTCGTTCGCTTCATACGGGACAACTTCATCCCAATCAATTGTAATGCGTTACCATGTACGATATTTCCTGATTCCTGGAGTGGAAGTATTCTAGGCTGATAATCAGCTAATGATTCTATCATTTCAACATTCATTTGATGTTCAGCAATATAAAGAGAAAGTATAGCCACCTCATGTGCGAAATCATCAAGCTCAATGCCTGAGAATTGGTTTAGTTTAATCTTAGATTGTTTGAGAAAATCTCCTTGATAAACATTCTTTTCTTTTAAAGCATCCTGGATTTCACGGATTTTAACAAGGATCTGGATTTCGAGTCTGCGCAACTCCTTGTAGGCAATAATTAAAAAGTTACCAGATCCACAGGCCGGATCTAAGAACTTAATTTTACTCATTCGCTCAAGCAAATTATTCAGTTCTTTGATAATATTACGCTGTTGTTCACGTCTTTGTTTTTCGGTAATCTCTCGTTCTAAGTAATCATCCGCACGATCAGAAAGTCTTTGGTACTCAGCTTGAAGATTATCCAAAAATAGAGGTTTAATTACTTTCAAAATGTTTGATACGCTAGTGTAGTGCATGCCTGAGACTTGGCGTTCTTCTTTGTTTGCAACAGTTTGAATCATTGCACCCAAAATATCGGGATTGATTTCATTCCAGTTAAGCAGCTCGCCTGCTTCGATAAGTAGTTTTCGGGTTAAAGTGCTGAAATTTAAGTCGTGATGTGGTTCTTTGAATAGTTTACCATTAACGTATGGAAATTTTTTTAACCATTCTGGCGTATCGTGTCTTTGGTTTTCAGGCACATCTAGGATTAAAAATAATTCTTTGATGACTGAATTTAGATTACTTCCATCGGTTTTAGTTCTTGTTTTAAGGACATTAGTAAAAGAGCCCTTAGTAATAATTTCTGTATCTTCACAGAAGTATAAGAAAAGTGAACGAATTAGAAAAAGGTTAAAGGTTTTACCTTCAGCATCTTTTTTTGAAAGCTCTGGATTGATCTTAACCAATTCATCATAAAGTTTTGTGAAACGCTCAGCAGCTTTTATGTCTGCTAGATTTTCTTTTTGGTAATCTACTTTTTCAATCCCATTCCATGCAAGGAAAAACTCTGCATAAGTTGGTAAATCCTCAAAGTGAATGGCAAGAGAATCATTTGTTTTTGTATCTTTTGCATAAAGCATTTCAAAATCAGTTGTGATAATATAGCGAGGCTTTTGATTTTGAGATACAATTTCCTGCTCTATTTCATCAATAGCTTGTAGTGGATTGTTTTCAACTTTACGATAATGAACTTTATTTCGTATCAAAAAATCCCCTTCACTCGATTTAGCACGTGTGATACTAGTTTTAGGAATATCAAAAAGTCTTAAAAACTCTTCAATAAAAGTCTCTTCATTTAAATTTTCGACTAATTGTTTAACTCTATCTTCAATTTCTGTGATCGTTAATAAATATTTTTTTGACATATGAGTTTCAGTCCTTTAATTATTAGTTAATATTGATAATATTATAGCAAAGTTTATTAAGGCCTCTGCTAATTATTTTCGTTCAATCATTAGGTATCAAATCTAACCCGTCATTAACTATCCAAGATAGTGTTAATAATTCACCATGCTTTAACACTCTACTTTTAGACTTGATTTATTTACACCTTGTTTCTCGTAGTTTAAAAGAGTTCTATACACTTTACGATTATTAAGTTGGCTTAACTCTTACTTAATAGAGATTAGGAAGACTGTTCGTTCTTTTCATTTAATCGTAGGATACAACTCACCACATCTAGCCTCTTTTTTCCACACTGCTGGCGAATTATTGTAGTATATTGCCCATTTTTCACCATCTTAGCTTTATTTATGGCATACAGCTTTTGAATTGTATTTATCATTTCTGGTTCTTCTATTTCATCTTGCCAGTATTTATCTATCACTTCATTAATTGAAGATGCTAAATGACGCTGTGTCTTTTGAAAAAGTTTAACTTCCACTTGAAGTCACTCCTATTTCTTACTTTTTTTATACTATATCTTTATTTTATATGTAGTTCTATAGTAATACAACTGTGGAGAAGAAAATTACATATATTTTCCCTAGGCACCTGCATTTATTTATGAAAGAGGTTACCCATCCGTTTCATGCCCCACCCCTTTATATAAACCGTTGTTTATCCCTATGGATAGATAACGGTTTTTTGCGTTACAGAGACGACATGCGTGGTGAGAGGAGCGCACTATGAAAGGAGGAATGAAGATGAACAACTCATTGGTCAAGATCCTAATCGAAGCTAAGAAACTAAACAAATGGATCCCTTCAAAGTTTCTAGTGAAGTATGACATTCAGAAGGTTAATCTATCAGAACTTGAGGATCTAGTGCTCATTCTGACTATAAAAAGCAAGTCAGGTGGATTGTTATTGAAGTTACCACTCAAAGGTTATCACCACTTCAACAAATAATTAGGATTATCCAATAACATTTTGGAGGAATTTTATTCTGCGGAAGAACTTATGGCTAGATCATGAATTGAATGAATGACTATGTAAGGCTATCTTATACTTGAATTAAAATCCAGAAAAACGCTATTAGAAGGTGAGGCATTACATGAAGATGATTAGAAAAAATATCCTATCTAACAAGGAATGTATAGATTTCTATCCTAATGTGGAATTTTCACCGGGCAATTTGAATAATTTCGCAATTTTAGTATATTTTGTATAATTTAAATATAAGACAAAAGGAGGATTAACATGCCAGAAGTATTTATTAAAGTAGGACAACCTGTATTTGTGATTGATCAAGAAGAAATAATACAAGGAAATATAGTAAAATTTATGGGCAATAATAGAATGAGAGTAATTCTAGATTTTATAGGATATAAGGATTGTACTTATGGAATTAATGTCTTTATGACAAGACAAAAAGCAGAGAAAATATTAAACTCCCGACAAAGTGCCAACCCTATCAAAATTGTAAGAGATAAAAAACCAAAACAAAACCTAAAAAGTAATATTCATAATAAAGCAAAAGAAAAAAACAAAATCTGTGAGGCATGTGGTCTACCAATTGGTACCTATGGGCATTGTGGATGCAGTTACTAATACATAATATCTTTCCCTAGGAAATTGAGGCATATTGAAGATATTAACACTTACCCCATTTGATAATTTTGACAATAAAAAGCAGCGGAATCAACTCATTCCACTGCCTGCATCTATATGTTCAATTTAAATATTTATTTTCTTATTAACCTGCAATTATCTTTTGTTCTCTATCAACATTTAAAGTTTGTCGATATTCAGCCGCCTCAGCTAATTTGGTAAATTCAATCGTCTTATTATGATTTTTCTTCACTACTTCTTCGATTTCTTGTAAAGTAACGCTGAAGAATTCTTTCCGTTCATTGATTTTGTTAACACGTTTATAAGTAAATGCCTTGTGAAGAGCATTCTCTAAGGTTGGGGCATCTTCGCTGAAAATCATAGCGTGTACATCAAAAGTAAACGGTACAGAGGCATCACCTAGTTCCCTAACCCGATCCATTGGTTCAAGTCGCCTTGTCATACCAATTTTATAGATGTTTTCGCCAAAAGAACCTATATTAGATATGATATAAACATATCCTGCTCTTGTGTTTTGAACCCGATACAGAACATCTTCTTTGTTTTTCTTAGTTTCTTCTAACTGTTTCTCTAATTCTTTCAATTTCTCAATTAGTTTTGCATGTTTGCCCTCATCTGTTTCTTCCATTTGTTTCTTTAATTTTTCTATTGCTTGTTCAAAATGTCGTTCTTCTTTCTCTACTTTTTCCTTCTGTTTTTCTAATTCTTTTAATGCCCTAGCTTCTTCTCTCATACGTTCTTTTATTTCAAGTTGTTCGAGTCTTTCTTCTTCTTTCTTCACTTCAAATTCATATTTTAAATATAGTTCTTCAATTTTCAAATCTCTATAATCCTTAGTAATAGACACTAATTGCATATCGGTAAGTTTATTAAGTTGTTCAAATACTTTTTGAATACGATCCTTACTAGCTTCTACATTGGAATACTTAACTTTTGCAATAATATTATCACACTCATTATTAAATGCTCGCAATGTCAACTTAATTGTATCTAATATAAACTCTTTACCTCTCTTTTTATCTCCGCCGATTTGCCAATCCAAACTATGATTTGTTGCTATCTTTTGCTTAACCATTCCCTTTTGCTTGTCTCTAATTTCTTTCAATTTTATATTATATGCTTCAGATGTTTCCATACCATATCTTGGTGTATAAAATCCAAACGCCATGCCCTCAATATCATCTTTTAGAAGAGCTGCTTCATCCCTTATCTTTTTAGTCTCATTTTCGATACTACTTTTCTCTTGTCTCAACGTCTCTATTTTTATAGCAAGTTGGTCTTTGATTTCTAGAATATCTGTTATAGGCTGATATTCTTTTAAAACCTCTTCCAATTCTTGAAGCACTTTTTGCTTGTTATCAATTTGATCTTCTAATTCTTCAATCTTTACCTTTAAATCTACCAATTCTCCTAATCTGTTTTTCTCCCAAAAAGTTTGATACTTTTTCATGTCCTTATATTTAAGAACAATTAAGACAATACCAACCACAGGGGGAATAATTAAGAACCAGAACGCGAATAATAAACCAATAATTATTGGAGAAAACCATATTTTTTCCTTATACAATAAATTCAACTCCTATTATTTTTATCCTCAGCATGAAAGGAATAGACCATTTAATCATAATTTAAACTATAGTACTCATATTTCAGACTAAATAGGTATTTAGACCTATTTGTTTAAGTATACTCTACCTTATGGGTATTTCCTTATAAAATTTTTTCTAACCATGGAAGAAAATGCTATTGATAGTTTAAGATTGATATTGGTTACTTCAATCACAACTTCCCAGTATACCAACAATTACTAGATTCTGACCAATGCATCCTTATTAATTCCACACTTCTATTGAGGGTAGGTATAGTACTATTTTCTAGAGCTGCAACAGTAATTGTTTTCATCCTTTACAATAAATATCCTAGACATCATATTATCCAAGCAAAGCACGAATCTTCATTGTAAGGAGCTCTTTGCGCTTTTCATAAAATTCTTCGAAATCTTCAAATTCAAGCGAAACATCCTTTGATATGATTGCCTCTTCATGAAATCTCAGCTTTTGTACATCATTCATATCGTTGTAATAATCAATAAGCCTCATATCATTTTTACTTCCGTTACTTCTTCCTTCAAGTAGATGAAGATTAGGAAGTTTATTTCGCATACTTCTCCACTTTTTCCAATCATCCATTGAAATCGAAGTTGGCTTACTATTATCAAATCGACTGACCGGATGAAGATGGTCTTGTTCATATTTATAGTTTTTATTTCTCCAATCAAGATTTAAATAATAAAGAACTTCTCCAGCAACTCTACTTCCCTTTTCAGAATTAAGGACATCCTCTATTTTTCCATCTGTCACTCTCAAATCATTGATTTGATCAAGCATTTCAATAGTTATTTCATGATCAAAGCTGTTTATATAACTCTTCATTTGTTGTAGCTTTCCTGTAGTACCAGATTGGAAATAAGTGAAAAATATAGCTCTAAGCAAATATGCACGAACTGCATTAATGTTATTGTTATATTCGGTATTGTAATAAATGTAATATATAATCGGTAGCAGAACGTTCCAACTGCTTGAAAAATGTCTAACATCTATTTTTAACTCCTGAAGTAATCTCTCTAGATTTGTGAGCGCTCTTTTGAATTCGTTCCAATCGTTTTTCAAGGTTTCTGCAATACCTTTGTTTATATTCGATTTTACAACATCTCCATATAACATCAAGGCTGAACGAATAATAAAGTCTGTATCGAATTTCTCATAAGAATCGACTAGAATCTTACCAAACTCGCTTCTCGCACTTGGCCAGTATGCCTCTAGAATTGACATCGTAATCTCCGATTTGCGAAGTGGTTTTCCTCCACTATTAAATCTGACAAACATTTCAAGAGCATCATCTTGTTTCATGTCTGTAATTTCAGTATATCTTACTAGCTTCGCTGTAAAAATCTTATTATATAGTAACTGCAAAATGTTTCTAGCATATTCTTTGCTATCAGCAGGAACATTCACAATTGCTTGCTCAATTGCTGACTCTCTTGTGGCTTCGTTTTGATATTCCTCGCTTAGAATATCTTTCAATTCAAACTGAGTTGGACTTATTTTTCCTATTTTATCACTGAATTTAATATCGAATTTCTTACTGTTATACTCTTCTTCATCTATCGTTACTTTATTCTTATTTAATTCAATCAACAGTTTAGTACGGATTATACTCCCACTATTTTTTCTAGCATTTTTAGGACGTATATACGCCTCGCCAAATAATGATAAGAATAAAGATGTTAATCTTTGTTGCCCATCTAGGATTGCAGTATCTGTATTCTTAACATTAATGCTTGTTAATTCGTAATTCACACTATCCGCCGTTTTTCTGCTATCAAAAGTTACATTAGAGAGGAAATTACAAAAATAGGTATCCCACGTAACATTAGAATCATCAACACGCCAAAACAAAAATGTCGCAATCGGATAGTCCAACAAGATAGAATCCCATAATTTCTCTATCTGTTCCATGTTCCAAACATATTGTCTTTGAAAAGCAGGCATTACATATTTCCCATCCTTGATATTTTGCAATGCTTCAAAAATTGTTATGCTATTATCTATTAGTTTACTCATTAGATTATCCCTCGCAATTATTAAATTTATCTATAGATTTTACATAATTTAAAGAGCCACATTTAAAATTACTACAACATTTCTAATCACAACTTCCCAATATACCTACACTTCGGATAACTACTACACCCCAAAAACTCCCCATACTTCCCTTTTCTTTTAACCAAATCAGAATTACACTTTGGACATTTCAATTTATCAAGATTAGTAGTCTTGCTTTTTGCTATTTCCAATTTAACTTCTTGGACATGCTTCTTACTGATTTGCTTTTTCTCTTTCTTATCTACAACAACTAGTTTGTTTAACTTACTATGTAAATTATTTATCAATGAATTATCGATTATGATAGCATTTTTCTCTTTAATCGTTTTATATAAATCTCTAAAATGAATTACCTTTGCACGGGTAAATTTTTCTTTGAATTTAAAAGTAGATTGATTAGAGAATGCAATAATTGATGTAAACAATTTCTTTTCTATTCCTAGATAATTCTCTAGTGCTTTAGTGTGACCAGCGTTTTGCCAGATTGGATTAAACAGTTTTTCTTTTCGTTTATAAATAACCTGTGTCCAGTATTTACTTTTTTCATTGCCGAAAATCCATCCATTATAGGCCTTCGTTTCTATCACGAAAATACCATATGAAGACACTACAACATGATCGACCTGAGTCGTTTTATTTTCTTCTGTCGGCACATACAAATCATGATAGATTTTATACTCATTTTCATCTAACTTTCTAAGGAGTTTATTAACACGATTTTCACCGAATCTCCCTTTTATGGTCGCGTAATTATAGTTGATGAAAAATAGTACCAGAAACAGAATTATTAGTATATATATGAAAACCATCCGGATCCTCCTAGTAGTAAAAATATGGTAATAGCGATAATTCAATATTACCATAATAGTCTAAACTCTTGTGACTTAGACCTAAGAAGAATACTTAAGCGGTCTGTTTAGGTTGCAAAGGGACGGTTCTTTACTACTTATTATTAGGTAGCACCGAACAATTTACAATCTTAGCAACTTACACTACTTAAAACTACTTAACATTCTATTTGTTTTCAGTATTGTTGTACTACTATCATTACAACAATGGATCCTGGAGCCTTCCCCTATTGTGAATATATTATATTCCACTAAAGGAAACACCCAATAAAACTTTTAAAAAATTCCAAATTATGGTAAAGTTATTTTAGGAGGTGGTTTTCTTGGCTCAAATCCCATATGCCGACACTAATAATTCCCTTTCAGTTGAAGTCCATTTGAAAAATGCTGCTGATGTGTTTCTCGTAGATAGTATCAACTTCCAACATTATAAAGCCGGCCGAAAATTCAAGTATTATGGTGGCCATTACACTCGTACACCGGTAAATATATCAGTTGAAGGAGCAGGAAGATGGTACCTAATTGTCCATGGCGGACAGTATAAATACCGTTTCTATTAATTTTTTGGGCCTACCGGTTTATTTCGGTAGTCTTTTTTCTATTAGAATTATGAGCAAAGCAAACATATAAAACTATTGCTTTAAAAATAATAGCCTTAAATAGGTAAGTACTTTATTAAATAAAATAATGATATTATGTAGATTTTTTTATTTATAAAGTTAAAGTTAATGAATTGAAACTCAAAAAAGAGGTGGTAATTATGAGTGTTACAATGTATCGGAACAAAGTTCAGGGTATAGAAAAGGATATTGCTAGTATTGAAAAGGAAATAGGAAAAGAACAAGAAAAGTTGTCCAAGGCATTAAAAACTATACAACGTACAAAAAGTACCTCTACCTTTAATTCTAAACAACGAGAAGTGATTAACACACAAAAAAAAATCGGTGACCTTAAAGGAAAAAAAGCAAATAAAATTAAATCCCTTAATCAAGCATTGAATCAATTGCAGCGATCAGAGGCGAAGGAAGTAAAAAAGAATCATACTGTTGAAGTAAGACACACAAAAGCTATTACAGATGAGTTAAAAAAACAACAAAGAATTAGTCAGGAAATTTCAGCCAACTCCATTTCAATTAACTTTGAATCTCTACCAGAAAAAATAAACGTTCTATTCTTAGCCTCCAATCCTATTGACCAGAGTTCATTACGACTAGACCAAGAAATTCGTCTTATCCACGAAAAAATACGCGCTTCTGAATACCGAGATTCAATTAATTTACAATCTCGCTGGGCAGTACGTTCCAATGATATTTTACAAGCTATAAATGAAGTACAACCCCATATAATTCACTTTAGTGGCCACGGCTCTCTAGAACACGATATTGTACTAGAAACAACTGAAGGGACTACAAGCCTTCTATCCAAAGAGGCCGTCACTTTATTAATGAAAACAATGTCAGATTCCATTAAACTAGTTATTTTTAATAATTGTTTTTCTAGTGGACAAGCGGAAGCTGTAACAGAACATATTGACTGTGCAATTGGTATGAATGAAGCCGTCTATGATGATGCTGCAAGAGAATTTGCTGCGCAGTTTTATTCCGCTATTGCCTTCGGTAAATCCATACAAAACGCTTTTGAACAAGGGAAGCTTGCATTAATTTTGGCGGGGTTAAAAGGAGATGAAATTCCTGAGTTATATACTCGGGCCGGTTTAGACCCAGGTGAAATATTATTAGTCAAACCAGCACTATAGTATAGTTGTTTTTAGAAGAGATACAAAGAGACGGTTCTCATGATTAACTTTTCGAATAGTGAAATCATGAGAACCGTCCCTATGTTTCTTACCTATGCTTCTTTCATTTCATATATTTTTTGAAGCGTATGGACATGCTTTGTCTTCTCGTTATCGTCCTCTGAGTAGAGATACCACTCCACAAGCCTGTACCCGAATACGAGAAGGATCAGCTCGTAGACGCAATGATCTGCAATCGGCGATACATCCACATACTCCGAAAAGCCTTTGTAATACGCGGGGACACATCGCTGGTAGTATTCGACCATGTGATCGATATCGGCTTCATCCGCAATCAGGCTTGCGAGATCCTCGCCCAGGTAGCCCCATCCGGATGTATCCCAGTCGATGATCGCGAATTTACCGTCAGCATAAATCAGGTTGGTCACCCAGAAGTCCCGGTGGCATAACACGATGGGCAATTTTTCGATGCGGGCGAGTATCTCGTCTGCGTGCTCATCGATGTCGATAAGCATTTGCCGCACGTGTTGCGGGAATTCGCAGTCCTTTGAGCGTATATAATCGTAGACGACAGGCCATGACCGGTAATGCAAATACGTATTCTTCATAAGATCCTTATTGCTCAGGTTATTCAGGCTCTGCAGCACAGCGGGCCGCTCCACATACAGCTTGCCTTGATAGCGTCCTAACTCCAGCGCGGCCTGTTCATACATGTCGGCGGTCAAGTCTAAACCGGTAACACCATCGATATACTCCAGCCACATCTGGATTTCATTTTCTTCTGCATTGATTTCGGCGTGATAACATGTCGGCCAGCGAAAGGCATCCGAGAACGTCGCTCCCAAGTCAGACGAATAGAGATCATATTCCCGGCGCCATGAACCGGGGTCGCCGTAACGCTCCCAAATCTTCTGGACTTTCAGCACGATTTGGTATGGCAATTTTTCGCCATCCGTAGTTTCGGCGATTCCCGTTACCAGGTGCACACTTCCCACAGTGCCGCCCTGTAATGGCATGGTTTGGCAGTCAGCCGAGATGATATCCTTCTTGAACCGTCTCCTTAATACAAAATTTAGCGTTTCGAATCTAATATTCATATCCCATCTCCCGTTTTTCTTTGTTCATTAAAAGGTGCCTGTCACTTCCCAAATATGTCGAATCTCGACAAAAGTCGGGAGGTGACAGGCACCCCATTCAACGCATCTTATAAATAATCTTTCGTATACTGTCAATCGACAAATGGAACTGCTGCCCTAATTCCTCGAATGACTTTCCATTTGTGTATAATTGTAGAATTTCTTTGTTACGCTTCGTAATTAACGCTTTCGATCCACTAGCCTCTCCCCATCCCATCCGCTTCTCGTTTGCTTTTGGAATGTAAATCAAATCACCTTGAATGTATTCCTGCATTTCCTTCAGCAAACTAGGGGGAAGAACCTCTTTTGCATTTTTGTACTGCACGATTTACGTCCTCCTTGTTAATATGAAGATAGTTATCAACAAAAACCCATTTTATGTCCAATATTTACAACCCCTTTCTATTGTTCAACTTATGGAAAATTATAAATGATTCCTTTAATTACCGAAAGATGTTAATTTTCTGAAATACAATAATAAATGAAATGGGACCGTTAGAAACGGTCCCATCTAAGACTTCCCACTATTGGGAAATCACCTCTGTAAATGTGTTCAACCTAATCAGCTCCTTTCGCAAGAGTCTATCGGTCCGACACCTTCATTAACTCATATTCTCACCGCCACTCACAAGGGAAAGAATGGATATAATTATTTTATCCGGATTTTCGCCTCTCCCTCAATCCATTCCGGATAAAAAGTGAGCTCAATGGTAATCGGTGAATTATATTGATTTAAGTTCTTCTCGTAGGTGACACCCATTCGGCTTATAAACTCCTCCTCTGTTGTAGTAAAAGAGGAACTGCTCCCTAAAATTCTCCCACCAGCATCTTTTGTCTCTCCAAAAATATGCGCGTTAAATTCATTATCTGCGTGTACATTCAAGGAAAGCGTACCATTTTCTATCTTTAGATTCCTCAGTTTATTGCCTTTTGGCTGCTTCAGTATCTGTTCCCTTTCAGTGTCGATAACTAAATAGGCCTCATCTTTGTCGATAGCCTGGATTTGGTTAAAGACAAGAAATAGTTGTTCCGGTTCGTGAAAATAATTACTTTGCAAATAAATGATTTTTTCCTTATCAGATGGGCCTCCCGAAGCAGAAAACCCATTCGTAATTCCTCCCCATGTTTCTCCTGTTTCATCAACCAGTCTAAGGTCTTCAAATTCAAATAGTTGCTTTGTATTATCCGGATCCACTTCCACATGAACAGCAACTCTTGTTGGGTAAACTTCCACCGTTGTCACATGTATTTTCTGGCCATCTATTTCAGCCGTTTCATTCACTTCATAAACTTTCTTTGTTTTGACGGTCTTGTCCAGTGAAAATGGGATGCTGTATTCTTCCCCATACGCTTCAAAATTTAGTAAAAAATCTTTGCCATCATAGGGTATCTGGGAGTAGAATTCTATCATGCCCTGTTTCGTCATCTCATCATCACCATAGTAGGTACCATAGTGAGATGAAAAACTTTTATCAAAGCTCTCACCGGAACGATGGGTTAACTCTACATTTTCTATAGCTAAATTTAATTTCTTTTCCGAATCCCATGAATAGAACAGAACAATGCCCTGTTCATCAGCAATAGCGCCGTCAATCGTGATACGTAATCCATCCTTTTCTACATATGCTCCAATTTCTTGGTAATAGTCATTTTCAATAGCCATCATCATCCCTTTATTATTGGAAATCATCTCAACAATTTTTTCCATACCAGGGATATTCGAAACATATGCTGCAAAAGCCGGAGAAACACGGATGGATGTAACAAATACCAACAGTAAGATAGCTACAAGTGCTACACTGAATCCCCATTTTACGCTACGACGTTTGCGTCTTCTTCCCTCTTTCGCCTTCAAGAATCCTGTCATAATCGCAGCATCCAATTCATCAGCTGAAATCGGTACTTTATCCAATGACCGGCTAAACTTCTTCAGCTTCTCTTCCTCCTTGTCAAACATCTAGTTCCCCACCTTTCTCCTCCAAAATATCACGAAATTTATTTAATGCTTTGTTCAACCACGTCTTTACTGTTCCTTCTGGTCGTTCCATGACCTCGGCGATTTCCTTAATCTTAAGACCATGAAAATACATTAAGGTTAAAATTTCCCGTGATGTATTGTCTAACTGTTCCATGGCATCCTGCATTTCCATTACTGTGTGGTTGTCAGTAGTACCAAGAGAATAAATCTGTTCATCGTTTACTAGGATTTGTTTATTCCTTTTCAATTGGTCATTACAATAGTTGATCATAATTCGGATTAGCCATGTTTTTATAAAAGAGGGTTCGCGGAGCGTATGAATCTTTTTATACGCTCGAAAAGTCACTTCCTGGATTGCTTCCACAGCTTCATGCTCATTCTTCAAATACGCTATGGCTGTCTTATACAGATCCATTTTATAAACCTTCATGACATGCAAAAAAGCAGTGTCATCTCCTTGTATGGCTTGTTTTATTAATGAAAGATCTTCATTCAATCTGTAACCCCCTTACTGCTGTATCTATCTATTAGACTGTGAATTTAGGAAAAAGTTTTATGGAATTGTTTTTTTGTTACATATGATAATCATTCATTATAGTAGATTCTGAATTGGGGGCATAGAGAATGAAAAAGGTTTTGTCTGAGCCTGAACCACTTTTATCAGCTCCTGACCAAGATGCTTGGGCAAGGAAGATCATTGTAAGCTTAGGTTTTTAAAGCTATACTTAACTAAAACTAGCAGTAATTACCATAAATTTGGGGAGATCTATGTTGAAAAAAAATATAATACTCATTAGTACTTTATACGGAATAGCATTAGCCTCTTCTCTTTGGCTGTATAATCAAAAGCCGCTACTCATGGAGGATGTCGGTCAGTTGCTACCTACGAAGATAAAAGAAGTTCACAGCGCTACTAGTGAGGCTGAATTGCAGCGTTGGGTGAAGGAATCCATTTCTAACCACGAGAAAATTTCTGTCGCCGGAATGCAGCATAGTCAGGGAGGGCATACATACTATCCGAATGGTATCGTGATCAATATGAAGAATTATAATAAAATACTAGATTATAACCCTGATGAGCAAACCATTACGGTTCAAAGTGGAGCTACATGGGACGATATCCAAAAGGAAATTAATCCGGATAACCTAGCGATTCGGGTCATGCAGTCACAGAATATTTTTACGGTCGGTGGGTCTATTAGTATCAATGCACATGGGAGAGATATTCGCTATGGATCGCTTATTGATACGGTTGAATCTTTCCGTCTTCTTACTCCAGAAGGCGATATCAAAAATGTTAGTCGAACTGAAAATAGCGAACTATTCCCACTAGTAATAGGAGGATATGGTTTGTTCGGCATTATTCTAGATGTCACGTTGCATTTAACTAATGATGAACTCTATCAAATTCGTTCCCGTTCCATCGATTACGAGGATTATCCGGATTATTTTGTTCAAGAAGTGAAAGAAAATGAAGCTATTCGGATGCATATTGCTAGATTATCAGTAGCTCCGGATACCTTGTTAAAAGGTATGTATGTCACGGATTATGAATTAGTAGATCACCAAGAAACGCTTGCCAAATATGCAACATTAAAGAGAGATACACTTGCTGCCCCTCAAAAATTCATGCTCGGACTTTCCCGTTACAGTGACTGGGGAAAGAACCTACTCTGGGAATTGCAAAGCAAGGTATATGTAGGCCAAGATGGTAACTATATTACACGTAACAACGCCATGCGTGGGGACAGTAAATTTATGGAGTATGACAACCCGTCAAAAACAGAAATCTTACAAGAATACTTTGTACCAATCGATGAGTTTACTAGCTATCTCGATGATTTACGTATCGTGCTTGAAAATGAAGAGCTGAATCTATTAAATATTACTGTGCGTTATGTAAATAAGGATGAAGAGGCAGTACTGTCCTATGCGAAAGAGGATATGTTTGCCCTTGTCTTGTTAATTAACCAAGGAAAAAGTAAAGAAGACATTCAAAAAACAGAAAAGATTATCCAGAAAATGATTGATGTTACTTTAGAACACGATGGCTCCTATTATTTGCCTTATTATTCTTATCCTACACAAGCTCAAATGGATGAGGCCTACCCGCGTAACAAGGAGTTTTTTGAGCAAAAGAAAAAGTATGATCCAGATGAACTATTTATGAATTTATTTTACAAGGAGTATAGCCAATGAATTTCCGTAAGTTTCTCGTTGCCCAAAGTATTCTCGTTGCCGCAAGTAGTGTTGTCTTTCCTTTTTATCTATTATTGATTAGAAATATTGGGGATAGTTATTCTCAGTTTGGTTGGGCTTATGGATTGTTTACCTTAACAGCAGCTTTTACCTACCCACTCATCGGTCGATTAGGTGATCGGTTTGGTGATAAAAACATGCTTCTTATGTATACACTTGGAATGGCTGCGGTAATGTTGATTATCCCGCTTCTTTTCGAGGTATGGCAAGTGTATGTGATACAGATCGTAATGGGAATTCTCGGTGCAGTTCAAAAAAATACAGAAAAAGCCTTCTTGGCTCGGAGTAATGATAAAGATACTGCCGGTAAACGAATTGGAAACTATCATCTACATCTATCACTTTGGAGCGGAATAGGAATCATACTAACCGGTTATCTCATTGATTTCTTAACCATTGCAAGCCTATTCTATTTGATTTCGTTTGTTTATATGATTGCTTCTTTTGTTATTATAAAAAAGCATAAGGACGAGCCAACCATTTCATAATATGTATAGGGACGGTTCCCTTGCTTCACCCAAGCAAATTGTGAAGCACAAGAACCGTCCCTCTAATTTCCAACAGACTTATTTATAGAACACCTTATCAACGTTATATTTCGACTTCAGCTCATTAATGATATACGTTTCATAAATCTCTCGTTCCATTGGATCTTCGACTAAACATATATCAATTCTATACACTTCGTCTCTGTGCATTTTAATAGGTGAAACAGTATCCTCAAAATGTTTTTTGATTCTTTGGCGTAGTTTCCGTGCCTTTCCAACAAAAAGAAGCTCATCATTTATATTAAAAAATAAGAAGATGCCACCTTTATCTCTTGGTATAAGATGAAAATCAATAAATCCATAAATGGGTTTGATTTGTGGTTCATTTTCCTTCAGATTTTGCTTCCGTTCTGTAATCGTAATATCTGGATTAGGTATGCTAATTTTTATCATGTTTACATACGTCCCTTCTTTGTATAGAATCCGTTAATTTACGTCCTTACTTCCTTCTTCTATTCTCTCCACCAGTTTAAATATAAATCGATAAATTAACCGAAAAGCTTCCTCTAATGTCATCTCCTCATTAAACCCTTGCACATAATTCAAGGCAAAGTTTAAGTCCCACATGCCATCCTTTTGGTTGAACATCAATTCAAATCTTGCTTCATCTCCATGTAATTCTTTACTTAAGTTTTCTTTAAGAGATGTCTCAAACTTTTTCTGCAACTGCAATCCTACCATGACGTCATATGTACCAAATACATCACTCATTTCCACCGAAACCGCATCGAGGCCGATTAGTTCCAACCAATTCGATTCTAAATATAGAAACTCATTCTTGTGTTTTTGAAGGTAGTCAATCGGTTGTTCTAAGAAAACGAATGATTCTTCAGCGAGCATTTCTTCTGTTTCTTTATCGCATCTTTCTATGTAAGCATCCTGGAAACGTGTCGTAGGCTCTTTTTCGATTAATGTAATGTCATTTGAGATTAATTCATATTTCTTAATAAACTCTTTTTCCTCTTGATATAGTTCAACTTGTTTTCCTTCACCCATCAATTCGGATGAAACGTATTGTTTTATTCGTTTATGTAACATTGGTTATCCCTCCTGAATAGGGGTCTGACCCCCTAGGTTACACTCTTTAGCGAGAACGGTTCCTACCTGTACCTGAATTGCCTTTCGGTCGACGATTAGTAGGTTTCTTACCTGAAGAAGGCTTTGCCGAACTCCTGCCGTCTCTTCTACGACCTTCAGAGGTACTTGCTCCTTTTAATTGTTCACGGCTTACTCTATTATAGTCCTCCCGATCGGGGATACTTACCCCTTCAATCACTTGTATGTCAAATTTTTGATGAATCCCTTTTTCAATCATTCGTAGGAATTCCATATCCTTAGGAGCCACTAACGTAATGGCAACCCCGTCTCCACCTGCACGCCCAGTTCGTCCAATCCGGTGAACATAGCTTTCTGCGTCTAGTGGAATATCATAATTATAGACATGTGTCACCCCTTCTACATCAAGGCCTCGTGCAGCAACATCAGTTGCAACTAAAAATTGCGTTTTCGCCTCACGAAATCGTTTCATCGCTTTTTCGCGTTTGGACTGTGTTAAATCACCATGCAATTCGTCTGATTCATAGCCGCTTGCAATCAATGCATCGTGTAGCTTTTTAGCACGAATTTTTGTACGACAAAATATAATCGCTAAAAACGGACGATGTTCTTCAATTAAATGTAGTAAAGTAGCTTGCTTTCTTCTATCCGTTGTTTCTATAACAACTTGTTTGACCTCATCAACCGTTACAGTCTTTGCTTTCACTTCAATGAATTCTGGCTCTACCATATATTTCTTTGCTAAAGAGCGAATTTCGTTAGGCATGGTTGCGGAGAACAGCATGGTTTGTCTCGAAGAAAGTGTTTCATGAATAATGTCATCTACCTCTGGAAGAAAGCCCATATGTAACATTTGGTCCGCTTCATCCAACACAAGCATCTGAACCGTAGAAAGATTGATGGATTCACGACGAATATGATCTAATAACCGCCCTGGTGTTGCAACGACGATATGCGTGGCACCTTTTAACTTTTTCAACTGATGCGCCACATCCTGACCACCGTACACAGCTAACGTATGGATGCCTTCTACGTTTTCAACCATTCTCTTTATTTCTTTTGAAATTTGCTGCGCTAATTCTCTTGTTGGGATTAAAATAAGTGCTTGAACATCTGACTTTTGCACATCAATCTTTTCCAGAATCGGAAGAACAAAAGCCAATGTCTTTCCTGTACCCGTTTGTGCTTTTGCAATAACATCCTTCCCCTCCAATACGGATGGTATCGTCCGTTCTTGAATGGAAGTTGGAGTCACTATTCCTAATGACTGTAATGTATGGTTAATCTCTTTTCGAATACCAAGTTGTAAAAAGTCAGGCAAGGGTCATCACGTCTCTTTTCGTATATTAATGTCCGTTTGTAATCTTAAGGCTTGTTAACTATAGCATATTAGTTAGTATTTACAGAGGGAATTGGATTATTAGTTTAGATGGAGTGTGGGGGTTATTCTCATGCCTCACCCGAGCAATTTTGAAGCACAAGAACCGTCCATCAACTTCATTTAAATAGTGACAAGGGGACAGGAACCTTCTCCCAAATTACTTGCAGCCTAAATGGGACAGTGAACCTAGCTAAGGACGCTGCCCATGTCCTATTTATCTTGTTGTGAATCAGAGAACCATGTTAATATTAGACCATTAACACTTTTTTGAACTATTAAAGAAAGTGAGCAGAGAGGGTGATTGGCTAATTATTCCTAGCTGAGTTGAGGAAATAGAAACATGAGTGAGCTTTTAGCTTAGAAAATTTAATATGAAAAAGAAAGGATGACATGATGTCTATTTTGAGTCGAGTTGAGGAGAGAGATGAGCGTAAGAGTAAGAAGAAAGGGAATAAGCTAGCCATACCAGACGTCTATGTAATTTTATTTAGTTTCTTGGTATTAGCGTATGTTGCTTCATATGTCCTTCCATCAGGTGCATATGAAAGAGTAGAGATGGATGGAATTACACAAGTTGTTCCAGGTAGTTTTCAATATATAACAACAGATCCACTTTCCATTATGGATTTATTTAGTGCGATTCAAAAGGGATTAGTTGGTGCATCGAGTATTATTTTTATCATCATTATCGTTGGTGGAGTTATTAAAGTTATCGAACATACTGGAGCAATTGAATCAGGAATTCATACGCTTCTCCAAAAATCCAAAGGAAATCGAAACCTACTCATTTTTACTTTTGGTACGATTTTTGCAGTGATTTCTACCATGGGGATTGCACCTAACCTTACCGTTGCCTTTGTTCCAATTGGTATCTTGCTAGCACAAAAATTAAAGCTAGATCCGGTTATCGGAGTGGCAATGGTGTTCTTAGGTGCCTATTCAGGATTTACAGGTGGTGTTTTTGATCCAGTTGTTACAGTTATGGGGCAAATGATTGCAGGTCTTCCTATATTCTCTGGCGTTTATTTTAGGGTCATCATATTTGTAGCCTTTGTGTCTACTACGATTATCTATATAAGTAGATACGCGAAGAAGATGAGCTACGATTCTTCTACTAATTTGTTAAGCAAATCTAGCAAACTGAATAATGAAAGGGAAATGGAAGATGTTACACCTTTTACCCATTCACATAAATTAATCATCCTATTATTTTTCGCAGCGATAGGCCTGTTTCTATATGGTTCCTTACAATTTGGATGGTCCATTAACGAACTTTCTGCAATTTTTCTCATGTTAGCTATGCTTGTTGCTTTCGTTGCACGAATTAATCCAAATCAGTTTGTAAGAGTATTTATGGAAGGTGCCGGCAGGGTGATGTATGGTGCCTTGGTTGTTGGTGTAGCTGGAGCGGTTATTGTCGTATTACAAGATGCACACCTGGTCGACTCGATCGTGTACGTAGTATCTACTGCATTGGAAGACTTAACACCAGTCGTATCGATGGTGATGTTATACGTATTCAATTTAATATTCAATGGAATTGTATCTTCTGGATCTGCACAGGCTGCCATTGTTATGCCGATTATGGTTCCTATTGGCGATATGCTAGAAGTGACAAGACAATCCGTGTTTATAACATTTAAGTTAGGGGATGCGGTAACGAATATTATTACCCCTTTATCCGGAACATTAATGGCTTGTCTGGCAATTGCAAAAGTATCGTATGTTAAATGGGTAAAGTTTGTATTTCCGTTACTACTCATCTGGTTAGTTCTTGGGGGCGTATTTGTAGCAGTTGCTGTTATGATTAATTATGGGCCGTTTTAAAGAGCCAGAGAATAGAAAAATAGATAGAGTTTAGTTGAGGAGAGGAATGGAAGATATGAAACAAAAGGTGATGGACTATATTAATCATAGTAGAGATGAGATGTTGGCTCTATGGGAACAACTAGTAAATGTGGAAAGTGCAAAAGATCATAAAGATGGAATTGATACATTAGTAGATAAAGTAGCTGAAATTTTAAAAGAAGAGGGTTTCCGTACGAAAATTATCACCTATGAAAAGGCAGGAAATGCTGTCGTTGCTGAATTTGGAGATGTAGAACAGGCTAAACCAATTCTTTTTATTGGCCATGTTGATACCGTATTTCCAAAAGGATTCTTACATGATCATCCTTTTCATATCAAGGATGGGAAAGCATATGGACCGGGAATCCTGGATATGAAAGGTGGCGTCGTCTCCATCTTGTATGCAATAAAAGCATTGAGAGCGGGCAAGTTTGATTATCCATTGAAGGTAATCATTGTAGGGGATGAAGAGGATGCCCATATGAACTCTGATGTTAAAGCTATGTTACTTGAGGAATCAAAAAATGGATTATGTGCGTTTAATACGGAGACTGGAAGCTTAGAAAATAATCTATCTATCGGAAGAGCCGGTGGATCTGTCTATGAGTTAGAAGTGAGCGGGGTAGCGAGTCATACGGGTATCGACTGGATAAGTGGACGGAATGCGATTATAGAATTATCGAAAAAGATGATTGAAATTGATGCAGCTTCGAACCATGATGAAGGATATACCTTTAATGTTACATTAGTTGAAGGTGGTACAGCAGCAAATACTTGTCCTGATTATGCCAAAGCTACAATCGGAACACGCTGTCAAACAGCAGCCCAACAGAAAATGATGTATGATACATTAGAAGCGATTAGTGCTAAAACATTTATTGAAGGTACGGAAACGACCTTAACGTATATGGGTGGTTTTGACCCAATGGAAGTGACAGAAAGGAATAAAAGGCTATTTGAAGTAATTAAGGCAACTGCACAGGAGCTAGATATGGATGTACCGAATGCAGTTGTTAGTCAAGGAAGCTCGGATTCTGCATATGCTACATTAGCTGGTGTACCTACTGTTTGTTCTTTAGGGCCAGTAGGAGAAGGAAATCATACACCACATGAATATGCAGTGGTAGATTCGTTGTTTGAACGGTGTAAGCTTTTAGCAATTTCTGTTTTGAATTTGTCTCGTTTATAACGTAAAACCTCAGCGTGAAACGACAGAACCATGGCGCTGGAAAAGATTGGTCTACCACCTAGGACTTTAGGTAATTTCTAGTTGGTAGACTCGATTTTTGCTAAGAGGGACATGTATACAACTCATTCCACTTAACTAAGATGGGAGTGTAATATAATTATTAATTCATATTCAATAGACTCAAACTTCTTTTTTGAATCCTCAAAAGCCTTATTAATATTCTCTAAATCATAGAGGAAAGACATTCTCTTATGACGGCTTAAAAACAAAAGTAGTCTTCACAGGTAATGATATAAGAGTCGGTTTTTCTAAATAATCGAAATCCAAAGGGATAGCAAAAAAACGCTATCTCTTTCCTTTTTATAGGTAATTTATTAAGAAAATATAAGTAAGATATGCTTTAAAAGTAGTATTTTAATATTTCTCTTCCCAAATCCAAATTGGTTCCTGCAACACAATCGAAGTAAGATTCCGATTCATGGATTTTGATTTATTGGTCGCTTCATTACTTAATACAATGACCGTAATCCCCTTATCTCGTAAAAGAGTGACATAGTGACGGAATCCGCTCGGGTATCCACCAGAATGTCCTACGGCTTCATATCCCATTACATTCTGAGTTTCCCATCCATAACCATATTCATATGGAAACTTCTTAAAATGAGTAGTTCCCATCAACTCATCTGATTCAGCAGAAATAAGCACGTGATCTCTGATAGCCTGATAAAAAAGGGCTAGATCCTCAGCTGTTGAGATAATGTTTCCTGCAGCAAATGCCGCTGAATTATCTATAAACGGTCCTTCTTCACCATTAACATGCCCAATTGCTGCCGGGATTCCTTCTTTTAAAGAGAACATGGAATTCGCCATTCCACTTGGTTTAAAGATATGCTCTTCCATATAATCTTCATAGGTTAATCCGCTAACTTTTTCAATAATCATCCCTAACATTACGTAACCAGTATTACTATATTGAAAACTCTCTCCTGGGGTAAATAACAACTCCGCATCTTGAGTAACTTTTACAATGTCCTCTGGATTCCATTCTTTACTAAAGTCAAAATTAAAATCAGGACTAAGATAATCTGGGATTCCGGAACTATGACTAAGTAGATGGCCAACGGTAATTTTGTCTGCATTGGGGTATTCCGGGAAATATGTACGGATTGGTTCATCTATGGATAACAATTGCTCCTCCACTAACTGCATAATTGCAATAGCGGTAAAGGTCTTTGTTAAAGATGCGATTTGAAAGTGGGTACTTGGGGTGTTCGGAATATCTGCTCCTGCCAGTCCATAGCCTTTTTTGAATACTTCCTCATTATCTTGTGAAATTAAAACAACTCCCTGAAAACCTTCCTCTATGAGATATTGGTCTAACTGTTCTGGTAGGGTTCCACTGAGGTCATTATGATTGTCTCTTCCTATTAATAAAAGTAGTACCATTGCAATTAGTAAAATAGATATCAAGCTAATCAATGTGATTTTAAAGAGCTTTTTCATTCAACGTCCCCCAATCTATATTGGCTCTTAATTCCTTTAATTATATTGCTTACTAGGGGTGGTGTAAATACAAAATATTCCAAAAACTGACATAGTTTAGTTCCTTTTTCACTTCAGATTGTCGTCGTCATTCTAAATCAATAGAAGTAACCGCCCCCGTGACAAGGTTTTGCGATTACTTCTTATTTGATATAACAACTTAAGATGTGGTACTTAGTAGTTTTAGCTACTACGTACAGTTTGAATGGAACAAACTAATTTTACCATTAGGTTCTCTATTTATGATATGGCTCATTGTGAAATATCTTAGATGTAATATAAAAGATATCCCCCAAAAATTAATTATTGAATATTCATCCGCTTATTCTTATTCAGCAGATACTCAATTTTATTATCTGCTCTTAGCAGTACTTGTTTTATTTCTTTTATTTGTTCTTCCTTTTGAATCATTTCCGACACCCCCATCTTTTATTACTTACACTTTAAAAGATGGAGTTAACTCCATGTCAATATTTTTTTAATAAGTAGTTTCAAAGTTTCAAGAGTGAGGAACTTTTTCCAGATAGCGTGAATTGATCGCTACTGTTTCACTTCTTTAAATTCTGATTCTCGATAAATTTTTCAAAGTCATCATTTGTATTTTGTTGAATCCGGTTTTGATTATACTTTTCGTATTCTTGTACTGCTATCTTATCCGCAACGGCATTTGAGACCTTTCCGGCATTTTCTAGAATTTCACGATCATTGAATTGCAGAAATGCATTTAGTTTATCAATCCAATCCTTCATATACATTGGACGTTGCCTTTCAGCCTGATCCTCTGCATAATCTAAATACATTGTAACAATTCGATTAAGCGACTTTAACTCCTTTTCAGATAAGTAATTTTTAGCAACCGTAACATCTCGCTTGCGTACTTTATCACCTTTCCATGAAGTGAGTCCCATGTTTTCTCTCCCTGCATTTGCTCTTTCTACTATGAGTTCAGCAGCCGTCTGACCATGGATTGCAAAATGAAGTTTATTTTGAACCGTTGAGAAAAATTCCTGTGTAATTTCTGCATTTGAATCATAATCAATCGATGTAGCATAAATGTCTGTAATCTTTTGATAGAACCTTTTTTCTGAAGCACGAATATCACGGATTCTTTCAAGTAATTCATCAAAATAGTCTTGTCCAAAATTACGCATGTCTTTCAAACGATCATCATCCATCGTAAAACCTTTGACAAGGTATTCATTTAAGCGTTCTGTTGCCCATTGACGGAACTGTGTGCCTCGATGGGAACGAACTCGGTATCCGATTGCTATGATCATTTCGAGATTGTAGTGTTTTGTCTTATAACCTTTTCCATCTTTTGCAGTTGTCAAGTAAAACTTGACAACTGAATCCTCATCTAATTCCTCTTCATCAATAATATTTTTAATATGAAGGCTGATATTCTGCTTAGTCGATTGATACATTTCTGCTATCGCCTTTTGCGTCATCCAAACTGTCTCATTCTCCAATCTAACATCTATTTTTGTGTTTCCGTCCTCAGTTTGATAGATTAAGATATCTGTTTTATTATTCATCTCCAACACCTCCAAGAAATTCACTTTGACATCCTAACGTTCATTTTTAAAAGTAACTTAATAACCTGATTTAGTCCTTGTAATTCCTTCCCCTCATTAACCCTAATAAATTGAACTCCTAACAATTCCTCAATGTATTCTTGGCGTATTTTATCGACCTTTATTTGTTTTTTGTGATGTTTTTCATCATATTCAATTACTAATTCTAATTGTGGTATATAAAAATCAACCATGTAATTGTCCACTTTATATTGATAATAAATATCAACAATTCCTTCTAAAGAATTATTTAGTATTTCTCCAAATCTGCGTTCTTTAATTGGTACAAATATTAAGAACTCTTTTTTCACACCATTTATTTGTGCGAATTTAATAAGATTATTAAATTCCTCAAAATATTGGCCTCTTGTAGCGATATTAAAAATAATATCTAAATTATAATGTAAAATTTTCCTTTTTACTTTCCTAGTTCCTTCCTTATTTTGAACTATGTAATACCTAGTATCTTGAAGTAAATCTAAAATTCTACTAATATTTTTCAAATGAATTGTTATATTTTGCGGAGTGGTTTGGTAAAGTGCTGCTACTGCTTTCTGTGTCATCCAAACTGTTCCATCTGCTATTTTAACTTCTACTGATGTATTCCTGCCCTCTGGTTGATAGATCAAGGTTTTAATATTATTTAACATTGCTCTACCTTCCTTTTCGACTTTCTACTATGTATAATTATATCATAATATCACTGAATCCCTGAACAAAAACAGAACATTCATTCCCGTGTTAATAACTATTTCTAAAACAAATATAAAACCCCTTCAGACTTGTTATAAAATCCTTAGGGGCTGTTAACTTATTATTTAATTTGCTCTAACACAGTATTGCATACTTCAACTTCTACTATCTGCTTTACCACTATTTATGATAAGGTTCATTCCTTATTATCCGAAACCCCCGATAAACCTGCTCCAACAAAACAAGCCGCATCAACTGATGAGGAAACGTCATCTTCGAAAAAGACAACGCATAATCACTCCGCTTCTGAACTTCTTCACTAATCCCCAGCGATCCACCAATCACAAACGCAAGCTTACTCTTCCCATACGTCGCTAGCTCATCCATTTTAGCTGCTAGCTGCTCGGAACTTATCATCTTTCCACCGATTTCAAGCGTGATGACATACGTATCCTGTCCGATATGGGAAAGAATCCGCTCGCCTTCCTTCCGCTTCACCTCAACCATTTCCGCTTCGCTCATATTTTCCGGAGCCTTCTCATCCGCTACCTCGACAATATCCACCTTGGCATATGACGTTAGCCGCTTCAAATACTCATCGATCGCTTGCTTCAAATACTTTTCTTTCAATTTCCCTACCGATATAATCGTTATTTTCATGACTCGTACCGTCCTTTTTCATTCTTCTTTTATTAGTGTATCAAACCAGCCGTAATTTAACACGTGAGCTTCCTTTTTAAAAATACCTAAATCCATGTGAACAAAATGTAACCATTCTGTGAGATATTCTTGAACATTTAGATATGGGGCATTTAAGTGATTCAAATCACTGTGAAGTACATCACAGTGCGCTACCATGAAAATAAGATAACCAATCACCTAGATATAGGCGATACTTATCTCACATATATTTTATTTTCTATTCTCATAAAGGAGATTGATAGATATGAACAAACTGTCCGAATTAATTAGTCCAGAAGCAGTGATCAATTTTGAAACGGGTGCCATTAAAGCAAGCACGCTAGATGCCATCATTAATCTATTACCATTTGAAATGGGTTTCTGCGATGCGGACGATATTTTCCGCTGGTATTCCAATAATCCAGACCGCGTTCATGGTCGCCGTACATCAGCGATTGGTCGCCATGTGCTAGAGCTTCATCCAAGAATGGCTCACCATGTTGAAAAGTTGTTGAATGATTTCCGTTCAGGCGCACGTGACGAATGGGAATTTTGGTTCCCGAAACGCTCAGGCGCAGACGCTGGCCAAATCTACCAAAAGTTCATGGCCGTACGCGATGAAAATGGGAAATACCTAGGCTGTATGGATGTGACCGTTAATATCGATATTTTCAAAGATAAAGACGGGAAACATACACCGGAAACAATTGATGAATTTATAGCAGTAAAGCCTAAATAATATATTTCTTTCTCATTCTGAGAAGTTGCTGGAAAACACATTGGATCGCCCCCTTCCAATGTGTTTTTATATTGGCCTCCAACCCCAAGCCGCACTAGCCATTTATCTACTAAATCTATCAATCAATCGCACATTTTCTACTAATTCCATCAACCAACTACACGTACACCACTAGTTTTCATATAGTGTAGTAAATCTAGTAAAAGGAGGGTAATCCATGTTTACAACCAATCCTATCTGCAAAGTGCTAGAACAAACGCCATCTGGTACGAGAGTTAAGGAATTAATGATGAACGGAGAAGACATATCAACTGTAGACACCTTCGTAAAATATGATCGCTTAAGAGGTCTGGTGTACTTTACGAACGATGACCATCACACATTTATTGCGATTTGTGACCGAATTGACATGATTGAATTTGATGTGTAAGTAAGCATCTTTAATAGGGCTGTGAGACGAACTCACAGCCCTTTCTTTATTTCCTTAAGCATACTTAGTAGATAGATAATAGGAAAAGCTAGAATCGAGATCGTACTATTAAATACGAGGTTCACGTAATCTCCTGGAATACTCGCTTCCAAGAACTCGATAAACGGATAACAAAGCAGCACACCGACTATATTGACACCTACATAGACTCGCACCACATCATACGCTACTTTACTAGAACCAACCAAAGCGATTAATGCGAACAAAGCTAGGCCGACATTTCCTCCTAATAGACAAGCAACTTCCCCGTTTAATAGTAGCCCCTCCACATTCCCAAACAAGTGAGTGACCACTCCCGCTAACAAGGTATACAACTGACTAGACTTAATAACAGGCACCATCTCATTCACATCAATCATCTGGAAAAAGATATACCCGATTTTTTCTAACCCCCATAGCGCCCCGAGCATAGTCGCAATCCCCATCAGTAAATAACCTAAGCTGCGGATATTACCTTTTCTAACATAATAAAGTAACGCACCTGTGATAGCCATGGGAGCTACGTATAGCTCATAATCCACAGGAAGGATATCGATACTAGCACCGAGGTTGATTCCGAGCACTATGGCAATTGATTGCTGAAAGGAAGGGGAACTTGCGGTTACCCATGCTACGAGAATGACGATGGCTACGAGGCTATGCTGGACGGTTATGGCTAAGACAATACCTATTAGAAATGCTAGTAAGGTAGATTTGGCGATGAGTGGGATATTAGATGCATTGGAAGCTAATTTTGACAAAGCTGTTCGGGTAAGATACATTCCATAAAGCAATCCACCAAGCAGTAGAATAACTCCTATAACGATAATCATACGCTTCCTCCTTTCGATTAAAAAAACCATCTCCTTTATCCATAGGAGATGGTTGGTTTGATTTAAGTGTCATCTACAGGTTTTCGGTCGTGGACCATCTTAATGAATTTAGAAAATTTATGGACAAATGGAAGGGCAATGAGTGAGCTAAGCACATTGAAGACGACACTAATATGGGCAACTTGTACTGCTGGGCTGTTGGCTAGATGTGTTCCAAGCTCGGCAAGTAAGCCAATGAATGGGAAGAATAAGACCACTCCGATAACGTTGAGCCATATATGTGACCAAGCGGTAAGCTTTGCCTCTCTTCCTCCACCAATCGAAGCTAACCAAGCATCCACACAGGTTCCGATATTTGCTCCTAGTACGATGGCTACAGCGGTATCTAGTTGTAAGACACCCGCTGCAATGAATCCCATCGTAATACCAGTTGTTGCGGAACTAGACTGAATAACAGCGGTCAGGATGGCACCGGCAATGACAGCATAGAATAGATTGCCATCTAGGACGTAGAATATATCATCGATGATGGCCAATTCCTTCAGTGGCGCTGCAAGCTCTTGGAACGCCCACATTGCCCCGAAGACAGCGGATAAGCCTAGGATGGCCATTCCGGAGTTACGAATTTTGTCCCGATTGATGAGAAACATAATCGCACCGATGGCGGCCATTGGTAGGATCATCGCGTCAATGTCTAAGGCAATGATTTCTGCTGTGACGGTTGTTCCGATATTTGCACCGAGGATAATACCGATGGATTGGGAGAAGGTGAGCATCCTTCCAGCCACCAGACCAATGACAATAATGGAAACCGCGGAGCTACTTTGCAAGATAGCCGTGACGACCGTTCCAAGAAGGAGGCCTTTCCACGGGGAGTCTGTTAGTTTCATTAGCAACTGCTTTAGTCTATCAGCGGAAAGATTAAATAGACCGGTTCGTACGAGGTACATCCCAAATAGAAATACACCAAGTGTCAGGATAAACAGCAGGATTTGATACAAGTTTTCACCTTCTTTCTAGTTGGATTGGGAGTGGGTTAACGTTTTGGGGCCGGGCATGGGTCATGCTCATGGGCACTATTCTTTTAGTTGATTGATCGGTTGCTGGACTGCAACAGGTTGCACTTGACTAGGAACAGCGACAACCTTCTCACGAGTTCGTATTGGCTCATAGTCTGTTACTAGAGTTTGTAGCGTCTGATCGACCTGTCTTGCCATTAATCTTCTAAAAAAGGACATCTGTAGAAAGAATAGAGCCGCTATAATCGGAAGAAATAATACCTCTAGCATTTTCTCACCCCCCTTATACCATTACCATATGTGAAGATAGACCGAATCTATTGGACAAATACCAGTCGAAATAGAAAATGTACGATAATCTATCTTTAAAGGGGTCAGTCCCTCTTTCATTTTTGATTAATATTAGCTCCAGAATAGGAATACATTAATATGACGAAGAAAAAGGGGTGAGTCAAATTGAAGGATTATCTAACAAGTGCTACCTTTGAGCACCAATTTTGGCTACGGGTACTGGCTGATCATGCACGTTTTATCCATGATTCCTTATACCCAGCTGAGGAAAAAGATATCGCCAAAGCAAAAGCGTTTATGAATACGTTCGAATCGTTGTTGGAGGAGACCAATAACCTTTCCAACCATAATGTCATTGCCTTTACGAAACAGGCAGAAACGGCTGCTGAGCAGTTAAAAGAAATGAAGCTTTCGATTATCAAGCGGCATTTAACCGGTGACATTGGAATTCACCTATCTCCAACGTTTATTAACCATATGGTGAATGAGTTAGAGGAATATATTTTAGTCATTAGTTATTTAAAGGAAGGAAAAGCTGCACCAATTTTTCATGAATTACATCACCACCTCCTTTGGCTGGCCGATGCATCTGGCCATGCGGGAGCGATTAACGATGAATTAGATGGCGTGGAAAAGCGTTTAAAGGAAAAAAGCCACGAGTTCGCAAAGCACTTTGAACAATTTTACATCAAGGCGATCGAGCTCACTGGATACTTACGAGCAAATATTACCACCTTCCCTGCCCTGAAACGCTTTAACAATGATGTTGAGATAGAAATGAACCTATTCCGCACCTTTCTGCACGAGGTGGAGGAAATGGAGCTTTCCGATACTGTCTTAAGCACCTTCTCCGCGCTCATGGCAGACCATATGTATCGGGAGGAATGCTACTACTTAAGGAAGCTTGCCGAATCTACGAACACCACTCCACCAGATTGTGATCCTACCTAGAAAAGCTTACATGCGACTGAAACTAGACCAAATAGGGGGGCTTTCCCCCTAACCCAAATCTACTAGACTATTGACTTTCTTCGACATAGATTTACAATAAATATAGACAATTGTATAAAATGCTATAAATTATAGATTATATGGATAAATTACGAACCGAAATGGAGAGGGAGATAATATGTCTAAAGAAACGGAAAAAAAGGGCCTAGGCTGGTTTAAAGCAGGACGTGCTCACGAGGAAGAAACCGAATCATGGGAATCGATTATTGTCGAAAAAGAAATTGCTGCAGCACAAGTAGAAGAAGAAACTGCTCCGGAGGAAATCCTTCCACAAGTGGAATCCGCGAATAAAAATGTATTTTCCAAAGAAAATCAAGACAAAGTATCCCTTGATCTTATCGTTGCCGTGGAAAATCTATTAAAAGACCGTCAGTTAGTTCGCATTAAGCAAAGTGATCTAGCGAAACGTCTATTAGAAGCGAATGAATCAATTAGTCGCTACAAACAAGACCTTGAAAAACGGGACGAGCTTATTTCCGAGAAAAACAAAGAAATCCAAACTCTAGAAAACAGCCTGACGAACAAGCAAATGAGCTACGATCAATTACTGGAAGATTATAAAGAGTTCCAACAAAACTCCAACAACGAATATGAAAATATTTCAAACCAACTAGAAACGGCACAAGACAAGTACGACAAATTAAATGAAGAATTTACGAATAGCAAGTATGAACAGATGCGTAAGGTGAACGAGCTAGAAGAAAGAATTCGCAGCATGGAAATTGAAAACAAGAAATACGCAACACAGAACAAACAAATTCTGGAGGAAAAGAATGAATTAATGCAAACGATTAATGAATTCACAGAGCGTATGTCGTTCTCCTTCACATCAAAATTAAATTCATCGAATAATTCATCAGAACAAGAGTAATAGATTTGTAGAAATCCTTTGGGGGAAGGAGGAGAAATTCTGTATGTATCAGCTACGATTACTGCAATTGTTAGATATCCAGGAGTATGAACATGATTTTTACTTGCATCTCAACATTCAACTCGAGGAGCAAGAAGAATTTTACTGGAAAGTTGACCCAGAAACAGCTCAGAATCTACAAGCAATCACTGATTTTTCAAAAGGATACTTATATCGACTTTCCCTCCGGATGCATCAAAACAAGTGGAGTCTTACGCAAACGCATCGTGATCAAAGTTTGCGCAAGGAGTTCACTTGTTCCGATGCGTTTTGCCAAGAATTGCTTGCCTTAAAGCAGGTGAACACCTTTGAAGAACTCGATCAGCTTCCTTTTATCTCTCGTCATCTCGTATCGCCTTCGGTTGAAGCGATTGAAGTAGAGGTAGAGAAGGATATCGAGAAGCAAGAAGAAATACATATTTCAAGAAGTAGAAGATTTACATGGCCACTTGCTACCGCATTAATTACGGTTATCGCTATTATTTGTACATATACCGGCCATTCCATTTATACCAATGCACAGGCACAACCAGAAGGGGCATCTACGAATCATGCCGTGAAGGTGGAAAAGCAAGAGCCTGTGAAAGAGAATCTAGCAGCAAAACCAGAAACCAATTTACTAGAAGAGAATATAAGAATTGAGGATATCCCAGAGATTCCATTTTTCGAACTAGAAGATGGCATGACACACGGTATTCCTGAAGGGATGGTTGCCCTCACGTTTGACGATGGCCCATCGCAGTATTCGGCTGAGATTGTGGATATTCTGAAGGATTATGGTGTCGGTGGAACGTTCTTCCTTGTTGGTATTAATCTGAATAAATACCCAGAGCAAGTGGCGTATATTAATGATAGCGGATATTCAATCGGAACGCATTCGATGAGTCATATCAATTTTGCCACTAGTCCGGTTGCAACGCAGAAGAATGAGATCTATCAGTCTAGTCGGCTAATTGAGGACTTGATTGGGGAGAAGGTCACACTATTCCGACCGCCTTATGGGCAATTTAATGATAATACGAAGCAGATTTCTACCGAGTTAGCGCATAAAATGGTTCTTTGGAATAACGATCCGAAAGATTGGGAATCGCGGAATACGGATAAAATTATTCAACATATTAAATCAACAGAAGCATCTGGCTCTATTATTCTACTTCATGAGACGAAAGCAACGGTCGATGCACTGCCTGAGATTATCTCGTATCTACAAGGACTGGATTTACAACTGGTCTCGTTACAGTAATCGAGGAATGAAGCGAATGAGAGGAGATTGGATGGTTGAAAAAGAAACAAAAGAAAAGTAGTACATTATCCTTCACGGTCGTCTCGAATGATGCCAGTCAGGTCGTGAAGCGATTTCGATTAAATAAGTATGTCTTGTATACGATTTTTGCGCTTCCGGTCATTCCACTTGCTACACTGTTTTACTATGTCAGTGCTAATGTTCAGCAGCAAGCAGAGATTGAAGAGCTTTCTGCCTATCTGGACCTGGAGACAGCGAAAAGCGAACAGTTGGAAGCGACGGTTGCTGTACTAGAGGAAAAAACCGGTGAAACAAGAGCAAGGCTTGAGGAATTAACCGAACTAGAAGAACAAATGCGACATTACATAGATGAATTACCAACGATGGTAGAACCAAGTGGTAGTGGTGGGTTACATGTGTTATCGGCTGGGACAGGCATGGAAGTATCTGCCGATGGAAAATCCTTAGTCCCATCCGCTGAGCTAGTAGAACGATACAAAGAAACACTGTCGATCGTCGATGAGGTTAGTGCTGAATTAGCAACGACACCAACTGCATGGCCAACAACGCCAAATACGATTACTTCAGACTATGGCATACGAAATGACCCATTACGAAAATCCTCCGCCTTCCATAGCGGCGTAGACATTCGCGGGTATTACGGAACACCGGTCTATGCTACAGCAGACGGATTCGTCACGTTAGCCAAGTACTATGGCAGCTATGGCAATGCGATTAAGATTAAACACTCCGGAACGTATCAAACGATGTATGGACATCTCATGCGTATTGATGTGGAAGTTGGAGATGTGGTGCAAAAAGGAGACATCATTGGCACCATTGGTAGTACAGGTAGAAGCACCGGTCCACATTTACATTATGAAGTAATCAAACATGGCGATCCCATTGATCCAAAAATGTACTTTAATATGTACGGCGAATTTGACATAGAATAGCGCACTAGAAAGGAAGCTACAAATGATGAGTAAGAAAAAGGACGAAAAAGTTATCCAAACAATAATTGGAACAGAAACCGTAATCGAAGGAAAAATCACGTTACCGACTAGCCTACGCGTCGACGGCCGCATCATCGGCGAGATTGAATGTAGCGGGGATGTTTACATTGGGAAAGATGCCTATGTCGAGCCAAAGATTAAAGCGAAGAATGTGGTAATCGCCGGTGAGGTTAATGGGGATATCGAGACTACCGAAAAGATTCAGATTGAATCAAAAGGCAAACTAACTGGTAGCGCAACGTCACGTGGGATCATCATTGATGATGGCGGCATTTTTAATGGGAACAGTGTAATTTTGGATACGGATGAAAAGGGTAAGAAGAAGAAAGCGGAGAAGGTTGCGGATTAGATTTTCTACATAAATAGAGCTACAAGGCAGCATTGACTTAGTCGGTGCTGCTTTTTTTATGTGTGAATGTTATTATGTTGAAAGGAAAATAATGGAATGTAATCTTTTTATGGTAAAATATTATTAAATGTTTTGAATATTACGCACTTCAAAAAACCAAAAACTATGAAGAAAGTAGTGTTGCCTAGTGAAATATATAAAAATTACTATCAGTCTTATCTTTATTCTTCTTGGTAGTACATTGATAAGTACTACCGTTAATGATGAGCTTATGGTTAATATTTTTATTAAACTACTGGGTATACTTTTGTTTATTGTGGGAGTTGTTTCAGGCAGAAGAGCAATCAAAAAAGGGAAATTAAAGAACGTTAATAATTGAAGCTCGACTTACATGTTTGCCTGATGTATTGTGAGGTAACCGAGCTTTGAAGATAGAGGTGTTACATGGATGTTTTCTAATGACCAATTACAAGCCTTAATTGAAGGGGAAATTCTTGGCAATGCGTATCCTTACAATACAAAAAACGAACAAGAAATTGAAGCACATATTCGACGCTTATTTTACCGAATTAACCGAATTCCTAATGTCGTATGTGAAGCAGAATGGGACCATTTTGGAAGTGGATACGCTTCTTTTGTTGAATTCTTTTGCTATCGAAAGGAAGATATGACAATCGTTGAAGAGAAGAACGGCCTTCGAGAGGCGAAAACAAATGGATTTATTATAGACATTAGTCGCTTAGCACCAGTAGCAATAATGGGTGAAGATGAGCGATATAAAAAAACTAATATGGAAACAGACGAGGTAGTTGGTGGGGCATTTGGCACATTACTTGATGGTCCGAATAGACTTCTCTTTGATCCGAAGTTTCAGAGGTTTGCAGAACAACTAAAACTAGCACTAAACGAGTTCGATTATAGACTATTAGAATCTGGAGAACTGAATCAACCTCTACCTTTCCAAACGAAGATTCCAACAATCTATCGGAATCCTAATCAGTATAAATTGATGGACGCCATTTTTTATTGGGAGGATTAGGATTTGTAGGATCCGATTCGTTACTTCCAAGAAAGGAGGAAAGGTAGTAAGAAATTGGTGGTCTTTTCTTTAGCAGGAGTAATATCAGGTATTCTTGTATTCATCATCACAAAGCTGGAATACGCGATGTATGATAATAGTTTTGTAGATGTAATAGCTCCTTTACAATATCCACTTTACGTTGCTTTTACTACACCTTTATTCGGTGGGAACATACTGTTTAATCTGAGTTATGAGTGGTATGCATTGCTGATGGCACTGTTCTATGGAATTGTATTTGGTCTAACTTTTTATTTTAAATAGAAAGATGTGCTATTGGATTGAGCTTTTCCGTTAACGGGGCATAAGAGTTGAAATGAAATAGAAGAATTTCTTGTATAGATAAATGAATAGGGTGGTGAAATATATGTCCGATTGTTGCACTCCAGAAGAGCAGGTTTTCGTAAAAAGCGGTTCAGGTTTGTGTCCTTCTTGCAACACAAAAGGTAAGAAGGTAAAAATCATTACATTGAAATCATTACTTCGACCATTGGCATTAGAAGCAATAAGTCCAGATGAAAGTCATTATTTTTGTACAACTAAAGAGTGTGATGCAGTATATTTTGAGAGCACTAATAAAACGTACCTGATATCAGATCTTAAAGTATCTGTACATCAAAAAGATGATTCAGTTACTACCCCAATTTGTTATTGCTTTGATTGGACAAAAGAGAAGATTGAGAAATATATAAAACAAGAACTCTCTCCTAACCCACTTGAACATATTAAAGAAAATGTTCAAGCAGACCGTTGTGGATGTGAGGTCAACAACCCACAAGGAAGTTGTTGTATGGGGAATGTCACGAAGTATATAAAAAGTTTATCGTAAAGCCAATTGCTGAACAAGCGGGGGCTTTAATATAACAAGCTCAGGGGAAGGGGGAAAGTAATGTATAAATACATTAGTGTTGGTATTCTACTTACAATAGTTGTTTTAATACAAAATCAATATTTTAGGGAATTAAATGAGGCAATGATTTCTGGCTTACTATCAGTTATTGCAGTTAGTATATTTGGCCAAATTTGGAAAGATAAAACAGATACTTTTAGTGTTCGTCCAATTATTGTAACGAGTATTTTTGTTTTTATTGTCTTTTTCTTATTCTCTGGAGTTGGTCCTATGATTGCGATATCGCTTAGTTTTATAATTGTAGGATTATTTGGTTTGTTATTGAAGAAGTAAAACGACACATGATGAAAATGATATGCGAAATTCATACTTAGAGGTGTAATATTGGATAAAATTTGTTCTAAATGTGAGTCAGTTATGATTGAATCTAAATTAGATAGTGATCCAATTAGAGTATACAAAGCTGATGTACAGCCTAACGCAACAACGATGAGTAATATAGCTCCTTATGTTTGTTCGAGTTGTGGTTTTATTGATTTATATGTAGCAGATGTAGAGAAATTCAGGTAGGATTGATGTTTCTAGCATAAGGGATTATAAAAAGAATCAGAGATGAAAAGGAATGACGAAGAGTCATTCCTTTTTCTATGCACTTTCTTCAACTAATTTGGTTTTTCATGCACTAATCAATCTTCAATAATTGCGCGTTGATTGCACAAATGATAGTGCTTAGTGACATCACCGCTGCTCCTACTGCAGGTGTGATGACAAAACCAATGTTATAAAGTAAACCAGCAGCGAGTGGAATAGCCACTATATTATAACCAGCTGCCCATGCAAGGTTTTGTACCATTTTTCGGCGACTCGCTTTTGACAATTTGATAATATTTAATACGTCTACCGGGTTGCTGTTTACCAATACGACATCAGCCGTTTCTATAGCAACATCCGTACCAGCACCAATCGCAATGCCTAAGTCCGCTTCTGCAAGCGCAGGTGCATCATTGATTCCATCGCCAATCATGGCAACTTTATTACCATTTTGTTTGAGCTGTTTTACATGATCGGATTTCTCATGAGGGAGAACTTCTGCAATGACCTTCGTTAGTCCAAGTTTTTCTCCTACATAGTTCGCTACCCGACTGTTATCCCCAGTAATCATGACGGTTTCAATTCCACGGTCCGTTAATTCCTTAATTACTTGATAGGAGGATTCGCGAATGATATCTGCTAATGCAATCATTCCTTGTAAGACATTGTCTTTTAAAACGAAAACAACCGTTTTACCCTGCTCTGCTAACTTTTCATAGGTTTTCTCATCAAAGGAAATACCTTTTGCTCGCATCGCACCTGGACTAATCACAGTAACCTCTGCATCATCTATCGTTGCAACTAATCCCTTTCCAGTTAAATTACGATAGTCCTTGACGTCATAAGGCTGGATCCCGTTATCCTTACCTTCTTTTACAATGCCCTTCGCTATCGGATGATCGGATTGCGTTTCAACCGAATAAGCTAATTTTAATAATTCGTCTTTATCTGATTCTGGCGTTGGATAAATATCGGTTACGCCAAAATTCCCTTCCGTCAGCGTACCTGTTTTATCAAATACGATACTGTCAACACGAAATGCACTTTCAAATGCAATACGATTACGAATGAGTAAACCGTTATTAGCTGCAATGGCAGTTGATCTCGATGTTACTAATGGTGTGGCTAAACCTAATGCATGTGGACAAGCAATGATTAATACCGTTACCATGCGTTCAAGCGCAAAGTCTATATCACCTGTAGACCCCCAAACAATAAGTGTAATGATTCCAACTACTACAGCAACATAGAATAGCCATTTAGCTGCGATATCCGCAAATCCTTGTGCTTTTGACTTGGTCTTTTCGGCATCACTTACTAATTGGATAACCTGAGAAAGGTACGTATCATTACCCGTTTTACTTACTTCGATTTTTAACACACCGTCTCCATTCACTGCGCCACCAATCGCTTCCATTCCAGGGCCTTTTTCAACCGGTACGGATTCACCAGTGAGCATAGACTCGTCTACCGTAGATTCCCCTTCGTATATTTCACCATCAATCGGTATCTTTTCACCGGACTTTACCAAAATTCGGTCTC
This sequence comes from Ornithinibacillus californiensis, assembly GCF_001038485.1. Classification (GTDB taxonomy): domain Bacteria; phylum Bacillota; class Bacilli; order Bacillales; family Amphibacillaceae; genus Ornithinibacillus; species Ornithinibacillus californiensis. Next base: position 65,901 of record NZ_LDUE01000035.1, read on the forward strand.
CGGGTTGTAAGTCCTCCACGGTAACTTCTATAATATTGCCAGCTTCATCGATCTTGTGGGCATCCTTTGGCATTAATTTGATTAATTCCTCCAACGCTTTGGAAGCTCCCATCAGGGATTTCATTTCAATCCAATGTCCTAGTAGCATAATGACAATAAGCGTTGCTAGTTCAAAGAAGAAGTCACTGCCCTCGATAAAGAATGCGGTTAATGTGCTGTAAACATAAGCCGCTACGATAGCTAATGAAATCAACAGCATCATTCCAGGTGATTTGCCTTTTAACTCATCCCACGCACCTAGTAGGAATGGTTTCCCTCCATAGAAAAATACAATAGTGGAAAGTAAGAAAAGTAACAAGGTATCACCAGGAAAGCTCACCTCATAACCAAGTAACATTTGAATCATTGGTGATAAGTATAGAATCGGGATGGATAAACCGAGTGAAATCCAAAAACGTTTTTTAAATTCTTCTACCATATGTTCATGATGGCCGCCATGTCCTCCACTCCCATGATTGCTAGGATTTTCGTTAGAATGTTCCTGTTCGTGGTGTGCGTGGTTATGCTGATGGTGGTCGTGATTGGCGTGATGTTCATGACGTTCATGTTGAGGAGATTCCTTTTCTATGTGTTCGGAATTGTGATTGTGTCCATTATGTTTGTGGTGATTATGATTTTCATGTTCGTGTCCCATCTGTTTCACTCCTTTTCTTCTCCATTATTGTTAATTTTTACTAGTTTTTTTATTTCATCCTTATCTTACCACATAATACCCTGGTAGGGTATCGGTCTTATTAGTTGTTTGTTGCTAACTTGTGTATTTTTTTTGATCATATCATGAACAAGAATCTACCCATATAAACCCAATACCCCGAATCGTTCATAATCAATCGCCCCTTACTTTCTTAAAAAGAAAAAACCCTACTGACAGCATATCAGCAAGGTTTCCGTATTATAGGATTAGCTTGAAATTAGTTTAAATCCTCATTATAGATCTTACAACCAATAGGCTACCGTATCAAAAATACCGATGATCAAAAGTAATACACCAGCAACCTTTTGGGTGATAGCTCCGATCTTCCTACTTTTTTTAAGTATCGCGCCACTGGCACCAAAATACCAGATTAAAAATATTACTAGTATGAGCGGTAACGATGTCCCAATTGCAAATATGGAAGGCAATACGATGCCATAAGCTGTCGTCAAGACTACCGGCATCAGCGTTAATATAAAGAGTACAAACATCGTTGGACAAAACGCCAAAGTGAAACTTACACCCAGGAGAAAGCTACCTAAGTAACTATCTTTTAAGCGATCAGGTAACTTAATTCGTCCGATTCCTCTGTTAAATCGGAGAAGGCCTATCATAAATAATCCAATGAGGATCAGTAATGGACCCATTGCTTTTCGAACAATGGGGAATAGTTGTGTTAGTGCACTATTTGCTTCCTTGCCTAGTACCCAGATTACTATTCCTAGTGCAGAAAAGACTAAAACCTTTCCCAAAATAAAGAGAAAAACGTGCAACCAAGGAACCTTATCGATTAACGATTTATTTCCATAGATTGTAATGGCACTTACATTACTTGTTAACTGGCAGGGCGCAACCGCTCCTACTAACCCAAGTAAGAAGGCAAATAATAGGGGAATATGCTCATATCCATAGGCAAGCCCATGAATTGGTCCACTTAGCGCTCCACTGATTTGGTTGAATACATCAAACATAGCAATTCACTCTTTTACTAGTCCATTTTTTTACTGTTTGTTCCAAGCATTTCTATGTAAGTTTTATCTGTTATGTAATTATACAGTAAATTTATCAAGGAAATATGTGATAAAAGTGTCAGTTACATAACATTAGCAAAAATATTCCACCTTGATGGATAAATTATTTCGAGCCTAGAAACAATATGGAAAAGGTGGTGTTTACGTTTTGAACAGCGATTATATCGTCATCATTGCTTTATGGATTGTGTTACCGATTATACTTTTCAAGGTAATCCCTAAAGATCGCATTAGAGAAGCCCTTGCTACCCTGATGTTTTTTCAGACGCTAACATGGTTGTTTAGTACGGGACTAACCTATTTTGGTTTGCTTGAATCGCCAATTCGCGTGTTTCAAGAAGCGACACGACTCAGTTTTACGATGGAATATTTAGTCTTTCCTACTGCCGCTGTTCTGTTTCAATTAAAGTTCCCAAATAATTCTGCGTTCGTAAGAAGATTACTACATTATCTGTTTTGGGTTGGTGTTATTCTTTCTTTTATGTTTTTGATAAGTAGCTTTACAAACATAATGGGTGTAACTATTGACAGTCTTATCAGGAGCTTCTTTAACTTTATCATTGAGTTATGGTTGTGTCGTCGATATGTCTTATGGCTAATGAACCATCCACAACTCCAAAGGAATTATGAATGATGAATATAGAACATACCATTTTATATAGTTATTATGCTGCTGCCTTTATATCATTACGATTTATTCCGAGGGACAAATGGCGAGAAGCAAGTGTTATTTTCCTGTCTCAACAGTTTGTTACCTGGTTTTTTGGTTTGCTTGTTGTCGAGTTACATTTAATCGAATATCCCGTTAGAGAATTGGCGGAAGTAAATAAGACAAGCTTTCTTTTCGAGTTTTTGGCATTTCCTATTATCACTATTTTCTTCTGTATTTATTTCCCTCAAGCAGCTGTTGCGTGGAAAAAGGTTTTATATACAAGTGCATTTTGTACCGGATTAACTATATTTGAAGTGGTTTTTGTGAAATATACGCTGCTCATTTCGTATATCAGATGGGATTGGTATGTCACCTGGGTATCGGTTTACGCTGCTTTGTCATTATCGTATTTCTTTTATAAGTGGTATTTTAAGATTAAAGCTGAGTGATGCTTTAATCACTATCTTAAAATAACGCCACTTTTGACTGCTTTATAGAAATACAAAATAGGAAACAATTGCTAGAGTCACTATCCCAACCCCAGACTGTACCCAAATTAAATAATTATTAATCCCTGCTCTCTTTTCGAGATAATAAATATAGCTATTAACGAAAGCAAAACCTATTAATCCCATACCATATCCTAGTGCATCATACATTAAAGTGAAATACCGAAGTATACCTAGGCCAACCATAATCATACCGATTGTACCTACGATCATATTGATATATAGCCCTTTTTTATCGCTGTTCATCATGATTCTCCTCCACAATCTATTTCCATAATTCTATTATGTTAATACAAGGAGCTTTCTTACTAAACAATCGTGTCCTTCACATTCTAGTTGGTTATATGGATATTAACTAACTTACTTTCTATTTTTCATCACTTCTGCTAATGCTTTAGAATTTGAATCTTTTTCCTCATATAGTTTATCAATGATGTTTTGATAGTCCTTTTCATTTCGGTTTTGGCTTAATTTATAGGCAGCTTGAACTTCTTGTATTCTAATCTTAAATCCAACGATGCCCTTGATTTGTTTTTTAGTTTGGGAAGAAAGATTCTCCCATAAGGCAGGATTCTTACGGTGTTGCTCGTATTTTTGTAACAGTAGGGTTAGGTCTTCTTGCAATTCCTGTTCGCTCATGATAGTGGCTGTTCCATAAACATGGACCGATTGATAATTCCAAGTTGGTACATTTTCAGATTCATACCAAGAAGATGAAACGTAAGCATGCGGGCCTTGATACATCACAAGGACGTTTTCACTATTCTCCTCGAATGTCTTCCACTGAGGATTTGCATACGCAAGATGACCAGTTATATAGTAATCGTCTCCTTGTTTATGTAACTCTAAAGGCAAATGAGTGGCGATTGGCTTTCCTTGTTTTGTCGTTACTAGAGTTCCAAAGGAGTTCTTTTGGATAAATTCTTTGATTTCATTGAAGTCTGTGACTTTGAAGTGTTTTGGGATGTACATAAATATCCACCTTTCAAAAGGTTATTTTTCAAAAAGATTTTCGATCTAATTCTTCATAATATGCCTTACGATCAGTGATATTGTTTTCAAAGAAGTAGTTCGCTTGTTGCTTAAACATCTCGATGTAAGCATCTTTATCCATTGCTAAACCCCCTAGTTCATCAACACTTCCCTCAACTTGAACAATATCTGAATTTAAATCAATATGTACGTTCATATATGTTTTACCTTTATAGGAAGCTGTCCCTATCCCTTGTTTCTGCTCCAAATCTACAAGGCAAAATCGTGTTTCACTCCTGTTGGTTTATAAATTGTGTACCCAACTTTAGATTTAACGGAGTTTTTACCTATTAGGTATAAACCACCGACTATTATCAAAGAAAGAAGTATTAAGTAACTTTTCATCTTCTCATCCTCACGAATAATTTCTAGAGCTGCGACTTAGCTTATTATCTAAATACTAACATAATATTCCAAAAGCTAATCAGAATTTTAGTCATAAGAAAAAGGTGACCACTTTGATCACCTTGTTAACTTTGTCTATTTTGTTTCTACCATGCTATCATGCCCTGCGTAGACAGATGATAACAACTCTTCCCGTCCCTTTTCACGTTTGTCGAGCATAATCTGTTCGGGCTGGATACCATGTTCACGTAGTACTTCCATGTTTTGTAAGAGGAACTCATCACTACCTACAATATAGAAAAGTCCTTCCTTGTCTGCAGCAAGAGCTTTCACTTCTTCATAGTAGTCTTCACGGTTGTCGACGAACAGTGATGTGAACTTCTTATCGGCTACGGATTTAAACGTATTCGTAAACAAGAAATCCTTTGATGAGTCGATATTCAGGGAGTGAATTTGCTTCACATGGTCAGCACGTTCGAAATAATCCAGTACTAGCGGTCTAAAGGTTGCCAGACCAACTCCCGATGATAGTAGGTAAACATTTTTATCTTCTCTTCTTAGCGGTACATTGGAATGCGTTTTAAAGAGGGCAACTTTATCGCCTACTTTAAGCTTTCTTAACGCATCCTTAAACTCCGAGCATTGTTCTCTGATGCGTGTTGTGATTCCGATTGTGTTTTCATGCGGTAAAGTGGAGATGGACATATGTCGAATCAAACTACGGTTGGGCTTCTCTCCGGCATTGAACCCTTCCAGTGCAAAGTGCGTGTGAGAACCTTCTTCCCACGTAAAGTCTTCCGGAAGATCGAGTAGATACGTTTGTACCTCTGGCGTTTCTTCAATAATCTTATTTATTTTCGTCCAGTATATTTGCATCCTTATTCTCCTTATATTTCATCGATACTATAAATATACACTAGGTGATAATTATTCTCAATTAAATGATTTCTCTGAATGCCGATCGGAAGAATAAGGAAATTATATATGTACAGTTATCGTTTTTTATTTTTACGTCTTTTATCATAGGCAAGCATGATAAATGGAAGGCCGGTGAAGTATAGCCCATAAAAAACAATATCTATCCAGCTATTCGTACTTTCGTTTATAAATCCTACAGCTATAATTAATACAATTGCTGTTATTTGTAAGGTTATCCCTATGATGAAGAGTGTCTTATCTGGTAATGCTTTTATTTTTTCTAGCATAATTTTTTCCCCATTCTGTTTAATTAATCCAATAAAATCGGAAGTTACTAGTAATAATAAATTGATAACTCTATTTATCTAATTTAGATTTTTTCAGATATTCTCGAGCATTTACGTGTAATAGAATGACAGCAATTAGCAATACTCCCTCCCAGGATAGAACAAATTCCCAAAGGCTACCTAAAAGGTGTAGAAAGCCTCCGATTACTTCCATTAAAAGCAATAATGGAAGTGTTAATAGATAATTATCTGGATCTATATTTCTTTCTAAAATCATATTTAAAAAATCACTTAGCATATATCTTTGTTGTGACATAGATAGCAAGATTATCCCGATAACAATCATCCACTTTTTCTTCATTAATTCGCCTCCTCTAATTCATCCCTATCGCTCATTCTTCACTCTTACGCTTATCATGATGTTCGAAGTAATACTTATAGTAATCTCCATTATTGTTCACTAGAAAAATACCAGTCTCTCGATTCAAGTCTGATTTACTCATTAAGCCATCTTGAAAATACTCAACGATTATTCGGTGGTTTTTCAGTTGATAGTCTACCGTTAGATGGTGGATTTCACTTCCATCTTTAGTTAACGTTCTACTAACTTCTGTAATCCAGCTTTCTTGTGGAACAAACCTGTTAAATTTTTTCGGATCTAATTTTTCAGCATACTCCGTATCACTAATTTGAATCGTCTCTATAGGCTCTAGATTAGTAGCTGTATGAAGTATTAATTCCAATTGTTCTCTTTCGCTTTCCATATTGACGATTGCTTTTTCTTCCTCACTAACTTCCAGCGGTTCGCTATTACTTTTTCTTCACATGCAGCTAATAATATTCGGAATGGAACCAACAAAAATAGATATCGTTTTTTCATGTCTTCCCCCTGGTTATTTTTACAAGTTTTCTAGGAAGGTATATAACTCATCCAAGCTGTAGCCTTTAAACAGAAGCTCTTCCTTATTAAAAACAAGAATCACAGGGAACTCTTCAATATCCAGTTCTTCTTTGAAATCGACAATGTAATCTTTATCGTATGGCACCCATCCAGCCCCAGCGCTATGTTCTGTACCTTCTAAAATGTTCAATACATTTTCGTACATCGGTTCTTCCATCTCAGCTGGTACTCTTTCTCCCGGCTGGTACATGACAATAATATTAAATCCATCGGAAGGTGCAAGGAGCCTCCAATACTTTTCTTCATATGTCATCTCTAATAAAATAATTTCATTTGCTTCTCCCTCGAAGCTATCCCCTCTAGGTGGATTCACTAACACCTTTTGCCCCTTTTTCAACGCCTCAATAGATGCTTCCGTCCCGTCTTCATAGGCAAAAGTTGTCCCATCCGTTATCTTCGCTGTATAATAATATCCTTCCTCGGTCATTCCCGGACCTTTCCGATCCCGCTTCTCCCATTCGGATATATCAACCTCAATGATTTGCTCATCCTTGTTAATTTCCCGTACATCACCAATCATTTTGTCGTCTTCATAATGACCATAGGGATACTCCTCTCCTTCTTCTGCGTTTTCATTGCATGCAACAAGGAAAAGAGCTATTACAAATAGCAATAGTAGATACTTTCTGATTGTGTTTGACCTCCCTCATAAAAAATAAACAGGAATAACCACCCTTGATGATGATAATTCCTGTTGTCTATGATTTGCCGTATGATGTAGTTTCTTTCCTTTAACTTTACCACAAAACAAGCAGGAACCATACAGGAGAAAAAAGAACTAGTATACTTAATACTAGCTATACAATGAATAAAAAATGTCTTTTTTTTTGCAACTTTTTCTGGTTGCAAAACGTGGATAGGGTGAAAGGTGGGACGTGATGGATCTTGAGCAAATATACTTAACATACTTTCATGACTTATATCGCTACATCTTTTCTTTAACACGAAACCATGCAGAAGCCGAAGATTTGGTTCAAGAAACCTTTACGAAAGCCCACATGATGCTGTTAACCAATGAAATCAAGGAAATCAAGCCGTGGCTGTTTAAGGTTGGCTATCATACTTACATAGACCGAATCAGGAAAGAAAAACGCCATGTCGTGACAGAGGAGATTTTGCAAGTAGAATGGGACACCCCGGAGGATGCTATCGTTGAGAAGGATTCCTTCCTGGAGTTATTGCGATATTTAGATAAGATTAAACCAATTGAAAAACAAGCCATACTACTTTGTGATTTGCATGATTGTACGTATCAACAAGCAGCAGCTATCTTAAACTTAAATTTAAATACGTTAAAAAGTTATGTAACACGAGGTAGAAAGAAGATGAAAAAGCTTTTAGTGGAGGAGGAATTCAATGAATCCCTATGATAAATTAATTCAAAAAGCAAAACAAGATGGGGGAAAGCAATCCGACAAAGGATCAGCTACGATAAAACGTGCCATTAATTCATCTAAATGGCGGTTAATCCTTTCTACCTTAACCGTACTCTTATTAATCGTTCCAACCTGCTATATGCTGACGTTTGGATACTATGCATTTGGAACTAAATCAACCACCTTGATGGATGTGGCTAGCAAGACACTTTACATAACTGAGCCAAATACGACGCTAGAAGAGATGGAATTTGATATGGATTTCACTCTTTTTTCCATGAACTTAACATTCGATCAGTACAAACAAATTGGGGATGAAATTTACCCAGCAAAAGAATATGATTTACAGTTTATTTTTAAGGATCTCGTCAAAAAGGAAACGAACTCACACTTAGAGAAGGTATATCCGAAAAACCCGACCGAGACGAACCAGTGGTTAGCACATCCGGAGCAACGTGTAGAATTCAATGGTGCGAACGAGTGGCGCGTACTTTCCGGTTTACCAGAGGAAACAGTAGTTGAGGCGTATATCTCTTTGGATAAACTATATTCTGTCGATGAAGTGGTTGATTCAATGGAAAATATCGATGTGACCTGGGCAGCTATCTATACCGGGACAGAAGATACAATGCTTAGTGAGGATGGCGATGTCGTCTCGCCAATTGGATATCCAGTACAGCCTGATCAAACATACTGGTCCCCTTTTCGAGATTCTACCTCTCATGAAGAAACATTCTTAACGATGTTGAAAGAAATTGAGCCGTATGAAGACTTAGCCGTCGAAGTATCGCCCCATAAAAATCTCGAATTGGATGAGCGTATCGACTATCTGGAAGAAAATGGGCTTGCAACTTATGGTGTTGTAGTCACTGGACCTACAGAGGAAATTGCGAAACTTCAGGAGTTGGAGATGGTACGTCATATGAAACTAGGTGAGGTGAAATTATGGAATTGGGGACGATAAAACAACAGATTTTCCAGTGGATGGGCTGGCTAAGTATTGTTACGGGCCTAGTTTCCATCGCGGTTATTAATATATATCTTTTATGGGGGCTTAATGTACCAATAGGAAAAAACATTTCGCTTTGGTTATGGGTTACGATCCTCTTAGGGATCATTGCGATTTTCAATAAAAAAAGCCGTTCCCTTGGGTTTTGGGGAATTGGTCTGGGATTATATTTAGGGTTGTTTTATATGGTGATGTTTATCTTAGGATGGATGATTAATCCGTTTCCGTAAGACTTTGGTGGACGGGGCAAGAAGAAATGTTAGCTTTGTAGGTGTTATTTTTCATTAAATTCTCGCTTTGCCAATTAAACTCAACTAAAATGGCGATACCCCACATTAGAGGTACCGCCATTTTTTATTGAATGTCCTTACTATCCTTATCTCGGACAACAACTTTATAAGGTGTGTCACCAACGAGAGTTTTTAAATCCTCAGATTGTAAAAACTCATGAATTGCTGTTTCAATTTTGTTTGCTAGTTCTGGTGCTTTATTGTCAGACTCGTCAATGGTTGTCGTGATAAAAATATTCATTGTACCCATTTTATAGGAGTACCCCACTCCTTTGGTTTTGAATTCTTTATTACTTAACATACCTTCCCAAATGACAGGCAGTATCTCACTAGTCCATTTACTCTCCAGTGCTCTTTCTTCAAGATTAATTGAACGGAATTCTACGGTGAACTCAATTGGTATATTTTGTTCTTCAATAGCTTCAGTGATTGCTATCTCGATGTCATCTGTACGTTTTTCTGTATCTTCAATCTCCATATCCACGCTAATCTCCTCCGTATCTGGACTGGAAGAGCCGATACCGTACGTATGAATCTTATAGCCTTGCTGCTGCAACTTAGGTATTATCTCATTCAAGACTTGAACCACCAGCATACTATTTTTATATTTAGGGTCATTTTCTATATTCGGTTCGTGGTCTACTGTCCGTTCCTTTTCCACCACAACCGTAAAGCTATCATATCCCCGCAAAGAAATAATCTCTTCCGCTGTACGTTTCACATCCTCTTTCACACGATTGTAATATTCTTCTGTACCCGCAACCGTTATGTGATATTTTTTCCCTTGTACAGCATAACCAGTACTAGCAATATCGTAGCCTTCATCCCTAAGAATCTCCATGAGTTCCTCGTTTACAGGCCTTTGTTCAAAAATTTTATTTAAGAATGGTATTTTGGATGCTACATCCGCCATTGCCGGTGATACAAATGCAGATCCAACAAAGAGCCCGAACAACACCAAGCAGGCTGCAGCAACGTATACTAACCTTTTAGCAAAACGGGGTTCTTGTTTCTTCTGTGGCTCCGACAACTCGGTATCCCTAATAGTTTGATGAACGTTAACTTTAATTCGTTCGGCAACTTCTTCGTTGAAATAATGTTCTCGATAATGTTCATGAATCTTTTTAAGCTTCTTTTTCACTAATTTACCTCTCCTTCCTTCGCTTCCATTTTTCTTCTCAAGATTTCTCTTCCTCTGGCAAGCCTTGTTTTCACTGTATTTGTATTTAAATCCAATACGGTAGCAAGTTCATTTACTTTTACATCATAAAAATAATGGAGCACGATTACCTCTCGATACTTCATTGGCAGCTTTAAAATGGTCTGGAGAAGCTCTTCATGGCGGACCGCAGTAAGAAAGGAGGTTTCCGTGCTTTCCGTTTTTCTGAAGTTCTCCAGTAAGCTACCTTCTAATAAAAATTGCTTCAAGCTCTTTTTCTTTAAAAAGTCCTTCGACGTATTAACCGTGATGCGATATAGCCAGGATGTTAAAGCCGCTTCTCCTCTAAAGTTATCAAGGTACTTATAAACCTTCAGGAAAACCTCCTGTGAAATGTCCTCCGCTAGCCCTCTATCTTTCACAAAAGAATAGGCTAGTAGGTAGACCTTCTCTGTGTATAGCTTCATTATTTTCTCGAGTACGATTTCTTTATCTTCCAAATTGATATCAATTTCTTCGTTTTGGTACATTGCATGCAATTCCTTATTTCCCACTGTGAACCTCCTTTCTTACACTCTTTAGACATCGACTCTTTTAGTATGGTTTCATAAAATTTTATAACTTGATTAAAAGAAAAGGCGATCATCATTATGATCACCTTGTAGTTTAGTTGAGTTGTAGTTATTCAATTACTTGTAGTATTAAAACAAGAATTGGCTCTGATAAAAAGTAACATATAATGAAAAACTATTTAAATAATCCACATAAATGTTATCCCATCTACGATTAAGCTCGGACCTGGATGCGAATTTTTCATGCTGCAATTCTTTCAATCCGTCCTCTATGGAAGAGAAACTTTCTATACAGTACATCAAGTATTCCCGTTGCTCACGTGTATAATCAACCTGGACCAGTAAATCTAATAGCATTTCTTTATCTCGTTCCACCTCAAAAAGCATCGTACCTATATCCTTACGACCAAAGGAGACTTTCTCCATATGAATTAACCAATCTTGTTCGAATGTGGTAAGGATACCTTCTGTTCGAACGATAGTTACATTAGCGTACTCGTTTTCTTGGTCCTCCTTCAAATCCTTCTCGTACGTGTCTCTAAAATTAGCCACTCTGGTAGAATAACTTCCATCACTAGAAGTTACTTTGTACGCCTGATAGCTATAACTTTTATATACACTAAAAGGCGAGTACGGGAAGAACCATGTCATCATCGTAATAAAAGTAATCAGTCCCAATGCTCCTATAAGCCATGTTTTCTTCTTGCGCATCTATCCATCTCCTTACCCTTGCTTAAACTTTATTAATCGCAATAGCGTTCGCATCATCACATACCCATTACACTGTTTATGTAATACGTTAATTTTCTTCCTTCTTAAAGGTTACAATTTTTGACAAGACAAAATGAAATACCGCTATGGTAAGTAGGTAGTCTCTATATGCCTCATCAGTCCCTCCAAATAACATAGTTAAAAAGTAGAAAAAGCCAAACGAACTAATAAGTAAAAAGAGAATATAATAATCCATTCTAACTTCCATTTTACTTCCCCTTTCTTAAGAGAGGGACATAAGAGAGGGACAGTCCCTCGTCGCTTTAAAGTGATAATGCGTTGAGGGACTGTCCCCCTCTATTCCCGGTTTAACTTTTTAAATAAAAATATTAAGATCCCACATACCACCGTTACTCCAAGAAAAGAATACAAATAATAAAAATTAGTAGAAGCTACATATCCAAATGCTACTTCACTTTGTAGCATCTCTACATTATCCCAAGACCTTCCTATTTCTGGTTGGTAGTTTAACGTTTTAACAAAGCCAGCTAACATCGTACCAAGGAAATATAGTAGATGCATAGCTATGGAAGCAACAAGTGCTTGAATTACTGTCTTCATTAGATTAACCCCCTGCCTACTATGAACTAATTTTCTCTTTTATTACTGACTGTTTATTAAGAATGACTAGTACATAGGGCCGAACCCACTGGATAATTACCCCTATGAATAACGCATTTAACACCGTTCCAATTCCAATTGTCCCATTGAAAAGATACGCTATAATTACTAATACTATACTAATGATTGCCCGTGACTTACTAAAAGACCATCCCGTTTTATCGGTTAAAATAACCATCGAGCGGTCCATTGGATTTGGGGCAAATCCTGATTCTAAATATACGGCAATACCTAACCCAGTAAAAAGTATCCCTACTGATACTAATAAGGTCTGTTCGAATAGATGCTCACCGATTAACCAATCTCCTAATACGAATAGCCATGTATCAATACCTATCCCTGTAATTAGAGATGTTAATATAGCTAAATATTCTGGCCTTGCTTTCAGCGCTATTGCATTCATTATCACCATCGTAGCCCCAACAACAATTTCCCAGCTGCCAATGGTTAATCCAAATGTGCGATATAACCCGACTAGCAACGCATCAAAAGGTGACGTCCCTAATTTTGACTGAATAGTGAGCATAATTCCTAATGTTAAAATCATAATTCCAATAACATAGATGAAAAAAGATTTACCGATTCTCTGCATATGTATCCCCGCTGTTCCTCTTTGCCTTCATACTAACATAATATTCATACAAAAAGGGAAGCGATTCATAATAGAAACGCTACCCGTGATTCAATAATACCTTATTTTATAGCCACTCTTTCCCGTTTTCGAGAATGAACTTTATATCTTTTTGGTAATGTTCATAATGTCCTTCATCTATCATTTTCTGAAAAGCAACGTCGCCTTCACTTGCTTTTCTTTCCATCGTCTTACATAACCCTTCTAGCCGTCGCAGCACCATTTCTAAGTAATCTTCTTCCATTCCCCTGACTCCATAGGATTCAAAGAACAATTTAACCCTTTGCTTTATCCGTTTGGCATCTTGTGCTGGGTCATAATTAACCGCCTGGCCTGTTTCGGTATGGTAATGCCTACTTAAGGGGACACAAGTGTATAGAGTGTAAGCGATGTCCCAAAGTCTTGGACCAGGACCGGCATGATCAAAATCAATGATCCCTACAGGTTTTTTGTCGTTAAAAATAATATTGTAAATGGCAAAATCATTGTGACAGATTACTTCCGTCTTATTTGGAGTATTGTCTATTGGCTTCCATTCATCTGTTATTGGAAAATCACTCACGGCATCATGGTATTGGCGGAGTAATTTTGCTATTTCCTTTAGGGCATCACTAGACCACATGTATTCTTTTAAAGGATAATTGCCAGCTTCTCCTTCAATAAATGATAATATCTCTCTACCTTTTTCATCAATATCTAAAAACCGAGGTGCATGATTGAATCCTTTGCTTTCTAAGTGTTTTAATAACTGGTGAATTTTAGAACTGTCTGGCTTTAAATCTCGTCGAACAGTATCTCCCTTACGGTAAACACTTGAGACATTTCCTCCTGTTAGCAATTCTTCCTTTTCATACTGATTCTTCATTTTAGTTTCCCCCTATTTAGGGACACGAGCGATTATGTTAATAGAGATGTATTTTTGCCCATAAATAAAAGCAGATACACAAAGTAATCTGCTTGGCGATGGGAATATAATAGTTCACACCAAGTGTCCCTTGAATGATTTTTTAGAATGACAAATAAACGTCCCCTAATATTGAGGACCGCAATTGCCACTATCCAATTATCTAATCATTTCAAGGTTATTCCACATGTGTAAAACTAGATTCCCCTTTCTTTACATCTCTTAATATAAGTTATCAGAGATTTCTAACCATGTAAAGGTGGTTAAATCGATAGAGGTATATCCATATACCTCTCATATTTCTGAGGCTCTACTTCTCGATAAATTCTAATAAAATCAACCTTAAAAGGGGGATATGGAGTAAGCTCTTCCTCCGCTAATTGGGCCATATCTATCAATTCTTGCTTGGTCATGCCATAGAATGTTTTTCCTAAAGACATGTGAGGAACAAAATCATCCAGTTCAAAATATTGCTTGATTAATTCGCTACTTGGATTGATTGTTTTTACTATCTTTTCATGTAGCACGCTTAATTGCTCCGCTACAATACTTAAATATAGTATGTTATCAAAGAAAAACTTCGGCTTTCCTATGGTCATATCAAAAGTTGGAAATGACTCGCATACTTCTTTCACCTTAGTAATCCACTCTTCGTCAGGGGTTAATCCACCCTGTGCTTTTAAGGTAATATGCGGTTCGACCGCTTCGTTTATCCGATGATTTTCCCAACTATTACGAAACGCCTCGACCTTGTTTTTATAGGGTTCTGGCGGAACTACTCCGATAAAGTATTGCAATAATATCCCCCCTTCATTCATTAGATTAATAGTCTATATCAGTGAATTAGATACTACCATATTGTTCCAGATACAAAAGCATAGTAACCTAGTCCCTAAAATGTATTACAGTCTCCCAAGAATCATAAGCCTCAGAATCATTTAACTTCCTCCATACCTGACCATTATTCTTGTTATAGAGATATATCCATTCATCATTTACAACTAACTCATATTGCTCATTCACAGGTTGATGGACACTAATTGTACTTGGAAAAGTATCTCCGGAGTATGATATTGCGTTAGACAATATCCATACTGAAAAAAGCATACAAATTCCAAGAAAAGCTATTGCAGTAGATAGTAACTTCACCATATTTCCCCCATCTCTGGAAAACTATTATTCTTCTTTCAACTTTTAGAAAATCTCTTCTATCACTTTATCCGTTTCAGAACTATCACTATTAGCAACGAAAATAATAATGAATTCCTCTATTAACCTTTAGCAAATGATTGAGAAAGTGATAACACAAAAACAAATCCTAGTAAGAATCGAAACACCCTTTTGTACGACGTGGCTTTCATATCCTCTCTAAGGCAACCTATTCCCCCGCGAAGCAACATATAGCGCATACCATTCCTCACGTGTCATCAGATCCGCTTGGCGGACAGCATCTTGACAGTTAGCAATTCTCTCTGGACTGGTTGTACCGATGGCAGGCTGTATCATCGCTGGATGACGCATTAACCATCCAAGCACAATTGCTTCAGTGGAAGTTTCTTTTTCCTTTGCTAATTTCTCCACCAGTTGTTTCGTAGCAAGATCCGCCTCGGATGGATTATCGATGGCGCGACCAGAATAGATGCCATTTGCCAACGGTCCCCATGCTTGAATTTGGACATCGGTTAAACGGGAAAATTCCATCGTCCCGTCTGGAAAATTAACACTCGTTCCTGCTTTTTGGTTTACTAGAACACCTTGCTCCAACCAATCGATTTGCTTTAAGCTCATGTTCAGTTGGTTCACAATCATCGGTTCCGAACAGTATGTATTCAATAATTGGATTTGAGCAGCACTCATATTGGAAACCCCAAAGTGGCGAACTCTTCCTGACTCCTTCAACGTCTCAAATGCCTCGGCCACTTCTTCCGGTTCCATCAATGGGTCGGGGCGATGTAATAGGAGGATATCTAGATAGTCTGTATTCAATCTACTCAAAATTCCATCCACGGAATCTAGGATATGCTCCTTTGAAAAGTCATAACGACCAGGATTCTTCTCATCCGCAAACCGAATACCACATTTGGATTGCAGTATAATGTTTTCTCTCAGTTCTGGGCGCGCTTGTAGAATTTCGCCAAATACTTTTTCCGCTTTTCCCATTCTATATATATCAGCATGGTCAAACATCGTAATTCCACTAGATAATGCGGCATCAATTGCTTTTTCTGCTTTTAGCACATCTTCTTTTGTATAAGGGTTTTGATCCCAGCCTCCGCCAAATCCCATGCAGCCTAACACCAGGCGACTTGTTGTGATTCCTCTTTTTTCTATTGGCATTACTTTCATGTTTTTTCCTCCAAGCTTCTAATTTTGCTCCGTCTCTTTCACTAGATCATTAACTTCTTTTATTGCGTTATCGGTTAAAGAATATATCGTATGTGTATCTTTTGTATTCATAATCGTTCCAGACTTTTCATCAATCCAAAGGAAATAACTTTCTTCCCCAATTTCAATTCTAAATTCTGGGTTCGCCATATCGACAATGCCTGGTTGTTGTACCGCATGATCGATTGCTTCTTTTATCATTTTTATCGTCTCTGTATCCTCGATAACTAGCTTATCCGAGCTACTTCCCAGTGGATAAATTATGACCTTGTCTATCTTTTCGTCTGTATTAGATTGATCCGCATTTTGCTGGCAACCAAATAACCCGATAGAAAGAACAAATAAAATTACAACCAAACCCATTTTCTTCATAGAAATATTTCCTCCTGTAGGCACGTTTACTATTTAGACGAACTAATTCGTTTATGAGTTTCACTTACGTTTGTTTACCTATTAAAAAGAAAAAAGGCCATCTTTTGATCACCTTTTCTATCGTGCCCTATAGTGGAAAAATACTTCGCTTCAAACACTCTGCTACTACATTAAAAAATATAATAAGCAGGTATGAGTAAAGCTACTGCAAGACAAAGAATCGCTGCTAATTTAGATTGTTTCGCAATTCGTTCATCGTCTTTTTTTAAGTTCTCGAAAAATGTAAGTGTGAAATAAAAACAAAAAATAAGGAATACAACGGAAATAATCCCCATCCAACCCATTGATTCTATATTATTCATACAATCCTCTCCTGCCTAGCTTTCTTAGTTGATTTGTTATTTGAGATTTTTACTTCCTAAATAAATAGAAACTGCCCCAACTACTAAAGTGACGGCAATTAATGTGATAATAAAGGCCATCATACCTATATCGTAGTAATTCAAAGCCCCAACAAGTAACCACCCTAGTTCGAATACTAATACCAACATCCATAAGGAAAATAGCCCTTTAAATTGTTCTTTTGTCATCTAATTCCCCTCCCTGTGTAATCTTCTTATATATCCATATCTCTCAGACTAAATCTGTGAGAATTCGGCTGAAGTGTCTGAGAGAGTGCTTCTCTCGGACAAAACCAGCAAAAATCCACCTGTAATGTCTGAGAGAACGCTTCTCTCGGACAAATTCTGTAGAAATCCAGCTGAAGTGTCTGAGAGAGTGCTTCTCTCGGACAAAACCAGCAAAAATCCTTCTGTAATGTCTGAGAGAGCGCTTCTCTCGGACAAAAACGGTAGAATTTCTCCCGAGATGTCTGAGAGAGTGCTTCTCGCTTTCATAACCAGTAGAATTCCTGCCCAAAATGATTGTGAGAGCACTTCTCACGGACAAAACCTGTAGCCTATAAAACCAACTATGCTAGCTTCTCTTTTCTTGTGAGAAAAACATAATAATAGCTAATTAAAAATACAACTTCCAGTAATAATAAAGCACCCATTAAAGCACTTGATACCATTGGTAAAAAGCCAAAAATAGCACTTATACCCGCCAAGATGAATAGCAATATCATCACATTTACAAGATTGTATAACAGCCTATTGCGCATTGTATCCGCTAAACTGTCCATCACCTGGGAAATAATAATAAATACCATAAACATACCTGCAACAATGAACACTACTCCAACCAAAGCAATTGTGATCTCAAGAGTAGTTGACGTACCCATCATTAACGGCGAATTCCCCGTTATATTCAGTAAGAAAACAATTATACTGTGAGCGATCATCGCAATGACATAAGGTTTTACCTTTATTAGTTTTTGATTTCTCCGACCCAATTCGTTTATCCCAACAAGTATAGATATATATCCAATTATATTGGTTATGTAATAAGTCATGCCGATATCCCAAAAACTCAAATTTGTTTTGAAGAAAACAAAAATTAAACCCATGAAAATGTTAAACATTATTCTCCCCCCTCCAGTTATATCACTTGGTTTGGAGCTATCCCCCCAAGTTGCCATCAAAGCTTTCTTCCCAAAAAACTTCTCCAGACTTATTCATTGCCTCTATCCTAATTTTATCTGGCTCTTCTAGGGTCGACTTTCTTTTATGCTCATAAATGACGTACCAGAAACTAATGTCATCTGCAAAACTTACAATCTTTGCCTTATAAGATTTATCATTTACGTTTACGGTTATAGCATTAATTTCGCTCTCTTTGATTAGCCCCGAATAAAAACCGTCACTACCTGTATAATTGATACTCTCGTTATCTTGTAATCCATTAAAGTAATTATACAAGTCTTGTTCCTTTGAGCTTGTTATTAGTCTATATCCACCATCCGTTTCATCTCTAATTAGCATAACAATCTCATCTTCCGTTACTTCCTTATACAGAAATTCCGAGCTATTATAATAATGATCGATGTTTGATTCTGAGCTAGCAATAATCTTCTTTAACTCAAAAATATCCGATTCTAATGATTCAATTTCTTCCTGTAGTTTTCGGTTTTCACCTTCCAAATTCAGATAATCGATGAGGCTAACTTCATCCGTTACTTTCGTTGTTTCTACAGGAATGACATCTTCTTTCCTCTCCTTCACATTAGTATCACTCATGGTAGGATTATAAAGAAGATAAATCAATACTATAAATACGACTAAACCGATTGTCAGGATTGTATATTTTGCTTTCATTTTTCCCCGGTCACTTTCTTAGTTTTTTTAACGTGTGCAAAAAACGCAGCGAAAAACTGTGGTACTAGATTTAATACACTAAGTACGATTATCAATTGCAAAGGATAGAATGGTTTAAAATATCCCTCATCCAAACCTTCTGTATTACCTAATTCTAGATAAACATAAATGGAAACTAGAGTGCTTAGAATGTTACCTATAATTAAAGGAATGAAACTACTAAAATACTGCCCAAAAAAGGCAAGAATAGCGGTTATAAGAACCATTATCAAATAGCCCACCAACGAACGATTTGTAAAGTCTTGATACAAAGAAAAATATGCAAATGGAATACTATAAAAAATAATAATTACAATACCAATCCAAGGTTTTTTCATGGCGATCCCCCAACAATCTTTTACTACCTTGACGTGTCTTACCCGTTTGTTTAATTAGAACCCCTTAATTCCTCTACTTCTTTTTCCAGCTTATTAATACGACTTTGCATTCTATATAAGACTGGCGTATAGCCGATAATAATTAGAATTGCCCAACCCACTTATACCTCTCCTTCCCTATTAGCAAGACCGCACTTTCTTTTTAATAGAATTATAGGTTGCAACTAAACCGCTTTGCTACTTTACTACCTCTATATTTTAATACTAACATAATATTCCAAATTTATTATACAGAACATTTACCATTCGTAATGAAAAATAGGCAGCTAAAAACACTTTCATGATGTTTTTAACTACCTATTCTGCCTAAAATGCTTAAAATATTCAATATAACAAGTTGATCGGTCCTCCGAAAATGAATAATATACTATATATTTATCAACAAGTACTTTATAGCTTCCTTCCCATTCTGATTTTTCTACTTTCATACTTGTTCCAAGAATTGAAATCTTCTCATGGATTCTGCTTGCTAAAACCTTTTTATATTGTATAGTCTCTTCTAAAGTAAAATGTTTACTACGAATATTATTAAATCCTTCTAAAGCTTGTTTGGTCCACTTTACTTGCATTATAACTCACCTTGATCAATCATCTCTAGAACTTCATCTGTAGAGTATACTTGATTGTTTAAAATGTCTTTTTTTGCTTGGTGCAATTTTTTCTCTAACCCAGGATCCGCTTCAACATCTTCTTTAACTGTAGTAATAGGAGACTCTAAGGAAATAACCTGATATCTTTTACCATCTAATTCAAAAGCCGCATCTCCATCTCGAATTATATCTTTAATGACTTCCGCTGCATAACCCTCTAGTTTTTTCAAACATTCACACCTCCACTTTAGTTATTAATCTCATTTTATACTATATCAATGTGCCCACCAACCATTTCATATATTTCTTTGATGTGTTATCTCTTACTCTAGAAATACTCCTCACTCAGTTAAAACCAAAACCTCCTCATTTCCATCCCATTCTAACTCTATTACAATCTCTTCGCTCTTAAGCGCCACTCTGCAATCGGAACAGATAGTTTCGATATACAAGGCATCCGTATCTATTATCTTTGTACCCTCCAATTTAATATTGTCTTTTTCAGCTACGATGCTATATGTAATTGGTACAGAAACCTCATCTTTACCTTTAGGAATTATTTCTATCAATCTAACGCTCTCATTATCATTTTCGGTGACTGTATAGCGTCCTAACCAATTTTCAGATTCACCGCTTAATGCTTCATTTCCACAACCTGTTAATAAAAAAATCATGATAATTGCTGTAACCAAGCCAAAAACTTTTATGTGACTCTTCATCGTTTTTACCTCCAATGTTTTCCACTAAGCAGTTCTAATTAGTGCATTAGTGACTCCAAAATAAAAGGCCCGATTATTAGTATGATGGAAATGGAAATTAGTGAAATGGAAATACTTTTCGGTAACTTCTTTCTACCTTTCCCCTTATACCAACCAGAGAATTGTAACTTGTTTCTATATAACACGAAGAGTAAAACTAATATTGCTAATGCACCGAGCCACGAATAGGGTTCAGTTACGCCGTTAGATGTATACAAATTACCTATAATTGCCCAAGCTAAACCGCCAAGTAGTGCAAAAATAATTATGATACGCAGTAGTTCTAATAGCGTCCTCATTTTGATTACTCACCTCTTTTAATAAAGGCGTCTTTTAATGTAAGAAAGAACGCTCTTTATTTACCTTGTTGTATAAATCAATTTTCTCTTCAACTTTTTGGTTATTATTATCATTCCATTTAACAACCATATAGATTTCATCAACGTCATCCATTGTTATCGGAGCATTATTTTCGTCCAAGTACGCTGGCCCTTCAATTCCTCCTGTTGATTTTTCTGTTAGAACTGTCCCTGGACCACTTTCTATATTGTGATTAACCACGGTATCTTTATTGTTAATAACAACATGGGTGATTACTTCAAACCAATCTGTCTTATAATTGTTTTCATTTTTAAATCTTAGTGTTCCGTTACCTGCTTTAAAATCCTCTTGAGTTAGAACAACTTCATAGTTTGTTAACTCCCAGCTATCACTTTCTCCCATCAGTGACAAGTAATAATTGTCTACACGTTCATTACAGCCTGAAAGAAATAATACGGTAAAAAATAAAGTAACCAAACTCAAATAGTTAAACTTCTTCATTGAAACTAAATCCCACCTTCAAATCTATTGTTAACGATAGAAAATTGCATATATGAAAAATCCAACCAGTAATAAAAGAATCAGTATCCCAGTACCCTTCCAACTAAGACCGCCAACTAAATCAGGTAATCCTCCACCGTGAACACCGCTAGCAGGATTTCCTTTTACCTCTTCTTGTCTCATTCTTTCTCTTTTCTCTTCAGGTCTTTCCTTGTTTTCACTCATAATATCCCCTATTCCTCAGTGACATAACTATTCTCTAGATTTGATGACCAAATCTTCTCCGATACGTTTGGTAGCTTCATATATCACACCATCATCATAGCTAATGATATCAAAATAACCATTGTAATAGGTCCATACGCCTGAATGGTTGGAATAGTTATCGATACTGTCCAACATCTCTTGAAATATCAAAAAAGCTTCTTCTTCCGTTAGTTGATTTTCCACCATCATTCTAAGTTTGATATCCTTCTCTCCATCAAATGCAGCCGCAACCGTCTCCGCACCTTCAAAACTTGCTCTCCATTGCTCCAGTGTCTTACTCATATCGATATCAGACTGCTGGCTACAACCAGAGATTAAAATAAGTACTACGCTAACGCAAAAGAATAATATATTGGTTTGCTTCATATTTATCCCCTGACTTTTTCTGCCTTGTAATACCATTCCTTAGAATTACTGTTCAACTAAACGTACCCACTAGATTTCATGTTTAACCATAATAGCCAATTATATTTAAGAGGAAAACACCAATAATCGTAACAATAATCCCTGCCGCAAACACGATTCCAGTTGTTTTTGCTTCTTTTGTATCAAACCAGACGATAATAGTTATAATAACCGAGAATATCACCCCAAAAAGTATAGAGGCGAATGGATTTGTAGGTTGGATCCAATCATACCAATTTAAGAAGTCCATTAGATCATTCCTCCATAACTAAAACTAACAATCAATAGTAATAATGCATCTCCACTTACTATCTAATTATTAACTAAAATAAAACTTTCCTTACTACCGTTCCATTCAACCGTCACTTCTATCTCAGCATTTTCAATTATCTTAGCATTCGTTGGATTTGCTTGTTTACTAGTTTGAATAAAGCCATTTTCATTCAACGTATCACCACTCCTACTAAACCCTCCTGCATTCGTGTCTACAGTGAAGGTAATTTCCCCAACAGAACTAACATCCTGTCCTTTATATTGTAATTTAAAGTCTTGGTCTTCAAAATCATTGCTGTGCTGTGTAACCTCTAATTCAGCTGACCAATTATCTGTCTCACCGCTAAAAGTAAACGTATTGGAACTGCAAGCTGAAAGCAATATCAATACTGACCCAAGTAATATTGATAATTTCCTAAACATACAACAACACCCCTTTCTAATTACATACGAACTACACTACATAAAGTTTCAGTATTATTTGATTATTTGGCTTTAAAACTACTAATCCTAAGTTATTACTAACTGAATAAAAGTTAGCACAAAGGTTAGTATATAACCATGAAAGAGGTGGTGGAAATGTCTAACGAGATGAAACAAGAAGAAATTGAAACATTACGAGAGTTAATTAAAGATGTAGACACAGCCATGTTGACTACGGCTACGGATGAAGGGCTTGTTTCTCGTCCCATGAGGACCCAGGAAGTAGAGTTTGATGGTGACTTATGGTTTTTCACGAAAAAAGGGACAGATAAACATGATGAAATTGTACATAACCAAGATGTAAATGTAGCGTATGTAGGAAAATCCTATGTTTCCGTCCGAGGAAATGCAGAAATCGTTGAAGATATAGACAAGAAAAAAGAACTTTGGAGCAAAGTACACAAGAAAATCATGCAGACGTCGTATGATGATCCTAACGTTATTTTGTTAAAAATAAATGTGGAAGCAGCAGAATATTGGGAAAGTGGAAATCTCATTAAGAAGATTGCTTATTTCTACAAACGCATGACAGGACAAAGTTCTAGATCAGTGGATATGAATGAAACGATTGAATTGGATGGTTAACAACTAGAGTGGATTGTCCGGATTTTGGACAATCCATTTCGTTTATTGGAAGAATTACAAGTACACCAGCATTTAGTAATTTCTATTTTGGGTAACATGCAAGTTGTGTTCGTAGACTTCAATAGAATGAGCGGAACTGCTTGATTTAATCTTAACTAGATACGTGTTTTCTTCTGTCTCTACTTGATAGATGTATTTACCCAGATATTTTACGTTCGTTATTTCAGAATCATCCCCAAAAGTGACTTCCCTCAAATTAGGGTCATTAAAGATACTTGTGACTTTTTCTTCCGCAGTTAGGTGGTGAAAGATATTATATGGATAGAAAAGTAATACAGCACTTATTAACAAAATAAAGCAGAGAGCTATTAGGATACGCTTTTTCATGTTATCTCCTCTTCCATCATTATTCTAATGACTGAATAACTTTTTGAAACTCCTCTTCATCTACTTCCACAGAGGTAATCCAATACGATGGGTACCATTCTTCCCCTATTTCTGTCCTTGGTATAGATGGAATGAACATGTAGCTTATACTATCGTTATGTACACTATATTCACCAACGAAATTGCCAATTTGCAAGTAAGACTTATCATGTATTTCCTCATAAGGGTCTTCTCATGTTTCCACAAATTCTAACAATCTATTAATATTTAGCCCCTTAGCTTCTTGGTTTTGTGATATCTCAAGGAATACAGACTCATCTTCATTAGAATAACTCTGAATAAATAACTCTCCTTCTAAAACAGCATCATTTAGTTCCAAACCTGTTGGCACATAACTCGGAACTAATGCATTATAATCTAATTCCTCTACAGCCTTTTCAATGGTATTTTCCTCATTTGAGCATCCAGTAAAAATAATGAACATAGAAATCATGAAACTCACTATAACTATTTTTTTACTCATTTTATCTCCTTTCTTATTCCGCTATGTTAGTTGATTTTCTTGAACTCACCGCGTGTGTATACTTTCTTATTGAAGGTATGCGCCCTATATCTGAATAACTTTTCAAGATAATGACTAATAAAAATCACAGTAGACAATCCAATCCTCTTTTTCTTGATTGTAGAGAAAATAGAAACTACCATTATCTACAATGTTAAATTGAGCCTTTTCATCGGAACTTACTTGAAATACAAATGGATAATCTTCTCCATAAGAGACTCCTCCTTGAGTAAAAGAAGGATAACCTCCTACTTTATGAGAGGAATATACTTTTTCTACAATGTCATCGTAATATTCCATACTAGCCTCAAATTCAAGTCTTAATATTTCATCTTCAATTTCGGGGGAAATACTATAAGAATCCTCCCAAGCAGGTGCATCATTATCAATAAAAAAGGGAGTTAAAGGAAAAGGTTTTATTTTAGTAGATTGTTCATTTATCTTTTGTAATTCATCTAAATTCGTATAACAATTTATCTTAAAAAATGAAACTAAATTATCCTCATTTAAATGATTAAATACATCGTAATCCATATAAATGGTTAATAATTGATAGCTGCTTAATTCCTCGGGTACATATGGTAATTCGTTTAAAAATAATGTACATAAAGGTTTAAAATTAGTTGGTATAATTTCTTCCTTTTTTCCCCATAAAACTTTCCCAATCCAACTTTCTCCTAATTCCTCTGTTGGTCGGAATCCACCTGTTTGAAAAATAGTAGCTTGTTTAAATAATGCATCTTTAATTTGAGAAATATTCAATAAATTCCACCCCCTAATATATGTTTGTTTTTCTCATAACGGGCAATATCCAAGTATAGATTCAATAGACCTTTTATAAATTTATTTCATTATGGACAACTTTTGGAAATTACTTCAAATAAACTACAATCAAATCATTTACTATAATAAATAGGCACGATTCCTTCTTGAAGAAACGCACCCGCTAATACAATAAAGGTTTGTACATCTGTAACTAAAGCACACGTTTGTAGAGTGCCAGAAATGTTAACTATTATTAGCGTTATGTTTAGTGAATAGCTTTCTTGCTTCCCGAGTTAATGTGGCACCGCCTCCATCATCATTCGAAAGAGCGATGAATATGTACTCATTATCTGGGTATATATCTAAGCGATTACTCACACCAGGGAATCCTCCATCATGTCCAATAATTTGATGGCCATTAATTCTCTCAACAAAAAATCCATACCCATACCCTAAAGTTGAAGTTTCATCCGAATATATATTTTCTTTTTGTGTGATGAGTTTCCTTGTCTGTTCAACGCTAATTAGTCGATTTTCTAATAACCCTTTAGAAAATCGCCACAAATCTTTTACAGTGGAATAACCACCACCTGCTGGTGATCCATTTGAACGAATTGATAGATTATCAGTCTTTTCTTCTTGAAATGAACCATCAAATTGAAAGTTAGTATATCCAATAGCTAATTGGACATTGTTAGCATCGGCTAAGCAGGTATCCGTATCATTCATATCCAATGGATGGAAAATGTGTTTTTTTATATATTCAAAGTAACTTAGATTTGTAAGATTTTCTATAATTATTCCTAATAAAATATAACCTCCATTGCTATACTCAAAGCGAGATCCAGGTTCAAATTGTAGTTTATCTTCTACAAATAATGGAAGGTAGTCCGATACCTTCTTTAGGTTAGCTCGCCTTTCTAAAAACTCTTTATTAAAGAAATCTCCTACACCCGAAGAATGAGTTAATAGGTGGTGAATTGTAACCCTACTACAAGGGAAATCGGCGATATACTGGCTAACTGAATCATGAAACGACAATTTCTTTTCTTCTTCTAAAATTGCTATAGCTACACTTGTAAACATCTTACTCATTGAAGCTAAATCAAATTTCGTATTAATTGAATTCAAGATTCCCTGTTCTTCATTTGCAAACCCAAATGCTTGATTATAAAGTATTCTTTCTTTGTCAGCTAATAAAACTGCACCTGAAAATCTACCTTTTCCAGCTAAATCTCGAACATTATTATTAAGTTGAATGATAATTTCTTGTTCATTAATTCTTAATGGATTCATTATATTCCTCACAATTAAATGACTTGTTTAAATCGTTCTATTAAACCACAGCCCCCTTTAATTCAAGATATATTATTAATTTGATAATTCGTTTACTTTGATTTTGTTTGCTAATATTATTCCTTCACTTTCTTCAGACCATATCATTATTCTCTGCCCATTTTTTAATTCTGAAACGTGATTTACTTTCCCTACAACCTTAGTATCATCATTAAAATAAATTATAGGAAGTACTTAGTCTGCTTCAGGATTAATTTTTTCTGGGAAAACAGAGAATTTATTTTTTCTTAATTCTCCTATTCTACCGTGGTAATCAGCATTGATATAAGAAAGTAAAAAGATAACCGTAGACAGTAAAACAAGGGTTACTATACCGATTGAAATTATTCTTTTCATTCTGTCACCCCATAAATAAATTCAAACTTTATAACCTATCCTTCTTCTACTCTTTTACCTAGCTTAATAGCCTATATTTAAATACTAACATAATATTCCGAAAACAAAATAAGAATTTTAGCCACATGAAAAAGGGTGACCCCTACTTGAATCACCTTGTTTAACTCTAGCACCCGTTATAACTAAACGCCGCACTTTAATCGCTTTTTTTCTATCTTTTTAAAAATTCAATTGGCATATCTTTGTTTAACCTTAGAAGCAAGTTGTTAAAATAACTTATTTCATCTATGTTCTCCATTTCAAATTTAACGTCACTAATTTTTGCAGCGTACTTACTGAAATCCTTATCACTTTCTTCCAGGGTAAAATTTATTTCTAAATACTCATTTTCATTTTCAAATTGAAGGACAAGTTCATTATCTTTAAATTCATATGTTCCCTCACCGTAGATAGTAGTGGTGAATACATTCTTATCGATAAATTCTATAGTCATAATAGGGTCATAACTACCAGGGTTATTAACATTCCCATGAAACACTGGGATATAAGCAATTTTGAAGTTTTGACCAGATAAATCATTGCTAGCCGTTTGTGAAGTAGAAGGTAAAATACTTAACACAAGTGGAATAAAGATCGCTATACACGCAATTGCAGCTATATATGGAAGAACATTTGAATGTAATATTCTTTTCTTACGAGCAGGCTTAACCTGAGTCCAAAGTTCTTCCTTTAATCGCTTTGGCACTTTAATAGAATCAAATTCCTTTGTTACATATTCTTTTATGTTCTCTTCATTACGATTATTCTCCGACATTATCTTCACCTCCCAATTGATACAGTTCATATAATTTCTCTTTCGCGCGATATATTCTTGATTTAACGGTTCCTAATTTAATAGAAAGCTGGTTTGCTATTTCTTTCTCTGTTAAATCTTCTATATACTTTAAAACCAATACTTGTTTTTGTTCTGGTGGTATAACATTTAAGTAATTTTCTAACTCATCTTTCTGATCGTTAAATTGTTCGGTGATTGAAACATGCTCTTCTTTTAATTCATACACTACTTGCTTTTTATTTTTATTATAAATATCAATGGCGGTACGCGTAGCGATAGTAGTTATCCAAGCGTTAATTTTTGATTGCTGATTGATTTTCCCTAAATTTTTAAACACTTTTATAAATGTATCGTGTGTAGCATCTTTTGCTTGTTCCTCGTTTCTCAAGATATAATAAGCAGTTTTATACACCTTTTCGAAATAGTGTTCATATAATTCCTTTTCATTTAACCCACTAATTCCAAACACCTCCCTCAATATATACTGACCGAATAGCACCCTTAAAAGTTCCCCTTTAAATTTAAATATTTGTCAGGATTTGAGGAGTTACATCCAAAGAACAGAATAAAACAAGTGACCTTCTGAAGTATCACTTGTTTTATATAATTTACCGCTCGACCCTTTTCTTTTACAATAATCCTGTCCCGTTAATTTAATAACTTCTATAAACAGACGAAGAATTTCAAGCATAATAAGAAGGTGACCTTTTTTGATCACCTTCTTAAGAATTGCATCTTTTACTTGAAAAAGTAATTGTTATCTTAATTCATCAAAGGGATAAAATATTTCTCTTCCATCTTTTAGTATTACGCTAAGTTGGTCCGCTTCAAAACTTCCTCCATAATTTAAAACTGGAATATACCAGTAGTAAGAGTTGACTTTATATTCGGTTTCAAATTCTTTATATTGAAATTTAATAGAATCTACTTCATCTGGTTTTACATATCCAAATAAATACGTCCATCCATTAATGGTTGGTGTAATGGCAAAATAATCAGTGCTAAAAGCCATAGTTGATTTTCGTCCATCGATAGCTTGACTCTCTGTGATTTCCTTCCAACCAAAGAAGCCCTTTTCGAAAATACCACCTTTAATAAAATTGCCATCTTCAAATATAACGAAGGATTGTTCCCCTAATTCAACTTGTTCGAGGATATGTCCATCCATCTTCCCAACCACTTTTTCGACGGTTGAGCTTTGAATGAAAATAGAACCCCAAATAATTGCAAAGAGTAATCCCCCAATAGCAACAAATCCTACAAGTAATCTTTTATTCTTCATTATTTCTCCCCTAAATAAATCTAAAATAATATACTTTTTTATTAAACAATCGTGCCGCGTTCTTGAACATTGCAGAGTCTTTGTTCAACTCTTGTATCCGTTAGCGAAATAAGTATTATTTCAACCAGACAGTCTAGGTATAATAGAATCCAGAATATAGCATACTCCTGCAACTAAGAGAAAATAACCGATAAAACGATTTATTCCAAGTGCAACGTCACTCGGTTCTGCATCAGCGAATTTCCATCCTGTCGATATAAACCAAAGAAATGCTGGGAATTTAACACTTAATAATCCTATTAAGATAAGCATAATTCCAATAAACAAAGACAACCCATCCCCCCCTGATAGATGCAGTGTTACTGATAAAAAGTTATATGTAGTACGGCGAATTACTATAAAAGGATTCATTCATATTGCAATAATCTCTCAAATAGCTGAACAAAAATAACAGAAACTATCATTTTGATGAATGGTTCCTGTTGTTTAACTCTCGCACCCGTTTGTTGAACAAAATTCTTATAACTATTGTGAAATTAATTCTATTTTATCAGTAATTCGTAAAGGGGGATCCGATTCGAATTCAGCATCATAATAACCAACTATTCGTTTTCCGATGTCTAACCCCAATTCTTCGTACTTTTCTTGGCTAACTTTGTAAAAAGCACCATCATTTTCTTGTGCTAGTTTAATCAATTCGTCTCTTGTTTTATCTACAATGTTAATGTTCTCCACACTTGGTAGAGTTAATATTAAGTATCTTCCATCATCTTCCTTTTCTACATTTACAATGATGCCTTCATCTCTTTCTCCATGTGAAGAGTTTTTGTTGTTTTCATCATTCTGTTGACCACAAGCTCCCAAAGTTACAACAATTAAAATTAGAGACAATACTCTTTTCAAACGCACACCTCCAATCAAATTCAGTTGAAGTAAAGCACCTGTTCTTTGAATATTGGATAGTAGATAGTGTAATAGTTATTTCATTTTTCTTATATATTTCTCTTAAATTTTAATTCAAACTGTGGCTTAGTTATATAGTCCATATAATGGACACTTCCGTTATAATCTAAATATGCTTGATAGCGTGTACGTAGTGCAGGTGCTAAGACCATATTGAGAACTTCCCCTTTACCAACCCAGCGACTATCTGATGTTTCATCTGAAGTTGTCAATTCTCCACCTATGGGTTCACATACAAAATCAAACATAACTTTTGTGGGCATTGTCTTTACCCCGCTATGCCCTTCATATGTTGCTGTATTAGAGAAAACTCCTACCAAATGGGATACTTTAACATCAATTCCACTTTCCTCTTTAACTTCTCTGACTACTCCATCTATTAAATTCTCCCCGACTTCCACTTGACCTCCTGGAAATACCCAGTGACCACCTCGGCGGGTTTTTACTAATAATATTTCACCTTTGGTATTTTCAACAAAGCCGCCCGCAGCAACAATATGTACTGGCATTTGCATTGTATTCCCCTCCATTAAAATATAATTTTATTCCGTATTCTCGTCCCGTTTGCGGTAGAAAGAGATAAGTTGACTCTTCCACTAAAGCACCCTATAGTCCAATCATTTATTCAACTGCCAGTAAAGCATATGGTTATCGTTTTTAATTTTTGTCATGTTTAGTTTCTGTAACACTTTAACTGAAGGGATATTATCCACAAGACATTCAGCCGTAATTTTATTTACAGAATCAGAGTTAAATGCCCACTCAATGATGCATTTTAAGGCTTCTGTTGCATAACCCTTATTTTGTTTTGTAGATATAATACCATAACCAACTTCAACTGACTTTTCATTATCAGGCTTACCTTTAAACCCTATATCCCCAATTATATTATTAGTTTGTTTGTCAATAACAAGCCAAACACCCCACCCTAAAGCAGATGCATCTTTTTTTAATTCCTCAAGATACATTCCAATATGCGGTCCAAGTTTGTATCCATTTGTGGAATAAGTTAATAATGTCTCATCGGTGCAAGGGGTAAGAGTAAGTCTTTCTGTTTGTAGCTCCAAATCCATTTTCTTTCGCCTTCTTTACTTTCATTTTTTTAATAACATTTCACAATATTGTTCAACTAACTGACGATCACCTTGTTAATCTAAAGCACCGTTTGTTTAGGTACAATTCTTCATAATCTCATTTCTAATGATAGAACATAAAGATTAAAATTCATTATTTGAATTAACAATAGTTTCAGTGACTTCCAGTACATCTTCCATTCTTTCTTTTGTAAAGGGGTTACTCGGTATCAAAGAATGACGTGAAGCATACTTAATCTCCATCTCACCACTGCTAATAGCTTGTATTATAAATTCTAAATCCTGCAATTTATTTTGAAGTATTTCTTTATCAGGATTATCAGGCTCAATATAAGGTGTTGCAAAAATACTTCGGAAGTTATCTGTTAAATCTTTTCCCAATTGATTTCGGTAATATAATTCATAAATACTAGATTGATTTAATATTGCCTTTGAATGAACATATGCTTTATTTAGTCTTTTGGGATCAAAATCATCTTCGTCCATATAATATTGAATGTCTAGTTTTAAAGATACCAAATGATCTACTAATGTAGAGTTTGACTTTATATACATATTCGTACGACTAGTCCATTGGCTATAAAAAATAAAACTTAATGAAATAATAACTACCAAAGATGTTATGCTAATTTGTTTCCAATTTACGTTTTTATTGGACACCCAATCATCCTTTTCTGTGATTTAAAAGAATTCCTTTGCTATTCAACTCTTGCATCCGTTACTTAAATATATTTTTTACATATTAGCGAACCTGTTTATTATTATTTATATTTAGATGTACAAGACAAACTATAAAGAAGGTAATCAAATAGGTTAATAGGAATATGCCTAAAACAAATTCAGTTAAATTAAAATCCATAAACCCTTCATCCATATATTCAAAGAAAAGGCTAACGGCTACACTTAGACATATGTTAAACAGTAAAATATAATACTTTCTTGTGCGTGTAATCTTAATATAAAGCAAAGCCACGCTTAAAAGAAGAAAGCCAATAGACAAATAAAGAGAACCAATCCATATGGCAATTTCAAAATTAACACCAATTCCTGATGCTTTGTACTTTAGGACATTAAACCAACTAACAATATATATAATAACTACAGATAAATTAACATACCCAATTATCTTCCTCTTTAAAAAGATAAAAATAAATGGACTTACCAACAATGATAAAAATATAACTATCAATATATTATCCCTTCTCTTTATTTGGAGATAAATTACTTCAACTCTTCTGTCCCGTTAGCATAATAACTTCTATCTCAATACTATCATAATATTCCAAATATATTATTGGAATTTTATCACAAGAAAAAGGCGACCTCATAGATCACCTTCTTTATCTAACGCACCCGTTAACTTGACAAGAATATCTACTTTGTATTATTCCGCATTAACTCTTCTCGCATCTTTTTGATTTCTTCGGTCTGTTCAAGAAGGTTACTATTGAGCTTCCTTATTGCGTCGTATATTGAGAAGATACCCGCAAAAATTAAGATTAAAAACAGTAATTCCATTCTCTTCCCCTCTTTCTTTCATTCCCTTATCTATTACTAACGCACCCGTTACAATAATTACAATTAATCACAATCTAGTATTGTAACTATATCTCCTTAATTATTTGGTGTAATATTTTTTTGCTCTCTGAATCTTTTTTTCGTGGTAAACGGCCAATTCGTTCATAGACCTCTTTTTCTTCTAATAGTTGCTTAGGGTTTAGTACTTGAACTGATATTCCGTTCAACACAAAGGTTTGAGGAAGTAAAGAGTCGGGTCTCCAAATCCAAACAGGTAATCCATTCATAATAAGGTGTCCATTATCTGTTCGGGTTATATAGGAAAATGTAATTTCTACTTTTTTCTTGCAGAAATCAGTCTGCCTATCACGAAATTCCTCTTTAACCAATGTCTTCTCATATCCAGCCTTTTTAAGTTCATCCTCTAAACTTTCTCGATTTTCAATCCACGTTACTAAATCAATGTCATCGTGTAGACGAGTTATCTCTCCAAGTAAAAAATCGATTGCCCATCCGCCTCGCAACCAGAACTCAATTCCAATTGTCTTAGAAATTGCACTAATTTCAGACAACACTTGTAATTGGGTCTCAGTTTGTCCGTTGAAGTTTTGTTGGATCATCTTAGACTTCCTTTCTCCCATTGTGAGTCCACATCAGTAATTTCTTTTTCCACTAAACTGCTTCTTTAGTAAAAAACCTCCGTATTAAAGGCCTCCTTATTGCGTTAAAGCACCCAATAGTTTAACAATGATTTATTTAAAATTATTTTGCGGTCTCACAAATAATGATTTCTCAATGACTGAAGATAAATCTATTTTAGGTTGTTCACGTTGTATGAGTTCATATATGTCTTGAATCACTACTTCTAATTCTCTTATGGAAGTTGATGGGTCTTCCAGAAATATGGATTCTAAACGAGTACATATATTTTCTGGGGTGATAATCATTGATTTCAGTGTGTGTTTTTGCCACTTGAAAGCAGGGTGATGAACGTATTGACGATTTAAACCAAACAGTATTCCCATTATTTTAGTTTGAACATCCACCATTACTTTATATAGCATTAACCAGTCTTTACGGTTGAGTAGAGCTTCTCGATTATTCCATCTGTTACCTAAATGAATATTTTCTTTAATCATCGCTACACTTAATTCATTAGGATATTTATTAACTTTTTCTTTCATCCCTTTAATAATCAAATCACCACTAAGAGAAACTCCATTATGTAACGTAGCAACTATACATTGTTTATCTAAATCTGTATTAAAAGATAAAATTACATCCTTAATTACTTCGTTAATTGTATCAGTAAGAAAATTACTTATTTCTAACTTTACACCTTTAGTAATATACGTTTCTGACCATTCCTGATCCTCGTATGGATGAAAGTCGATGATATCCCCTTCTAATTTTACGATCGGGGTTTTCCTATCTCCGTCTGTCGGAGACTCTTTCCAAAAAACAAATAATTCAATATCTGAATATTGATCATACCAGTTTCTTGAAACAGAACCGCCTAATAACACAGCTTCAACCTTTGGATTTAGTTCATAAATTTTTGATATATCTGATGCTAATTTCTTTAAATCCATAAAATCCCCCTTTATATAAATTTACATTTGATATTAAACTATTCTGCTCCGTTACTTTAAGTACATCACTTCACAAACTCTCCATTTACTTTCACAGATCTTCATATACCTAAATCAGTCTCTACCTTCAACTTCTAAATTCAATAGGAGTTAACTCCGTCTCAAACCATTATATTTCTATTAATCTCAATTAACGTACCATTCGGATCTCGGAAGTGGGCAACACGAATTCCCCAGTCTTCTCGATCATGTGGTTCAGAGATGAAATCTACTTTTGATTGTAGTGATTGATAGGTTTCATCCACATCTTCTACTGCAAAAATTAGCACCACTTCATTTAGTGGCGAGCTGCTCTCGACTAGTGTTTCATTAAGATCGTCTAGTTGCTGCTTCTTTTCAAAGATAGAAAGCTGAGTGTTTCCCACTTGAAATTGTGCATAATTAGAGTTTTCATCTCCCCATCTGCATTCAAACTCTAGTGTATTTTTGTAGAAATCGTAGCATTCTTGATAATTGTTCACTAGTAGTCTAGTATGTGTAAGATTCATATGACTTTCTCCTTTATTTGTATAATTTCAATAAACTTTTTGAGTTCTTTACTAGCCCAAGCACGCCAAGCTCTTTTTTGGCACTGTTGGTTAATTTACTTTCAGCCATTTCGATGATGTCCTTATCTGCTTTCTGGTAGTTTCCGGAATCAAAGATTGGTTGGGGATCATATTCGACGACAAGTTGGATTGCTTTCGTTTCCTCTTCACCAACGATTTTATTTGCTATGTATAATGCCATATCCATTCCTGCCGATACGCCAGCTGCAGTTATATATTTCCCTTGCTCCACTACTCTTTCTCTAGTAGGCTCTGTCCCGTATTCCTTTAATACATTGATTACTTTCCAATGAGACGTTGCTTTTAATCCGTTTAGTAGCCCTGCTGCCGCAAGGATGGTTGACCCTGTGCAAACAGAGGTCGTCCATTTCGTCGTCTGGTCGATTTCTTGAACCCATTTTAAAACTTTCTTATTTTTCATTTCATTAATGAAACCAATTGTTGATCCTGGAATAACTAGAATATCCGCTTCCTTCACCTCATCAATGCTGTATTTCACATTGATATCAATGAACCCTG
Source organism: Ornithinibacillus californiensis (assembly GCF_001038485.1). Lineage (GTDB taxonomy): Bacteria > Bacillota > Bacilli > Bacillales > Amphibacillaceae > Ornithinibacillus > Ornithinibacillus californiensis. The sequence goes on from NZ_LDUE01000035.1 coordinate 101,172, forward strand.
AATCAGCTTTTATCTCACCTTTTTGCTCTGCTACAAAGTATACTTCTGCATCTTTCATATTTCGTAACACTTCATATGGCCCAATCGCATCAAGCATTGTTATACCGTTATATAAGTAGATTACTATTTTCATGGTATCCTCCTTAGGCCTGTCTTCCTTTTTCCTCATACCAACGAATGATTCGCCAATTACCATCCGCTTCTTTCCGCCAAACCTCCAAAGTCAGTCCTCTTACCAATACGGCATTTTCTTTATTTTGATGAATGACTTCATACGAAACAGCCGCTTGATTCTCCGATTGAGGGACAATTTTCAAACCTGAAAAGATAAACTGAATGTCTTTTCCTTTATAGTATTCTGCCGCGTGCTTATTTCCTTCTCTAATACTTTCTGCATTACAATGCTCTAACTCATCCACCCAAGGCATGTACATCCAACCTTGAAAATCATCGGAATATAATCTGTTCATTTCTTCGTATTGTCCTTCTGAGAACTTTTGGTGTAAGTCCATCATTTTGTAAACTTTAGTTGATAGTTCTTGTTCAATGCTCAAACGTATTCCTCCTTTTAATATCTAATAGAAGTATTTAGGATAATTTCCAAGCTGGAATTAAAGAATGAAATGCAAAGAAGTAGCTCATGAAGAGGTGGATAATAGTATAAAGGAGTAGTATCATGATGTAGGTTACTAGCCATTTAATGAATGACTTTTTCAAGAAAAGGTATAAAAGAATCATCCCAACAGGGAAAGGTGTTAGCACAATTAACCAAATCGGTGCACCCAACGCTTCGGTTAGTGCACCAAGGGTTACAACGGAAGCACCTATTATGAAGGATTTCCATAGTGCAATCCCATTTCTTACAAGATGACTTCCCGTGAAGTAAGATAGGGAGGTAAGGGTAATAGACAAAATGTAACTCAGAAAATAGCTCATGTATTCACTCCTAATCATTCCAATGCAAAAAAATGCATTGCTAGTTAGTGTAAGAATACGGCAATTGAAAATGATAAACTACTCTCTGAAGTCACCATTTAATAGCTTTTCCAGATGACTTTAGTCACTCTTATCCGATAAGACTTTTCCCAAATCATTCCATTCATAGATTAGTAGATCTAAAACAACACCTGCCATCTTTATCTTCTCCGATTTAAGTAGCTTTGCACCATAATACTCATAGAAATTACGAGTATTGTTTTCATCTAATACTTCAACGAAAACTCTTTCATATCCTAATTCCTTAAACTGACGGAAAAGCTGTTTCATCAATCCTTTTCCGATACCTTTACCTTGATACTCTTCCAACAGGTAGATGGAAGTTAAGTCACCAGAATTAGCAATATGATTATCTTCTCTCTTTCCACAATCTGCAAAGCCTACTATTTCTTTATTTTCTGTTTCGGCAACAAAAACATAATTGTCTTCTCTTGAAATGTTTCGCTGCCACAGTTCTGTTCGTTTATCGTACGAGAGATTGTCTAAGAAACTAGCCGGAATAATACCTTTATAGGTAGTCCGCCAACTATTGACATGGACCTTTGCAATACCTGCCGCGTCGGTTAGGACTGCTTTTCTTATATTCATTTGCCTTCTCCTATCCGATTAGAAATTTTTTATTAGCGAATCTTCCTTATACTTTCATTAAACTCCTTAATCCATTCCATATCAATCGGTCCATTAACCACTTCGTAGACATCCTCACCAATCCGTACATCGGTCCCATTCAGCACCCAAACCATTGTTGAGTTACTGAGTTTATGATTAATGGTAAATTCAAAATGATGATTACCACTTATCCCATCGATCTCTTGTACTTTCACCCGGTACTGGCTGAGAAATTCCATCAGTTCCTCGACAGTCTCCTTGTCATTGGTTACCCATTCATAGCCATGACCCTCAGGAACATTATTCCAATCCTGTGTAAAGCCCATAAAATCAAAATCAATTGCCGTATAACGGATTGCTTGATCTAAGTCTTTTTCACGGTAATGATTAAAAGCTGTCATGGAAACAGCGACTACTACGAAAACCGTTAACCCAACCATAAATCGTCGAAAGTTTTTCGTCTCTTTTAGTCCTTTATCAAGTGCGTATTTCGAAACCTTATCCGCCAATATCGCACTTAACGGGACAACTCCCACGATTAGCAATAATAAGGAGAGAATGCTCGTTGCGGTATTGAATGGGATGAAGTAATTAAATATGGATCCATAGATATTGGCTATTAATAAAAACAAAACAACAAAACACATCCAAAATAAAACCGTATCTCTTTTCAAGACCTTCCCCCTCGTTATTTACTCGTTTCTTCCACTGCCCAAAGATCCTCCACACCTAGTGCACGTTTTAGACTAATGATATTCCCTTGATGAAGTGCCTCATGGAAGTTAGTAAAATCAATTGCTTCCGCTAAAGTCTCATATTTGTATTCCGGTCCTAGAATAAGCGGACTCCCTTCTTCTTCCAACCTACCAGTACTCAAAGACAACATCCGTTCATACTGTTCTTTTAGTAATGCTTTGATCTCTACTAGTGTCGGAACATCTTGATTCCAGTCTGCTGGAGAAGTTCCTCGATTGAATAGTTCCGTAAATGATTTCGGCAAGGTATTCTCTAGCCCTAAGAAATAACCAATCAGGTTCTCTTGTGAAGTAGCAATATGGCCAAACTGCCATCGTAAGTTATTACGGAATCCTTTTGGCATCTCATCAGCAAGTTCCTCTGATGTCGCATCTAGTAATGCTATCGTTCGTTCACGGATAAATTTCATTTGTTTTAATACGCTTTCTTTGCTCATCAACCCGTCTCCCTTTTATTTAATTAATTCTAATTATAACAAAATTTAGATACGGTAAAAGGTAATTATCCTTAAACAAGATTTCCTATGGTATGATGGAGGAAAATGAACGGGAGGTAATGGCTTTGTTTTCATTTGAAGTAGATGAAGAAATTACGTTAAGGCTGTTAGATGAGGCGGATGCTCCAGAACTGTTCTACCTCATTGACCACTCCCGAGACTATTTACGTGAATGGCTAGCTTGGATTGATGATACGAAAACAGTCGTAGACTCGAAAAAATTTATCAAAGCTAGTATGAAGTTATTTGAAGAACGCATTGGATTAAACCTAGGAATATTTTTCAAAGGGAAGCTTGCGGGTATTGTTGGGTTTAATTCCTTTGATTGGACGAATCGCATTGGCGTCATAGGCTATTGGCTCGGGAGTAATTTTCAAGGTAATGGCATTATGACACGTGCAGTTACAGCATTGATTGATTACGGATTTAATGTGTTAGGGTTAAACCGTATTGAAATACGTGCTGCCTATGAAAATGAACGAAGTCGCGCTATTCCAGAACGTCTTGGTTTTCAATATGAGGGTCAGGTGCGCCAGGGGGAATGGTTATATGATCATTTTGTCGACTTGATTATTTATGGCATGCTAGAGGCGGAATGGGAGTTTGAAAGGAGTAACCGATGAAATTTTATATCGCATCAGGATTTGAGAATAAGGAGCTCGTTCAACATGTTCGTGACCGGCTTGTTGAGGCAGGGCATAGTCATACGTATGATTGGACGAAAAATAGCCGCGCGGTAACGGAAGAAGATCTGCGGGAAATTGGTCACGCTGAGTTAGATGCTGTGAAGGAAAGTGATGTCGTTGTTGTATTGCTTCCTGGTGGAAAGGGTACCCATACGGAGCTTGGGATTGCACTTGGAACGAATAAGGAAATCCATCTTTTCTCACGTGAGCCAATCAACCTTCCAACCGCGACTACTTTTTACTATGTGGATGGTATTTCTCACTATGTAGGGGAAATAGATATGTTTATAGATGACCTAATAAAACAATATTCATAGATAACTAGATTGGGGAGATTGTAATGACAACCATTTATCTGGTAAGGCATGGGGAAACCGATTGGAATGCGGAAAGAAGAATGCAAGGACAGACGGATATACCTTTAAATCAAAAAGGAATTGGGCAGGCAGAAGCTTGCGGGGCAGCACTAAACCGTGGCGATTACGATGTGGTAATTTCCAGCCATTTAAAACGAGCAAAGAAAACTGCTGAGATTATTAATCAATACTTGGAGCTTCCACTGGAGACCATGGCAGACTTTGCCGAGCGTCACTTTGGGGATGGAGAAGGGTTAACGATGGGTGAGCGTACTGAGCTTTATCCGGACTTTAATTATCCAAATCAAGAGGAGTTGGACATGTTTTCGGACCGGATTATGACTGGTCTGGAAAAGGTACGTCAGCTACATCCTGAAAAACGTATCTTACTCGTGGCACATGGCGCTGTCATTAAACAAATGTTAACGATTATTGGTAAGGGCGACGTTGACCTTAGTGGTATTAAGTTTGAAAACACAAGTATTTCTACTGTTAAATGGTTGGATGATGACTGGGTTCTGGAAGACTATAATCGAGTGGATCATTTAATCAAGTTAGAGGAACGCACGAAGGCATAGGGGGATTTAACATGAAATTTCAACATAGCGCGGCTGGTATAACTGCGGGGCAATTAGGAGGCTTCTTTGTGGACTGGCCAAATCCACCAAGCCCAGAAACCCATCTCAAGCTACTATCTAATAGCAGTCATGTCATTTTGGCAATAGATGAAGATACTAATCAGGTAGTCGGTTTTATAACAGCGATTAGTGATGGGGTACTGTCCGCTTACATTCCGCTTCTAGAAGTTTTGCCAGAATACAAGAATAAAGGAATTGGTAAGGAACTTGTGAAGCTTATGCTGGATGACTTGAAACATCTGTATATGATTGACTTGTGCTGTGATGAGGATCTCGTTCCATATTATGAAAAGTTCGGGATGCATCAGGCGACTGGGATGATTTATCGTAATTATGATAGACAGTCTGGAAACTAGGAAGCTAGTATGCTGTTACGACCAATAACGATGGAAGATTATCCTACCGTGCTTGCTTGGAGTATGGATGAGGTGTTTTGCTCTCATAACGGCTGGGAGAGGAATAGGGATCCAGATGAACTCTATCAATGGTGGCGCTACTGTGTGGAAAATAAAGCAGAAGATTTCGTTCGATTGGCAATTGAATGGGATGGTCGATTAGTTGGCTATGCTGATTTAGTTATTCAAGACTCTGATGCGGAGATAGGGATTGCCATCGGGCGGAGTAGTAGCTGGGGAAGAGGAATTGGGTCACAGGCTGATTAGGCCTTGATAGATGATGCAAGAGGACCTATGGCATGACGACCTTTTTTGCGGAAACTCATCTTTCTAATGATCGCTCTAGAAAGATTCTAACGCTTTTTACTAGTCGTTTTTGAATATATTCTTTTCTCCTTGAAAAAAAGGCATAGCTATTCTTAAATTAATATATTTTAAATACCTAACTTCTGTCATGGGTTAACAAAAAATAGAACTTCCATTATTCGGAAGCTCTATTTTTATAGTCTCATTCAAGCAAAGCACCCTTTAATGAATCATTTCTTGAATCTTACTAACTATTAAATGAGTAGATATTAAACTAAGAAAATAAATTAATACTACCCATTCTCCTTCTATAAAATCTAATCTCCCAATAAAAAACGTTGCCAAAAAAGGAATTACTAACATAAAACCAATATATGCTTTTAATCGTTCACTCATTTATTGACCTCCCCCGTTAATCACTATGTTGATTTGGTAAATCCTCATCATCTGTTCCTACGATTTCTGTAGCTTGGCTAATTAAGTTGTTGTCTTGTTGTGTATAATTTGCAACAGTAAATAATGCAAGCATTAAAAGTATCGCAATCAACTTTTTCATATAAAATTCTCCTTTCTAATGAACTAGCAGCTCGTCTTTATATTCTTGATAAGCTTCCCTTACTACTTCTTCATATTCTTTTTTTTCTTCAATATTAAAAATGCGAATTGCTTTTTCAAAAAATGCTCCAGCTTGAGTTTCTTTTAATCTTTTTAAACACCGAGCTTTTTGATAATAAAGTTCACCTAGCAGATATAGGGACTCATTTTTTTTACAAATCTCTATACCAACTTCACAATATTTTAATGAATCATTTAATAGATTCATACTTAACGTCGTCTTTGAAGCGCCGTATAGTAATCTCAAGTGAATAGTAAAATCCTTCAAAATAGGCAATTTATCAATATTATAAATTGCGTTATCAAAAAATCTTAGAGAAGTTAGGAAATCTCCTTCTTCATTATAAATAATTGCAATACTATTAATAATTTCAATTTCTCTTTCGTTATAAAAGTCGTAATCTTTTGTTCTAGTAATGTTTAGTGCCTTTTCTAAAGTCTCTATCGCTTTACTTTTATTACTATCTATATAGTAAATACATATCCCTTGGTGCCACAGAAGGAATTGTTCATATTCTTTATTACCTTTTACTAATGGAGTATCTAATTCGTTATTTACAATTTCATATAATTCTTTATAATTCTTGTTTCTAATATGTTTACGAGTGATAAACTCAACATCTTCTATGTAGTCAAATCTTTCAAATTCAATTTGTTTAAAAAAGTATTCTACATCAACTCCTAACTTTTTTGCTATCTGATAAATAGTAATACTTGAAGGAAGTTCATGGCCGTTTTCTAATTTACTAATTTGGGCCTGGGTGCAAATCCCTTCAGCTAATTCTTTCTGTGTCATATTAACCGATAGTCTTATGCTATTAAGAATGTCGCCGAATTTATACCAGTTCATATTTCTTCCCCCTTTTATAATACTAAAAAAAGATCAATTCCCTACGAAATATTCCTATAATTATCTTTTTTAGGCAATATGTACAAAAATTTGAATTTGAATGAGTTATATAATTTCTTTGACCTAATTCTATCATAAATAGATTACTTAATTTCACTTAATATTCCTACAATTATTTTTTCTAATAAAATAAACCGAAATGATAGTTAAGCTATGTTATACCCTTTTAATAGTTGTTTTTGACTAATCTATCTATTTTTTAATGCAATACTATTTAGATATTATCGGTTTAGGAGCTAATTTTCAGTGGGAGGAGGGCAGTAAAAATCCGTTAATAAAAGTATGGAAAGAAGGGTTATTATGAAGATGAAAAAGAAGTTATTATTGCTGACCATTTCATTGGCCATTACAATGATTGTTGCTTCATTTGTTCCATCTATCACTGCCACAGAAAGTAATAGAACTGTAAATAAGGAAGATGTAATGAGCAAAATCAACTATGATAATTTTGGCTTACAAGTAATTGGTAATTTCGATTTAGAAATCGAAAACAAAGGTCTTAACATTGCTAAGAATGTTCATTCTTCTAAGAGTTTATTCCCTGGTAAAACAGATGGTATTGTAGTAGCTCAAGAAAAAGTTGCTGAAGTTTTCCAAGATAAGAATAAACAATCAATAAAAAGTGCATTAACTTCAGGTAAGACTTTCTTCTTGCTAGGGCAAGAGATGACTTCCCAGAAATTAGCTGATTTTCTAGACTATGATATTAATCTAGAAGAAGATATTAAAAACCTTGAAGAGTTTGAGAGTGTTGATCAAGCAATCTATGTTACTTCAAACAAAAGTGGAAAATTAACTTTTGGCGTAATACAAAATAGCCCAACTGCTTCAAAAGAATCCTTTAAAGAAGCAATCGTTCTTGAAGCCTGGTTGAAGAGGGGTAATGAAAACAGACGAGGAGATGTAGGTGAGAAAAAAGGCGTATTTGAAGAACATGCTCGTACTTACTTCTTTACACCAGATGAAGCCTCAGCTAACATATACCCAAATATTGGTTCTGGATGGTATGTTTCATTTGGACCGTCAGAATATGTATGGAATACAGACCACGGTCACCTATTTGAAAGAAAAAGAGGGTACTACTTAAAACCTAGTATAGATCAAGATCGCTATAATGATTGGACTGCTTTAACAATGTACATGGAAGCAGTACCAGATGGAACGGGAGATTCAGTTTCAGAAATAGATATTTATTCAAACACTAGTTATTCAGATACTAACTCTGGAATTGGTCGTTATGGTCCACGTAGTGATCCAGGTTCAAATTCACTAAGTTATCAAATTGGTGTAAATTCAGACGGTACCGTTGGATTTTCAGCTTCTTGGTCTATCAATTCAAGTGATTTATCAGTTCTTAATAATAGTTGTACTAGCTGTGGAAGAGTTGATTTAACCCTTGATTATGCCGTTGGATCTACTTATTCAAACAACACTTCAACACATGAGCCAGCATTTTCATATACAAATCCTCAGGGTGCTAGTTACTCAGATATGATTAACAGAAGATCTGTTACCTTTAGAGGTTGGGGTTATGTTGGAAAGGATTACGCGCCATATTATGATACAGTAACAAGTCCTTTATATGGTACCGACGTAAAAATATACTAAACTCATTAAGTAACACAATATCTATTAAAATTTAACAATATTTTTAAGTGTATTGAAAAAAGCAGTTCCAATTATTTGGTTCAGCTTTTTTCTTTTTCTTGTTAGGAACTTAACTTTTTTACATTCTATTACGTCACCGCATTTACACTCTTATTTGTTATGAAGTTCTGCATCCATATCAAATGTAGCTTTTTTTCTTCTTTTCTGTATTTACGGTTTCCTGTATTAGACGCGATGATATCGAATACGTTTTTTTCTCCAGAACCCATGCGGTTATATTGGCTTTTGTCATGATCTGACATTGTAAAAAATATAAATGAGAGTTCTAGAAAGATGTTCAATAGATTAGGTTTTCAAGAAATTAGTATACACGGTAGTGAAGTCTACTTAGGAGCGATGACCCATTAATACAATATCAGTGTATCTGGTGCTAGGACTTTTAATAGTCACTAGCACTTTTTGTATAGGCATTTATGGAATAATCCTCTATTCATTACGAATGCTGGAACGATTTTTACTAGACTCTAGTAAGCTATTAAGAACTTACTAGTTGTACCCTTCGTAGAGAAAGGAGAGAAATCATGACAACCGTATATTTGATAAGACACGGTGAAACGAATTGGAATGTAGAAGACCGTATGCAAGGCCGCACCGATATCCCCTTAAACGAAAAAGGAATCAAGCAAGCCAACGCTTGTGGAGCCTCCCTCCAACCTTCCCAATTTGATAGAATCATCTCGAGTAACCTAATCCGAGCAAAAAAAACAGCCGAAATCATCAACTCCTACTTGGACCTTCCTTTTGAAGAGTTGGATGATTTGGGAGAAAGGGATTTTGGAGATGCAGAAGGGTTAACGATGGATGAAAGAAATGAGCGCTATCCTGACGAACAATATCCGAACCAAGAAACAAAAGAAGCATTCTGTTCTCGTATTATGGGTGGTTTGGATAAAGTGCATCAAAAATACCCCAACCAACACATCATCATCGTTTCCCATGCAGCTGTTATTAACCAAACCTTAGAGATTTTATCCGGTGGAGAACTGGGATATGGTAGAACTACTATTGATAATACTAGTATTACGACCCTGACTAGGGATAAGGATTCGTGGGCTATTAGAAGTTATAATCAGAAGGATCATTTGGAATTAGATAAGAAAATGTAAGTATGGCTACATGGGGTTACACCCGTTTACCATACTAAAATAGAGACATTCATTCGGTGAATGTCTCTATTTGTCTTTCGTCTTAAAGTTCTCTTCTTAGGGTCGTACTCATTTCAATATGTGTTAAGATAAATATAGATAATTCTAAAATTTCCGCACCATAACTATGGGTGGGTTAACTGAAATTAGAATCGACAGGGGGATGCATTTTGACAAAGAAAAAATTTATCGAAATCCTATTTAGTAGGAAAAAGTATCGGTTCGAGATATTTGTTTTTCTTATTATATTTTGGCTCGTCATTTTGTATCTCTCTACCACATTAAAAGTTTCTCTGCCCGTTATACTTACACCGGTTCTAATACTTGCAGTGATTATGTCTGTTATCAAAATAACGTGGTATAACAAGAAATATAATATCCCAAGGAAGGCAATCGATTGGGTAGAATTGGTGCTGTGTTCTATTGTTTTAGTGGTGGTGTTGTTTCTAGTTTTTCAAGGAGATAAGTTGGACAATGAAAAGTCATTACCATTAGAAATGCCAGATGACTTTAATTTTGTCCTAAATTATGGCTATGAGGCAAGAAACATTATAGATACATTTGAAAATAGCTATACGAAGAATATGATTTTAAATGATGATCAAACGATAGAAATGCTATTATCTGATGAAGAAATGAAGTTGATTTACGAGAAAATGAAAGAGGCAGACATATTATATTCAGCAGAAAACGCTACTGATACTTCCTGTGCAAAACCTCATGAAATAAATAAACTTAAACTAACATTGAATGGCAAAGATTATGAACGGGAATGGATTACATCTTATTGTGATAGCACACCAGATAATATATTAAAAAACTTCATAGCGTTTGTACATCAAGAGATTGTCCTGGCAAAGGAAGAGTACAAGGCATTACCTGAACCTTCTGGAGGTTATGATTGAGTACATTGGATAGGGGATCGATATGATAAAATTATCTTGTTTTTTATCTTAGTTATCGCGTTCTATGGTATATCAATTTGGCAATATAACAATCCAACAAAGGCTATTCAATTATGGTTTAAACAAGGGTTTAAGGAAGAACCGAAAGTAGATGAGGATAAGGTAAGACAATCCATTATTATACGAGGAGTGTTCTTTACTATATTATTTATTTTCCTATTTTTCAGGTTCATTATATAGCATACAATAAAAATGGAGGTGCCAATTCATTACGAATGGTACCTCCATTTCATTTACTTATTAATCATTAGCTACCCATTTTACGGCGGGTCATACTTGGCTTCTTCGCAAGTTGGCTTTGCATTTGCTTAGCTGATCCATTGCCATGCTTGGAGTTATTATTATTTGCTTGCGCTTGTTTTTTCCGTTCTAACTGCTGCTGTACAATTTCTTTAGTACTAAGCTTCTTTTTTTCGGACATGGTATTTGTCACCTCTTCGCTCGTTTATCTCTTATTATAAAGATTTTTGTTTCTTATAGCTATCTTTATTTGGTCAGAGTTTATTGTGCACATATTCTTCCTCGCAGGTTATTCAACTTTAGCCTACAAATTTATTTAATAAGCAAATAACCACCAAAAACCCTCTATACCATAAATAAAGGAACCTAATCCAGCAACACACAAAATAAAACTGGCTATAAAGGAATTAAATGTTTTAGTGGATTCTTTACGGTAATTTTTTATTGCAAAGTAAATCACACTAATCCCAGTAGAGGTAATCATGAATGAAAATATAAAAGGCAACAAAAAGTTTATGATAGACATTCTCTCTACTCCTTACTTTTTATCTTACCAACAATATAACCAATTATTACTTGAATTAAAAAAAGATATATTCCGTAGATACTATAATATCCCATTCCTTTATCGGTACCAAATGGTAAAGGATATCGCTCTGTTAATGGTGGGAAGATTTTGTGAAAGAGGTCCGTATTGTCATAGTAATTTACCAAAAGCCATGAAGAAATAACAACAATTATACTATTTGTTAGTGAAATGAAGATAGTAGTTTTAATTATGTCATTCGAATAGGTTTTATGTATATATCTAGCTATCCCTATGGAAAAAAAGAACCCCAAAATAATTACCATGTAATTAAAGTAAATAACTACATCTTCAGTGGGGGAACCAATATAGGAATGTAAACGAACATTCAAGATATAAAAGCAAAGCCAAAACATACCCAACGCTAGAATAAAAGATACTATCGCCAATGACAGACCAGACCAAAGTCCAACTATAGCCCTTCTCAAATTACTCCCCTCCTGTAACTAGTTTAGTAGTTTACTCCGCCATCCTGCTTCAATACTTGCTTCTTCTTGAAGTAATAATACACCCGAAAATTAACATCTATTTTATATTATTAGTAGGCGATACCTACACGTAATTTTAGATAATTGTTGCTATTAATCTGCTTATATGTAAATTCAGCTGTATCCGAAACGTGTATTTTGGATCCATCAACCGGTAAAAAGTCACGTTCCACGCGATATTCGCCTAAACGTTCTCCATCCGGTAAATACGTAGGGCATACGATAGTCCATTCGAGAGTTGATTGCTTCAGCAAATCGAAAACTTTATGATGTTCTTCTGCAGCACGGGTTGACTTACGCTTTGATTCACTAGATTGATAGCGCAGTAAATTGGGAGTAGTTCTACTTTGTAGGATACCTGCAGTTCCTATCGTGATAATCCGTTGAATACCTTCGTTTTCCATTGCCTCAATAATGTATGGCATACTCTCTGACAAAGTTGTTACTCCATCAGTATTTAGCGCACTAATAACTACATCAATCCCAACCATTACTCTTTCGATATCCTCTTTATTTAAAACATTACCTCGTATAACAGTTAAAAGTTCATTATTTATTTGAATCTTCTCAGGAGAACGAACCAATGCAGTAACCTGATGTTTGTCTTGAAGAGCATAATTAACTAATTGACCTCCCACTCGTCCAGTTGCACCTAAAATTAAAATATTCATAAGTATCATCCTCCTTTAAGCCATAGAACTAGAGCGTCTCATCCAATTTCTGAATCTTTGAGTGGGACATTAGAAAAACATTGCCTAAGATGTCGATTTTTTCTCCCTTTACACGTAAAGCGCAATCTTTGTTGGACGCATAAATATTGATTTCTTCCGATAAAGGAGATAGTTCACTTTGAACCAGTTCCATGTTATTTTCCAGATCAAAATGAGACAGGACGGAGAAATTGTCCAGACCTATTCCGTTGTAGATCGTGTTCCTTTCAACTTCATCCCCAAATTTTTTCGAGCATAGCCATTTAGCGGACATATTGATGGCACCAGCGCTTGCTCCCATTACAACGGCACTACTTTTCTTAATCGCATCCGATAATTCATATTCCTTCAAAAAGCCATTTAGATTTAGAATACTTCCACCCAACAAGAAAATGACGGAAGCATTTTGAATGATCGTTTGTGCCTCTTCTTTCTGGACGCGATAATTGATTAAATGATATTCGTCAAACACAATGCCAGCTTGGTCAAGCCACGAACGTTCCGTAGCACCAACCTCTTCGAAATTAGATGGATTCGAGCTGATCATAGCAATCGATTTTCTATCGGTTATGTCTCCCTGTATCGCTCTGCGCAGATTTTCTGGGAAAAATTTGTTAAACCAACCTAAATAATAGTGAGTTTTCATACGTACCCCCGTGGTGAAGTATAAATAACATTTATTTCAAAATAGCTTTCATCCATCTTGAATTAACCCTTAAGTTGGACAAGGGATCCCAAAGTATGATGTATCCACCTATAATATGTAACTTTCCAACTCAGCTTTTTGGCGCAAATGATGACGAAAATGCATTCCAACCAAATCATACCATTCCTTTGCATTCAGCCAGCCGAACCCACCATGTTCAACCTTATTATTTGAATTAATATCATCCACTTTCGATTCCCAATGACTCAATCTTAGAATCAGCTGATCCATCCTGCTCAATAGGACTTCCTTGCTGTCTGAGTTATTTGGTGGAGAATTTAGTTCATCTGGTAATCTTATTTTAATAGGTGGAAACTCTCCGTTCTTATATAATTGCTCACCAAACTTGGTTTTTCCACGGGGGTGTTCCTCAATTAATTTAGTACATGTTTCCATATTATCAAGATACTCATGGGCACAAACAATTAAATGGTCATACATTTGTCCAATAGACCAAACCCCATTTTCCCGTATATATCTTAGCTGCTCCAAAGAATACTTATGAAGATCATTTTTGAAACTAATAAGCAGTTTATTGTCACTCATTTAAATACTCCTTTGTATTAGCCAAATGAAATCTGAAGTCTTCACTTTTTTTGAACTTATAAATATTTATATCAATAATGATGACAGTTACCTTCTACCTCTCACCAGCTCTGTTAGCACAACATGAAAAATATCATAATGACCATAATTATCCAATCCAAAACTGGAAATGTAAATTTTTTATAAAAGACCTGATAGTAAAGTAGTTAAAAAAAGAATAAAAATAATAGAGCTATTAATACGATAACATTGATAACCAAACTTATGTTAATTTCCTTCTCTGGAACACCAGTGTGACTGCTAAACTAGAGTAGACAGTTATTGCTAGATAAAAAGAAACACTTATTTACCCAAATATACCAATAAAATATAGGTACTTTCCATTGTAAAATGTTTATATCCTAAAACATACAACAGTGGAGGTAACAGAAGGTGGATAAGTGGGAAATGTATATGGAAATTAGTCAGTTAATCAAAAAGGGATTCAGTAAGACGAAGGTGGCAGACAAGCTAGGAATATCACGTTCAACAGTATATCGTTATCTAAAAAAGTCTCCTTCGGATATGTCTGAGTGGGTAGAGTCACTTCAGACGAGGAGTAAGAAATTAGATGCTTATAAAGAGCTGATATTATCTTGGTTAAGGGAACATCCAGATATGTCAGCTGCACAAGTAGAAGATTGGCTAAAAGAGAAATACGAAGATTTAAAAGTAGGTGAAAGTACAGTTCGATTATATGTTAGAGAGCTTCGAGAGGAATATAAAATAAAGAAGGAAACTTCACCACGAATATATGAGGCTATACCTGATTCACCTATGGGTGAACAAATACAAGTTGATTTTGGTCATACGAAACAGAAGGCAGTCGATAATAAGGAAGTAAAACTAAACTTTATAGCTTTTGTATTATCTAATTCTAGATATAAATATAAAGAATGGTTAGATAGGCCTTACACTACCCAAGATGTCATAAAAGCACATGAAAATGCATTTAGGTGGTTTGGGGGGATTCCAAGTGAATTAGTATACGACCAAGACAGTTTAATAGTCGTCAGTGAGAATGGTGGGGATTTAATATTAACGCAAGAGTTCCAACAATATAAAGAATCTAGGAATCTAACCCTTCGTGTTTGCCGCAAGGCTGATCCAGAGAGTAAAGGAAAAATCGAAAATGTAGTTGGTTTTATTAAACATAACTTCGCTAAACATCGGGTATTTCATAACATTGATTCTTGGAATGAACAGGGTTGGGAATGGCTCAATAGAACTGGAAACTATAAAGTTCATCATACAACAAAAAAGAGACCGGTCGAAGTGTTTTCCCTGGAAAGACAACACTTAAGACCAGTCACCAAAAATCTAGATATAAAATATAACTATGAAAATAGTATAACAAGATGTGTCCATAAGGACAATACTATTCGTTATTTATCTAATCGTTATTCTCTTCCGTTGGGGACGTTTGGCAAATATGAAACTCTCTGCATTAAGGAAACCGAAGAAAAGGCATTAATCATTTATAGCCCTGAAACAGGTGAAATCATCGCAAAGCATCATATCCCTGACGGGAAGGGATTATTGATTAAAGATAGGAAGCATAGCCGAGATAGGACAAAAGGTATCGATGCATTTATGAATACCGTTTCCCAGCAATTTAATGACAATGGGATAGCTTATGATTATCTACAAACAGTAAAAGAAAAGTACCCTCGATATATTAGGGATCAGCTCCAAATGATATTAAAAGAGACAAAAATAAATAACAGGGAAATTCTATCGGCAGCATTGAATGAGTGTATCAAAAGGAACCTTTATGGTGCAACAGATTTTAGCGATGTCGTTGCCTATATAAAACGACACCGACAAATAGAAGATACAGTGAATGATACCGATGAGAATGTAACACGAATAATAGGAGTTTCTGGATGGGTTGTAGAGACGGAGGCTCAAAAAAGGGAATTAGATGCCTATACTTCCATACTGGAGGGTGAACCAGTATGAGTCAGCTAAACCAATTACAAGAGTTGATGAAGACATTACGTTTAACGGAAACAGCAAATCACCTTCCTGCATTAATTAGAGAAGCTGAGCAAAAGGATTCCTCCTTTACTCAGTTCCTCTTAGATGTAGCAAAATATGAACAAACTCGCAGAGAAGAAAAGCAATTAGAAAAACGATTTAAATGGGCTACATTTCCCTTCCAAAAGACACTAGAAGAATTCAATTTAAAAGAACAGAAATCTTTAAGCAACAAACAATTGAATAGATTGAAAGATTTAACGTGGATAGAACAGTTGCACAATATCATTCTATTAGGACCACCAGGTAGTGGGAAAACTCATATATCAATCGGGTTAGGCATTGAAGCGTTAAACCAAGGTTACAAGGTTATCTTTACTACGATGGGAGATCTTGTCCACGTGCTGAAAACGGAGGAAATCACACGTAAATCGCAAACCAGAATGAAAAGAATAAGAGAAGCTGATTTAGTCATTATTGATGATTTGATGTTTATGGCGATGGATCAACAGGAAGCTAATATGTTTTTCCATTTGATCAATGATTTATATAATCAATCATCTATCATTTTAACATCAAATAAAGGCCCAAAAGAGTGGGGAGAATTATTAGGTGACCAAGCAATTACTACAGCTATATTAGATAGAATTTTACATCGAGTTGAAATCATTCATTTAAATGAAGATAGTTATCGAATGAAACATAGATCGACTATATTTGGGCAAGAAAGTGTTTCAAATTAATGAGCATAAATTGTGTCTTTTTACTTGACGGTCACAAC
>NZ_LDUE01000036.1 GCF_001038485.1 Ornithinibacillus californiensis
CAAAATTCCGAGGAAATAAGAAAAAATGATTGAGAGAACGCTTCTCATAATCAAAATTCCGATGAAATAAGAAAAATTGATTGAGAGAACGCTTCTCATAATCAAAATTCCAAGGAAAAAAGAAAAAATGATTGTGAGAGAGCTTCTCACGAACAAAATTCCGAGAAAACACGAAAAAATGACTGAGAGAACCCATCTCACAGACAAAATCCCAAGGAAGTAAGGGGAAATGTCCAAGAGAAAGATTCTCAAAAAAATGAACGTCAAAATACTAAGTGAATGGGGGTCAAAATGTGGATGATCGTGCATTCCGAAACGCCATGGGAAAATTCACAACCGGTGTAACCGTCATTACAACTAAACTTGGAGACGAAATCCATGGCATGACCGCAAATGCCTTTATGTCAGTATCCTTAAACCCAAAGCTAGTCCTCGTATCAGTTGACAATAAAGCAACGATGAAACGATATATAAACAATTCAGGTAAATTTGCAGTTAGTTTTCTAAATCAAGAACAGAAAGACTTGTCTGCCTATTTTGCAGGGCAAAAAGATGAAATAAGGGAGATTGATTTTCACTGGATTCATGAACTACCAACAATAAAAGAAGCACTGGTGAATATCATTTGTGATTTACATGACACTGTAGATGCTGGAGACCATACACTTTTCATAGGTAAAGTTACGGACTTAGTCGTTAGAGAAGGAGAACCACTAGCATTCTATGAAGGAAAATATCGAGAGTTAGAAAATAGTGAACGCGTGAAATAGATTTATATTTTGCTGAATGGGGGTTTGACCATGAAACAGCAATTAGATCAGTCATCTAAGGTGTCAATGGATATCTTTGAAAAAATAAGTGGACATGAACAAGTAGTATTTTGCAATGACCCTAGTACAGGGTTACAAGCTATTATTGCGATTCATAATACGACACTCGGGCCTGCGCTTGGAGGAACGAGAATGTATCCATATGCTAGTTTGGAAGATGCGTTGGAGGATGTACTCCGTTTATCGGAGGGGATGACGAATAAATGTGCTGCTGCGGATATTGATTTTGGTGGTGGTAAAGGAGTTATTATCGGGGATCCGAAGAAGGAAAAATCACCAGCATTGTTTAGAGCCTACGGACAATTTGTCGATTCCTTGAACGGTAGATTTTACACCGGAACGGATATGGGAACGACGATGGATGATTTCGTGCAAGCAGCAAAGGAGACGAATTTTATTAATGGGATTCCAGAAGAGTTTGGTGGTGGAGGAGATTCTTCCATCCCAACAGCAGAAGGAGTACTGTACGGGTTAAAAGCTACGAATCAATATTTATTTGGTGATGAAGCACTAGCTGGCAAAACTTATGCCATTCAAGGGTTAGGTAAGGTTGGTTTTAAAGTAGCCCAACAGCTGTTACAAGAAGGAGCGAATCTAGTTGTAACAGATATATCCGAAGAAGCCATTTCAGAAATTCAGGAAATAGCGGATTCCTTACAGGGGAATGTAACCGTAGTAGCGAGTGAAGGGATTTATGATGCAGATGCTGATATTTTCATTCCATGTGCAATAGGCGGTATTTTGAATGATGTAACGATTGAGAAGTTAAAGGTAAAAGCTGTGGTCGGGTCTGCGAATAACCAGCTGAAAGAAGATTATCATGCAAAAGCACTTCATGATAAAGGAATCCTTTATGCGCCAGATTATATCGTGAATGCTGGGGGGCTCATTCAAGTTGCCGATGAACTTTATGGAGCGAATAAAGCTCGTGTTCTACTAAAAACAAAGGCTATCTATCAATCTATTTTAGAGATTTACCAACAATCGGAGCTTGATGCCATTACAACACTGGAAGCAGCAAACCGCAAATGTCAGCAACGCTTAGAAGAGCAACGGTCACGAAACAATTTCTTTAAAAGGGATAAAAGCCCGAAGTGGACATTTTATAAATGAGGTGTAACCAATGGTTGAAGTAAAATTTCATGATATTGGCGAAGGAATGACAGAGGGCGAAGTTGTTAGCTATTTAGTTAAGGTCGGCGACACAGTTAAGGTTGACCAGCCATTAGTAGAAATGCAGACCGACAAAATGGTTGCTGAAATTCCTTCACCAGCTTCTGGAGTAGTGAAAAAAGTAAATTTTGACGTTGGAACAACAATTACGATTGGCTCTGTATTGTTGGAGATTGATGATGGAAAAGTTGCACAAGATACGAAGTCTAGTCCGGAACAGGAAGTTTCAGCTGCAGTACTTACACCTGAGAAAAAGTCCAGTCAAGAAGAAACTCCTTCCAAGAAGAAACCACCAAAACGAATTATTGCTGCTCCGCATACGAGAAGGATTGCTAGAGAAAATGATGTAGATATTGAGCAAGTAGTTGGTTCTGGTCCTGCCGGAAGAGTTACAGATGAAGATATTTTCCGATTCATACGCGAACGAGAAGGGAAAGATGACGCATTAGCAGAAGTAGCAGTGGAACCAGAAATCAAAGAAGTAAGTAACACGAGTATTCCGGTTGAAGATACGATTCCGTTTACCGGCATTCGAAAACAAATTGCGATGAGAATGACTAAATCCTTATCAACTATTCCACATGTGACTCATTTTGACGAAGCAGATTTGACGAACTTACTAGATTTCCGTAAAGAACTGAAAGCGTCTGGAGAAAATATTTCAGTTGTAGCATTTTTCCTAAAAGCTCTTGCCATTACATTAAAAGAGTTTCCGCTATTCAATGCAAGGCTGGATGAGGAAAATAATGTGATTCGACTTTTAAAGGAATATCATATTGGGCTTGCGACTAACTCAGATAAGGGGTTACTAGTCCCTGTTCTTCGGGATGTGGATAAGAAATCGATGAAAGAAATCCAGAATGATATGAAGGCATTGACTAAGAGAGCGATTGAGCAAAAGCTTAGTGTTGGAGAAATGAAAGGTGGCACTTTTACAATTAGTAATGTCGGTCCACTTGGTGGAACCGCAGCAACACCAATCATTAACCATCCTCAAACAAGTATTATCGCTTTTCACAAGACGAAGAAAATGCCTGTTGTAATGGAAAATGATGAGATGGAGATTCGCTCTATCATGACGATGTCTTTATCCTTTGATCATCGTGTCATTGATGGTGCAGATTCGGTTATGTTTACGAATCGTTTCATTGAATTAATTGAACAACCGAAAAAACTGTTATTACATTTACGCTAAAGTAAGATACGAAACGGGCAGCTTGTACCAAATATGGTTCTACTGCCCGTTAGACGTTGCAAAGGCAATTAAAAAAAGCTATTAGATAGAGGTGATGGCACTCATGATGTATCATGCAAAAGCAAGATTTTCTTCTACAACAGGGCTTGAAGATATTTATATCGGGCAGTCTCACGTTGAATGGAAAGGTGAAAAACTCACTGAAGATGCCTTCTCTTGGCAATCCCCAGTAGTTGGTACGGTCTACGGGACACTGTTAAATTTCCAGGAGCAAGTGGATGCTCTTAAGGAAGACTTTCATAAGGCACCATATAATAAACCACCAGAGCGACCAGTACTATACATTAAACCGAGGAATACAATTAATGCTCATTTAAAAGAAGTTGCTATACCAAAGGAAGCAGAAATGGTAGAAGTGAATGGAACACTTGGCGTTGTTATTGGAAAAACTGCCACCCATGTAAAAGAAGAGGATGCTCTTGACTATGTGGAGGGATATACCATCGTGAATGATGTATCCATTCCTCATCGCAGTTTCTATAGACCAGCAATTAAACAGAAAGCTCGAGATGGTTTCTGCCCAATTGGTCCATGGATTGTCTTGAAGGAAAATGTGCCAGACCCGGATAACATAATGATTTGGACATTTAAAAATGATGAATTGATACAAGTAAATAGCACGAAAGATTTAGTGCGCTCGATTCCAAGATTAATTCAGGATATTTCGGAGTATATGACATTAGCCAAAGGGGATTTGCTTCTAGTAGGTATACCTCATGACCCTCCAACCGCAAAAGCAGGGGATACGATTCGAATTGAAATTGATCATATTGGCAGTTTAGAGAATCGATTCGTCTATGAGAATGTTCGTGTTGCAGGAGGGGAAAAAGTATGAAGCATGCACGTGTAGCTTGTTTTGGTGCTATTCATGAGGCAACCTTAGCTGATGGAAAGTTAAAACTTTCAGATGGAAGATTAGTAGATGAAAAAGAAGTGACATGGTTACCTCCAGTTGAACCTGGGACGATATTTGCACTTGGTTTGAATTATGCGGACCATGCAAGCGAAATCAGTTTCAAAGCTCCAGAGGAACCACTCGTTTTCTTAAAGGGACCTAATACATTAGTCGGTCATGATGGTGAAACGAGAAGACCAAGAGATGTGGAAATGATGCACTATGAGTGTGAGCTAGCTGTTGTTATTGGAAAGAAAGCACGAAATGTAAGGCGGGAAGATGCATACGATTATGTTTCAGGTTATACCGTCGCCAATGACTATGCTATCCGTAACTACCTAGAAAACTATTATCGCCCTAATTTGGCCGTGAAGAATCGTGATACTCTAACCCCTATTGGACCGTGGTTTGTGGATAAAGATGATATTTCGGATCCGATGAATCTTAAGTTATATACTTACGTTAATGGAGAATTGAAGCAAGAAGGTTGTACAAAGGATATGGTGTTTGATATCCCATTTTTAATCGAATATCTAAGCAGTTTTATGACTTTAAACGAAAATGACATCATCCTGACCGGAACACCAAAAGGAACGGTGAATGTGGTAGAAGGTGATGAAGTTGTCGTAGAAATTGAGGGAATTGGTGCATTGAAGAATACCATTGTTGGTGATGAAGTTTTTGTAAGATAGGGAGTTGTTCGTATTGCCACATATTACCGTTGAGTACACGGATAATCTAAAGAAAGACGGAGATTTTACAGGTTTACTGAAAAAAATAAATGAAACGCTCATCAGTGAAGGCTTCCCCATTGGCGGGATCCGTTCCCGAGCAATTGAACTAAAAGACTATTGTGTAGCAGATGGAAAAGGCAAGGATGATAGCTTTGTTCATGTCACTTTAAAAATCGGAGCTGGACGTACAGAAGTGGTAAAAAAAGCAGCCTGTGACCACTTATTTGACGTACTAGAAAACCATTTGGAAAAGCAATTTGCTAATCGCTATCTAGCGTTATCACTAGAATTAGCAGAGTTTACGTATCCCACGTACAAAAAGAATAATATTCATCAGCGCTATCGGTAAAAACACTGACAAATATAGAGTTACATGTTAAACTCGATTCAAACAAGGAGACTGGGACAAAGAATTCTAACAAAAGGTAAAAGATTAAGTAGTGCATATACCCCGCTCCGGAAATATACTTCGCTTTCCGCGGGCGGCTGGTGAGCCTCCTCGTGCTGGCGCACTGCGGGGTCTCACCTATGCCTTTCCTCCCGCAGGAGTCTACGTATATTTCCGGAGCTAGACTAGTGGTTATTCGTCTTTTTAGTTGGATATCTCGTTGTGACTCAGTTTTATCTTTACCATTTAGACAAATTATTATATGTAGCAAAGGAGCAAGCACACCATGAGAAAAGCATTTAATTCTAAAACCGTTTCTGCATCTGGTCCTTATTCACATGCAGTTGATACGGGAGATTTTGTGTATCTATCCGGTCAAACGGCTAAAAACACCGGGTCCCAAACAACATCAGAAGATTCAAAGGAAGACATCACTTCGCAAACAAAGCAGTGCTTTATCAATCTGCAATCCGTTTTAGATGAAGTAGACCTTGACGAATCAAATGTCGTAAAAGTGAATGTGTTTTTAACAAGTATGGACTACTTTGCAGAAATGAATGAAGTGTATCAAACATTCTTTAGCGAGCCATACCCAGCAAGAACTTGTGTTGCTGTGAAAGAGTTACCACTTGGTGCAGATGTTGAAATTGAACTTATCGCAAAACGAAAGTAAGATCCCATACTAAAGCTCTTAGTCCAATGAACTAAGAGCTTTTTTATATAGAAGCTTTAAAATCAGATTAAATTGAGTACTCCTAGTGTAATTAAAACGACAGGAGGTAAAAAATTCATTCGTTCTAGTCGTTTACTTTTCACTAACAAATTTCCAGTTCGGATTCCATAATACAGAAATACACCACTCATAACTGCAATTAATATTGGGGTAAATATAGGAGAATATCCTAAGATTGCCGCACCTATCCCTGCTCCAAATGCATCTAATGCAAGAGCTGTACCAAGCAAAATTGCCTCCCCGATGGAAATCGTTCCAGAGCGATCAAGGTCTGCTTTGTCTGGAGTTGTTAAAACAGTTCTAAAGCTTTGAAAATTATTCGGAGACATCGTTGAGGGATTCGCTTCATCTTCTTTTTTCACTTGACTTCGAATGGTATTAATTAAAGAGAATAACCCAATACATATGAGTATTGTTCCACCAATTGTCTTAGCAAAGCTTACTGTTAAAAAGGAATTTAGCATCGTTCCAATGACCATGGACAGGAGAACGACTATTCCAGAACAAACCATGATAATCGCTAAGGCGCTTTTAGGAACAAGGATTCTCCGCATTCCATAGGTTACCCCAACCCCAAACCCATCCAAACTTACAGCAATTACTAGGAACAATAATCCAGTGTAGAAAAGCATCAGCACCATATCCTTTACTTGTTCTAGGGTATTGTATGGAAATATGGGCTGTAGTGTGCTTTGCTACTTTATGAAGAAATTAATCTAACATAATTCTGTTCTTGTCCATTAGATTTTGGTATCGTTGGAATAAGGAACTGAAAAATAATATAGAGATGTGTAGTTGATGGAGGAGAATGTATGAAAAGAAAATTCTTAACAGCTTTGTTGTCGGCTGTTGTATTTAGTTTTTTGTTAGGTTTATTAAGTTATCTTACATATACAGCTGATAGTTTATGGGTACCAATGTTATTCTTTCTAATGTATTCAGCACCAGTTTATCTGATTGGCGGAATCCCCGTTGCTTTTCTGATAGATAAAGTAATTAATAGCGTGAATTTCTCATCCCAACTTGCACGTCACTATACTAGATATGCTTTGTTCATTCTAGCAGGTATTGTTATTTCTGTGATTTATATCGTCATTTTATCCTTTGCCGATGATAAATTTGAAATCATGTCGCAGGCTTCATTAACATATCTTATTGGTGGAGTTATTGCTGCCTTAGTATTCTACTATGTTTCTGCAGTAGTTGATAAAAAATGAGTCGAATAAGAATATGGTATAGTTAGAATTAGCTTTTTTCTAGAAAGGAATTAAACAAATGAGTAAAACGTTAGTATTAGCAGAAAAACCTTCTGTAGGTCGAGATATCGCCCGCGTATTGGGTTGTAATAAAAAAGGGAACGGATTTATGGAAGGATCGAAATATATTGTTACTTGGGCGCTGGGTCATTTGGTGACATTGGCAGATCCAGAAACCTATGATGATAAATATAAACAATGGCGACTAGAGGATTTACCTATGCTTCCTTCTAATCTAAAGCTTGTTGTCATGAAGAAAACCGGAAAGCAGTTTAGTGCTGTAAAAACACAAATGAATCGTAAGGATGTTGGAGAAATTGTTATCGCGACGGATGCAGGACGCGAAGGGGAGCTTGTTGCACGTTGGATTATTGAAAAAGCCCGTGTACAAAAACCGGTTAAGCGCCTTTGGATTTCTTCCGTAACCGATAAAGCCATTCGTGATGGGTTTAACCAATTGAAGCCTGGTAAGAACTACGAGAATTTATATGCTTCTGCCGTTGCTCGTTCGGAAGCGGATTGGTATGTTGGGCTGAATGCTACACGAGCGCTAACGACTAAGTTTAATGCACAGCTTTCCAGTGGACGCGTTCAAACACCAACATTAGGAATGGTTGCCGCAAGAGAGCAAGAGATTAAGGACTTTAAGCCACAGACTTACTACGGTTTACAGGCAAAAGGCAATGCAGGTATTAAGTACACCTGGCAGGATGCTAAAAACAACACACGTATGTTTTCAAAGGAAAAAGCGGATAGTCTATTTGGTAAGCTAAAAGGTCAATCCCTAAAAGTTGTTAAAGTGGATAAAGCAGCTAAGAAAAAGTTCGCACCTCAACTATATGATTTGACCGAATTGCAACGAGATGCCAACCGTATCTTTGGCTTTTCTGGTAAACAAACCTTATCCATCATGCAAAAATTATACGAGCGACATAAAGTGTTGACCTATCCAAGAACAGACTCTCGAGTTATTTCAACAGATATCGTACCAACATTAAAAGACCGTCTGCAAGCATGTGGGGTAGACCATTATGCGCGTTTTGCACAGATTATCTTGAGAAAAGGAATTAATAAGTTACCAAAATCTGTTGTAGATAATGCGAAGGTCAGTGATCACCATGCTATTATTCCTACAGAAGAGCCTGTAATTTTAGAGGATTTGGATGATAAAGAACGAAGAATTTATGATTTAGTAGTGAAGCGTTTCTTAGCAGTCTTAATGGATCCGCATGAATATGAACAAACCACGATTCACGGTGAAATTAGTGGAGAGTCATTCACGGCGAAAGGTAAAGTAGTGAAGAATCAAGGTTGGAAAGCAGTATATGATCGTAATTTTGATGATGAAGATACCGATGATCAACAACTTCCGAACGTTAAACAAGGTGACGTATTCTCGGATATCAACCTTAACTTGACCACTGGTGAAACTAAGCCACCCGAACGGTTTACTGAAGGGGCCTTACTACAGGCAATGGAAAACCCTGTACGTTTCATGAATCCAGATGAAAAACATTTAGCTGGCACACTGCAAGAGACTGGTGGAATAGGTACTGTTGCCACACGAGCAGACATTATTGATAAGCTCTTTAATGGCGGCTATATGGAATTGAAGGGAAAATATATATTCCTAACTTCAAAAGGGAAACAGCTTCTAGACCTTGCACCAGAAGACTTACGCTCACCTGCATTAACCGCGGAATGGGAACAAAAGCTAAGTCAAATAGCAGAAGGAAAGCTAAATAAAAATAAATTTATCACAGAAATAAAGGACTACACGAAAGAAATCGTCCAAGAAATAAAAGGAAACGATAGTAAGTTTAAGCATGATAACATGACAGGAACAAAGTGTCCTGATTGTGGTAAGCTCATGCTTGAAGTAAACAATAAGAATGGCCGAATGTTAGTTTGTCAGGACCGATCCTGTGGCCACAAGAAAAACATTGCCAGAAAGACGAATGCACGCTGTCCGAACTGTCACAAGCGTTTGGAACTTCGAGGTGAAGGTGAAGGGCAAATGTTTACTTGTTCCTGTGGACATCGCGAAAAACTCTCTACCTTTAATAAGCGTAAAGAGCAAGAGAAAAAGGGTAAGGTTTCTAAAAAAGATGTTAATAAATATTTGAAGAAACAAGATGATGGGTTTACAAATAATGCTTTAGCTGAGGCGCTTGCTAAGTTGAAGGATAAATAATAGATAATGCCTTGGGTGTGGGAGAGCACTCAAGGCATTATTTATTTAATAGTTTAAACATGGGTTCTAATAATCATTTTTGACTTGGAAGTAGGGTTTAAATGAAGTTAATAAGGGCTCTAAGCATCATTTCGATCCCGAAAATTGGTTTGAAATGAAGTTAATAAGGGTTCTAAGCATCACTTCGGTCCCGAAATTGGTTTAAAATGAATTTAATAGGACTTCTTAGAATCATTTCAACTTCAAACCGTTATTTAAAGTGAAGTTAATAATAGCTGTTTTGCAGACCTTCTCTATAGCAGGAATAATAGCGCTTTTGTCGAATTATATAAACATACTTATAATTATTAGCAAAAGGGTGATACGATGGTTATAGTAAGAGAAATCCAGCCTGAAATGCTTTATGATATAAGGCATGCAATATTACGACCACATCAGCCGTATGAGGCTTGTATTTATGATACTGACAACGACGCGGGCGCATTTCATGTCGGAGCATTCCATCAAGAAAAGCTAATTAGCATAGCTTCCTTTTATGTGGAAAAACATCCTGATTTATCTTATAAATCACAATATCGACTTCGAGCGATGGCAACACTGCCAGAGCATCGTCAACTGGGAGCTGGTAGAGCGGTTGTTCAGTTTGCAGAAGGGCGTATTAAGGATAATCAAGCTGAAATTTTATGGTGCATGGGGAGAACCAATGTCCAGGGATATTATGAAAAACTAGGATTTCAAGCATATGGAGAAGTATTTGACTATCCTCCGATTGGACCACACATCGTTATGTATAAAGAATTGTTTTAAGAAGGAGGTAAACGGGCATGGAAACTCTTCCTGACTGGTTTTGGTCCATTTACTATTTTGTTTTACTAGTAACGTTTGGAGTATCGATGGTTTGCGCAATAAAAATAAAAAGCTCATTCTCTCTCTGTTTACTCTAATGATTACCGGAACTCTCCCTATCTCTGGTCTCGTAAATAGTATAGGGAGATATGACAATATGAATGAATGGGAACACCTAGTTTTGGAAATACAGAATGGCGCTGCTTGGGCGATTTACTCTGTGGTTGGATATATCTGGTTAGTAGTTTGGTGGGGGATTTTTTATCTTATCTATATAGAAAAAAATTACTTAATCACATTCCTTGAACTTTCTGTGAAGCGGTTTACTTGAATTAAAAGAAGATGTATCATTAAAATGGAAGTGTACCTTGAATAAATTAGGGAGGGTTAACATATATATGGCTTTTGTTATTTTAGATCCGTGCAGACAAGAGAAAGCAGCTGAATGTGTCAGTGTCTGCCCAGTTGATTGTATAGAAGAAGGACCAGATCAATTCTACATAGACCCCGATATTTGTATTGACTGTGGAGCTTGTAAAGCAGCATGTCCAGTTGATGCGATTGAGGAAGAGTATGATTTGACTCCAGAACAAGAAGTTTTCTTAGAGAAAGCAGAAGAATTTTTTGCTAATCGCTAATTGATAAATATAAAATCCCGCTAGCTTCATAGTTAGCGGGATTTTTATGTAGATTTATTTTGTTCCTATTGTAAGGAAATCAGAGGTATGAAAAGAATTTACAGAGGGTGTTTGAATTCGTAGTACTACTCTTCGTCTACAGCAACTGCTAGTTTACTAGCAATCCAACGCTTTGCAGTCTCTTCATCTACTTCATATATTTTTCCAGCACGGAAAAGTTCCCCATGGTAAGCAGTTTGTACATTCATTTTTACTTTTCTCATCGTCACTAACTCCTTCCTAGTTTTATTATATCGAAATAAGTAGCGTGTCGCTAATGTTACGAGATTCTCGAACCAAAATTACCCCTACATACTAACGTACCGTTTCTACCATCCCCTAACTGTCCCCTACATAATACGGAATTCTAAAAGTCATTCACAAACCGTATTCTTGAAATAAGCATGAAGTTAAATCTAGTCAGGAGGAGTAGTAATGGAAGAAGTGAAAAAGTTGTTTCAAGAAATTGACGCTGCATTAAAGGAAGATGCAAGCAAGGCAAAAGGTGTGGAGGCTGTTTATCAATTTAATTTTCATGATGATGATAAAACTACCTTTCAGCTTGTATTAAAAGGAGATAACAGCTATGCAACAGAAGGGGAACAAGAAACTCCCGACTGCACACTAGTGATGGTAAAAGAGGACTTTCTAGCGATGGCAAAGGGCGAACTAAATGGCACGAAAGCGTTCATGAGTGGACGATTAAAAATTAAAGGAAATATGGGCCTAG
Source organism: Ornithinibacillus californiensis (assembly GCF_001038485.1). Lineage (GTDB taxonomy): Bacteria > Bacillota > Bacilli > Bacillales > Amphibacillaceae > Ornithinibacillus > Ornithinibacillus californiensis. The sequence goes on from NZ_LDUE01000036.1 coordinate 11,712, forward strand.
CATTAAAACTACAGGATATTTTGGCTAATTATAATAAAACAAGAAATTAAGGGAGATAGCATCTCCCTTTTTTAAGGGGTGAGTCAGTTTGATTTCATTTCAAGCAACAGATGATGAATTAGCTTTTGTAGCAGTTGCAAAAGAATTTGCGAAAGATAGAATTCGCGTACAGGCAAGAGAATCTGAGCAAGTAGAGAAAGTAAATGAAGATTTAATAGAAGAGGCAAACGAATTAGGTTTTCTAGCATTAGAACTTCCCGAAGACTGGGATGGTCTCGAACTGCCTTTAATTACACAAACCCAGATCATGAAGGCATTGAGCTATGGTGATTTGGGGATAGTGCAAGGATTTACTGGCGCCGGAGATGCAGCATCACTGTTTCGTTTGCTCTTTGAACACCCAGGTCTACAACAAGTAAAAGACGATAATTTGACTCAAGGTGATTCAACCACCATATTGGTTGACCTTTCCGACACTGAGAAACCTTTGGGAAGCACTGTATCCGTCCAAAAGGATGGAAATAGTTACCTAGTTAATGGGAAGACGGAACCGATTCGGTTAGCGCAGTATGCAGATACATGTGTGCTGTTTGCAAAGGATCAGGATGGTAGTCCTGTCATTTTATTACTAAATGATGACTGGACGGTTGAAGACGGGGATTACCGTTTAGGCCTTTTAGCTGCTGGGATTGGAAAATTAACGTTTGAAGACGTTCGTGTGCCGGAGTCCTCTGTCCTTGCAACAGGTACCAAGGCAGCGCTTATCATGAAAAAAGTTCAAACGCGCAATTATATCATCCATGCAGCAAAACAAAATGGGCTGATGGAAGCTGCATTAGATTATGCAACCGAATATACAGCAGGAAGAAAGGCATTTGGTCAAGAAATTGCTAAGTTTCAGGGCGTGTCATTCAAAATAGCTAAAATGGCTATCGAGACACGTATTGTTAATCACCTTACTTGGGAGGCAGCTTTAAAAGCAGATGAAGATTCTGCTATGGCACATGGATTAGCCTTAAGGGCAATTCACCGGGCACATAAGGGAGTTCGCTTTGTTACGGATGCAGCGGTGCAACTATTGGGTGGTCATGGTTTTATTCAGGAGTTTCCCGTAGAAAAGTGGATGAGAGATGCACAAGCACAAGTAGCACTTTATGGTCGAGAGCGTGATTACCTTACTCAGCGCGGAGCAGAGATACTTAGTGGTCAGGTGGAGGTGCCGGTAGAATGATTTCGTTTGAGCTTTCCGAACAACAAAATCAAATAAAAGAGATGACCCACTGGTTTGCTGAGAATGAGATTCGTCCGATGGCGCTAGAGGCGGATCGGCTTGGCAAAGTTCCCGATGATTGGTTACATCAAGTTAATCAAATGGGGATTCAATTAAATACTTCTTCCTTTGGTGGTGGAGGAAAATCCTCTGGGAAAAGGAAAAAAGAACGAGAAGGAAATCGCATGGGTGTCTTGGCTACAGAAGAGATGGCTTGGGGAGATCCAGCTGTGACATTATCACTACCAGGTGCTGGGCTTGGCGGTCCACCAATTGAAAGTAGCGGCACAGCCGAGCAGAAGGAAAGATTTCTCTCTATCTTTACAACGGATAAGCCACGCTGGGGAGCCTATGCACTAACTGAACCAGAAGCAGGATCGGATGCATCAGGTGTACGAACGACTGCAAGAAAAGTAGATGGGGGCTATATTCTTAACGGACAAAAGATTTTTATCACAAATGGTGGGCGAGCGTCTTGGTTAGTCGTATTTGCAACAGTAGATCCAAAGCTTGGTCGTGCTGGACAGCGTGCATTTGTCGTGGAAAAAGGAACTCCAGGTTTCAGCTGCACGAAGCTGGTGAAGAAAATGGGCTTACGAGCGAACGAAACAGCAGAGTTATTATTGGAAGATTGTTACGTCCGAACCGAAAATCTCCTCGGTGGAGAAGAACTCTATGAAACTAGTGGTTCGAAGCCATCCGGGTTTCAAGTTGCGATGAAGACTTTTGATTCTACTAGACCGATAGTAGCTTCTATGGCTATTGGGATTGCAAGAGCTGCATACGAATATACGTTAGATATTGTAAAGAAAGAATACCCAAAACAAGGTAACTATTTTCATCTAGCTTCCGAAATTCTAGCAGAGGCAGAACAGGATATTCAGGCTGCTAGATTATTAACCTGGGAGGCAGCATGGATGGCTGACCATGGTATTGCTAATGCAAAGGAAGCGGCAATGTGTAAAGCTTATGCTGGTCAAATCGCTTTAGATGTATGCGCTAAATCACTTGAACTTTTAGGTCCAACTGGGTTGGAAGGACATTTGGTAGAAAAGTTATACCGTGATGTGAAAGTGTTCGATATTTTCGAAGGTACGAATGAAGTCCAACATCTTGTCATTGCCAGAAGGCAGTATGCTCCTTACGATATTCGCGTCTAAGGGAAGGAGGTAGAATTTTTGTCCTATCAGTTAATAGATATCGAAAGAAGAAATAAAGGTGTTACCTGGATTCTGATAAATAATCCACCAGCTAATGCAATCGGTGAAGATTTAATGCAGGAGTTTGATCATGCTGTTGAGGAGCTCACGAATGACGAAGCTACTAGAGTGGTAGTGATTGCATCAAAGAATCCAAAGATATTCCTTGCAGGTGCTGATTTAAAAGGGATAGTCATGAACAGTGGCGATATGGCAGATGATGATAATTTTATAGCTAGAGAGAGTGCTAGAATGCAAGATTGTTTTCAAAAATTTGCGGATTTGCCAAAGCCGGTCATCGCTGCAATAAATGGATATGCCCTCGGTGGTGGCTGTGAATTGGCTCTTGCATGTGATTTCCGGTTAATGGGGAATGGAAAAATTGGGCTGACAGAGGTTTCCCTTGGACTCATACCCGGAGCAGGTGGCACACAGCGAATGACTACAATTCTTGGGCGAGCGAAGGCAATGGAATTGATTTTTCTCGCGAAGAAGTTAGAAGCAAAAGAAGCAGAAACCATCGGACTGATTCATCGTGCAGTGGATGCAGAGCTGTTCGAGGAAGAAGTAACGATGTTTGCTGAGGAGCTATCTACTGGAGCAGTCCATGCGATGGGGCTAGCAAAGAAGGCGATTAATGCATCAGAAAAAGGTTTGGCAGCGGGGCTAAAAGTAGAGGCTCAGGCGTTTGCAGATACATTTTTGACCGATGAGCCTAGTATTGGATTGGCAGCATTCTTTCAAAAGCAGAAAGCTAATTTTTTAGTGAATTAGATTGTAACTGCTAGGGGGGATGAGCTTGAAATGGGGTGCATGAGCCCAAACCAGAGGTACATGAGCCCGAACCAGAGTACATGAGCCTGAACCAGGGTACATGAGCCCGAACCCGAGGTACATGAGCCCAAACCAAGGCTCATGAGCCCGAATCCCAGGCACATGCGCCCGAACCCGAGGTACATGAGCCCAGACCAAGGCACATGAGCCCGAATCCCAGGCACATGAGCCCGAATCCCAGGCACATGAACCCGAACCGAGGCTACATGTGCCCAAACGATAGATTCACAAGGAAGGTGAAAGCATTGTCTTGGAACGAACTACTAAAAGGAAAAGTGGCAGTTGTCACAGGTGCTTCCAGAGGATTAGGTCGTGCAGATGCATTGGTACTAGCAGAAGCTGGGGCAGACGTGGTGATTACTGATATTTTAATTGAATCTGATGAATCCAATGAAATGGAAGCAGAGAAGTATGGTCCGATGGCACAGATTATGCAAAGCACGAATGTGATGTATGCCGATAAAACGGCGAAAGAGATACAAGACATGGGCAGGCGTTCATTCGCTATGAAAATGGATGTGACGGATCGTGACCAGGTGAAAAACGTCTTTGCTAAGGTTAAAGAAGAATTTGGTCATATTGATATTTTGATAAATAATGCTGGCACATTGGATCACATCTCTCAGATTGAGGATCAGAATGATGATTATTGGGAGCGCGATATGCGGGTGAATTTGACTGGTGCCTATAACTGTACAAAGGCAGTATGGCCATATATGAAGGAGCAACGTTACGGGAAAATTATTAATATGGCTTCCGTTGCAGGTACGCTGGGAGGTTTTGGGCAAGCGAGTTATTCTGCAACAAAGGGAGGTTTACTTAGTTTCACAAAAAGTATGGCGATAGAAGGTGCTCGATTTGGAATTAATGTTAATGCCATCGTTCCTGGGATTATTGGAACAGAAGCATTTCATATCGGGAATCCAAAGATGAATGAACGGATGATAAATCGTACAGCGTTCAAGCGTCCTGGTGAACCGGAAGACATTGCTAACGCTATTACGTTTTTAGTTTCAGATAAAGCAAAATATATCACTGGTGTTGGATTGAATGTGTCTGGTGGGATTGAATTATTTACGTTTTAACAAGGAGGTGAGCTTATGCGAGAGGTAGTCATAGTAGATGCAGTTCGAACAGCTGTTGGGAAGAAGAAAGGGTCTCTGTCTGGAATTCATCCAGTAGATTTACTAGTACCAATATTGAATGGTCTTGTAGAGCGAAATAGTCTAGACCCTGCGCTGGTTGAGGATGTTGCATGTGGATGTGTAACAATGACCGAGGAGCAGGGAGGAAATATTGGAAGAATGGCCGTTCTAGCTGCTGGTTTTCCAGTTGAGGTTCCCGCTTATTCAATGAACCGGATGTGTGGCTCTAGTCAGCAAGCCATACATAGTGCAGCGCAGACCATTCTGGCAGGAGATGCTGATATTGCTATCGCATGTGGTGTGGAAAATATGAGCCTCGTACAGATGGGCAGTGATTTGGGAGCTTTTAGTGACAAGTTAATCGATAGGCACAACATTGTCCCTCAAGGTTTTTCCGCAGAAATGATAGCTTCAGAGTGGGGATTAACTCGTGAAGAGTTAGATGAATTCGCGTTAATGAGTCATGAAAAGGCTGCAAGAGCAACAGAAAATGGACTGTTCAAGCGAGAGATACTGCCAATCACGTTGGAAAACGGAGAAGCCTTTGAAAGAGATGAAGGGATTCGCACGAACACATCAATGGAAAAACTAGCTGGGCTTATTCCATCTTTTAATCCTGATGGTGGTGTAGTGACAGCTGGAAATGCGAGTCAGATTAGCGACGGTGCTGCAGGCGTCTTGCTTATGTCAGCGGAGAAAGCAACAGAACTTGGATTAAAGCCTCGTGCCAGAATAATCGCTAGAACGGTTGTTGGAGTTGACCCAGTTATGATGCTTACCGGAGTCATCCCGGCAACTAAGCAGGTACTAAAAAAAGTGGGACTTACATTAGCGCAAATGGATGCTATCGAAATCAATGAAGCATTTGCCTCGGTTGTCAAGGCGTGGGAGAAGAAATTACAAGCCGATATGTCGAAGGTAAATGAAAGAGGTGGTGCAATTGCATTAGGCCATCCGCTCGGTGCAAGTGGAGCGAGAATTTTAACCACTTTGCTGCATACATTAGAAGATAAAGATGGGAAATATGGGCTTCAAGTGATGTGTATTGGGTTTGGAATGGCAACCGCCACTATTATAGAAAAACTAGCGTAAGGAGGATTACCGGAATGGAGTTTGTAAAACCGAAATCAGATGAAGTGTTTGAGATGATTGATGCTGCATTACATTATGACCCAGATGCGACGAAAGGAAAGGAGGGTGTTTATCAATTTAATTTATCCGGTGAAGATGGCGGGACATTCCAGATGATCATTGAGCCTGAGGAAGCACGTGCAGTAAAAGAAGTAGAAAAAGAGCCGAATGTCGTGTTAACGATGAAGGCCGATGATTTTAAGGTTTTAGTTGCTGGTTCATTAAACCCAACGGCAGCATTTATGAGTGGGAAACTAAAGATTAAGGGGAATATGGGTCTGGCATTAAAGTTGCAAACCGTACTTAATTCTTTTTCATTTTAGGATTAACGGTTAGGGGTATCGGGAAGAAAAGCGATACAAGGAGGTTTTTAGATGAAACCTAGTAATATAGTAGAAATGCTTTACCAGACAGTCACGAAATATTCGGATAAAGATGCGTACATGTGGAAAGAAAACGGGATTTATCAGCATATGACCTATGGCGTTTTTTGGGAAAAGATTTTTTATACTGCCTCTGCTTTTAAGATGCTTGGAATTGGAGAGGGAGATAAGGTTGCCATTCTTTCGAACAGTAATCCCATGTGGGGGATTACTGATTTTGCATTAGCTAGTATAGGCGCAATTAGTGTCCCTGTGTATCCTACACTACCAGCTGATCAAGTTGCCTATGTATTGGAGAATTCCGATGCACGAGCAATTGTAGTCGAAAATGAGGAACAGAGGCAAAAGGTCATCACAGGCGACGTGAAACTTGATTATATGATTACGATGTATCCAGAGGCTGAGTTCTCTGTTGACGGAGAGCTATCCTTTGAAAACTTTGAAGAGCTTGGAAGAGAAAATTTTCTTCCAGATTGGAAAGATACGTGGCGACAGATTGACAAGAAACAGGTGTTAACACTGATATACACATCAGGGACTACCGGTAAACCAAAAGGTACGATCTTAACCCATGAAAATTTTCTAGCAAATGTCGAAGCAGTCAAGTTTTGGTTTATAGAGCTATTACCAGAGGATCTCGCATTATCTTATTTGCCTTTGTCCCATGTTTTCGAACGAATGGCAGGACATTATACATTGCTCTCGGTAGGTACAACCATTGCCTATGCAGAAAGTATTGAAACCATCCAAGAGAATTTGGTGGAAGTACGGCCTACTATTATGACAAGTGTGCCTCGGTTATTTGAAAAGGTCTATGCTAAAGTATTAGACGAAATCAATGGGGGGTCACCGGTGAAAAAGAAAATATTTAAATGGGCAGTTGAAATTGGAAAAGAACGCTATGAGCGCTACTTAGATACATCTGTCCAAGATTTAATTTTAGCGGAATCCATGCCGAAAAGCTTTCAACGGAAATGGAATTTAGCCAATCGACTAGTTTATCGAAAAGTGAAAGATAAGCTTGGAGGACGTCTTCGTGGGCTAGTATCTGGTGGTGGAACGTTAAATCCAGATATTGCACGTTTCTTTTGGTCATTAGATATGCCTATTTTAGAAGGTTATGGACTGACAGAGACAGCGCCAGTTATTACATTAAATCCGATGATTCGTTCGAAGGTTGGTACAGTTGGTAAGGTGCTGCCTAATTTAGAGGTGAAGCTTGCTGAAGATGGTGAGGTTTTAGTTAAAGGTCCCAGTGTCATGCAAGGATATTATAAAAATGAGGAAGCAACGATTGATGCGTTTGATGGGGAATGGTTTAAAACAGGTGACATCGGGGAATGGACGGAAGATAACTATTTGAAAATTATCGATCGTAAAAAACGCATCCTCGTGCTTTCAACTGGGAAAAATGTTGCCCCGCAACCAATTGAAAACGCTATCAACGAGAGTCCTTATGTTGAGCAGTCACTCGTAGTTGGCGATAATCGGAAATTCATCATGTGTCTAATCAACCCTGACTATGAGAATCTACTATCATGGGCGAAGAAAAATGGGGTTCGCTCTGAGGACTTACAGGAAATTTGTCGTTATAAAATAATTAAGGATTTACTAGTTCAAGAGGTAAGAGAACGTACCAAGCATTTCGCTAATTTTGAACAGCCAAAGAAAATCGTTATTGTGAGTGAGCCTTGGACAGTGGATGGTGGCGAGTTAACACCGAAATTGTCTCTTCGGATAAATATCATTCAGGAGAAGTATAAGGACTTGATTGATAAAACTTATCTGGAAGCAAATGCTGGTCAGGAGCAAGTTACCGTTCAATAGAGGGGGATATCAACCGTAATCAGTGTGGTATCAACTGAAACCGGAGCATTATCAACCGAACTGTGAAATCATCAACCGTTTTTGAATATTATCAACCAATATTACAGAACATCAACCATAATCAAAAGGACATCAACCGTATTTGCCAATCATCAACCAAATCGGGAATAACATCAACCATATATACACAAAAATAAGGAGCTAACCCTAGCTCCTTATTCTCTTATTCAATCATACCTTCCCGTAATGCACGAGCAACAGCTTCTGTACGGTTTCTGGCATCCATCTTTTGCATAATGGCAGATACATAGTCGCGAACGGTATATTCACTTAAGTTTAATGAACTAGCAGCCTCTGTTGTCGAGCAACCTTCTGCCATTAACTGTAGAACTTCAATTTCCCTTGGAGAGAGATTAACCTCATCTGTTGGAGACTTCGCTTCTCTCTCATTTGAAAACTTAGCTAGTATTTCACCAGCACTTTGCCCAAATTTGATTAGTGCGGAGAAGATTTCTTGCCCAACTTTAAAGTATTTTCCAGGACCTTGATCAAGTATAGCAGCACCTAATAATTTATTATTGGAGGCTAAGAAGATAGGCGCTATGATAACAGAGCGTAAGTTAAATTGTTGGATGTACTGACTTGGAAAGCCGATTTCTGCGTCTTTTATGTAGATTGGCTGGAGGTAATCTAGGCTTTTTCCAAATAGCTCTAAGATTTGAAGGTTATTCTGGATGATTGGTAGATTACTAATATCCTCGGTGATGTTTTGAATTGCTGTATTGTCTAGATGATGACCGAACAATCCAAAGCCCATCTGTTCATCGATCGAGTAGGAGAACAGCGCACATCGTTCGAATGGAAGATAATTGACAAACCCTGCTGTAATATTCTCCACTGCTTCACGGTAGTTTCTAGAGCGTAAAACCGTTTCATTAAACATAATAACGGAGTCTTTCCACTGTTGATCCTGCTTCGTCACCTGAAAGGATTCTTTGCCATTTTGAAAGACTTGCAATGCATAGGATACAAATGGGACGACATGTGTACTATCTTCCTTATGAACACAAATAAGAATCGTAATATCCTCATAAGGAATTGGGAAAACGGTATACTTCTGTTTTTCCTCTAGGGACATTTGGTCTAGCAGTAACTCAGATAACCCATATATGGTATTCGATTTCACATGATCATTACCGTGCAGTAAATCTTGACTAAGATGGTTAAACCATTTCTCTGCTACAAATTGATGGTTCCTTTTTAATGCGATTGCTGTCCAGATAATCGGTAACTGATTTGAAGACACTAGATTTTGTAAAAACGTATCAATGGCAAAATATTGCTGGTAGGGCTGTGTTAATACTTCCTCACTCAACTTAATAAACACGTATTGAATCGCTTGATGATGTTTATGGGAAAACTCCTTATTTTGTTGAATCACTTTGTGAACAGCATTTTCCAGTAGCGTTATGATAAATTTGTTCGTTTGAAAGGATAGGGTTAACGATTTAGAAGTTGACTCATCAGAAGAAAATAGCCTGTTTGAGAAGTATTGAATAGTATCTTCTATGTTTTTAGGAGATCGATCTCTTGTTAAGTTAAGTCGGGCTGTTACCGTATTCCATTCTTCTAAGATTTCATCTTTGTGGAGTTGAATGAGGTTTAACCCCTTTTCAAAAATAGTGTTCATTTGTTCGTTTAATGTATACATTGGATTCACTCCTTTCACAAGCAATTTATTCTTCTAAAGTTTGGGCTTATTCAATAATATTCGCGCAATATGGATATTATCCTAGTTAGAAAAAGAGCTTGTTAGAATAGTAGTTCGAAAGCCTACCTAAATTTGAAGGGTTCGAATTGAAAAATATAGGAATATTGTGAAAAAATAGGGAGAATGGTACTAGCCATAGATTTTTAAAAAGCCTATATTTGTAGGGATACTAATATTGAATATTCTGAATTAAAATAAGAACTATAACTAGTTTAATACATTTTATATTTTTTTGCTTATTGTTGTAAGCGGTATCAGTATGTTTTGGGAGGTGTCATTAGTAGAATATTAGCTTTTTGAAACAAATCCCATTTATAAAAAAAAGAGGTGAATGAGTTGGAAAAAAAGATTGTTGTTGGTAAAACAATGAAGAAAAAGTTTATGATCGCTTTGTTAACAGGTTTTCTGGCGTTTGGTGGTTTAATTGCAGGCTTTGGATTTACTGGTACTGCATTTGCATTACCACTTGGAGGAATTGGCGACTTCTATGTAGAATTTGATGAGTTGAATGGTACAGACTTCCAGTTACTGCCACATGTTGGGGAAACAGGAACATCAGATGCCGAGCCAATGGTCCGAAATAAGATGGATAAAGTTGTGATAACTAATCTACACATTTATAAGGATCTTGAATTGCCAGGGATTGGTTGGGTACGATTCCACGTCCGTTCAACAGGTCCGACGAACATAACGGGTCTAATTCATGATGCACGACTAATTGAAGCAGATTTGAGCTTTGATAACTTAGAAATTGAAGAAAAGAATACAACAGAGTTTTCGCAAAACTGGTCTCAAAATGCATCAACAATTAATATCAAGGATGCCAAAATTGTAACGGATTATCTATTCCAGACAGTTGTAAGTCTTGATGGGGCAAAAATTTCTGCTGAACGAATTGAAGGACCAGATATGACTACCTTCCCTGGAAGTGGAAAGTAATCCTCATGGAACAGGAAAGGGGATTGTGATGAATCGAAAAGAACGGAAGATACTCAAAAGAGAGCAAAAACAAGAAAAGAAGTTTGAGAAAGTAGTAGAAGGAAGTAAGTTTAAACAGTGGAGAAGTAGACGGCCATTTTGGGGTGCGACATTAACGGTGCTTGCTGGCCTTATGATTCTTTATATCCCGCTACACTTGTATGCTATTGCATTTATTCCAGGTAGTTTAGTATTTGTTGGTTTTATTTTTGGAGGATTAGTATTGATTATTGGAATCTGTGAATACCTCTATCCACAGCTCTCCACGTTTTTTGGAATCGCCACGATATTTTTATCCGTCTTGTCCATTATGGGAGCATTAGGTGGATTTCTAATCGGTACTTTACTAGGTATCGTTGCCGGAGCACTGAATATTGCCTGGGATAAGGAAGAGATTGATCTTGATACTTGGGAACGAAATAAGGAGCAAGAAAAGCTAGGTGAAATAAATGAAGCGGTTTAAAAGGAGAGTCTGTTAACGAGGAGAATTTTTAATGAAAAACCAACTGATTGATAAAAAATATTTATATATTAGTTTGATTTTCATCTTAGTATTGAGCTCTGTTTTTGCACCGATTGGGGTTATTTTCGCTAATAATTCAGCCCAAGATACTTCAGGTAATAGTGGTGGATTTATTATCGAAACGGAAAAAGTCGATGGTGCGATGGACTTAATTGGTGCATTGACAGGTAAAATCTCCATTTCGGAGGGGAACATTTATGGACTAACGATAACAAAGGTAATTGAGCGTGGAGAAGGACTTGAGCCTCTCGTCGTTCGAATTACATCACCTGGACCAATTCCAGTTAGTAACTTAGAGGCGCAAACTGTCAATAATGAGCTACCAAACATTGGAGGTCTTTGTAAGCCAGGACAGTTAGGTTGGGTTTGTCTAGAGAATGTTGTTATGAATGTGGAAGCCCAATTTGTTGAAAGCATATCATTGGCTAATGCTAATATTCATACGTGTTATCTTAGTGATTGTGGGGAACTACCTGATTATAATCCAATGCTAAGTTTAGAAGAGCTAGAAAAAATCTTGAATGGGGAAGATGATAAAGAACGCGAAGAATTACTTCAAGACATTTTAGATTTACTTGATGGTCAAGAGGAAGATTTAGCACAACTAAAAGAGCTCCTAGCCATTGTATCTGAAAGTTTAAATGAGATATTGGGTGGTGACTATGTCGGGGAAACAAAACGACTGTTATCAAAGTTAGAAAGTTCCATTTCCAAAAACATAGGATTGGATAAACTTCTACCTATCTCAGAGGATATACCTGCTACATTGGAATATGTTAGTGGTCAACTGATCCAATTGACGGAGGTATTAACTGAAGGCGGTAAACTAATCGAAGAACTGGAAAGCAATACTCCGACACTAGAGTCCATGCTAGCAGAATATGAAAAACGCCTAACAGATTTAGAAAAAGTAAAATCTCAACTTGGTGTTTATGAACAGCTAATACAGTTTGCAGAACTTCAAAAAGCTGGTAAACCAATTGAATATAGCCTTTCAGATGATACAGAAGAAGAAAGTGATGAGACTGAATCCCTTAAAGAACGACTATCTAAGCTTAATGAGCAATTAGAAGGTCAGAGGGGTTTGTATGAAGATTTGAAGGAAGAACTGGAAAAGTTAAGAGCGGAACGGCAACAAATAGAAGAAGATTGGTTTGGAATAAAGTCGTTATTAGAAAAGCTACTAAGAGAGAATGGATCTGAGGACGAGGTTTTGGATAAGGTTCTAGATCCTGTGAAAGACAATGTATTAGATCCGGTTAACGATAAGGTTTTGGACCCAGTAAAAGAAAAGGTTCTAGATCCGATTGATGAAAAAGTATTAACCCCTGTACTCGATCCGGTGAAAGAAAATGTTCTTGATCCTGTCCAAGAAGACGTAGTTAATCCTGTATTGGAGGAAGTAGAAGAGAAGGTAGTAGAGCCAATAAAAGAAGAAGTGCTTGAGCCTATTTTAGACCCAATTACCGGAAAACTTATTGATCCAGTTACAGGAGAAGTTATTGATTTAGTATTAGATCCTGTGACAGGTATGCTCTTAGACCCGATTACGGAAGAAGCAATTATTCCAGTACTAAATCCACTAACTGGAAAGCTCATCAACCCGAAGACGGGAGAAATAGTTAATCGGATTCTAAATCCAGTGACAGGAGAGCTGCTAGATCCATTGACTAACGGCTTATTAAAAAAAATATTGGATGGAATTCTTTGATTTTAATAAAGCCCCCACTACGAATAGTGGGGGCTATTTTAAATTTCTTTATTTGTTCAACATATCAAAAACTTGATTGACGTCTTTATCGCCTCTACCCGAGAGGTTTACGATTATAATATCATCCTTAGACAAGGTAGTTGCAAGTTTTATCGCATGAGCCACAGCATGTGAGCTTTCTAAAGCAGGGATAATTCCTTCTGTTTTAGATAACACTTGAAAAGCTTCTAGTGCTTCGTCACCAGTTACAGTTACATACTCTGCTCTTCCGCTAGTTTTTAAATAGCTATGTTCTGGTCCAACACCAGGGTAATCTAGCCCAGCAGCTATAGAATACGTCGGTTTTGGTTCACCATTTTCATCCAATATTGTTAAACATTTAAATCCATGAATAACGGCTGGTACACCTTCAGCCATCGTTGGTGCCTCTTTAGGCTCCGCACCAACCAGACGAACTGTTGGCTCATCAATATAGTGAGCAAATGCCCCAATGGCATTACTTCCTCCGCCAACACATGCAACTACCGCAGTCGGTAGTTTTCCTTCTTTTTCAAGAATTTGTCGTTTGGATTCTTCACTAATTACAGCTTGAAAATGCTTCACGATGGTTGGATATGGGTGTGGTCCAACAGCCGAACCAAGTAAATAGAACGTATCTTGGAAATTATCAACAAGGTCTCCTAATGCAGCATCAACAGCATCTTTTAATCGTCCTTGGCCACTTTCTACGGCTACAACCTTAGCCCCTAATAACTCCATTCGAAAAACATTAAGTGCTTGTCGTTCAGTATCCACTTTTCCCATATAAATCGTACATGGAATGTCGAACATAGCACATGCAGTTGCCGTAGCAACGCCATGTTGTCCAGCGCCAGTTTCAGCAATAATTCTAGTAGCGCCCATTCGTTTAGCTAGTAAGATCTGCCCAATGACATTATTAATCTTATGGGCTCCAGTATGATTAAGATCCTCACGTTTCAAATAGATTTTAGCTCCACCTAATTTTTGGGTTAAGTTTTGGGCAAAGGTTAGTGGATTTTCTCGTCCCACATATTCCTTTAGATAATAGCGAAATTCCTCTTGAAATTCCGGATCATCCTTGTACCTTTCGAATGCCTCATCTAAACGCCCTAAAACCTTTTGCAGGTCCTCGGGGATGAAGCTACCTCCAAACTCTCCATAAAATCCTCTCTCAGCTACTCTCTGCTCACTCATCTCTCTAAACTCTCCTCTATTCAATTATTAGTACTCTATTCAGAATACTTGTTCATTATTGTAACATGGTACATTCATTTTGCAAGGATAATTTTATAGTTAATTTGCCTTAAAATGATTCAAGTTCAGGAGTATCCTTAACGATTTCGCTCATACTAACATTAGAATTTTAAAATTGGGAGTGAATTTGATGGAAGCAAGAAATATCACAGAAGAAGCTTTAATGGACTATAAAACTGGAATTGGCAATTTTACGAAAAAGATGCCAAAGTTAGCGGAGCTCTATAACTCTTTTACTGAAGAATGTTTTAAAGAAGGAAAATTATCACAAAAGCAAAAACAATTAATTGCATTAGCAGTTAGCCTGTATGCACAGGATGAATATTGTATTATTTATCATACAAAAGGCTGCATCGACCAAGGGTGTTCCGAGGAGGAGATATTAGAGGCTGTTGGTGTAACGGCTGCCTTTGGTGGTGGAGCAGCAATGAGCCAAGCGGTTACTTTAGTTCAGGAAAGTATTCAAGATTTACAGGAATTAAAGCAGTAGGAAAAGATAAAAGGCAGTTGGGTCCGAAGATTCAATTGCCTTATTTATTTGTAGTTGTTAGCAGCTGCAGGTGAATGTATGATTAAAATAAGTAATAAGTATAGGTTTATATCACATATATTGAACGAAATGAAGTAAAGGAGAGGTCAGACATGGATAGGGGGGATTTCGATGTTGGATAAGAAAAAAATAGCTTTTCTTGGTGCAGGTGCTATAGCAGAATCTATCATTGCAGGATTACTTAGTGAGAAACTTGTAACACCGGATCAGCTTTGGATTACGAATAACAATAATGTGGAACGTCTTCAGCGGCTATGGGATACATACCAAGTTAAAGTTACACATAATCGAGAAAGTCTGCTATCGAGCGCAGACATCGTCATACTAGCCATGAAACCGAATGATTTTTCCGTAGCGATGGAGCAGATTCAGCCATATACGAACGAAAGACAATTATTTTTATCAATCGTCTCAGGAATTCCAAGTTTCCACATTTCTAAGCTACTGGGCCATCGTGCGGCAGTTATTCGGGCATGTCCGAATACACCTTCCGCAATTGGCAAGTCAGCTACAGGAATCGCAGCAGGAGACTTTGCCTCAGAGGAAGATGTAGAAATAGCGACGCTCCTTTTTGGTACCATAGGCTATGTAGCACATATTGCTGAGAAAGATATAGATGCTGTTACTGCGCTATCTGGAAGTGGTCCTGCGTATATCTTCTATATTATTGAGGCGATGGAAAAAGCTGGAGAAGAGCTTGGGCTTGAAAAAGAAGTAACCAAGCAATTAATTATTCAAACATTCATTGGTTCGGCAAGGTTAATCGAATCGACATCAGAGGAAGCATCCACTTTGTATAGACAGGTTATGTCCCCACAAGGAGTAACTGAAGCGGGCTTTAACGTGCTAACAGAATATAAATTTCAAGAAGCGTTAATTGAATGTATTAAACGTGGAACGGAGCGGGCAAAGGAGCTAGGAAGGGTTTATTCGGAATAAATAAAATGTACTAAAGCACACCTGAAAGCCTAAAACTTCAGGGGTGCTTTAGTATCAAACTGTGCTATTCTTCAATTTAGATAGTGCTAAATCGATGTCGTTCGTAGGTTGCTGACAAGCAAAATTCTCACATACATAAATAGTAGCTTGATCATTTAGAATGATATACTCCGCAGCAAATGGAGCAACATCCTTTAGCATCTCTGGATTATCTGCAACTAGTAAAGCGATATCCGGAGAAAACTGTTCTTGGAGCTCTCTTACTAGTGGTTTCCAACTGTCCGAATCTCCTAGGACGACCACTTCTTTTGTCGGGTACTCCGTAAGCAATAAACTTTGGAGGAAGAATACCGCTGCGGAAGCCTGCCTGTCTATATCTTCGTAAAAGGTGAAGTACATTTCTTCTACCTTGTCTAAATAGTTCATTTCCCCAGTTAGACTGACCATTTGAGTAAGAACAAGAGCAGCAACACTATTCCCCGATGGTGTAGCCCCTCCATAGATCTCTTTGTCAGTTGAAATGAGCTTTTCATTATTCTTCCCGCTGAAAAAGAAACCAGCCTGTTTATTGTCCCAGAACAATTCAATCATCTTGTCTACTTGTTCTTTTCCCTTTGATAAGTATTCAAGCTGAAATGTTGCTTGATAAAGCTCCAAATAAGCCCACGCTACGTATGCGTAATCATCTAAATAGGCATTGTATTTTGTTTCCCCATCACGGTAACGTGCTTTAAGCTGCTCATGATCGAATAACTTCTCTTCAATAAATTGCATCGCGCTTTCAGCCATCGCTAGGTAATCCTTATTCTGAAAAACCTTTCCAGCTTTGGCTAGTGCAACAATCATCATCGCATTCCATGAGGTTAAAATTTTATCATCAACATGTGGGTACACTCGCTTTTCTCGTTCTGATAAGAGCTTTTGTCTAGCATCTTCTAGTTGTGAAACCAAAGCCGATACCGACAAATCAAACTCATCTGCCACACTTTCTAAATTAGAGCGAATAAGATTGGGGATATTTTTCCCCTCAAAATTTCCAACTGGTGTAATTCCGTAAGCTGTCGTATAAATATCTCCGAGGTCTTCCCCAAGAATGTCAAAAATCTCTTCACCATCCCACACGTAATACTTGCCCTCAACGCCTTCAGTATCCGCATCGATTGCAGAATAAAATGCTCCATCTCTACTAGTCATTTCACGTTGAATGAAGCTAATGATTTGTTCTGCGATGTTTTTATAAAAAGGTTTCTTTGTGATTTGGTAACATTCCGTATAGACCATCAGTAGAAGTGCGTTATCATAAAGCATTTTTTCGAAATGGGGGACGAGCCACTTTTCGTCTGTAGCATATCTAGCAAAACCGAATCCTACATGGTCCCAAATGCCACCCGCAGCCATATTTTGTAGGGTACTTTCCACCATTTTAAGAGCTGCAATTTTACCAGTGAAATGATAGTACTTAAGTAAAAACATAAGATTCTGTGGTTGTGGAAACTTAGGTGCTTCCCAGAAACCTCCATATGTAAAGTCGAAGCCTCGTCCAAGCTGCTGAAACGCTTGGTCAGCGTGTTCTTTTGTTAGACGCTGATCGCTTTTCTCACGAGCCGAACTTTCAAGTGCCTGTTTGACACTTTCCGTTACCTCAGAAATATGTTCTGGGTCGGTCGTATATTTCTTATGTAGCTGTTCCAGCGCCTCGATTAAACCAGGTCGACCATATTTACTTTCTTTTGGAAAGTAGGTCCCAGCATAAAAAGGAATCTTGTCTGGCGTCATAAAAATAGTTAGCGGCCAACCACCATGACCAGCCATCATCTGACACACTTTCATATAGATCGAATCAACATCGGGGCGTTCTTCACGATCTACTTTAATGGATATATAATGTTCGTTTAATATTTTAGCGACTTCTTCATCCTCAAAAGACTCATGAGCCATGACGTGACACCAATGGCAAGTCGAGTAACCAATAGAGAGAAAGATAGGCTTGTTTTCTTGTTTTGCTTTCATGAATGCTTCTTCTCCCCATGGAAACCAGTTAACAGGGTTATGAGCATGTTGGAGAAGATATGGGGACTTTTCAGTAATTAATCTATTGGGTTTATTGTTTGTTTGCATTGGCTCACCTTCTGAAATGTATTATCTTTAGTTTATCCTAAGAGGTGTGATAAACTCGAATTCTATTTAGTTCTTGGGAATGGGATAGTAACTGTAGCTAGTCATAACTATATTTCTTTTAACTTTTCCTTCGCTTGCACATCCCCCTTTAAAGCTGCTTTTTGATACCAAATCTTGGCCTTTTTCATATTAACTGGTGTCCCGATACCATTTTCATAGCACATTCCAAGATTAAATTCCCCATACGAATCTCCTCGATCTGCAGCCATTTTATACCAGGAAATGGCTTCTTCCCCCAAGCCATTTTCCACTGCTTCGTGTCCTAATTTATTGGCTGCGAATACATCACCTGCAAGAGCAGATTCCTTAAACCATTCTTTGGATTTCTGCAAGTCGACATCTGTCCCAACACCATTTTCATACATATAACCCAATGTATACATCGCTTCTGGAACTCCATTATCGGCTGCCTTCCTAAATAGTTCTAATGCTCGCTTCGGATTCTTTTCAACAAATTCCCCTCGTAAATACATATCTGCGTAATTATTCATCGCATCTGGAAAACCTTTCTCAGCGGACTCTTTATAACTATAATAGGTCTTCTCAATATCCTGTTTAACCACTTTACCCATATAATAGTAATTTCCTAACCAGTATAGTGCTTCAGGATTTCCTGCATTTGCTGATGCTTCGAACCACGGAAACGCCCAATCTTCACGACCAATCATACGGTACAAGTGGCCAAGTTCTACTTGTGCATCTTCATATCCATTAACTGCATGACGATAGAGATGGTTTGCTTCCTCCAGTTCATCGTCATCCATTTGGATAAAAGAAGGGTCTTGAGTTGGATTGCTAATCTCGGACAAAATAGCCTTTAGATCACGTATAACTAATAATTTATACTCCTCTTTAACTTCCTCTATATGAGTGAGTTGGGAAAACAATATATAGATATCATCAGGAAATTCTGTATTAGAAGGAACAGACTCCTCTAGTATTTGTTTTAAATCATTAACGAACTTATCACTTTTTGCTAATTCTGCTTCAATCTTCTTCATGTCCATTAATAAAGACACCTTCACTTTAATTTTTTGTAAAGTATCTCATATTTTGATTCGATAAGCACGTTCAAGAAATCCAAGAAATTTTTATTCCTTTTCCCATATTTTTACTATTAATGGAAAACGGGATGAAGGAAATACTACCACTGTACCGCTTACATAAAAATGATTCACTATTTTACTTATTTTTAGAACAATATCACTTCTTAAAAACCCCTTTACGCAAGCTTTTGTTTGCCATAAAATAAACGAGTTGATTCGACAAAAGATTTCAGTAAATTTTAAGTAATTTAAAACATTAGGAGGCTATATATTCATGAAAACAAACGACAAGGATGCCATCCTAAAAACGATTCCTCAGAAAGGTTTCTTTGGACATCCAAAAGGTTTGTCAACGCTATTTTTCACTGAGTTTTGGGAACGTTTTTCATACTACGGTATGCGTGCAATTTTACTATTCTACATGTACTTCGAAGTTTCCGACGGTGGACTTGGTATTGACCAAACTACAGCAAACTCGATTATGGCGATTTATGGGTCGCTTGTATATATGTCAGGTATCATCGGTGGTTGGATTGCTGACCGTATCTTAGGTACAGCTCGTACCGTATTCCATGGTGGAGTACTCATCATGATTGGTCATATTATCCTAGCACTACCAATGGGTGCCTCTGGGTTATTCATTTCGATGGTATTCATTATTTTGGGTACAGGTTTATTAAAACCAAACGTTGGTGGTATGGTTGGGGATCTATACAGCATGAAGGATCCACGCCGTGATTCAGGATTTAGTATTTACTATATGGGTATTAACATGGGTGCATTTATTGCTCCATATATTGTTGGTACACTAGGTGAAGAAGTAAACTTCCACTTAGGATTTGGTGTTGCAGCAATTGGTATGGCAATTGGTTTAATTGTTTTTGTTGTTACTCGTAAAAAGTTCCTAGGACTTGCTGGTACAATTGTGCCTAATCCTCTAACTAAGCCTGAAAAAGGACGTATTACTAAAATCATACTTCTAGTCCTTGTTCTTCTTGCGCTAATTGGTTGGGTAGGTATTACTGGCGGTTGGTTAAACGTTGAACGGATTATTTTTGCAATTAGTATATTGGGTATCATCATCCCGACTGCATACTTTATCTTTATGTTCCGTAGTCCGAAAACTACTGCTGATGAAAAATCTCGTCTATTAGCTTATATTCCATTGTTTATTGCTGCAATGGTATTCTGGGCAATTGCCGAACAGCAGTCTAGTATTCTGGCTACTTTTGCAAATGAAAGAACAGATTTAAACTTTATGGGTATCGAATTAAAAGCTTCTTGGTTCCAATCGCTTAACCCATTATTCATTATTATGTTTGCTCCATTATTTGCTGGATTATGGACGAAACTAGGGGACAAGCAGCCATCGGTAGCACATAAATTCTCATTCGGTTTAATGTTTGCTGGGTCAGCGTTTATTGTCATGATGTTACCAGCTTATT
This sequence comes from Ornithinibacillus californiensis, assembly GCF_001038485.1. GTDB lineage: Bacteria > Bacillota > Bacilli > Bacillales > Amphibacillaceae > Ornithinibacillus > Ornithinibacillus californiensis. Next base: position 31,917 of record NZ_LDUE01000036.1, read on the forward strand.
TAAATGGTGGAACAGGAACACTAGTTAGTCCATTATGGTTAGTATTAACATTCTTCCTGATCGTAATGGGTGAATTATTAATCTCACCGGTAGGATTATCAGCATCAACAAAACTTGCACCAGCTGCGTTCGCTGCGCAAATGATGAGTTTATGGAACCTTTCTAACTCATCTGCACAAGCAATTAATGCACAGGTTGTGCGTTTCTACACACCTGAAACAGAAATTGCATACTTCGGTGTACTAGGTGGTATTGCAATCGCGTTAGGTATTGTGTTATTAATTTTCTCTCCTAAGTTGAAGAAATTTATGAGAGGTTTAAACTAAGATTTGTTTAAAGGCTAACTCTTGGATCAGGGATTCCTGAATCAAGAGTTGGCTTTTTTCGTTATGGGAACATCCCCAAAGAATCATCAAACAAGTTTCCATTATCCACTTTATGGTAGAGTTAAATATAGAAATGGTAACTAGGAGAGAGAGCAATGGAACAAACAGCACGTTACAAGAAAAACTACCATGTAGACTTAGGAGACGTTGATTTTAAAAAGGAATTACGACTTAGTACGCTATATAATTATTTTCAAGATGTTGCTAATTTAGCCGCTGAAAACCTTGGCGTAGGAATTAATCAATTGCTGGAGAATTATGGCGTCGCCTTTGTACTCATTAGAATCCGCGTAGACATCATCCGTAACCCGAAGCTAGACGAAGAAATCACGATTGAAACTTGGCCACTTAAACCTGGGAAGCTTGAATTTGAACGTGATTATCTTGTATATGATCATCAAGGAGAAGTAATAGCGCGAGCTGTATCCGTTTGGGTAATTATGGATTTAAAGAAACGTCGTTTAAAACGTAGTGATGCCATTAATCTAGAGTATCCGGAACTTATTGAAGATAGAGCGATTGATGTTTCCTTAGGGAAAATTAAAGCTACAGAGAACTTAGAAACTGCCTATCATAAAACGATCGGGTATAGCGATATTGATTTCAATGGACATCTAAATAACTCACGATATGTGGATTATATGATGGATTGCTTCCAATTAGCTGAGCATGAGAAATACCATACAAATTCTATAGAAGTGAACTACTTAAATGAAGCTTTACCTGGAGATACACTAATAATCAAGAAGGATTTATCAAGTCTCGGTCAGAACCTAATCGTTGTAGAAGGGGTTAGGGAATCCGATGAAAAAGTAGTATTTCGTTCACAAGTGAAAATAGAGGAAAATTAAATGAATGGAATTGGAAAGGTCTAATTTTAGCCTTTCTAATTCCTTTTGTATCCTAATGAAAACGCTACCCAAAAATAGATGAATAAGATAGAATGGTCTAGAAAACAACAGGGGGGTAAAGGATGAGAAAAATATTAACTGCTTTCATCACGCTCATACTAATTTGTAACATCATTATACCAGTACATGCAGAAGAAAAAGATACATGGGAAGATGAAATGATTTATTTTATAATGACCGATCGCTTCCATAATGGAGATACCTCTAATGACTATCAAGTGGATCTTAATGACCCACGTGCTTATCATGGTGGAGATTTCCAAGGGATTATTGAAAAACTAGACTATATTCAAGAAATGGGGTTTACCGCTATTTGGCTAACACCAATTGTTAAAAATGAACCAAAAGGCTACCACGGCTATTGGACAGAAGATTTTTATGAAGTGGAAGAGCACTTTGGAACATTGGAGGAATTTAAAACGTTAGTACAAGAAGCGCATGAACGCGATATCAAAATAATCCTTGACCTTGTGGTAAACCATACTGGTTATCAGCATCCATGGCTTACTGATCCAGACAAACAGGATTGGTTCCATGAAGATCAAACCATCCTTGATTGGGATAATCAAGAAAATGTAGAAAATGGTAGATTAGCGGGATTACCTGATTTAGCACAAGAAAATCCGGAAACACGGAAGTACCTATTGGATATGGCAAAATGGTGGATAGAAGAAACAGATATTGATGGCTATCGTCTAGACACTGTGAAACATGTACCGAAGGATTTTTGGGAGCAATTTGCGACTGAAGTGAAGTCTGTAAAAGAGGATTTCTTTTTAATAGGAGAAGTTTGGCATAGTGACCCAACTTATGTGGCAGATTACGCAAAAACTGGAATTGACTCATTTGTAGATTATCCATTTTTCAATGAAGCAACACGTATATTCAGCAATGCTGATCAGCGAATTGGACGATACATGCATGGGATATGGGAAAGAAATCAGACGTTGTATGAAAATCCATATATTCTTGGCAACTTTATAGATAATCATGATAATAAGCGTTTTACTCGTTTAGTCTTGGAAAATAACGAAGATCCAGCAACGCGTTTGAAGCTAGCTTTAGCATATATGTACACGGCACCAGGGATTCCTATTGTCTACTACGGGACAGAAATTGCTATGGATGGTGGGGAAGATCCGGATAACCGCCACCTGATGGAGTTCCAAGATCATGAAATAATTTCCTATATTTCTACACTAGGTGAGATGAGACAGGAGAATCCTGCTTTAACAAAAGGTGATTTTGTGATGCTAGTCGACCAAATAGGTACCTCTGTATTTTCACGAACGTATGAGGATGAGCAACTTTTAATCGCGATTAATAATACGGTAGAAGACCAAGAGGTTGTCCTTACCGATGAAGAATTACCAACCATTAGTAAGCTAGTCGCTAAACTAGGGGAGGAATCTATCTCGAAAAATGAAGAGGGCTATGTACTTCATCTACCGAAGGAATCGGCTGAGATTTATGTAGTAGAAGAAGTAGAGCAGGACGAAACAACTACAGATTATACGATTTGGTACGCCATTACTATTGCAGGCGTTGTTGCTTTACTTGGTATTTGGTTTGTTATCCGTAAGCGTAAAGCATAAATGATATAGGGACTGAATCAGCAGTAATTGCTGTTCAGTCCCTAATTTTTATTGCAGTGCTTGTTCGATTATGTTAAATCCAAGCCCATCTACTTTAATGGATGTGTTATCCAAATTCTGTTTTTGAACATTTCCATTCGCTAGTAGCCATTCATTTAATCGGTTACTGCTAACAGATAGTTGTTCAATAGGTACATTAATAGTCTCTGTACTATTATTTATGATAAAGATAAGGCGTTTCTCATTATTAAACTTTTCATAAACAATATAATTTTTATCATTGCTTGCATGTAAGAATCGGAAGTCTCCACCATTTCCAAATACTGGTTCTTGTTTTCTTAACTGAATAAGCGTTTTAAGATAATCGAACAGTTCACGATCCTGTTTCGTCTCATCCCATTCCATACAAGCACGGCAACCTGGATCTTGTCCACCATCCATTCCGATTTCATCTCCGTAGTAAATACAAGGTGAGCCAACAAAGGAAAGCTGGAATAGATAAAGTAGTTTTACACGATCTGGATTCCCGTTCGCTAGTGTTAATATTCTTGGAGTATCATGACTATCCAGCAAGTTAAAAGCTACCTCATTTACATTTTTCGGATACATATGCTGTACCTTAGTAATGGCATCTTGGAATTCCTGAGCAGATACCTCTGATTTGGCAAAATAGTTAATGGCACCATTAGTAAATGGATAGTTCATCACAGCATCGAATTGATCACCCTGTAGCCATGGCATGGAGTCATGCCAGATTTCGCCAAGAATATAGGCATCCGGTTTAACGGACTTAACGGTTCTCCTGAAGTCTCTCCAAAATGCATGATCAACCTCGTTAGCCACATCTAATCGCCAACCATCAATATCAAATTCTTCCACCCAATATCGAGCTACCTTTAGTAGATATTCCCGGACTGCAGCGTTTTCTGTATTAAGTTTCGGCATAGAAGGTACAAAAGCAAACGTATCATAGTTTGGACGTGGCTCCGTCATTACTGGGAACTCCCAAAGATGGAACCAGTCTTTGTAGCTGGAATCTTCCTGATTTTCCAAGACATCTTGAAAAGGAGCAAAATAAAAACCACTATGATTAAATACTGCATCCAGCATGACACGGATACCACGCTTATGACATTCCTGTACGAGCTTACGAAATACTTCTTTGTCACCGAACTGTGGATCGATTTTCATGTAGTCAATCGTGTCATACTTATGATTGGAATGTGCTTTGAATATCGGAGTAAAGTAAATTCCGTTAATTCCAAGTTCTACTAAATGGTCCAGATGATTGATTACTCCTTGAAAGTCTCCACCAAAGAAATTGGCTGGACTGGGGTCTGTGCTTCCCCAAGGCAGGGTTCCTACAGGATTGATTGAAGGGTCACCATTTCCGAATCGTTCTGGAAAAATTTGATACCAAACTGTATCCTTTACCCATTCTGGTGCTTGAAACACATCAACTGCATTTAAGTAAGGGAAGCAGAAATAGTTGGCAATATCGTTTGGCTGTTCATTAAAAGTACCACCTTCCATGTAATAGCAAGTTTCCTTCTCATCTTTTAAACGAAATCCATAGCGCATTCTTCTAAATGACGGTTTAACTTCTACCAACCAATAATCATAATGCGATGTAGACCCTGATTTTTTCATAGGCAATGTTTCTGTCTGCCATTCATCATTTGCCCAATCATAAGGATCACCATATATTAATTCGACGGAACCTACATCACCTTGTTTCGTTTGTAATAAAATATGAAGCGTTTCCTTATCATACGCATAAGCAAAATTATTTTTAGGACGATGGAAGATAGCTTCCTTTATCAATGTAAACACTCCTTTTTGTACAATCGTTTGCATAAAATTAGATTATTAGCAAAGTGTTATGCTATAAATCTTTTTACTAGTATAACAAAATATCAAAAGTTTGTAAGCGTTACCTTGATTGATAGAATAATTATTTTGCTGTTTTATGAAAAGGGTTGCATAAATCTATAAAACTTGTATAATGAAGTAGAAATGATTTGTGCAAACGTTTTCCTAAAGCGTTTTGTGCAAACGTTATCACAACATCCTTTTGGGGGGTAAATTACAATGAAAAAATGGTTAGGATTATTTGTTGCTTTAGTACTAGCCCTAGTGCTTGCAGCATGTGGACCTGAAGAAGTGAAAGAGTCAGGAGATACTAATAATGACTCAACTTCAACAGATAACGGAGAAACTGCAGAAGGCGAAATGCCTGAAAAACCAGAAAGTCTAACAATCTGGGTGAATGCAGAAGAAAAGCAAGAAAATGCAGTGAAACAAATTACAGATAAGTATACAGCGGAAACTGGTATTGCAGTTGAACTAGTTCCAATTAATATGCTTGACCAAGTAGAGAAGCTTGACGTTGAAGGACCTGCAGGAAATGGTCCAGACATTATTTTCCAACCACATGACCGTATCGGTGACCTTGCAATGCGTGGTTTGGTTGATCCAGTAGATTTAAGTGATGTTGAATCTGAGTACACAGATATTGCATTAGAAGCAGTAACATACGATGGCGACTACTGGGGTGCTCCAGCAGTTATGGAAACTTATGCAATGTACTACAATAAATCTTTAACTGATGCTCCAGAAACAATGGAAGACATCATGGCAGTAGCAGCAGACTTTACAGATGCTAGCCAAGATAAATATGGTTTCCTAATGGAAGCTGCTAACTTCTACTTCGTATATCCATTCTTCTCTGGATATGGTGCTTACGTATTTGCTAACGATGGTGAAAACTATGACATCGCTGATGTTGGTTTAGCAAATGATGGTGCAAAAGAAGGTGGAGACCTAGTTCAATCTTGGTTCAACAATGGATATATTCCACAAGATTTAACACCTGATATTATGAACGGTCTATTTAAAGAAGGTAAAGTAGCTACAGTATTAAACGGTCCTTGGATGGTTCGTGAATACCAAGAAGCTCTTGGTGAAGACTTAGGTGTTGTGCCTCTTCCACTTCTTGATAATGGTGAAAATCCTAAATCATTTGTAGGGGTAAAATCTTACATGCTTTCTTACTACTCTGACAACAAAGAGTGGGCTACTGATTTAATGAAGTTTATTACAAACGAAGAAAATTCAATGGTTTACTATGAAGTTGCTGGGGAAATTCCTCCACGTCATGACGCAGTAGAAAACCCAATCATCGCTGACGATGAAATTTACTCTGCATTTGCTGAGCAAACTACTTATGGTGAGCCAATGCCTAACGTACCAGCAATGCAACAAGTATGGGAGCCAATCAACAATGCACTAAACTTTATCTCTAAAGGTGAGCCTGTTGATGAAGTAATGGACGAAGCTGTAGAAATGATTCTAAGCAATATTGAAGCTTCTGGTGCTAACTAATAATAGATTTTAAGGTATATGGGGGCTTCGTGCTCCCATATCCTATTTCACTACCTTTTCAGAAAATACTAGTTTATTAGTTTATAACTAACAAGAATCACATCAAGTTACGTACAGAAATTTTAGCAAGAAATAGAATCGATACCGTTAAAATTTTCACGTATGAAGTATAAAGAAAACTAATCGATTCGCCAAAGAGAGGTGAATAACAAGTTTTCTAAGGAGGAAACAAACATGGCACAGAAACAAGAAAAGAGGAAAACCGGATTAAGCCAACCTCGAAATATTGCTACACTGTTATCTGTCATTGTTCCAGGATTAGGGCAGCTATACAATCGTAGAATACTAAAAGGATTGATCTTTCTGATCGTAACGATATCCTTCTTGGTCGCTACATGGGACTACTTAGATATCGGTATTTGGGGATTGTTTACATTAGGGACGATTCCACGTGAGCACCATTCGATACAACTGTTATTACAAGGACTCATCTCATTAATTGTATTGTTCTTTGGAATTATAATTTATATCTATAATATTCGTGATGCAAGGAAGGATGCAATTGCAAGAGAAGAAGGAAGAAAAAAACCTTCCCTACTAAAAGGAATGCTAGATTTTTATGACGGTGGATTCCCGTATTTCATGATTATTCCTGGTTTAATTATGCTTGTATTCATCGTAGTATTACCACTACTATTTATGCTTGCTTTAGCGTTTACCGATTATAATCAATACAATGCACCACCTCGTAATCTATTATCTTGGGTAGGCTTTGATAACTTTGTAGATTTAGTGAATATCGGTGTTTGGAAAGATACCTTCTTTAGCGTATTTACCTGGACGATCGTATGGACAGTTGTTGCTACTACATTACAAATCGTCCTCGGATTTTTCTTAGCAATGTTAGTAAATGACAAGCGTGTTAAGTTTAAACGAACTATTCGTACCGTACTTATTTTACCTTGGGCTGTACCGGCGTTCGTTTCTATCTTAATCTTCTCCGCTTTATTTAACCCAACGTTTGGGGCGATTAACCGTGATATCTTAAGTCAGTTTGAAATTATGATTCCTTGGTTATCGGATCCATTCTGGGCAAAAGTTGCACTTATTATGATTCAAACTTGGCTTGGTTTCCCGTTTGTGTTTGCCTTGTTTACTGGAGTACTCCAAAGTGTTCCAGCCGATATGTATGAAGCAGCTGATGTTGACGGTGGTTCTCGCTGGCAAAAGTTACGCCACATTACATTACCACACGTACTATATGCAACTGCACCACTACTAATCATGCAATATGCTGGTAACTTTAATAACTTTAATATTATTTATCTATTTAATGAAGGTAACCCTGCTGTCCGCGGACAAAATGCTGGTGGAACCGACATTCTAATCTCTTGGGTTTACAAATTAACATTTGAGACGAATAACTACAATATGGCAGCAGCGATTACGATTATTATGGGACTTCTCGTTATGGGATTTGCATTCTTCCAATTCAGAAAAACTGCGGCATTTAAAGAGGAGGGACGTTACTAATGGCTATGAGACGTAAAACAAAATCAAAAATTGAGGTAGCGTTCATCTATATCTTTTTCTTAATTATGTTTGTGATTATCGGTTATCCATTGTTCTGGGCAGTGATGATGAGTATAAACCCTGGCACAAATATGCTAGTAACGGATTTATTCCCAGATAGTCCAACCTTAGAGCATTATAAGTGGTTGTTCACGGATCCAAACAGTGATTATCTAACTTGGTACAAAAATAGTTTGTTTGTAGCAGTCTTGAACGCTGTTGGTTCTGTTGTAATCACATCATTAATTGCGTATGCTTTTTCACGATATAAGTTTATTGGTCGTAAGTATGGTTTATATATGTTCCTATTACTACAAATGTTCCCAGCACTTATGGGGATGGTAGCTCTATATATTCTATTAAATACAATTGGCTTGACTGATTCACTTTGGGGATTGCTAATCATCTACCTAGGTGGACAAATTCCATTTAATGCTTGGTTAGTGAAAGGGTATTTCGATACAATTCCGAAAGAACTAGATGAAGCAGCAAAAATTGACGGTGCTGGACACCTACGAATTTTCTGGACCATCATGCTTCCGTTAGCGAAGCCAATCTTGGCGGTTGTTGCGTTGTTCAACTTCATGGCACCATTCATGGACTTCTTGCTACCAAGAATCGTATTAACAAGTCCAGAAAACTATACACTAGCACTTGGTCTTTACAACTTTATTAATGACCAGTTCTCTACTAACTTTACAAGATTCGCAGCCGGCGCAATCCTAATCGCCCTACCAATCGCACTTGTATTCTTAGTACTACAACGTTACCTAATCTCTGGATTAACTTCCGGAGCGACAAAAGGATAATAAATATGATGAGGCTAAGACATAGCTAAAATAAAGGTCTTTTAATAAGGACAATGAACATTATCAGCCCCGGAAATATACGGAGACTCCTGCGGGATAAAAGGCATCGGTGAGACCCCGCAAGAGCGATAGCTCTGAGGAGGCTCACCAGCCGCCCGCGGAAAGCGCAGTATATTTCCGGGGCGGGTTATATGCACTAGCTAATTGTTTAAATACACCTTTGTTAGTAATAGACTTATGTCTGTCTCTTTTTTTGTAAAACAACCAGAATAATTATAAGCAAGGAGAATTCTTATGAACAAAGTATGGTGGAAGGAAGCCGTAGCATACCAAGTATATCCACGGAGCTTCATGGATTCCAATGGAGATGGCATCGGCGATATTCAAGGCGTAATCTCTAAACTAGACTATATAAAAGACCTAGGAATAGACGTTATTTGGATGAGCCCAATCTATAAATCTCCTAACGATGATAATGGCTATGATATCAGTGACTACCAAGATATCATGGATGAGTTCGGTACGATGGAAGACTTCGATTTACTTCTTGCTGAGGTACATCGTAGAGATATGAAATTAATTATGGATTTAGTTATTAACCATACATCAGACGAACACCCATGGTTTATTGAATCACGTAGTTCCAAAGATAATCCATACAGAGATTACTATATCTGGCATCCAGGTAAAGAAGGAAAAGAACCAAATAATTGGGAATCAATCTTTGGTGGTTCGGCATGGAAATACGATGAGAAAACCAAAGAATACTTCATGCATGTTTTCTCAAGCAAGCAACCAGATTTAAACTGGGAAAACCCATTGGTACGTAATGAATTATACAAAATGGTTAACTGGTGGCTGGACAAAGGAATTGATGGCTTCCGAGTAGATGCCATTTCTCATATTAAAAAGGTTCCTGGTTTTCCTGATATGCCAAATCCGGATAACTTGAAATATGTTCCATCCTATGAGGGGCACATGAACCGTGACGGTATTCATGTTTTCTTAGAGGAATTAAAACAAAATACCTTTGCGAACTATGACATCATGACGGTTGGAGAAGCAAATGGTGTAAGCCTTGAACAAGCGGATGATTGGGTCGGAGAAAAGAATGGCAAGTTCGATATGATTTTCCAATTTGAGCATCTGGGCCTTTGGAGAAAAGAAACAGAAAATGGTATTGATTTACCAGCGTTGAAGAAGACGTTGACCAAATGGCAAAAAGGATTAGATGGAACTGGTTGGAATGCTTTGTTCTTAGAGAACCATGATCAACCCCGTTCGGTATCTACCTGGGGCAATGATGGAGAATTTCTTGTAGAGTCAGCTAAAGCGTTAGCAACGATGTATTTCTTAATGCATGGCACACCGTTTATTTATCAAGGACAAGAAATTGGAATGACGAACGTCCAATTCCCTTCTATTGACGATTATGATGATGTTGGGATGAGAAATTACTATGATAATGAATTGGAAAAAGGAACACCTGTGGAAGAAGTTATGGAAGTAATTTGGAAGACAGGCCGTGATAATTCCAGAACACCAATGCAATGGACTACGGATAAGAATGGTGGATTTAGTACAGGTAATCCGTGGATGAAAGTAAATCCTAATTACACAGAAATCAATGTCGAAGCAGAAATGAAGAATCCCGATTCAATTTATCATTATTATAAGAAGCTTATTCAATTAAGAAAAGAGTTTGAAGTTCTTGTTTATGGTAGCTATGATATTACGATGGAAGACCATGATCAGATTTATGCATATACAAGAAAATTCGGTGACGAGATGACGTTAATTGTAACGAATCTATTTGCTGAGGAAACAGAATTAACGTTACCAAAAGAATTAGATGGTATGAGCAAGGAACTACTCCTTAGCAACTATGACAGTAATGATGAAAATAGATTGAAACCTTATGAGGCTCGCGTATATAAATTAGTGAAATAGGTAGTTTTATTGAGGCTAATTGTAAGTTTCACCAATACTATTCTATAGGAGGTATAACATGCTTGGAGATACGAGCTTTGCCATACACCCTGGTAAAGAGAAAAAAGTTGATGCAGTAGTATACCGCGATATCGGAAATCTAGTCGATGTTGAAAAAACAGGAGCAGCCTACTTCTTTCAGTGTGTAAATGGCAAGGTTGCTATCCAATTTTATACCGACGCTATTATTCGAGTAACGATGAATCAGAAACAAAAGCCAGCATTAAATCACTCCAAAGCTGTTATTGTGGAACCACAGTTGGTTGAAGTTGAGGAGCATGATACAGAAGAAGTGCTAATTTTAAAATCTACTAAACTAGAACTTCATATAGAAAAGCAACCTTGTAGAATAAAAGTGTTAGATCCGCAAGGTAGAGTTCTTGTTTCAGAAGATAAACATGGAATGGCCTACCGTGAAAATGGTGAAGTTATTGCATTTAAACAGATGAAAGAAAATGATCATTTCTATGGTTTTGGTGAAAAGTCGGGTCACCTAAATAAACGTGGTGAGAGACTTGAAATGTGGAACACAGACGTGTATGCACCACATAATCCTGAAACGAACGCACTATATGAGTCGATTCCGTATTTCATGACGTTACGTGATGGAAATGCACATGGAATTTTCTTTGATAATACATTCCGTACGTTCTTTGATATGAAAACATCTGAAGAATATTACTCTTTCTCTGCAGAGGGTGGACAGCTAGATTATTACGTGATGGTAGGTCCTCATCCGAAAATGGTATTAGAGCAATACACATACCTAACTGGTAGAATGCCGTTACCGCCGAAATGGTCACTTGGTTATCATCAGTCCCGTTATAGCTATGAAACAGAGGCAGAAGTAAGAGAGCTAGCACAGAATTTTATCGACAAGAACATTCCTGTTGATGTGATTCATTTAGATATTCACTATATGAATGGGTACCGCGTCTTTACGTTTGATAAAGAACGTTTCCCTAATCCAGAAAAGCTTATTGCTGATCTGAAAGAAATGGGTATCCGTGTCGTGCCAATTGTGGACCCTGGGGTGAAAAAGGATTCGGAATATCCGATTTATCAAGAGGGTGTTCGAGAAGATAATTTCTGTAAGTATATCGAGGGTGACATATACTATGGTGAAGTTTGGCCAGGTGCGAGTGCATTCCCTGATTTTACAGAGGAGCGAGTTCGCAAATGGTGGGGCGACAAGCATGCATTCTATACGTCAATAGGGATTGAAGGTATTTGGAATGACATGAACGAGCCTGCCGTATTTAATGAAACAAAGACAATGGATGTTGAAGTGATGCACCGTAATGATGGTAATCCAACGACACACCGTGAATTACACAATGTTTATGGGCTATTAATGGGGAAAGCAACGTATGAGGGAATGAAAGATAACCTTCAAGGAAAGCGACCATTCCTGTTGACACGAGCTGGTTATGCTGGCGTTCAACGATACGGTTCCGTATGGACTGGAGATAATCGTAGCTTCTGGGAGCATCTACAAATGTCACTTCCTATGGTAATGAACCTTGGACTATCCGGTGTAGCTTTCACTGGTCCAGACGTTGGTGGGTTTGCCCATGATACGAATGCAGAATTATTAACTCGTTGGACACAGGTTGGTGCATTTACACCATTTTTCCGTAACCATTCAGCAATCGGTTTCCGCTATCAAGAGCCGTGGCAATTTGGCGAAAAGTACGAAGCGATTATGAAGAAATATATACAAATGCGTTACGTATGGATGCCGCAGTTATATTCTCTATTCTATCAAGCTAGTAAGCAAGGATTACCGGTTATGCGTCCATTGCTAATGGAGTATCCAGACGATGTGAAAACATACAACATCAATGACCAATTCATGATTGGTGATAATGTGATTATGGCACCAATCCTAAACCCTGCCGTAACGGACAGGGCGGTATATTTACCTGAAGGAGATTGGGTTGAATTTTCAACTGGTGCAAGTTATGAAGGAGAGAAGGTTCACCTTATCCATGCCGAGTTAGAAGATCTACCAATTTTTGTCCGTAAAGGGTCTGCTATTATGCAAGGGGAATGGAGTTCCAATCAAGATAAGCAAACAAAAACATTAACGATGAATGTATATGCATCAAGTAACGAGGAGAGCTATTCCTTTACATTTTACGATGATGATGGTGAAAGCTTTGCTTATGAAAATGGAGAATTTTTAAAATTAGATTTAGAAATTCAATCTAGTGCCGATAAAATAGAAATAAACGTCGTTGAAAAAGAAGGAAGCTATCAACCTTCTTATCGTGAAATTAAGATTGAGTTAGTTGGAGCAACAAACCAAAGCGTGTTTGTGAATGGGGCAGAAAGTAAACGTATAACATTATAAAGGGAAAGTAGAGGTGGGGTCATGGTAACGATAAAGGATGTAGCAAAAATTAGCGGGGTTTCCCCCTCTACTGTTTCCCGTGTAATTGCCAATAATCCTAGGATTAGTGAAGAAACAAAGAAAAAAGTCCGAAAAGCGATGAAGGAATTGGGGTATCATCCCAATGTCAATGCTAGAAATCTAGTTGCGAAGTCGACGAAAGCAGTCGGAGTTATTTTGCCGTCTTCCACGAATACCGCCTTACAAAATCCGTTCTTTCCAGAAATCTTACGAGGAATCGGCTCGGTCATTCATGATGCCGAATACTCAATGTACCTATCAACTGGTGAAACAGAGGAAGAGATTTTTAATGAGGTACAGCGTTTGGTGTACGGTAGTTATGTTGGTGGGATTATTCTTCTTTACTCTCGTATTAATGATAAAGTAACTAATTTTCTAAGGGAGCAGAATTTTCCATTTATCATTGTTGGAAAGCCGTATGATTATGAGACACAAATCTCTCATGTGGATAATGATAACTTTAAAGCTGGTAAAGAGATTACAAAGCATTTAATTGAGATGGGACATAGTCGTATTGGATTTATTGGTGGTTCAAGGGATTTGTTTGTGACTCGTGACCGTGAAAATGGCTATTTAGCTGCTTTGGAAGAGGCGGGGATAGAGGACTGTGAATCGTACAAGATTCATACCGAATTTCTGAAATCTGGTGGTCGAGAAGCTGTAGAGCATCTGATGTCACTAGATACTCCACCAACGGGACTGGTTGTAAGTGATGATTTGATCAGTCTCGGCATATTAAGTATGTTGGAGGAGTACGGTATTCGTGTACCGCAAGATATTTCATTAGTTAGTTTTAACAATGTCTATCTATCAGAGATTACTAGACCAGCACTTACGACAGTTGATATCCAAATCTATGAATTAGGTGCTCAATCTGCAAAAGCCCTAATTGAAAAAACGCAAAATAAAAATGAACCGACGAAGCGAATAATTATTCCATATCAAATTGTTTTTCGTGATTCGGTTAGTAGGCTGTCCTAGGGGATTTATCTCCTTGGGATGGCTTTTTTATTTTTGAAGTGAAATTTTATTTCAGGAATTCTGATTGAATGATGTATTTTTATTTACTATACTTGTGGATAGGAAACGCTTTATTGAAAGATTACTAGTGGGGTAGGGGAGTATAAATGAAACTTGGGTTAGAAGTTTTTTTAGATAAATATGTAGATAACTATGAGGGAAAACGTATTGGATTACTTACTAATTTAACAGGAGTGAATCATCAATTAGAAGCAACCATTGATTTGTTTTATCGTCACGATCAAATCAATCTGACGGCACTTTTTGGACCGGAGCATGGAATTCGTGGGGAAGTTCAAGAGGGAAAATTAATAGACTCTAGTGTCGATACCTATACCGGCGTTCCGATACATAGTTTATATAACAAAGAGAAGAAGCCAAATGTAGACATGCTTCAAGATGTCGATGTTGTGTTTTGTGATTTACAAGATATTGGTGCGCGATATTATACATTCATATACTCATTAGCAAATACGATGCAAATGTGTGGGCAGGAAGGGAAAAAGGTTGTTGTGTTGGACCGTCCAAATCCGATTAATGGAATAACGATTGAGGGTAACTTAGTAGAGAATGAGTTCCAATCTTTTGTTGGAAAGTTTCCGATTCCAGTCAGACATGGGATGACTATCGGTGAATTGGCACTTCTGTTTAAAAATGAATTTGCTATTGATTGTGACGTAGAAGTAATACCGATGGAAGGCTGGTCTAGGGAAATGTACTTTGACCAAACCGACCTGTTCTGGGTATCGCCATCACCGAATACGACAACGATGGATATGTGTGTGCTCTACCCAGGAACTTGCCTTGTAGAAGGGACGAATCTGTCAGAAGGAAGAGGTACGACAAAACCTTTCGAAGTAATTGGGGCGCCTTTTATCGATAGTAGAAAATTAACAGAAGAATTGAATGCATTAAAAATAGAAGGTGTGCGTTTTCGACCGACTGTTTTTAAACCAATGTATTCAAAGCATGCTGGCGAGGTTTGTGAAGGAGTGCAAGTACATGTTTCCGACCGGTCGAAGCTGCGTTCTTTCGAGATGGGAATCCGATTGCTAGAAACGATTTACCGTCTCTATCCAGAGGATGTGGAGTTTATCCAAGCTGGAAAGTTGAATCGTTACTTTTTGGACTTGTTAGCGGGAACAGATAAGTTACGAAAGCAAGTAATTCAAGGAGATACAAAGGAATTCCGTGCACAATTACCAGAAGATACGCAACGATTTGAGAAAGTGCGTAAGAAATACTTTCTGTATTAAGGGGCTAAAGTGATGAGATATGTAATTGGGATAGATGGTGGTGGAACGAAGACAGAGGTTGCTCTGGCAGATTTAGATGGGAATGTTTTAGTGAACCAAGTTTATGGAGCAACAAATCCTAATACGGTTACGAAGCAAGAATTAAAAGAAACGTTTCTCCATATTTTTCAAGATATAGAGGGAAAAGTTCCAGGTAGTCTCCTCCAAGTATCCAGTGTTTTTGCAGGGATCTCAGGAGCGGGAAGTAAAGCTTCGGCAGCATTGCTAGAAGAAATAATCTCTCCCTATCTTTCTTCTTACACAAGATTGAAGGTTGAAGTGGATTCGATAAATGCGCTTTATTCAGGGACATTTGGAAAACCTGGCATTGTACAAATCTGTGGAACAGGCTCTATCACCTATGGCATCAATCAAAAGAAGGAACAAGATCGCGTTGGAGGTTGGGGCTATTTACTAGGAGATGAAGGAAGCGGCTATGAAATTGGGCGAAAAGGAATTGCGGCTGTTTTACAGTATGTAGATGGTCGTGGACCGGAAACCAAATTGGTCGACCTATTATATCAGCATTTTCAAGTGACCAGCGGCAGGGAGTTGATTGATCAAGTATATCAATCGGAATCTCCCAGATTAGTCATTGCACAAGTATCAAAACTGGTTTACCAAGCATACGAATTAAAAGACCAAGCTGCAGTTGAAATACTAAGACAGACCTCAAAAGAAATAGCTTACAGTATAGTAACGTTACATAAAAAACTATTTAATCAAGATGAGAAGGTAAAAGTTACACTATGTGGTGGTTTATTTAACAATCCAACTATACTCCCAGTACTAATAAAAGAAGCACTTGCAGATCACAATAACCACTTGACCCTCGTATTACCCGAAGTCCCACCAGTGGCAGGTTCAGTGATTGGTGCCTATATAGAGTTAGGAAATACTGTTTCTTCAGCTGTTAAGGAGAACTTAAGGGAGTATTGGAAGAAGGAATAAATGTAAAAAGAAAAAGGGTGCATTTTAGCATGTTATTTAAGTTAACTAGCTCCGGAAATACACGGAGACTCCTGCGGGAGGAAAGGCATAGGTGAGACCCCGAGAATGCACCTGCGTCTGCTAGTAACGCTACGCAGCAAGCTTCCTCGGTGCAAGGCTGCAATGAAGTAGATTCAAGTAGTTGCCTGGCTCACCAGCCGCCCGCGGAAAGCGGAGTGAGTTTTCCGGAGCGGGTCGATGCACTACCCAATATCCAACTTGCCATAATTCCGACATATATCCCAAATAATTATCACTACTTCATTGAAATTGATAATCGTTATCATTTAAAATAAAAGTGAGGGAAGAAGTTGGGAGGGATTAGGTTGAGTAGAGTATTAATCCTTTATACAAGCTTGACTGGAAACACAGAAATCTTAGCTGAAACAATAGCAGATTATCTCAAGAAGCATCAGCATGAAGTAACCTTAAAGCATTTTGAACAGGACCAGATTACCGCAGATGAAATTAAAGACTATGATGCTACACTAATAGGAATCTACACGTATGACTACGGGGAAATTCCATTTGAGGTCGAGTTCTTTTTTGATGAGTTAGATGAGGTCGACTTAACTGGTTGTATTACTGGTGTATTTGGAGCGGGAGATAGATTTTATGGTGATACATTCGGGTTAGCTGTAGACTTAATGCATGATAAGCTAGAAGAACGAGGCGCTACTCTCGATCCAGAACGATTAAAAGTCGATATGGATCCTGAACAGGATGATATCAAACGTTGTGAGCAATTAGCGGAACGAGTAATTCAGAAAGCAATTGGTAAAGTAAATACTTGAATATATAAACAGGGTCAGCTCACAAAGGCTGACCCTGCTCTTTTAATAACGTTCTTCTAACTCAATTCCTTGATAGTAATGCTTTAAAATCTCATCATACGTATGACCTTTCACAGCCATTCCCATCGCACCAGTCTGAGATAGACCTACACCATGGCCCCAACCGCCACCATAAACTTCAAAGCCAGTTAGTGTCTTCGTACTATTATCAATTACTGGTTCTACATAGAATAGTGTACTTAATAATACGCTTTGACCGCCATTAGCATTAATATACTTCAGCGACCAACGAATACGGTCTTTAAATTCATAGAAAGTGCCATTCTCTGTTACAAACTCGATTTCTAGTACTCTACCAGAATTCGAACGTTCTAGTACATTAATTTCATAGACTTCTCCTACATCTGTACTGAAATAATCACTTAGTACTTCACTAATTTCTTCGTTTGTCCATTGGAAATACCAGCGATGATATTTCGACCAATCTGCTTCAAAATCACCATTACGTTGTGCACGTAGCGATTTAGGATTTGCATGACTCTTAAATACTTCTAAAGTCGGTACATTCTCAATAGCTTTTCCTCGTTGTGAATCCGGGACACCACGCAGATATGGTACCGGGTCAGATGCCCATACATCTTCATTATTAGCTGTATATCCACCGGTAGTTGAGTGATAGACCGCGTTAATTAACTTTCCATTGTAAGTTGCTACGACACCCTCTGTTTCCTGAACAGCTTGCGTCGAAATAGGGTGTTCCACATCGTAGCCACCATATACTTGGTCAGATGTTGTTGGTAGTAAGTCATACCCATCTGCACTACGTTTACCTAATCCTGAAATAGCATACGTTCTAGCAGCGACAGCCTGTGATTTTTGTGCTTCTAATTCGCCATATGGAACTGGTGGTAATTCTCGTGGAACAACACCATATAAGTACTCTTCTAGTGGTAATTCATTAATACCTGCCAATGTACCCGCACTATTAAAGCCAACCTCACCTATTCCGCGGTACTGGCTACCATTAATTTTTATGACGCCATTTTCTGAGCTGATTTGAATCGCATTCGGTACAATTTGTTCAAATCCATCTGCTACTACTTTGATTTCTGACTCGCCAGATGAAACTGTAATAACTCTCCAGTAGGAGTCACTAGCTGCGAATCCTTCCGCAATCATTTGTTGACGGAAAGACTCACGTTCGCTCCAACCAGCATCGGTTGGGAACTTTCCAATTAACAATCGCCATCCATCAAGATAGTCTTCTACATAGGTTTCATAGCCTGCAGCTTCTGCTCGATTTAACCAATCCTGCATATAAGGAACACTAGTAGTCCACGCAGTTTGTAGGCGGAAGTTGGTTTCGATTGTTGCACTTGAGGACAATTCGACATTTACCTCACCATTTTCGCCTGTATAAATTACTTCACCAGTTTCTTTATCCGTTATGGTGAAGTCTTCATTACTTCCAATGCTAATGGATTCAGCGCTTGGAACAACCCCGATTCGGATCATTTGTGTGGTGCTTTCTGCAAAACTAGTAAATCCGGTTGAAATAAATCCTGATAAAGCTAATAAACTAACTAGTAAGAACATCCCTAGTTTTTTCAACATGCCCACCTCCTATTTTAAAAACGCTTACATTAATACATATTCAACAGCCTTTGGAAGAATCCTTTTTATTTCGTATAGGCAAAAAGAACCTTTTTTCATTCATAGATAGGTCATTTGTATAATAGTAATGAAATAAGAAAACATTTTTTGTGAAAAAATAATGAATTAGTATTTCAATTTTAATTATTTCATGTATAATAAAAGTGAATTTATAGAATGAAAAATAAATCTACTAGAAGAGTACGTTTGAAGAAAGATTTCAAATCTTTTATTTAGTTTAAAATGTAAGCGATATCAAAGGTTCATAGTACAAAATCCTTAAGTGAGGTGTGGCAGGTGGGAAATAAACATCACGTGATGGTAGTAGGTGCACATTGTGGAGATGCTGAAATACAAGCAGGTGCAATTGCCCATAAATATGCGAAAGCAGGTCATGAAGTTACCTTTTTACATTTAACAGCAGGAGAGAAAGGGAATCCTCCACACATTTCAGTAGAGGACTATCGAAACCAGAAAATCCAAGAAGCTGAAGAAGCTGCAGAAATCCTTGGTGGAAAAAGTATAACACTAGATTATAAGGATGCCGAGTTAAAAGAGGATGATGAAACGGTAACGAGTGTGGCCAAGATTTTTCGTGAACTAAAGCCAAATATCGTTATCACCCATTGGGAAAATAGTATGCATCCGGACCACGCTTTATGTCCTAGAATCGTTCAGGCAGCTTGGTTAAAAGCAGCACTACCTGGTTTTGATATAGATGGCTTGGCTCCTCATTCATTAACTAGAGTGTTTCACAGTGAAAATTGGGAGGACATGGAAGGGTATGTGCCAGATGTTTTCGTAGATGTTTCCGAGGAATTTGATACATATTTAGAGGCATTATCCCAATACTGTTTCATCATGAATTCGACCGATTTCCGTTACTATGATTATTATCAGGCGCTTGGCACCATGAGAGGTTGCCTTGCTAGAACAACATATGCACAAACATTAAAGTTTCCAACAGGGTCAAATACTAGAAAAGGTAAATCGATACCAGGGTTTGATCTATAGACTAACGTGGAGTGATAGAAATGAATAAAACAATTCAAGAAAAAATTGGCCAACTGATGGTGTTCGGATTTAAAGGTAAGACAGCTACACCAGAAATCAAGAAGCTAATCCGAGAACGTCATGTTGGTGGGGTTATTCTTTTTGGTAGAAATATTGGAACGACAGAAGAGGTACTTGCATTAACAACGGAATTACAACGAGAAGCAAAAGAGGCAGGTCATAAGAAACCGCTATTAATTTGCATTGATCAAGAAAATGGTGTTGTTCGTCGACTTGGTGAAGGGGCAACTATTTTTCCAGGGTCAATGTTGCTAGGAGCAACTGGTCACAGTGAAAATGCCTATATTACAGGCCTGCTTACTGGACGTGAGTTAAAGGCGCTAGGTATCAACTGGAATCTAGCACCAGTACTCGATGTCAATAACAATCCAGATAACCCAGTCATCGGTGTTCGTTCGTATGGTGAAACGGCAGAATTAGTTTCCGAATTTGGAAAACAGGCTGTAAAAGGGATGCAAGACGCTGGCGTCATTACGACGCTAAAGCATTTCCCAGGACATGGTGATACCAATGTCGATTCACACCTGGATTTACCAACGATATCCCATGGAATGGAACGCTTAAAGGAAATTGAACTAAAGCCATTCGTTGATGTTATCGAGCAAGGCGCAGACACAATCATGTCAGCACATGTCTATTTTCCTGCCATTGAAGACCAAGAAAATGTACCAGCAACGTTATCGAGAAAAGTAATAACTGGCTTGCTTCGAGAAGAACTAGGTTTTAATGGCGTGGTAACAACTGATTGCATGGAAATGAATGCGATATCAGAAGGAATTGGTACGGCAGAAGGCGGGGTCGAAGCGTTGAAAGCTGGAATCGACTTAATTATGATTTCTCACCTTCAATCCAGACAGTACGAGACATTAAACCTGGTTGAAGAAGCAATCTTATCCGGGGAGATTTCAGAGAGTATCGTAGATGAAGCATACCAACGTGTTATGGAATTAAAGGATAAGTATTTAACTTGGGATGATATTACCCTAGATGCTCATCCAGTTGTTTCTTCAGATGTTGGGGCAAAAATCCATGAAGTAGAAGCAAACGAAATTTACAAGCAAGGAATAACAATTGTAAAAAATGAAGGCCTACTTCCATTACAAGCAGATGATTCTGATCGTGTTTTAGTTGTTTATCCGAAAAACAGTTATGCGATGCAAGTGGAAGATAAGCGATATTCTACCTTTTCATTAGGAGAAGCAGTATCGAAAATCCATAAGTATACAGAGGTAATGGAATTATCCAACCCTCCAACTACTGAAGAACTAAATCAATTAAGAGAAATTGCTAAAGATTTCAAAGCTGTTATCGTTGGAACATTGTCTGCAAAACCTAACGACCAGCAAGTGAAAATGGTAGAAGAGCTCTACAAGGAAAACTCGAATGTAGTCGTTATTGCAACAAGAAGTCCATATGATATTGCTTATTTACCAGATATCCCAGCATATATCGCAACGTATGAATTTACAACACCGGCTTTACAGATTGCTGCAGAAGCGATTTTTGGAAAAGTAAAAGTAAAAGGGAAATTGCCAGTCACACTTCCAAAGAAGGGATGATGACCATGGTTTTTGAGAAGGATTTTGCTTATGCAGTTGGTATTATGTCTGGAACTTCTTTAGATGGTATCGACGTCGCAGTAGTTAAGGTTACTGAAGAAAATGATACAGTTAAATTGGATCTACAGCATTTTGATTCAATTCCATACACGGAAGAGGTTAAGCAAGAGATTCTTGCACTATGCGACCCGAATACAGCTAGTATTCAAATGATTTCTAGCATGAATATGTTGCTTGGAAAATTGTACGCAGAGGCAGCATTAAGCGTGATAGATGCTGCGGGCTTACGTGCAGAAGACATTGATTTGATAAGTTCTCATGGGCAAACTATTTTTCACCAGCCTGAAGCTTTGGATGTTGCGGGTCATCCAGTCACATCTACGTTGCAAATTGGAGATGTCGGTGTAATTGCCGAGCTGACTGGTATCACAACGGTAGGTGACTTCCGAACAAGAGATATGGCTGTTGGTGGTCAAGGTGCTCCACTTGTCCCTTATGCTGATTATCTACTATTTCGCGATAAGGAGATTGGTAGAGTACTAGTGAATATCGGTGGGATTTCTAACCTGACTATCCTTCCGAAGAATTGCAATGAGTCACAAGTAAAAGCTTATGACACTGGACCAGGAAATATGATTATTGACTATTTTGCCAGCAGAATAACAGGTGGTAAGCAGAGCTTTGATAAAGACGGGGAACTGGCTGCTAAAGGTAAGGTCAATCAGGAGTGGCTAGATCAACTGTTAAAAGAGCCATACTACGCACAAAAACCACCTAAGTCTACTGGGAGAGAGCTCTTTGGTGAGGAGTATGCTAGTAAACTATGGGATGAGGCAGACAGACTGTCTATTAACGAAACAGACAGAATAGCGACCGTAACGAAGCTAACCGCTATCACGTTATCCGATGAAATCAAACGCCATGTGGAGTCTGATGGGATTCGGGAAGTTTTCATCAGTGGTGGGGGCAGCTACAATCCTGTGTTAATGAAAGAGATTGATTGCTGCTTACCGGAAAATGTGAAACTTCGAAAAATGGATGAAATCGGCATGCCTGCCGATGCCAAGGAAGCAATGATTTTTGCCTTACTAGGGTATCAATGTTTGCAAGGAAGACCCAATAATTTCCCACCAGCTACAGGAGCCTCACGTGAAGTTGTGATGGGTAAAGTAGCTTGGGGCACTTTAAGGAGGTGAACCACTTAAAGTAATCATCTATAGTTTATAAACCATTATTAAAAATTAGTTAGGGGGAAGTAAACCATGCAAGGTAAATTAAAGTTATTTTCAATGATGCTACTAGCATTCGCATTTGTATTAGTGCTAAGTGCTTGTGGTGATGATTCAGAAGGAACAACAAACGAAGATGGTAACTGGGAAGGAACCATCACAATCTGGGATGGTCCACGTTGGGCTGAAGAAGGTGACACTTCTGGTGAAGACGGAAAAGGTAACCAATATTTCTGGTTAGAAGGCAAAATCAAAGAATTTGAAGATGCTAATCCAGGAGTAAAAATCGAGCTTGTACAAGTTCCTTGGGCAGAAATGCCAGACAAACTAGGTGTTAATATTGCAGGTCAATCTTGGCCAGACATTGCACCAGTTGATATTAGTGGAAGTGCTGTAAGTGTTGACCATATTGAGCAAGGTGTTATCGAGCCTCTAGATGATTTCTTTACTGATGAAGAAAAGAAAGATTTCTATGAAAATGCATTAGAAGCTTATTCGTTTGATGGAAAAATGTATGGTATTCCAAACTCAATCACAGTTCATTCTATGTTACTTAACCTAGATCTATTTGAAGAAGCTGGTGTAGAACCACCTGCAAATGGCGAATGGACTTGGGATGAATTTGTAGAAACTGCAGAAAAATTAACATTCGACCGCGATGGTGACGGTGAAATTGATGTATATGGTTTCTCTACTTATGTCCTACCTGGATATTATGAAGCATGGCCATTCTTCTACATGAATGGTGGTCAGCCTTTAAGTGATGACCTATCTGAATTCACTTTTGATTCACCAGAAGCTGTAGAAGCTATTCAAGCTCTAGCTGATATCAAACTTAAAAACGAAGCAGCTCCTGTATCTATGGGTGGCGCTGATGTTGGTGGTACGTATCAAGCATGGGCAAATGAAGAACAACGTACTGTAGCAATGGAGCCATGGGCAACATGGGCAATTACCTCAGCTCAAGGTTCAGGTGTAAACCTAGCGGTAGCTAACTATCCAACTGGTTCTAAGGGTGAGCCTGTAACAATCGGTGGTGTTGGTGGTTGGACAATGTTCAAGCAAGAAAGCGACGCGAAGAAAGAAGTAGTTGCTGAATTCATGAAGTCTATCTCTAGCACAGATGAGCAATACTTAATGTCTAAATCTTATGGTATCTTCCCTGCACGTATTAGTGCAGCAGATATGGATCCATTTGCTGAGAACCCAGAAATGGCTCGTGCTATGGAAATGTCAGATCAAGTTGTGATGTTACCTCGTCACCCTGAGTGGAAGAAAATTGACGAAATCATCCAACGTGAACTACAACTAGTATTCAACGGCGAGAAAACAGCTGAAGAAGCAATGGCTACAGCGAAACCAGAAGTTGAAGCATTACTAGGAGAATAATTGATAGTCTGGTAGACTTCGGAGGTCCGGAGTCTACCGGATTTTTGAAAAGGTCAATTGTTGAAATAAACTTGAGGGTCGAGTTTTCTAAGACAAAACCAAGCAAAATGAGGTTGAATTGTCCGAGAGAAGCACTCTCTAAGACAAAACCAAAGCAAAATGAGGTGGAATTGCCCGAGAGAAGCACTCTCTAAGACAAAACCAAGCAAAATGAGATAGATTTGTCCGAGAGAAGCACTCTCTAAGACAAAACCAAGAAAAATAAGATAGATTTGTCCGAGAGAAGCACTCTCTAAGACAAAACCAAAGCAAAATGAGATAGATTTGTCTGAGAGAAGCATTATCTAAACAAATCCGTAGCAAAATTGATGAAATTTTCCGAAAGAAATACTTACAATCATTGTGTAATCTGATCACATATCCTATGAAGGCAGCAGGGAGGGAGAATTTTGGAATTATCAGGACGTTTAAAAAATGCTGGTAAGAGTTTAAAAAGTACAGGTAGATTAATGCGAAAAAACTATGCAGCTTACCTCTTTTTACTCCCGAAATTGATTCTATTTACATTGTTTATCGCTGTACCGGTCGTTTGGGCATTTGCATTATCATTTCAGGAATATCGGATTATGGATGCTAACGAATGGGTTTGGCTGGACAATTACAAACAAGTTTTTGAAAGTGAAGCGTTTAAAAAGGCTTTACTCAATACAACGATTTATACCGTCGTTACGGTACCTTTCAACGTTATTACCGCTTTAATTGCAGCAACGTTAATCCATTCGTTAGGTAAATTTGCACAGAACTTCTTCCGTGCGGCATTTTACTTACCGACTGTTACCTCCATGGTAATTATCGCGATGGTTTGGCGTTGGATGTATAACTACGAATTTGGTCTTTTCAATCATGTATTAGGTTGGTTTGGTTTGGAACAGATTAACTGGCTAGGACAAACCAATTCAGCGTTATGGGCAATCATTATTATGCAAATGTTAATTCCATTTGGTGTTGGGATTATTCTATATATGGCTTCGATGAGTTCTATTTCTGACTCACTATATGAAGCAGCTACAATAGATGGTGCTAATGCATTTCAAAAGTGGTTAAAGATTACTGTTCCAATGTTAACACCGTCAACTGTATATTTAACACTATTAAGTACAATCGGATCCTTCCAAGTATTTACGCAAATTATTCTAATGACTGGTGGAGGGCCTGGTTACGCTACTGAAACATTAGTTCACTTAATCTATAAAACTGGTTTTAGAGACTTTGAGTTTGGATTAGCAGCTGCGCAATCTGTTGTTCTATTCTTTATTATCTTTGTTATATCTGTAGTCCAATATAAAGTCTTGAATCGAAAAGGTTAGGAGGGGAAATACATGAAAAAGAAATTCACACTGAATAAACTCATTGTCTACGTCTTGTTATCTGTAGCAGCCGTTATTTCCCTTTTACCATTATATTGGGTGTTTAGTACATCTTTACAACTTAAAAGCTTTCAGGATGAAGAGCTGGAGCGTCCGACTTCTTACGTAAACGCAAATCCACCTAAAATGTATCCAATGGGTATTTCAGAGTATTTCGAGCATTGGGGAAAAGCAAGAGATGCTGAAAAAGCTGGAGATGTCGAACAAGAGGCATATCACCGTGATTTAATGAGTCTTATCGTAAAAGATACATTTTCTGGGTTTACAAGTTTATTTAGTAAAAACCAAATGGGTTGGTGGTTCTTCAATAGTTTATATATCGGAATTGTTGTAACTGTCGGGATATTACTACTAGATTCGATGGCCGGGTATGTTCTTGCGAAGAAACGGTTCCCAGGTAGGAATCTCATATTCTGGTTAATTATTTCAACGATGATGATTCCATCACAAGTTACCCTTGTGCCAATGTTTATTATGATACGAGATCTAGGGCTGATGGATACACACTGGGCACTTATTTTACCGGACTTATCGATGGTATTTGGGGTCTTCCTTATGCGTCAATTCATGTTATCCATTCCTGATGAGCTTATTGAAGCAGCTAAAATCGACGGTGCAAGTGAATGGAGAACCTATTGGAGTATTGTACTACCACTAGCAAGACCAGGCCTTGCCGCACTGGGTATCTTCACATTTATGAACGTGTGGAACTCATTCCTATGGCCGATTATTGTATTGAACAGTGCGAAGCTTTATACATTACCAGTAGGTTTGAAGACGTTACAAGATGCGAACCTTGCAGACTTCAAACTACTAATGAGTGGTGCAGCAATAGCAGCAATACCAATGATTATCGTATTTATTATATTCCAACGTCACTTTGTTAAAGGATTGACCTTGGGAGGCGTGAAGGAGTAGGGATTTTGGTTAGTTGGAATTGGTGTAGGTTTAAACGGGGTTGGAGGTATCAACCGAATTAGTTGGTGTATCAACCGTTTTTCGGGTAACATCAACCGAAATTGATGAGATATCGACCGTTATTTGAAAATATCAACTGAAATCGGTGAGCTTCAACCGTTATACAAAAACATCAACCGAAATCAGCTTATTATCAACCGATCTCAACAAACATCAACCAATTTCAAACACGAATCAACCAAACCCACCTCTCCTAACAAATAAAAAGAAACAAATAGGATGGTATGCGATGAATAAGTTATCAGCTTTGGTTACGGAGATGAGAAACGAACAATCCATGACTATTGATAATATGTCCACAGCGGGTATATTATCGGTAATCAACAATGAAGATTTGAAAGTAGCCCAGGCAGTGCAGCAAGTTTTACCACAAGTTGAGCAGGCCGTGGAAAAAATCTATCAATCCCTTAAAAATGGAGGCAGATTATTTTACGTAGGGGCTGGTACGAGTGGTAGACTTGGAATTTTAGACGCTGTGGAATGTCCACCAACGTATAGTACCCCGCCAGAACTTGTGCAAGCGGTTATGGCAGGAGGTACGAAGGCAATTGAAAAAGCAGTAGAAGGTGCTGAGGATAGTGAAGAGCTTGGTGCAAGCGACCTAGCTGAAAGAGAGCTAACGGAGATTGATGTAGTCGTTGGTATTGCGGCAAGTGGCCGTACGCCATATGTAGCTGGAGCCTTAAAGTATGCGAATAAAATTGGTGCTTCAACGGTTAGTCTAACGAGCAATAAAAATGCTGTGATTAGCCAATTTGCGGAAGTGAATATTGAAGTAGAAACTGGACCGGAAGTAATTACTGGTTCAACAAGGATGAAGGCAGCTACTGCACATAAGTTGATTTTAAATATGTTGACAACGACAACGATGATCAAGATCGGAAAAGTATACGAGAATTTGATGGTCGATGTTAAAGTTAGCAATCTAAAATTAAAAGAACGTGCCATTAATATTGTATCTACGATTACAGGTGTACCATATGAAACGGCAAAAGATACACTGGAACAATCCAATAATGAAGTAAAACCAGCTATTGTCATGATTAAGGCAAATGTACCTTTAGAGGAAGCAAAACGTGCCATTGATTTAGCGAATGGTTTTGTTCGACAAGCAATCGAAATCGCGATTAAAGGGGGATCCTAAATGATAACTTACCGTAGCTACCAATCGGGTGATGAAGTGCAAATTGTAAGTCTATGGAACAAGAGTCTACCAAAGGATCCAATTACTCCTTCTAGATTTCGAAATCTCGTTCTATTAGATGCGAATTTTGACCCAAGCGGTTTGTGTCTAGCATTTGATGGGGAAGCACTTGTTGGTTGTGTGTATGGGTTAAGAAGGCTGCTTCCGATGATCGGGACAGAGTTAGAAGAGGAAAATGGTTGGATAACCTTTTTCTTTGTTGACCCAGATTACCATCAACAAGGAATTGGTTCGGAGCTGATGAAGCAGGTCGATTTATTTTTCCAAGTGAATAACCGAAAGAGTATTTTCTTTGCTTCCTATGCACCAAACTATATTTTGCCGGGGTTGGATGAAGAAGCGTATCCGGAGGCTTATGCGTTTTTACAAAAGCTAGGATTCCAAAAGTTATATTCACCAGTGGCGATGGACCGTAACTTATTAGACTTTCAGCTAACAGATGATATCAGACAGTTAAAACAAGCACGAGAAGCAGAGGGCTATACGATTTCCATTGCGCAGGATAAAGATTTGTATGAAGTGATTCAATTTGCTAACAACGTCTTTAATCCAGATTGGGGAAGAGCGATTCGCGAAGGGTTGAAAGAAGTGCTTCCGATGGAGCGGCTTCTAATTGCCAGACACCATGAACAACTGGTAGGATTTTGTTTATATGGTGGTTACGAAGGGATACCGGAACGATTCGGCCCATTTGGAGTTGACCCCAATCAGCAAGGAAAAGGACTTGGCAAGCTGTTGCTTCATGAATGCCTATTCCAAATGAAAGCAGAAGGACTTCATAATGCGTGGTTCCTATGGACTGGTGAGAAGAGTTCTGCTGGACATCTATACTTGAAAACAGGATTTCATATCACAAGAAAATTCCATGTCATGAAGAAAGATATTTGAAAAAAGAAAGAGAGTTGATCGCATGTCTTATATGACTGGGGGTTTAACGATGCTAACCGAGATGTTACCCATGTTACCTCCCTCCGAAAAGAAGATAGCAACCTATATAATCAGTCACCCTGAAGAGGCGATCAAATTAACGGCGCAAGAATTAGGAAAAAGAAGTGATACGAGCGGGGCTGCGGTAATTAGACTGTGCAAATCGTTACACTTAAAAGGGTTCCAAGACTTGAAGTTTCGCATTGCGGGGGACCTTCAGAAAACAACCGAGGAAGGCTTCCGTGACATTAAACCGAATGAGGGCTTACAGTCTATCATTGATAAAATGACGACGAATAGTATTCAAACGATTAAAGAAACAGCAGAATTACTCCGAATCGATGAGTTGGAGAAAGCAGTGCAATTACTGTTAAATGCAAAAAAAATCCATTTTATCGGCGTAGGGGCATCTGGAATCATCGCAAAGGATGCACAGCAAAAGTTTCTCCGAATTAATAAAACCGTATATGCTTTTTCCGATATCCATATGGCGGCAACCTTGGTAGCTAATGGCGATGAAGACGATGTCGTAGTAGGAATATCGTTTTCAGGAGAAACGCAGGAAGTGGCAAGTGTCCTAGAATTGGCGAAGCAAAAGAACATGAAAACGATTAGTATTACGAGATATGGAAGTTCAAAGGTGACCGACCAAGCAGATATCCGGCTATACACATCGGCAACACGAGAGCCTACATTTCGAAGTGGTGCAACAAGCTCGCGAATTGGCCAACTACAAGTAATCGATATTCTGTTCATGCGTGTTGCAACCTTGAAATACGATGAAACCGTTGAATATATCGATGTGACAAGGGATGCAATTGATTTTATTACGAAGAACGGGAAGAAGAAATAAGAAAACAAGCTGACTCAGGGTGGGTTGGCTTATTTTGTTTAGGAGGAGGAGAACCCTCATGAAATTTATACATTGGCAGCCTGAACGATTAGAAGAAATAGTCGGATTATGGAATAAAGAATTGCAAGAAATATTTCCAATGCGAAATATATTATTTATCCAGAATAGTTTCATGGATGAAAACATTTCCTACGGTGGTTCCCGCATGGTTGTGGATGATCATGACCGTGTCATTGGATTTGTCATCGTGAAATATTTAAAAGAAAAAAATACAGTGAAAATGCGCGATGATATTGGTTGGATTCAAGCGATTTTAGTAGATTCTGCTTATCGAAACCGTGGAATTGGCTCGCAACTTTTAAATCATGCCGAAGCAATCTTAAAGCAAAAAGGATTAAAGGAACTTGTGTTAGGACGGGATACATATCATTATCTTCCAGGGATACCAAGTGAAGATAAACATACAATAGACTGGTTTGAAAAGCGTGGCTATCTCCATCAAGGTACCGAGGTAGATTTGAGTAAGAACTTTGCAGAATCTGATGGGGTGAAATGGCCAAGTATTCCAAATGTCGAATTTAGCTTGCTACAGGAATCGGAAAAAGTTGCCTTTCTCGAATTTCTAAACCGCTGCTTTCCTGGAAGATGGGTACATGAAGCTATTCATTATTTCAAAAGAGGTGGAACCGGTCGAGAATTTGTTGTGGAGAAAGAACATGGAGAAATCATTGGGTTTTGCCGTATAAACGATGCCAAATCGCCAATTATTATGGGAAATATTAACTGGGCTCCGCTCTTTGATGGTGAGGTTGGTGGAATAGGTCCACTTGGAGTCGATGCGAAAAAGCGCAAAAATGGTTATGGGCTTGCTATCGTAGAAGCTGCGGTTGCTTTTCTTCGTGAGAGAGGCATTAGGCATATGGTAATTGATTGGACCGGATTAGTAGATTTCTATCAAAAACTAGGCTTTGATGTTTGGAAAAGCTATGAAGCCTATAAGAAGGAGATTGTATAAATGCGGGAAAAAGTATTGGCGTTCTTGAAGAAGGAAATTGAATTGGAACATATTCCAGGTGCAGTTATTCATGTTTCGCATAAGGGGAAGGTTATTTTGGAGGAAGCGCTTGGGAATCGTGTTGTTTTCTCAGAAAAAGCACCCATGCAGATAGATACGGTCTTTGACTTGGCTTCTTTGACTAAGGTTGTCGCGACATTACCAGTCATGCTGAAACTAATGGATGATGGCGAGATTCGGTTGGATGATCGGGTTTCTTTTTTCTTACCTGAATTTGCGAACGAGGGTAAAGAGCATATAACGCTAAGACACTTATTGACGCACACTTCAGGCCTGCCAGCACATGTGGAGTATTTTAAGGAGAAATTGAATACCGAACAAGTTCTTGAGCGTATTTACAATCAGCCGTTAGTTTATCCTACTGGTGAGAAGGTAGTTTATAGTGACCTAGGATTAATTACATTGTATAAAGTAATTGAGAAAGTAACTGGTGAGGAATTTACGCGTTTTGTAGGACGTGAGGTTTTTACACCACTTGAAATGAAGGAAACGGTATTCAAACCAGCTTTCCCTGCGGAGAGGTATGCTGTTACGGAGTACAATGAAAATCTTAAAGCCTATAAATCTGGTATTGTGCATGATGATAATACGGAGTTTATGGGTGGCATTAGTGGGCATGCGGGACTTTTTGCTCCGGTTCGTGACCTAACTAATTTTGCCAAGATGATTGAAAATAATGGTGCGTTTAAAGGAAAGCAGATTATATCAGAAGCTGCACTAAATCTATCAAGAAAAAACTACACATCATTTGACGAAGAATATCGTGGTCTTGGATGGATTTTAAAGGGTCCTACCTACTCTTCATGCGGTGACTTCTTCTCGGATACTTCCTATGGTCATACTGGATTTACAGGGACAAGTATTTGGTTTGACCCAGAGGTTGATTTACACGTAATTCTATTAACTAATCGCGTGCATTTTGGTAGAAAGCCACCTATCTTACGTTTACGCCCGAGACTACATAATATCATTCGATCCTATTTTTAGTCGAGAGGAAGAAGTTAAGTGTTGAAACGCAGATATGGTGACCGTTCGAATTGGTCACGAATTACTGAACGGAGATATGCACAGCGTGTGATAGCAGACAGAGATTTTCATGGATATGCTACGTTAATAGAGATGGAAAAGGTGAGTGAGCCGTTGGTAGTTACCTATGGCGATAAGGAAGTTTGTATTGTGGATGACGGCTATAGTTGGCTGCAACAATTTCCTCATGGCAATAATCATGTCGTGACAACAGTTTTTGACGAGAATGGAAAAGTGGTTCAGTGGTATATTGATATTTGCCTAGATATAGGGAAAGAAGATGGAGTTCCTTGGTTTGATGATTTGTTTTTAGATATTGTTATACTTCCTACTGGTGAGGTAATTGTTTTGGATGAGGATGAGCTGGAAGAGGCGTTGGTTAGTGGTATAATTAATCAAGAACTTCATAATTTGGCATGGAGAGAGGTTAATAGGTTACTAGCGGAAATTGATAAGAACGAATTTAGGTTGATTAGTCTAGTAGATGTACATAAGAAGATGTTAGAAGGTTATTTAGGTTCATAACCTTCGGAGGACTGTCTAATAGGCAGTCTTTTTATTTGCTGGAAAAAATCTAAATATTGGCTATATTTATGTTTGATTTATGGTAGGATGGAATTATTAGGAAAGTCTAGGAGGCTTTTTATGAAAAAATTACTCTTGATAGGGATATTAGTTGTTTTAGCAGGTTGTAGTACGAACTCTGGTTCAGTGGGTAGTCCTCCTCCTGTTTCTTTGAAGGTAGCTGAAAAAAGTCATCAGATGGAGCTCGGAAGTTATAGTTGGTCGAAAAAAACACTTTTCACTTCACAAGGAGTTAGCGTGGATGCCAAGTCTCCTTATGAGATGGCGAGAGATATCGAGCCAATACAAGTGGAGAAAAGTAGTGTCATAGAATTAGAAACCTCTGGAGATCCTACTGTATCTGTTTATATTTGGGCACTTAATAGACGGGAGCAAGACGTTTCTCACGAGGATAATAAATTTGAAGCCCCTATTGAAGCGGGGAAATATATTTATGAAGTTTTTGCGGAATGGCCAAAAGGTGATGGTTCATACGCGATTGTAGTTGAGGTTAAGTAATAGGAGGGATTTGATGAGTGAACGCTTAAAAATTTACTTAAGTGTCATGTTTTTAGTACCTATTGTTGTAGCTCTCTTTTTAATAATGATCGGACCATTAGAATTATTTTCCATAATCTATCTATTATCTTTCATCGGTACACATCTCGTGTTTTCAAAGATAGTAGATATTTTGGATAAGGATAAAATGCATAAGATGAGCAAATTAGAAGGAGAGTCGTCTGATGGCTAGTATTAGTATTCTGGGGATGTTATTAGGATTAATTACGGTAGTTGTGCCGATATTGATCATTGTTCTCCTAGTTGTTTATAGAAACAAAAATTAATAGAAATGCCATTCCCGTTGCAGTACCAACAGGAATGGCATTTCTTATTCTTGAATAAATTCCGCTAGTATTCTATTAAATTTATCAGCATGCTCCCAGAACATCATATGGCCGCCTAGTACTTCTACTTGAGAGGCTGGAGATAGGAACTTAGTAAACTCTGTTGCTGTTTCTGCCCAATGCTCCGCAACGATGGTTAATGTTGGTAGTAACTCGCTTGCTTGTTTAGCTTCTTTGCGGTAATCAGCAAACATTCCAGATGCGAAAAGATTCCCAGCTATGTAATAGGGAGTTTTCATGGATTGTTCGACTAGCCATGTTAATTCTTTTTTGCTTAAATCACGTTGAATCATGACTCCAGTAATATATGCCGTAATGAATTCTCGCTGTCCTTTTGGCGAGGTTAAAGAATTATTGTAGATAGCAGCAATGTCATCCAGTGCACCTTCCACCCAGTCCTCAGGATGCGTAGATAACGATTTTGGTGGCATGTCGACCAGTACTAAAGATTTCATATTATTCGTGCCGTTTTGCTTTACATATTCCCAAGCTGTTAAACAACCAAAAGACCAACCGACAAGCGTTGGATTGGTTACCTCTAGTTGCTCAAGAACTTTCGCCAAATCTGTGCCGTGTGTGGCGTAATCATTGCCATGTACGGTAATGGTAGATTTACCATGGCTTCTTGGATCCAATACAATTACACGATTTGATTTTGAAAAGTATTCTACTTGCTTTTCGAAAACCTCTGCTGTAAAAGTGAATCCCGGTATAAATACAATTGGATTCCCTTCACCAATGTCCTGAACAAATAGTTCAACCCCTGGGTCAACCTCAATATACTTCCCTGACATAGACATTCCCCCCTTACTTACTACAAATATATTATTGGAATAGTGGTATAGAACTAATTGTCCTTCTAAAAAGTAGAAAGCTAGCATTTATTAAAAAGCTGTACATATATTTTTAAGTAGAAACAAGGGTAGATTGGCTATTACTTTTCTACCTTGATTTGTAAAAAAGGGGGGGCAATTCAGTTGAAAATACAAAGAGGTTTTTGGTTCTTACTTATGTTGGCATTTGTATTAGTATTTGTGGCGGCTTGTTCAGATGATGACGATCAAGTGGGTTCCAATGTAGGTGAGAACGGTGAGATTGCTGGCGATCTAGAGATTCAATATTTTGTAGGTGGCTATGGGGATTCTTGGTGGAAGGAAGTTATCGCAGATTTTAAAGCGGCCTATCCAGATGTGAATATCATTGAGCACGCTGGTCCAAATATCAATGAAGAAATGCGTTCAAGATGGGTATCCAATGATCCACCTGATGTTGTGTACATTGATGGTGCTGGGTCTAGTGAAACGCAGATGGTTGAGGATGGCCAACTGATGGATTTGACCGAGTGGGTTGCTGGTATTGAGTTAGAAGGCGGCGATAAGTTATCGGAAAGCTTTATTGTGAAACCAGCTGATTATGATGGGAAGGTTTATTCGTTACCACTAGTATTTGACACATGGGGAACTTGGTATGACAAAGCCTTATTCGAGGAAAAAGGATATAACGTTCCAACGAATTTCGATGAGTTTATGGCGTCAATGAGTGAAATAAAAGCAGGAGAGGGGATTGAACCTCTTGTGACTAGTGGTCAGCATCCTTATTACTTCCTTCGAGGCATGCTTTATCCCGCATTTGCTGCGGCCGGTGGGGAGGAATTGTTGGCTGACGTAATTACTGGAAAAGAGGGCGCATGGTCAAGTGCTGAAGTATTAGAGATTATGAAACGTGTCGAAAAAATTGTTGATGAAGGCATGTTTGACTCAGGACTCGGTGCACTCAACCATACACAGTCACAAATGAATTTCTTATTGCACGAAAACGCGTTTGTGCCAGTTGGATTCTGGTTACCGAATGAAATGAAAAATGACATTCCAGATGGATTCGATTTTGGATTTATACCATCTCCAATGAATGCAGCGGATGAAAAGTATGCGATTGTTCCAGATTTACGTCCGTTAGCTATTGCGCAGGAAGCAGAGAATCCTGCTGCTGCGAAAGCATTTGTTGAGTTTGTGTTCACAAGAGAATATGCAAGCTCTTTCTCTGAACATACTGGGGCAATTATGAACTTAAATGGTGTGGACTTAACACAGAACGAGAATGTTCCAGCGTACTTGATGGAAGCAAATGCAATGATTAACGACCCTGATGTGGTTCAGATTTATGAAAAACCACATCCGATGAGTGCGGACTTAGAAACACCGATTGGCAATGCGTTAATCTCGCTTATGCTTGGTAACATGACCGCAGAAGAGTTCGTACAAAAAGCAGAAAAAGCAGCAGCCGACTATCGCGCAGGATTAAAATAAGAAGCTTAGGGGGACTGTCCCTCACCACACTAAAGCGCTAGCGCTTTAGCATGGTGAGGGACAGTCCCCAAAAAGAAATGAGTGAGGGTATGGTACAGTCTAAAAAACAAAAATACTGGTTTTTGGCTTTCTGCCTAGTTCCGACCTTTATTATGTTTGCTATTTTTACGTTGTATCCATTATTTAGTGGTTTATATTATTCTTTTTTTGATTGGTCAGGATCTTCTAGTAATAAGGAATTTATAGGGTTTGAGAATTATATTAAGTTGTTTAATGATGCTATTATCCCTGATACGATTGTCCATGATTATTTTCTAGTGGCAACGAAGGTTATCGGGATTATGGTACTGGCAATGTTTTTCGCCGTAGCACTTACACAATTGAAAATAAAAGAAGCACCGTTCTATCGAATTGTGTTTTTCTTTCCAAATATCATGTCTGTAGTCGTTATCGGAATTCTATGGACGTTTATCTATAATCCGAGCTTAGGACTTGTGAATTCGGGACTAGAGTTTTTAGGGCTAGAGGAGTGGGCAAAGCCTTGGATTGGGGATGAGAAATGGGCGTTACCTAGTTTAGTTTTACCGGCTGTTTGGGCTGGGATTGGTCTCTTTATGTTGATGTTGATGGGTGGGATTGCGAATATTTCGGAAAGTTATTATGAAGCGGCCAAAATTGATGGGGCTTCGGAATGGCAACAGTTTTGGAGAATTACTTTACCACTGGTCTGGCCTCAGATAAAAGTATCTATCCTATATATTGTTATTACTACCTTAAATGGGTCTTTTATTCTTGTTCAAGTTATGACAGGTGGGGGACCAAATAACTCCACGCATGTGATGGGCTCTTATTTATACCAGCAGGCGTTCAGACAATACAATTTTGGCTATGGTGCGACCATTGGCGTTATGATATTAATTTTGTCATTGATTACGGTGTTAGTTTTACAGTTCCTTATGCGTAGGGAGAAAGTCGAGTATTAATGAGTAAGGAGGGATGAGTATGAAGCAGAGTGTTGGACAATTTTTAGGAAGGACGGGCATTCGCATACCGTTAATACTATGGACCATTGCGGTGTTGTATCCGATTTTTTGGATGTTTTTAGGGTCATTTAAGTCGAACGCAGAAATATATCGCAACCCGTGGGGGTGGCCAGAGACGTTTAACTTTGCAAATTTTACGCAGGCTTGGACGAATTATAATATTGATACTAGTGTGTTTAATAGCCTGATTGTTACGGTAATAGGTGCGGTGCTAACTTTGGTACTAGCAGTTCCTACCGCCTACGCGATAGAGCGGATTAATTTTCGCGGAAGCAAGGTACTGTTTACTCTCTATATTTCAGGCATGATGATTCCAATGGTTTTAGGGTGGATCCCGTTATTTTTCCTGTTAGCGGAGTTGAATTTATTAGATAGCATTATCGGGCTGTCGATTGTATACGCGATGAGCCAGCTTCCTTTTAGCATTTTCGTCCTAACGAGCTTCATAAGTACCATCCCGAAATCGTTAGAGGAGTCAGCAGCGATGGATGGACTTTCTCCATATGGTATTCTGTTTAAAATTGTAACGCCTCTTACCATGTCTGGGATTATAACCGTTACGATTATGAATTGTATACAGTTTTGGAATGAGTATTTTATGGCGTTGATTTTCTTACAAACGGAAACTAATTATACATTGGCACTTGCTATTGATTATATAAGTAGTGAGGCACAGTATACAAATGCGTGGGGGACGTTGTTTGCGAGTCTGGTGATTGCGATTGTTCCGGTGATTGTGTTGTATGCGATATTCCAAAAGCGGATTGCGAAGGGAATGACAGAAGGGGCAATTAAGGGATAAAAAGGGGAATGTATGTTCCTTTTTATGCTGAGGAAATGTTATAATTAAACGAGCAATTATATAAGCATGGTGGGCGGTTGGCCATCTTCCTATGAAGGGAGGTGGTAAGTATGACGGTTTTTGAAGCTTTGAGCTTTACAGTACAGACAGTAGTAGCTGTGATAACAGTTATTAGCCTGATTGTTACTATAATCGTCATTACAAATAGAAAATAACCGCCCCCCCTTGACCAAGGAATTGGCGGTTACATCTATGAACAAACACACAATGCTTTTTCTTAAGGTCAACCGCTCTTTATGCGGTTAATAATTGCTACCGGGTGGTTGCCGCTACTCGGTTTTTCTATTACTAATTATATCATAAAATTGAAGTTATTATAACAGTAAGTGTGTATTTATTTCTTCATTCCTGAAAATAAATTGTATATGGTTAAAATCACTAATCTTCATCATAAAAGTGCAACCATCTTTGATACATCTCATTTTTTAAATCATGTTCATTAAACATTTTTAATTCCTTCTTAGCAAAAAAGATGAGACGTTCCCTAGGTAATTCACCATTAAAGGTTGACCATATTTCTTGGTTCTTCTTATGAAACTCATGAATTAATTCAGTTAGTTCATAGTAAGGTAACTCCCCACTTTTCCATTGGTTAACGTGTTGAAAAAGCGGTTCTAGCTCTTTTTCGGTTAGATATTTATGATACTTTTCTAAAATTACTCTATCACGTTTTCGTTCCTCTTTAGATTTTCTCACTAATCATCATTCTTTCATATGGTTTTAAAAAGGCAAATTTTCATCATGAGAGTTTACTATCTTAGACTCTTCAATATTATCTTGATCTTCTTCCCATGTAATCCCATAGGGAGCCCCTCCAGCAGTATATCCAGCTATAAATGCGAATGTTTCATCACTACTAGGAAATAAATCATTAGCTAATGGCTTCTTCTTAGCCGCTTTTCTCTTCTCGGCAACTAGCTGCTTATGGTTCTCTGAATCTTTTAACTTTAGCTTATAGGAATCTTTAAAAGTATACCCAAGAAACTCTAACTCATATACCGCACAAAGCTTGTTAACCGAAAAATGTTTACTATATCCTAACAAGGTTTTTGCCCTCATGTTTTGGTATCCAATGCTTGGCAGCTTGGATTCTGCTTTGGCGGTTTAATCGCTTATGTCTTGGGGTATTTGATTTCTTTTTCTTCTTCTTAACCATTGGGGTTAACCTCCATTTATATATATAAGAAAAAAGGCGTATAAATCATTAGGATATGTAATTGGAGATAATACTTCCATTCTGGGGGATACACAACAAATGCAGTTATTCTGATGAAAATAATAGAATGTGTGTTCTGATTATTCCGTATAAATGATATAATAAATCTAGCAATTATATAAGCATGGTGGGCGGTTGGCCATCTTCCTGTGAAGGGAGGTGGTACAATGACGATTTACGAAGCACTAGACCTAACAGTTAACGTAGTTGTAGCTATGATCGCAACTATATCATTAATTGTTACTCTAATCGTCATGACAAAAAGAAAGTAACCGCCCCCATTGACTAGTGGAATAAGGTGGTTACTTCTTTCATAAAGGCATCAATATTCATTGGTCAACCGCTCTTTATGCGGTTTATAATTGCTACCGGGTGGTTGCCGCCACTCGGTTTTTCTATTTTTATTATACCATAAAGATACACTAAATATAACCTCCTAAGGTAGGGTTATATAGAGATGAACAGACACAGTTAAAGTCTTGAAATCCAACTGACTAAAAGTCAGTTTTAAACGCGTAAAAAAAATATAAATTTATATAAAAAAACTATTGAACTAGCATGTAAAAACGTGCTATATTTCTCTTAGCGTGAATTGACTATTAAAAACATTGTCGAGTCAGTGATATGTACTAAATGTGATACATAACATTAATGGGGAAAGGACAGAACGCTTTTTTATAGATAAATTCAGTTGAACTTTTGTAATAATATATAGCTTTACTAACAGTACGCACCCAACGGGGAAGGAAAACAGTCGCAGTGAGACTCCTTTACCTGGTAGAGAAGGGTGTATTTTTAATGCCAAAAATTATGACTGACAGTCATTCTTTTCCAAAAAAGGATGAAAAAGAGTCGATTTTTCTTTCAAATTGTATAGTAATATGCGAGAAGGAAAAAGTAAATGATACGGCAGAGTGAGGGGGACAGTCCCCCACCACACTAAAGTTTTAGCACTTTAAAGTGGTGAGGGACTGTCCCCCCTCGGAAGATAAGGAGGGATGCATGTTGGGTGTTCAAATGGTGCAGTTGGAGAATGTGATGAAGCAGTTTGATGATACATATGTAGTAGATGACCTGAACCTAGATATCAAGTCAGGAGAGTTTCTAACATTGCTTGGCCCATCTGGATGTGGGAAGACAACAACACTTCGTATGATCGCGGGCTTTGAGAAGCCAACATCAGGAAAGATACTTCTAAATGGTAAACAAGTAGATGAACTAGAGCCTTACAAACGCGAAGTAAACACCGTGTTTCAAAGTTATTCCCTTTTTCCACATATGACGGTATTTGATAATGTGGCATTCGGGTTAAAGATGAAAAAAGTTCCTAAAGAAGAAATACAAGAACGCGTAACGAAAGCGTTAAAACTCGTACAGCTTGAAGAATATGGAAACCGTAAACCGAAGCAATTAAGTGGTGGGCAACAACAGCGTATCGCGATTGCCCGGGCAATTGTGAATAACCCAAAGGTTCTTTTATTAGATGAACCACTTGGTGCATTAGATTTAAAGTTGCGTAAACAAATGCAGCTTGAGCTTAAGCACCTACAACAAACATTGAACATCACGTTCATTTACGTAACCCACGATCAGGAAGAAGCATTAACGATGTCTGATCGAATTGTAGTTATGAATAAAGGAAAAATCGAGCAGATTGGTCTGCCTTATGAAATATATGAACGACCACAAACTCGTTTTGTGGCAGATTTTATTGGTCAAACAAATATCCTTGAAGGTACAGTCACGGCAATCAATGGGGAACAGGCTACGATGAAGTTTGCTGACCAAGTGGTTGAGATACCGAACACAACGGATGTAACCCTGAATGAGGAAGTATATATCTCGGTTCGACCAGAAAAAATCAAGTTAAGCGAAACACCTTTTGAAGGTTCTATTAACCTGAAAGGTACCTTTAAAGAAAAAATCTATGTAGGCTCTGTTACGAAAATAGTAGTAACCATGGCAAATGGGCAAGACATAACGGTTAATGAATCCCATGATAAAATCGATGAATTAACCAATACTAATGATGTCTATGTCAGCTGGAGTCCTAAAAATTCGGTTGTCCTAAAAAAATAACATAAATAATTTAAAACGATAGGAGATGGAAAGGATTGAAAAATTTTTTTGTATTTGCACTACTTAGTTTGTTAATTACATTTCTAGCAGCATGTGGCGGCTCAGATAATGAGGATACGAATAATGCTGGTGGAGAACAGGAATTAAGTGATGAACTTATCGTCTTTAACTGGAGTGAATACATTCCACAAGGAGTTATCGATGATTTTGAAGAAGAGTATGGCGTAGAGGTAGTTTATTCTACATACAACTCGAACCACGAGATGCTTACCAAAGTACAAAGTGGTACAGTTGCTTATGACCTAGTGTTCCCTTCCGATTATTATGTAAAGCAAATGGTTGATAATGAAATGCTGAAAGAAATTGATTTTGATAACATTCCAAATTACGAGAATATCGCAAATGCATGGAAAAGCATGCCGTTTGACCCGGATAATAAATTCTCCGTTCCATTCATGTATGGATATGACGGAATCGCATATAACAAAGAATTCATTAAAGAAGCTCCAACTAGCTGGGAAGACTTATGGAACCCTGACTATGCTGGAAAAGTACTTCTCTTAGAAGAATCAAAAGAAGTATCAAATATGGTACAACAGCTATTAGGAAATGAAATGAACGACCCAACAGAAGAACAGTTAGAAGCTGGATTTGATAAAGTAAAAGAGTTAATTCCAAATGTCTTAGCATTTGACTCTACAGCATCTGATCGTCTAGTAAGTGGTGAAGCTTGGATTGCACATGCTTATTCTGGTGCAGCTGCAACAGCTTGGTTAGAAAATGATAATATTGATTTCGTTTTACCTGAAGAAGGCGGAATTGTTTGGTTAGATGCAATGGTTATTCCAAAGACATCTAAGAACAAATATACTGCAGAAGTTTTCATTAACTACTTACTAGAACCAGAGGTAAGTAAGCAGTTATCCGAATTCATTCCTTATGGAAATCCAAATGAAAAAGCGGTAGAAATCTTACCAGAAGAAATTAAAGGCAGCCCTGGATTAAACTTCCCTGAAGAAGTAATCAAGCGTGCCGAGTGGAACCTACCACTTGATTCAGACCGTACACAGTACATGAACCGCTTATTCCAGGAAGCAAAGGTTGAATAGAATTGTATACAGGGACAGTCCCTCTGTGAAACCATTCACAGAGGGACTGTCCCCCCTTTTGAAAGGTAGGTGGAAAATGTGAGAGCTAGAACGAAGAAGATATTGTTTTCGTTTTCCCTACTCGTCTTTTTATTCTTTTATATACCAATTATATTCGTGGTGATTTTCTCATTTAATGATTCCAAGCTAGGTACGGTTTGGACTGGGTTTACTTTAGAATGGTATGGTTCCATTCTTCAAAATAGCCAGTTAATCAGCGCCACGATGAACAGTTTGTATTTAGCGGTTGTAACAACCATTATTGCGACTATATTAGGAACGCTAGCCGCACTAGCACTACATCGGTACACCTTTATAGGAAAAAAATCGGTTGAATTTTTATTTTATATTCCGGTAGTTATTCCGGATATTGTGGTGGCGATTGCGTTACTTGCTATCTACGGCATATTAAATATGTCTCTAGGCTTAAATACTGCAGTTCCTGGCCATGTGGCAATAACGATTTCCTATGTGATGCTGGTTGTGTTAGCTCGGCTGTCTTCCTTTGATAATTCGCTGGAGGAAGCGGCAAAGGATCTGGGAGCCAATGAATGGCAAACCTTCTGGAAGGTGACATTCCCTTTAATCTTCCCAGGAATTCTTGCGGGGGCACTGTTAGCTTTCACGATATCACTTGATGAGTTTGTTATTTCCTACTTCACCTTGGGACCTGGAGATAACACCTTACCGGTACTCGTTTATTCGATGGTTCGATTGGGCGTTTCACCAGAGGTTAACGTTCTTTCTACTATTATAATAGCAATCATGTTTGTGGTTGTATTAATTGTTGGACTGAATATGCGGAAAAGGGGAGATGTTAAATGAGGAGAAATTTTGCAAAAGCCTATTTATTGTTATCCCCGAGTCTATTTTGGTTAACGTTATTTCTAGTCATTCCGGTACTCTTTATTGGAGTCATTAGTTTTACGACTAATGGAGACTTCGGCGCAATCATTTATGAGTTCAGCACCGAAGCTTATACATCCGCATTCAGTTCGCTCTATGCGAAAGTAATCTGGCAATCAATCTGGTGGGCGTTTATCGCAACAGTAGTTTGCTTAATCATTGCTTATCCATTTGCCTATTTCATTGCCCATTCTGGTAAGTGGAAAAACTTATTACTACTACTTGTGATGGTGCCGTTCTGGACGAATTTACTAATTCGTTTATATGCGTGGATTATCCTAATGAACAACCAAGGGGTTATTAACAATGTGTTACTGGATCTAGGATTTATTGAGGAACCATTAGCATTGATGTATTCTCCTGGTGGAGTAATCCTCGGCTTAGTATACGGATTCCTTCCATTTATGATTTTGCCGATCTATTCTTCGATTGAACAATTGGATAAAACCTATTTGGAAGCATCGGAGGATTTAGGCGCAGGCCCAGTGAAGACATTCTTGAATGTTACATTGCCATTGACTTTCCCAGGAATTCTTGCTGGATTTATTATCACGTTTGTTCCAGCGATTAGTGTGTTCGTAGTTACAGACT
Source organism: Ornithinibacillus californiensis (assembly GCF_001038485.1). Taxonomy (GTDB): domain Bacteria; phylum Bacillota; class Bacilli; order Bacillales; family Amphibacillaceae; genus Ornithinibacillus; species Ornithinibacillus californiensis. The sequence continues at coordinate 75,092 of NZ_LDUE01000036.1, forward strand.
TGTTCACTGGTGGAAAACTATTGATGGTTGGAAACGTCATTCGTGATGCATTCTTAGTAGAAATGAACTGGCAGCTTGGTGCAGCACTTTCGTTATTGTTAATGATATTAGTGTTGTTATCGTTAATGATCTTTATGCGATTTACGAGTCGGAAGGATCGGAAGTTGTTGGTTTAATATAGATGTGGAAAGCGTGCTTCGGTATGCTTTTTTCTTTGCTTGAGTATAGGACTTTTGAATCAATTATTCGAAATACGTAATAAATTAATACTTTTTCGTGAAAAAATGTCGAATTATGGAAAGGTATTTAGTATAATAGGACTAATTACATAGGTTTTACCGATAAAGGCAAACTTATCGAAAGGTAAGGACGCAAAGTCAAGGGCCTAATGCACTAATGCGATGGCAGCCTAACTACCGAAGGAAACAGGGACTAGCATCTGTAGGGAGAGGACCATTTCTTTGGTTTCTCCTTTTTGGTGTGTATTGGATCTAATATTTTTTCGGGAATTATTATAGTGAGGAGGTGTATGTAGTGGAGTATAGAGAGTGGATTTATGTTCTTATTATTGTTGTTTTGCTTCTATTATTGTCCTTATATTTTCTAATTAAAAAATTCTCTAAAAAACCACAAAGCGAAACGACAGCATCAATAGAGAAAAAAGAAACTCCTAGATACCCTACATTTTCAGGGGTGAATCTCAGAGAGAATTTCCGGGTGAGTTTGGATGATGTACACTGCTTTGTTGAATTTCTCGATGTGGAAAATGAAGAGCTGAATCCGAAGTTCTTTAATGGAGTATTAAAGAACATCAGTGTCGGCGGTGTGAAGTTTGTTTGTGATTTTGAATATCCGATTGAGGATGACATGATGATTAAGGTTAGGTTTTCTTTGAAGAATAGTATGTTTATTGTAAAAGGGAGAATTGTTAGGAAGGAATTGTATCCAGAGAGAGATAGATTTGGATATGGGGTGCAGTTTACGAATCTCTTTGATGAGGATCGGGAGTTGTTGTATCAGATTTTGAATCGGATTATGGTGGAGAGAAGGCGAAAGATGGTTACGAATAGTTTGGTTGGTGAGGAGTCTATGGTTTAGTGCCATGGGCTTTTTTGTTTGCTAAAATTTATTAATATCAAATTTCTACAAAAAAGAATAATTTTTTTCAAAAAAGATTAAACTTCTATTTTTCTTGCCGATATTATAGATACAACATCATAGATGTTAGTAAATGTTTTGGCCAAACATTTAGAAGCGAGACATAAGGATGTGGCTCGCGAAAATAAAAACATTACATGGAGGTAAGGAAATTATGATTATCAATCACAATATTTCAGCTTTAAACGCACACCGTCAATTAGGCGCAAATGCTGGAGCTACTCAAAATTCTTTAGAAAAACTTTCTTCAGGTCTTCGTATCAACAAAGCTGGAGATGACGCTGCAGGTCTAGCAATCTCTGAAAAAATGCGTGGACAAATTCGTGGATTAGAAATGGCGTCTAAAAACGCTCAAGACGGTAGACTAGTTATGCCGCTCTAAGTAGTAATACTTAGCTGAAAACTCCGTGAATTCGGTGGAACCCCAAACCAAACTTAAGCAGTAGCGGATGGTGGGCAATACCGAGCCAAGCCTAATGAATTGGTAGTAAGTAATTAGGAAGGTGTAACGATCAGGTGGTGAGGAACCAGACCAATAACCCACCCAAGAGCGCGGGGCATCCTATCAGGATGAAGATATGATCTGAACTTTATGGAAACATAAAGAAGTAGTGGATAAATAGCCATTACGATAACAAAATTGATTTCTCTAATCCAAACTGCTGAAGGTGCTTTGAACGAAACTCATGCTATTTTACAACGTATGCGCGAATTAGCTGTTCAAAGTTCAAACGATACAAATAATGCTGAAGATCGTGGAGCCCTGCAAGATGAAATGAATCAATTATCTGAGGAAATTACTCGTATTGCTGAAGACACATCATTTAATACTAAAAGTCTTCTAGATGGTAGTTTCACAGGTACTTTCCATATTGGAAGTGATGCAGATCAAAATATCACTCTTTCAGTTAGTAAAATGGATGCTGAAGCTTTGCAAGTTGCTAATCTTAATTGGAGTGGTGGAGCAGGAGCAACAGTTGGCACTCCAACTGGAGATACAGCTATAACTGAGTCAGGTGCTGGTGCAGACTTAGATACAACTTCATATACTGGTGCAAATGGCGATGTCTCTTTCACTTTAGGTAGTGACTTCGCTGTAAATACAACAACACCTCATACTGCTGGAGCTGTATCGGAAACTTCAGGTGATGGTGCTGCTACTACTGTATCAAATGGAACATTTAATGAAGCAGCAACTATTACAATAACAGTTGGTGCTGGTGGTACAACTCCTGGTGATGTAACAGTTACAGACGATAATTCTGGTGCTACTTGGACAGTTACTGATGAGGGTGGCGGGGTTTACAAGGCCACTTCCGATAATGGTCAATCATTTGAATTTGATTCAAGCAAACTTACTGCTAATGATGTAGACACTTTCTCGGTTACAGCTGGAACACCTACAGCAACTTACAATGGTTCTGTCGAAGTAACCCTTGCTAACGGAGCTAAAGAAAAGATATCATTAACTAACTTTGATCCATCTAGTGCCAAAGTACAAACTGCGAATGGCCTAAAACTTGATTTAGCTGATAACTTAACTGCAGCGAATGCTGGAGACAGTGCAACATTCAGTATTTCTGGGATGACATCTACTGTTGGTACAGGAGGCATAAGTATTAGCAGCCAAGCTGATGCTAATAGCGCAATCACTACTATTAATACAGCAATTGAGACAGTATCTGGGGAACGTTCTAAACTAGGTGCATACCAAAACCGTTTAGAACACACTATCAACAACCTAGGAACTTCTGCAGAAAACCTAACAGCTGCAGAATCGCGTATCCGTGACGTTGATTATGACTTAGCTGCTGCTTAAGCAGTGACAGTCACAGTCGTCCTAACTGGTAACGGTTAGAGATTACGACCGGGTGAATTGCTGGAAACCCCTAAGAGCTTGTCTTACCACAACGAAGCTGGAAACGGCAGTCGTGAGGGTCTGAAAAAAGACGAGATTGGGCAATCGAGCAGCCAAGCGCCTGTGGTGAAAACCTGGCGAAGGTTCAACGACTAGAATAGACCACCTAAAGCTACATGCAATGGTGATGAAATTCGTAGGTGAAAGATGAAGCCGCATATTCATCTGAATCCGAAGTGCCCGGCCCCTACTAGATAACTAGAGGGTGAAGATATAGTCTAGTCATTTATGAAAGTAAATGCTCGCACGATGGCGAAAGAAATGATGGAGTTCACTAAGAACAATATCCTTCAACAAGCGGCACAATCTATGTTAGCTCAATCAAACCAAATGCCTCAGGGAGTTTTACAACTACTTAGGTAGATGGTGAGAAGGGCGTCTAATCTGGTAACGGATTAGAGGATAACTGGGTGAATTGCTGGAACTTCCTAAAGTGTTTTGTACCACAACATAGCTGGAAACGGCAGATGTGATGGTTTGAAAAACATAACAATGATACAATGGATAATCAGCAGCCAAGCGCCTGTGGTGAAAACCTGGCGAAGGTCCAACGACTAGAATGTACTGCCTAAAGCGTAAGCCACGGCAATGAGATTCGTAGGGTGACAGAAGTCATTCGAAGTGCCCAGCCCCTTAGAAATTAAGGGTGAAGATATAGTCTATTCTATGATCGAAAGACATAGCGGCAAAGCAAGCCAACCAACAACCACAAGGAGTATTACAATTACTTCGTTAATTTGATACTTTTTAGAAGAGACTCTAGTTTTCTAGGGTCTCTTTCTTTATGACAATAAACCACGTTTCTTCAGTTCACTAATTTTATATACCACAGACCAACTAAATATCCAAAGTATATTTCCAATTTGCTGATTAGTAGATCCGCTAAATTTTAAACTATATCTAAAATATCCTACACATCATGTAAATTAGTACGATATAAACATTAGTAGTATAGGATAGCGATAATTAACAGTAATGGATGTAAGATATAAATATAATTAACGACAGTGAGGTATCTACAATGGAAAAACACCTAGAAGTTATGAAACAATCTTTAGCACTACTAGAAACAGTGATAGACGGATTAAAGCATAATCAAAAGCTAATTAATGAGGGTAAACACGATGAATCAATTTTGCTATTTGAAAATACTGTACAAGCATTCTCAACTGTAGAAAGATCTTTCGAAGGACTTCCTGAAAATCTACTAACTTCCGAAAGCAAAGAAATAAGTATTAAAGTTAAGAATGCAATAGAACTAGTCGTGGATGCATACGAGTCAAAAGCCTATGGTAAAGTGCAGGAAATATTGCAATTTACACTAATACCTACTTACAACAAATGGAAAAGCGGATTAGAGGATAATTTTCAACGATATTTAATCTCATAAATAAAGGAGGTGTAAACTAACTCTATCAGCTGTTTAGTTTACACCCCTATTCTTGGAAATTGATTGATTTAACTTCACCACTCCAACTTTAGAAGAAAGCCGACCCCTTGTACTCAAAATAGAAATACTCCTCCCAATGGACTTAAATATCCAAAAATCCCCACAAATTAATAATTCTTATTTACCAAACTTTTACGATTAATTAATACTTTTCATGTAAAATATAGGTAAAAGTACTTATTCACACTCTAAATATTTAATATGATAAATTTCAGTTCAACTATACAACTTAGAAGTATTACGATAAAAAAAGAATCACTTATCAAACTTTATCTTTATCATCCAAATAAATGTAACATATTAAAATCGTAAACTAAGGGGATCTTCTAAATGCAAGTAGTAATCGGGGATATAGTTAGTGAAGCCATAAGCGTAGTGCCTTCAACAAAATGTGAGGAAGTCTATTCCATATTTGAGAACAACCCATCATTAGAAGGAATCATTGTTGGTGTTGATGATAATCCAGTTGGAATAGTAATGAGAACTAATTTTTTCCAAAAACTTTCAACGAAATATGGATTTGATTTGTTTATGAATCGGTCCATTGACTTAGTTATGAGCCAAGAATTATTAACGGTAGAACGCTCTCTTCCGCTTACGGAGGCCAGTACACTTGCTATGAACCGTAAACAAGAGAATCTGTATGACTATGTTATTGTCACAGCGAAGGGTAAGCTACAAGGCGTAGTTAGTATACGAGAACTAGTTAACAAACTATCCGAAGTGCAAATTAATATCGCAAAATATTCTAATCCATTAAGTGGGCTACCTGGAAACCATATAATAGACGAAACATTACATGAGATATTAACGTACGAAGCGTATACCGTATTTTATATTGATTTAGACTCTTTTAAGGAATTTAATGATACATTTGGTTTCATAGAAGGCGATGAAGTAATTAAAGAAACGGCAACAATTATTAAAAATGTCATAATGAAGGAAGCAGATAACAGATCATTTGTTGGGCATATAGGTGGGGATGATTTTATTGCAGCCGTTCCTCACTTTGAACACGAAAATCTTTGTCATCTCATAATTTCTCAATTTGAAAAAGCTGTTATGCGATTTTATTCCGAAGAGGATGTCAAACGAGGCTATGTGAAAGTGATTAATCGAAAAGGTAATTTTGTCAATATACCGTTGTTAAGTATTTCCATCGCAGTTATTCAAAATAAAGATTGCACAATTGAAACGGTTGAAGAACTTAGCATGAAAGCGGCTGAGGTGAAAAGCTGTTGTAAATCGAAAAAGCAAAGCGTGTATCTTACACTTGATGAAGTAGAAAAAAACACATCAGATTGCTGATTAGCAATTTGATGTGTTTTTAGTACAACGTTTAAAATTGGAACGAAAGCTGATTTGCTAAGCTTGTTGTATCTGGCGAAGTCCCCTTATATAATTGTTGCATTGGTCTACCTAATGCATAACCTTGCCCCATATGTACCTCTAATTGTTGCAGGAAATTCAACTCTGATGTCGTCTCTATTCCTTCAGCGATTACTTTCGTATTTGATTTGGAAGCAAATTCGATAATTAACTCTACTAAATATTGTTTTTCTTTATGTTTTTCAATGTTTCTAATCAGTGATTTATCAATCTTAATAAATTCAGGCTTCAGATATAGAAGTGTTTGTAAGCTATTATAACCGGTTCCTGCATCATCAAGCGCAATCCTATAGCCTTGCTGCCGGTAATGTTCAATGATAGGCACAAATTGGTCGTGATTAATGCCAGCTTCTCTTTCTGTAAGTTCTAGGACAATTTGGTCAGGAGTTAGTTGATGTTTTAACAATAAGTCACTGTATATCACGTTTTGATAATTAGGATCAGCTAAGATTTGTGGTTGTATATTTAAGAAAACTAATGTTTGGTTTTGGTTTTGTTCGTTTAGGGATTTTAATTGTTCCACATATCTTGTAAGAGCAAGATCATTAATAAAACATTCCACTTGGAAGGCGCTATTACTTTTTCCAACATATTCATAAAACTTATCTGTAGTAGGAAATAGGGTTGTTATTTCTGGGCGATTTAATATTTCATAAGCGATGGTCGACCCTTGTTGTAAGGTAATAATAGGTTGATAGAAAGTCTTTACTCTTTCTGGTTTTAATAGTTCCTGTACTTCTTCACTCTTTTGGAATTCCAGATATAGTGAATCCCTATTTGCATGGATATATTGCATGAATTTTGTCATTTGGTTTTTTTCCATAATTCCACCTTAAGTTGGTAATTTCGAGTTTATACTATAAGTATACTAGTTGAATATAGCAACTTATATATACTCCATGTAAAATATTTGTAAAATCTTGGTGAACATAGGACATGTATTGTATACAACATGGAAAATCTGATTAAGGTTGAAAGGCAATTGTAAAATAGCTATTCATTTTTTTCGATTTTGTACGATATAAACATTAGGACAAAAGTTATAAATTAAAAAAACAATGAAAAAGGCAAACTTACTAAAAAGTAAGGACGCAAAGCCATGGGTCTAAGGTCAAACGACTATGATTGCCAGGTTACCAAGTTTAGAAGATTGAACTTCTAATTGGCTATTCTTCCGTAAAGAGAATGGCTTTTTTTAATAAATGGAGGTCTACAAATGGATAAATCATCAATTATAGGAATCATACTAGGAATCGTAGCTGTTGGAGTAGGGATGGTATTAAAAGGTGTCGGCCTTGGTGCCTTAATCAACCCTGCCGCAATACTAATCATACTTGTAGGAACAGCGGCATCCGTAATGATCGCATTCCCAACGAGGACATTGAAAAAAATACCAGCCTTATTTAAAGTCCTATTCACCGAAAAAAAAGAACAAAGCACCGAAGAGTTAATTACGCTATTTTCAGATATGGCAGATGTCGCTCGTAAAGAAGGAATTTTAGCCTTAGAGAGTAGATTAGACAACATCGATGACCATTTCTTATCTTCTGGAATACAACTTGCGGTAGACGGGCAATCTCCAGAATTCATTCGAGATGTCATGATGGAAAAAATCGATGCTATGGAGAAACGTCACCAAGAAGGAGCAGCTATTTTCTCACAGGCTGGTACGTATGCACCAACCCTTGGGGTACTAGGAGCCGTTGTCGGGCTAATTGCTGCACTTGCAGACATGGCTGATATCACTGCATTAGGAAAGGCGATTTCAGCTGCCTTTATTGCAACCTTACTCGGTATTTTCACAGGTTACGTCCTATGGCATCCTTTTGCAAATAAACTAAAAGCTAAATCAAAACGAGAAGTAGAATTGAAAGAAATGATGATTGAAGGTGTTGTTTCTATCACAGTAGGGGAGTCTTCAAAGGTTGTGAAGGAAAAGCTTGGTTCGTATTTAACTTCAAAGGAATATCAGCGCATTGTGGAGCTAGAAAATGAGAAAAAATAAAAGAAAAAATGAAGACCATCATGTAGATGAATCGTGGTTGCTCCCCTATTCTGATTTATTAACATTACTCGTTGCTTTGTTCATTGTACTTTTTGCCATGAGTGAGATTGATGTGAAAAAGTATGAGGAACTTTCCGCATTTTTCCAAAGTGAATTCTCTAGTGGGGATAAAGGAATCATGGAACATCCAGTTCCTACACCAGAGATTGAACCACAAGAAGAGGAAGAAGAAAACGAAGAACCCGAACCAAGTGATGGAGAAAAGGAATTACTTAACCTTCAAGAGCTTCAAAGAAAGATAGATAACTATATCCGAGAAAATAATTTAACTGCTTCACTAGAGACGCAACTATCAGGCGAAGGGCTAATGATCTCGATTAAAAATGATATTTCCTTTGATCCAGGAAGCTCGGATGTAAGTGAAGGTGGGATAGAGATTGCTAGAGAAATTTCCAATCTACTTTACACAGACCCACCACATCAAATTGTCATTAGCGGTCATACGGATGATGTTCCAATGAATAATGCTAGATTTGGCTCGAACTGGGAACTGAGTGTGATGAGGGCTGTTAACTTTATGAGTCTAATACTTGATAATGAACAGCTGGACCCAGCTAGATTTAGTGCTAAAGGGTATGGGGAACATCAACCAGTTGTGGCGAATGATAGTGATGCGAATCGGGCGAGGAACAGAAGGGTTGAAGTATTAATTTTACCGAATTACGATATTACACCATATGTTAACGAACAATAACATCTAAGAGGAGATCAACTATGAAGAATTTGTTTAACTTTAAAACTATACGAGCTAAAATTCTATTAATTTTTTCAGTCGTACTAACATTAACGGTAGTATTTGCTGCTTTTACACTATATTCGATTAATAAAATGAACGATAACACGGAAGAGATGATCAACAAACAACTAGCCCTATTAGTACTTGATGAAGAAATTGCCTTTGATATGGCAAATCGTGCGGGGTTAGTTCGTGCGTATATGTTATACGAAGATGAGCAAGTGCGGGAAACTTTTGAGAGTCAAATTGAGGCTAGTATTGCCTTAGAAAATGAGCTACTTGAATTAAGCGATTCTGAGGAAACAAAGAAACTAGTAGATAAAAAGTTCCAGTGGGGGCAGTTAACGGATAAGGTCTTTGCTGCGTTTGATCGTGGTGATAAGGAAACAGCCCTTAGAATAATGGAAACCGAAGTAGCCCCTTTGGAATTTGAAATAATTGAAGGTTTTTCTGCAGCAGCTAAGCATCGCGAAGAAGTGATTAATGAAATGGGACAAGAAGTCTTGGATTATGGAAAGTTTACCATGATGATAACCAATATTTTAAGTCTCGCAGCGGTTGGTTTAGGTGTGATGTTTGCTTTTGTTTCATCCACTATGATGTCGAACCGCATTAAGACAGTTATGGAACGGATGAAAGCTATTGCTTCCGGTGATTTAAGTGGAAAGGCTTTACAATCAGATGAGCGGGATGAACTTGGGCAACTTATTCGAATGACTGACAAAATGAGTGACAATATACGTGAGTTATTGAATGAAATTAATCATGTTTCAGAAACAGTTTCTACACAAAGTGAAGAATTAACACAGTCAGCAAATGAAGTGAAAACAGGTTCCGAGCAAATCGCGATGACGATGGAGGAGCTGGCTACTGGTACAGAATCGCAAGCCAATAGCGCTGGGGATTTATCTTCTGTCATGAGTACATTTGCAGTAGAAGTGCAAGAGGCAAACTATAGTGGCGAACGAATTAATGAAAACTCTACCGATGTACTTCAGTTAACCAATGAGGGTAGTGAATTAATGAAGTCATCAACATTGCAAATGCAGAAAGTGGATCAAATTGTTAAAGATGCGGTAAATAAAGTGGAAGGTCTACATGATCATACACAAAAGATATCAAATCTAGTATCCGTCATTAAGGATGTTGCAGACCAAACGAATTTATTAGCCTTGAACGCAGCGATTGAGGCTGCCAGAGCTGGTGAACACGGAAAAGGCTTTGCTGTTGTAGCAGATGAAGTAAGGAAATTAGCAGAGCAAGTAGCTTTATCGGTAGACGATATTACGGAAACCGTAACGAGCATTCAGTCTGAATCATCTATAGTAACGGAGTCCCTACAGAAAGGGTATCGCGAGGTGCAAATTGGTTCCGAGCAGATTGAGTCTACTGAAGAAACATTTAGTCAAATAACAAATGCAGTTAATGGCATGGTAGGAAGTATCGCAACGATAACTAACAATCTTGCAACTATCACAGCAAGTAGTCAGGAAATGGATAGCTCTATTCAGGAAATTGCTGCAATATCAGAAGAATCTGCAGCCGGGGTGGAAGAAACTTCAGCAGCTGCAGAGCAAGTCAGTGGTTCGATGGAGGAAGTAGCAAGTAGTTCTGAGCAACTTGCTAAACTTGCTGAAGAGTTAAATCGATTAATTGGGAAGTTTAAACTATAGAATTTATAAAAATACTAGATACCAATATGGTGTCTAGTATTTTTTTCCTAATATTGTCTGTAAATTTAACTATATTTTAGTTGCATTGGTTAGTAGATTTGGTATAACATTATTGTTAGTGTTAATAAAAAACCAACTGAAAAAGGCAAACTATCTGAAAGGGTAGGACGCAAAGCTAAGGGTCTAAGGTCTAAGTGGCTATGATCGCCTGGTTGCCAAAATGGATTGTATGGATATTTTGGCTATTTCTTTAGGGAATAGTCTTTTTTAATGGAATCATTCATATGTCATATTGGCGATTTCTACCATAGGAAAATAGAAATAGATGGGAGAAGAGTCTATGTGTGAGATTACAATTTTAAAAGAAAAAGATTTAGTGCGTGACATTATAGTAGAAAAGTTAGAAGAAAGTCTTCCTGAGCATTCATGGAGAGCATTAGGTTCTGCGGAGTTCAAAGAGATTGGACAAGCTATTCAAAGTGACTTAGTTATTATTGATTTGAATACGAAACTTGATTTTCCAGATGTGGTCGACAGTTTTATGAAACAAAATACTAGAGTAGCCATTTGGACGACAGAGCTTGATAGTGATTTGTTACGAACGCTTTTCAGTTATGGACTTCATGGATATTTTTATAATGGAATGGAATTAAGCGAGCTAATCTTTGCGACAAAATCCATGCTAAACGACCAACAATATATTCATCCGAAACTATCTACGGTACTACTAGATGATTATGTGAAATTAACTAGAAAAGAGCCGATCAGACCAGTTGGAATTCTAACAGAACAAGAATGGAAGGTTCTAGAAGAATTAGGAAGAGGCCTAAATAACTGCAATATCGCAAAAGCATTATTTATCTCAACAAGAACCGTTAACAACCATGTAAGTTCCATCCTAAAGAAATTACATGTTTCCGATAGAACAAATGCAGTTATAAAAGCAATCAAGAATAACTGGATAACTATATAATACTCTTAGTGGGGTCAGTTCCTCTGTGATTTAATTCACAGAGGGACTGACCCCTTTGTAGTTAACCTTAAGTCCCAAATAATCTGAAAATACTAAATAAAATGTTGAATTTATGATGAAAACTTGTATACTTAAATTAGGCTTCTAAAATTTTGTACATTACATACGCGTGTATTTTCACCTTGGGATCCATTGAAAACGTTACCATTAGGAGCTGAAAATATATGAAAAGGGGTATGTACATGGGAAAGATACGAGTACTAGGTTTTACTGGAATACTTATTATGTTGGTTCTTCTCCTAGCAGCTTGTAGTGGAGAGGCAAAAAATATTGCGATTGGACCAGCAGGAAGTGCCACAAATACAGTTTCTAAACTTATTTTAAGTGCTTATGGTATTGAAGAAGGAGATTATAACGCCTACGAAGAAGGATTTGGAGATGCAGCTGATGGTGTACAAGATGGGAACATCGATATATCTATTGGTATTTTAGGGTTACCAGCTGGAAGTATTTCCAACTTACAAGCTAATGCAGGTGATGTGAAAATGATTAGCTTATCCGCTGATGCAGTAGCACACATCGAGGCCAATAGTGTATATAGAGAATTTATTATTCCGAAAGAATCGTATGATTTCCTTGAAGAAGATGTTACAACTGTAACGGCCTATGCAATTTTAATGGGTAATACGGATACGATTAGTGAAGAATTAGGTTATCAATTAGCAAAAGTTATGGTAGAGAATTCTAATGAAATTAGTCATGCGCAGGGTGCTCAAATGACCCTTGATAATGCACTGAATGGATTAGAAGACTTACCAATCCATCCAGGAGCAGCTAAGTATTATCAAGAACAAGGCTTAGAATTTGATAACCCAATTGCTGAACTTAATGTTTCTGATCAGCCATCGGAATTAGTGTTAGGAACAGGTAGCTCTGGTGGAACATACTACCCGCTAGGTGGAGAAATGGCAACCGTTTGGAATAATAATATTGATGGAATAAATGTAACAAACAGAGAAACAAGCGCATCCCTAGAAAACTTAGCTGCGATGCGTGATGGTAACATGCACTTAGGTATGACTGTACATGGTCCAGCTATCGATGCGGTTAACGGTGAAGGCGACTTTAATGAGCCAATAACTAACGTTGCATTTATTGGACATATTTATCCAGAAATCGTTCAAATCGTAACGCGCGAAGCTACTGGAATTGAAGGATTTGAAGATTTAGCGAAATAAAATTTCATACTTAACATAACTAAAATTCTATAAAAGAAGAGATAAGCACAATAACATAATAAGCATTTTAGACAAACTCTACACAACATTAGCCCCGGAAATATACGGAGACTCCTGCGGGAGGATAGGCATAGGTGAGACCCCACAGCTCGGAACGAGCGAGGAGGCTCACCAGCCGCCCGCGGAGAGCGAAGTATATTTCCGGGGCGGGTTATATGCACTAATAAAAATGTTAGACTTTGTCGCTGTCTCTTCTTTCTAATGAATCATGATGGGATGTGGTTGGATGAAAGAAAATCAAGATAACAAGCACGTTCAAAATGAAGAGATTGACGCAAAAGAAATACTTGAAAAGTACGATAAAGAAAGTAATTTTCGGGTGAAACTTGGGAAATGGGCATGGGTTATTACATTTTTAGGAGTATCTCTTACAGTTTTCCACTTGTATACAGCCGCTACTAGTGTTTTACCCTCCCAGCAACAAGGTGCAATCCATCTAGGTACAGCTTTGGGAATTATCTTTTTATTATTTCCAGCGAAAAAAGGATTACAAAAAAAGCAAAAATCTGTCCCGTGGTATGATGTTGCCTTAGCATTTTTAGCCATGTACGCGGGCTACCATAAGATTATTTTCTATGATGAACTGACACTTGCTACAATTAATGGCTATACCACATTTGACATCATTGTATCCATTATCGGTATTTTATTATTACTAGAAGCTACACGCCGTACAGTTGGAGTACCAATAGTCATCGTAGCAAGCATTATGATCCTGTATACGTTATTTGGTAACTTAGTTCCTACAAAGGTACTGTCTCATGCAGGATTTGCAGTGAACGATATTTCTACGAATCTCTGGTTCCGTAGTAGTGGGGTATTTGGAACGCCGATACAAATATCAGCCAAGTTCATTTTCCTCTTCCTGTTCTTTGGTGTCATACTCGTTCATACAAAAATTGGGCGATTCTTTAACGATATTGCGCTATCCTTAACTGGTAGATATACGGGTGGTACAGCGAAGACTGCCGTTGTTGCCAGTGCGATGACAGGGATGGTATCGGGTAGCTCGGTAGGAAATACAGTTTCTTCTGGTTCATTTACGATTCCCATGATGAAAAAGTCTGGGTTTAAGCCAGAATTCGCAGCAGCTACGGAAGCTTCTGCATCGACCGGTGGTCAAATTATGCCACCATTGATGGGAGCAGCAGCCTTTATCATGATGGAATATTTACAAGTTGACTATGCGACCGTTATGTTAGCGGCGGTCATACCAGCTGTTCTTTACTTTGCGGGAATCTTTATTGGGACTCACTTTGAGGCGAAAAAGCTCAAGATTCATGGATTACCAAAATCAGAGCTCCCTAGTTTCCGAAAGTTACTCATGAGAAACGGATTTATGCTCCTTCCGTTGGTAATCATTGTAGGTACTATATTGTCAGGGTTTACACCGCAACGTGCAGCATTAATGGGTGTTATTTCCGCATTCTTAATTAGTTTTATCCGTAAAGAAACTCGGATGAAATTCAGGAAAATAGTTGAGGTGTTTGAACAAGGTGCACGAGTTGCTCTACCAGTAATTGCTGCCTGTGCGACAGCAGGGATTATAGCTGGAGTTGTAAGTATTACTGGCTTAGGAACAAAGTTTGCAGCAGGAATCATCGCTTTGTCGGGTGGTTTTCTACCATTTGCTTTATTCTTCACCATGATTGCGTGTATCATCCTTGGGATGGGATTACCGACTACAGCGAATTACGTCGTAACAGCTACGATCGCTGCACCAGTTCTAATTAATGAGTTTGGTATTGCGGCTATTGCAGCCCATATGTTTGTTTTCTACTTCGGCATCGTGGCCGATATTACACCACCGGTTTGTTTGGCGGCATATGCTGGTGCTGGTATAGCTAGGGCGAACCCGTTTAAATCCGGAGTTACAGCTGTAAAACTAGCAATTGCAGCCTTTATTATCCCGTATATATTCATTTACAATCCGATATTAGTGTTAGTCGATGTGACTCCTCTAGCGTTGATACTTGCACTTGTGACTTCGCTATTAGGGATGATGGCAGTGAGTAGCGGAGTAATAGGTTTCTTTATCCGACACTCATATAAATGGGAGCGTCTCGTCTTGTTTGTGGGCGGAATTCTAATGATCATACCAGAAATAACTACAAGTCTAATCGGCATTGCGATGATGGGAGTAGTTTGGTTTATTCAGAAACAACGCAGAGATGATGGGGGAGAGATGGTATTAAGAGCAACTGTATAATAGAGTAGACGAGGGGCTTATAGCTTCACGCCTATTTTTTGAAAATGTATAAACAAGCAAAAGGCGTACCCTATTAAACTAGGATACGCCTTTATTGTTGTATTTTAGAATCGTACCAATTCATAATTTCCTCTGTATACTCTTCAAAATAGTTTGATAGAGCGTGGTCTGCTTTTGGATATTTAATATAATGATAATCTTTTCCCAACTCGTTCAGTTTTTCAGCCAACGCATCAGTTTGAGTAACCGGTACACTTTGATCATTTTCTCCGTGAAGGATTAATAACGGGATATTAATTTGGTCTGCCCAATAGACGGCCGAACGGTTAAGGTATTCTTCCTTATTTGTTTCTGGACGACCAACCAATTCATTCAAATCGTTTTGGAGGGGAGCGCCTCTTTCGTTATACCATTGTTCTAAGTCTGTAATACCACCAATAACAACAGCTACATCTAATTCCATTCCATTTTTAATCGCTAAATAAGTCATCATTCCACCACGAGACATTCCTAGCATTACTTGTGTATCAATATCTGCAGCATAGGGAAGCTCTTTAGCGACTTTTTCTAAATTTAATACATCATGAATATCGGAACCGCCAAACTCCTCCAGACCTTCACCACCATCAACACCTCTGTATTGAGAAGCTAACACGACAAATCCTTGATCAGCCCAAAAGGATAAGTAATTTAACGTTTGATTATTGATTTTAAAGTAATCCCGATTACCACCACGATTAAAATAGAGTACGGGAGCCTTGACATCAATCTCTTTTGGTTTAACGATGTAACCTGTTACTTTTAAACCATCACTGAAGTATGTAATTTTTTCTGCTTCTGTATTATTGAAGGCTAACTCAAAGTTTACCTTTTCCCTTTCGAGGATAAGGTTCTGACTGTTCTCGTTACCACATGCACATAGTATAAAAGTGAGTATTAGAATAAGAAATGCTTTTCTCATAACAACCTCCTATCTAATTTGTATACGGTAGTATTCGAAAAAGGTTTCCAAAAAAGTAAACTTTAATGTGCATTCGACAATATGTGATTATTTCCGCGGAAATAATAAAGGTGGTTCTAATTGCTACCAAAGGTCCATAGATGTAGTTGAATAATATGTAACATCAACCAAAACTAAAGGCACATCAACCATAAATTCGAGACATCAACCAAAACCGAGAGCACATCAACGGAAATCTGCAGTCATCAACCAAACCAGAAGATACTTCAACCGCACTCACCAAACATCAACCAAAATGAAGAAACTTCAACCAAAACCCCACCAACATCAACATAATCCCCATAACCCAATCCTCCACTTTTCCCTCCACCCATCCAATATGCTATAGTAATATCAGTAACATATTGGAAGGGGCAGCAAGGTTGGACTTAAATCAACAAGATGTAAATAACAATCAGTTATACAAATTTTTACTTATCACAGGAATCATTATCATATCCTTTAATCTTCGACCAGCGATTACATCAGTGGGACCATTGATGAGTACAATCCGGGATGATATTGGGTTATCCAACTGGAGTGTTGGTTTATTAACTTCATTACCATTAATCACGTTTGCGATCATGTCGCCTATTGCAGCAAGGTTGGGAAATCGTTATTCGAATGAGCGGATTATTCTTCTTGGACTTATCGTCTTACTTAGTGGTTTTGCTGTTCGTTCTATAACCGAAATTCCCCTTATTTTCACAGGGACAATCTTAATCGGTATAGGTATTGCTGTATGTAATGTTTTGCTGCCAGGGGTAGTAAAAGATAAATTTCCATTACATGTTGGATTGATGACCAGCGTCTACTCAACTGCGATGGGGGTATCCGCATCCGTGGCATCTGGTGTAAGTGTTCCATTAGCAATTGATATGGACCTAGGCTGGCAAGGTGCTCTTCTAGTATGGTCGATACCAGCAGTACTAGGATTATTAATTTGGATATTTATATCAAACAAGCGGACATCAACGTCAGAAACAACATTTTTAACAGAAACGGATTCAAATATTTGGAAGTCTCCGCTTGCTTGGCAAATTGCTGCATATATGGGGCTACAATCATTTTTATTTTATGTCACCATTTCTTGGCTTCCAGAGATACTTCATTCTAATGGAATGGATAAAGAAACAGCAGGATGGATGTTATCACTAACACAAATTATTGGTTTACCAGCTAGCTTTATCGTACCTGTCATTGCTTCGAAGTTCACATCACAACGGGTGATAGTTGTAATTATGGGGCTTATTTCGATAGTAGGGTATGCAGGATTATTGCTAGGTACTACCTATACAACATTACTAATTAGTATTACATTAATCGGTCTAGCTTTAGGAGGTACGTTTGCCTTAGCATTAGCCTTTTTAGGGATGCGAGCTCGTAATGCGAAACAAGCGGCAGCATTATCTGGCATGGCGCAAGCACCGGGGTATTTACTGGCTGCAGTCGGACCGTTGCTAATTGGTTACTTATTTGATTTAACCCAAGCTTGGACAGCTCCAATTATTACATTAATCATCGTTTCAACCTTAGTTTTACTTGCCGGACTAGGCGCAGGTCGTAATAAATACGTTTAACATTGCTTGGCTGTTTTCCTTTATAATTAGTAAAACAGCCAAAACTAAATTAAATATAGAGGTGTAAACATGAAAAAATTACTACTAACAGGATTCGAACCATTCCTAGAATTTCCGATTAACCCAACTACAGAAATTGCCACTATCTTAAACGGGGAAACAATCGGTGATTATGAAGTTGTTGGTGAGATTTTATCTGTTGACTTTCATAAATCAGGGATTCAATTATTAGAATTAATTGAGAAGCATAACCCAGATGCAGTAGTTTCATTAGGTCTTGCTGGTGGCAGAAACTGTATTACACCTGAACGAATTGCGATCAATTGTAATGATGGTCCAGTGGATAATAATGGACATAAGCCTAATGGGGAAAAGATTTTTGAGGATGGGCCAGATGGTTATTTTTCAAAACTGCCAATCTATGAGATTGTATCAGCATTAAAAGAAGCGGGTTACCCTGCTAAGATTTCGAATACAGCAGGTGCGTATCTTTGTAATAACGTCATGTATCATGGATTGCATTATCAGAGCCTAAATAATCTGGACCTTCCGTCTGGTTTTATTCATATTCCAGCTTCCCATGCATTGGCAATAAAGAAGAATATGCCAAGCTGGTCACAGCATGATTTAACGGAAGCTATTCGACTTGCTTTAACTTGTCTATAATAGGGTGGTTTTAAACTAAATGAACTCCAATAAAAATAGAGAAAAATACTACAATCTCGGCATTGCTTTCACCAACTAAATGTATTAAAATTACCTAGTTGATGAGATTAATAGAATGAGAGATGATGATCATGCCAAGATATATTTGGCTTTTAGCGATAGCTACAACCATTAGTGTAACTGGTGGTTCTTTTTTATGGCCACTTAATACGATATATATGCATAATGAATTAGGGAAAAGCTTAGCGTTTGCGGGCTTTATTTTAATGTTTAACCAAGGAGCTAACATTGTTGGAAACTTGATTGGTGGGATACTGTTTGATAAGTTCAGTGCCTACAAAACGATTTTGCTAGGAACGTTTCTATCAACAGGTGCTGCTGTAGTTTTATCGTTTAACCATGATATTGTTTCCTATACCGTTTGTCTTTTAGTTATTGGCCTTGGTTCAGGGATAACATGGCCGGTCATGTTTGCAATGGCTGGATCCGTTTGGCCAGAAGGTGGGAGACGTTCGTTTAATGCGATTTACGTTGCCCAAAACTTAGGTGTTGCACTTGGCGCCATGATTGGTGGATATGTAGCAAGTATCTCATTTGATTATATATTTTACGCGAATGCTTCGCTGTTCTTTATATTTACGCTTATCGTTATATTTGCATTTCGAGGAATGGACGAAGAAAAGAATCGTCATATGGCTACGAACGTTATTGAACAACGTGGGAAAATTAAAGATAAATCAGCTTTCACCGCGTTAATCATATTAAGTATCGGATTCTTTGTGACATGGTTTGCCTATAGCCAATGGCAATCGACCATTGCTTCGTACACACAAGATATCGGAGTCCCACTAGAGCAATATAGTACGCTTTGGGCAATCAATGGATTCTTAATTGTATTGGCGCAGCCACTACTAAAGATCTTTACTGATCGGGTAACTTCACCTAAAAAACATATTTATGTTGGAGCAGTTATTTTTCTAGGATCATTCGTTATCGCCATGTATGCGGAGGCATTTACGATGTTTGCGATATCTATGGTAATTTTAACGATTGCTGAGATGTTGATTTGGCCTGCTATTCCAACTTTGGCAAATGAATTAGCACCACAAGGTCGTGCTGGATTCTATCAAGGGTTTGTAAATAGTATTGCCGCTGCTGGTAGAATGCTAGGTCCGGTCTTGGGAGGATTAGTGGTAGATTTCTTTAACATTCAAGTACTATTCTATATACTTATTGTTATACTCTTCATTCCATTTATTACGACAAAACTGTATGACAAAGGTATTCAATCAGAACCAGTTTCTGAAAAACAAGCATAAGGGAGTTTTTGGATGTCTGAAGTGAAGTTAATTGCACTCGATATGGATGGGACCTTACTAAATAAGGCTCATGAAGTTGACGAACGCACAAAAGAAGCAATACGAAGCGCACTAGAAAAAGGTGTGCATGTCGTATTGAGTACTGGTCGTTCGATAGGAACCTGTTACCCAATAGCAGAAGAACTTGGACTGACATCGTATTTAGTGACTTGTAACGGTGGAGAAGTTTGGACGATGGAAAAGCAACTCCTTGAGCAGCATTTACTAGAAACAGAGATTGTAGAAAAGATCTGGCATCTCGGAGCTGGACTCGGTATCCACATGTGGATGACCTCAACAGAAGGGTTTTTCATAGGCGAACGCCCTGAAAATCTGTATGACTATCAATGGTTAAAATTTGGTATGGACTCTGTAGACACCGATAAATTGGATCAAGCTGTAAAAGAGCTATCCTACTTTGCAGACTTAGAAATAACCAACTCCTTACCAACCAATATCGAAATTAATCCAAAAGGTGTAAGCAAAGCAAGAGCACTACAAAGAGTATGCAGCGAAATAGGTATCACCATGAAAGAAGTAATGGCATGCGGCGACAGCCTAAACGACATCAAAATGATCCAAGAAGCAGGCATCGGCGTAGCCATGGGAAACGCACAAGAAGCCATCAAAAAAGTCGCTAATCATGTTACCGACACAAATGATAACTATGGAGTGGCTAAAGCAATAGAGAAATTTGTGCTGTAAATACTTGCGAAGAATAGAGTGTCCCTAATCATTAAGTTGGTTAGGGATTTTTGCTGAGATTAAGAATAGAGGGCTCCTAATCATTAAGTTGGTTAAGAAATTATGCTGAGATGAAGAATTGAAGGTCCCTAATCATTAAGTTGGTTAGGGATTTATGCTGAGATGAAGAATAGAAGGTCCCTAATCATTAAGTTGGTTAGGGATTTTTGCTGAGATTAAGAATAGAGGGTTCCTAATCATTAAGTTGGTTAGGGATATTTGCTGAGATGAAGAATCGACAGTTTCTAATCATTAACTTAGATAGGAATTTGTTTAAGATAAAGTTTATGCGTGGGATGAATTATTCTGCTCAAATTTTTTAGTATTTTACCTGCCCGGAGTGAATGAAAAATTGGAATAACCACTGAGGAAGTTCGCCCCTGTGGATCTATATTGGAAATGAATGGAATGTATACTTACTTCAGACCGAAATTACTAACCAATTTAACTTAATTTTACCAACTAAATCCAAGGTCCCTTTCTTTGTTCCCCGAAAAAAGGTATAATAGAAATACAACGCCTGAAAGGGGATGCTATCATGTCTTTCTCAAGAGGACCTAAAGAGCCAGTCCCAGAAGTTGAAACAAATGTATGGGCATGCACTAGCGAAGAGTGCAATGGCTGGATGAGAGAATCATTTAGCTTTAACGAAGTACCACATTGCCCATTATGCCAAGCAGAAATGGCAACAGAAGTAAGAGTACTACCTGAAGTAAAGTAAGCACAAAATAACTATAAAGATAAATAAACACTCCCGACTATCGGGAGTGTTTACTTATAGTTAAACTAAGAGATGTAATGCAATTGTTAGAATAATTCACCATGCTAACCGCCTATACATAAATTAGAATAAGAAAATAGTTAAAGGATGTGTCTTTTTGCCAAGCAAAAGAGGTTACTACATCACTGGAAATACAGCAGAAGGAATTGTAAACTTTCTGTCGACGAACACCTCCGATTTTCATCATCATATTATTCTAAAACACCCATCTCAAACAGTAAAAACAACCGTAATAAAGGAAATCATAAACGAATACGAAGCGAATCATGATGTGGAAGTTTTGTATAGTTCACTAGGCAAAGAATTCCTAGAAGGTGTCATCATTCGAGACAAAAAAATAGCCGTTATCGACGAAAGAGCTGCTAGTGCTGATTTAAGTGGAGCGATTGAAATAGATCTGTCTCTTTTCACGACAGATGATGTTGCCACAATGGATTTCACCCAGGAACAAGAAAAAATCAACGCATATACCCAATTGGCATATGATAATTTTGAAACGGGATTAAAAATACATGATGATTTAGAAGCTGTTTACATTAAGGAAATGGACTTTGAAAAGGCCAACCAAATGGCGGAAGAATTTACGGAAACAATTTTAAATGGTGTTCCCAAACAAAATAAAGAATCTACTGTTTTCCACCGATTATTCGGAACCAATACAAAAGATGGAGTCGTCAATGTCGTTCCGGAAATACTAAGTCAATTATCCAAGAAATATTTCATTAAAGGCCGTGCTGGCACTGGAAAATCAACATTTATGAAGAAAATCATGGCCGCATGTCAGGAACATGGTTTTGATGTCGAGCTTTACCATTGCAGCTTTGACCCGAATAGTATTGACATGGTACTCGTACGAGAATTAGGCTTTTGTATTTTTGACAGTACAGATCCACACGAGTTTTTCCCAGCGGGACCAGGTGAGGAAATAATTGATATGTACGAGGAAGCAGTTACCCCAGGAACAGATGAAAAGTACGCAGAGGAAATCAATGAACTGAATTCACGTTATAAATCTTACATGAAATTAGGGATAGTAAATTTAAAAGAGGCGGGGGAAATTCACCAATCTCTAGAACAACAATTTGTTATTCAACCTAGAGATTTGGAAAAGATTAAATCCTTTATCTTAGGGAAGATTATCGAATAATTGTAGGTCCTGTGAGTATAATGTTATTCACAGGACTTTTCGCTTATAAAGAGGAAAATAGAACTAATTTGAGTAACAAAACTAAAAATTCACTTGTATTTTCTTGTTATTTCATGTAAAATTAATTAACTGAAAATTATGAAATAATGGGAGGTGGGCAACGTGATATCTGTAAAGATGCTTAAGCCTTATTACATTAAGGCAGACGATCAGTATGTTCGTATTATTTTAGCGTATCAATACTTTTCCGTAATAATTAATAAAAAAGTTTATCAGTTTATTCCAGTAGAAGCTAAAGAAATTCGCATCAACCGCAGAACACGCAAGGTCGATAATGTCGGTAGTCGATTTGCTTTTCAAAAAGGCAAAGAAATTATTTATATGACGATGACTGAACTTATTACACTTCCCGATTTTTTAACCCAATTACACAACATCGCCAAACCGTATTATGATGATATAAATGTGCTAGATGAAACGGTGATGGAAAAGAATTTAATAATAGATGAATTAGAGAAAAACAATATAAAACGTTTAATTGATAAAGCACTGGATGAACGAGACGAAAAAACGTTTCGCGACCTTGTGAAATTATTATGAATCAAAAGGAGCATACCAAATTACCTGATGTTATAGGTTGGTATGCTCCTTTTGATTCATTTTTATATAGATATGTTTTAGAAAAAAGAATATGGGGTACAAAACAAATAACAATTTTTTTACTATGTAGCATTGGGGGAAATAACAATGGTAACTGTAAAGCTATTAAAGCCCTATTGTATAAAAGCTGACTTAGAAAATATATATGTTCTTTTAGATGAAGAACTTTTTACTATTTCTATACAAAATGAGATGTATCAGTTTGTACCTGAAAAGTCTAAGGAGTTTATTATTAATCGTAGAACGAAGAAGATAGAAAATCTGGATGCGACGTTTGCGTTTAAGAAAGAGGATAAGTTATTTTATCTATCGATGAGTGAATTAATCAATATTCCAGACTTCTTAATCAAGCTATATTTTATTACGAAACCACATATTGACTACAAGCCAGAGGAAAACATGAATGATGATGTTGATGTCATTATGGATGAACTTGTCCAAGGTAATATTAAACGACTCATTGACAAAGCATTAGATGAACGAAATGAAGAAGCTTTTTATGACTTGATTACTATGTTATAACAGGAGCAGCCTATTGGATGGCTGCTTTTTGTAATTTTTGATAGGTCTTCTACCATGAAAATAGCACCCTAATTTAAGTTAGAGTGCTATTACGTTATTATTTTTTAATCTCTTCTAAAACTTCCGTTACTTTTTGTACAACTAATCCACTAGCACCAATGTCTTGAACTTTTTCCATCATCATCGCAATGATAATGTCTTGTTCATTAGTTGGATAACCGACGAACCAACCATTTTGTTCGCCATCTTCCTCATCCAGTGTTAATTTCAATTCAGCAGTACCTGTTTTCCCAGAAATAGGGAAAGAAGAATTTTTGGCATAGCTTGCAGTTCCGTTAGTAACTACGTTGCGTAAAGTTTCCTGAAGTATACCGGCCTGTTCTGTTGTAACTAGCTCTTCTTTCCAGACTTGAGATAATTCGTTTTCTAATAGAATAACTGGTTTATACATGACGCCGTTATTCAAGATGGCCGAATACATAGAAGCTAAGTGAAGTGCACTTACTTCAATTTCCCCTTGGCCGTAGCTTGTATTTGCTAGTAGGACTTCATCATTTAAATCTCCGGTTGATGAGATGGATGACGTAGCAATAGGGACTTCTAATGGCAACTCTTCACCTAATCCGAATTGTTGAAGCCCAGTTGTAAAAGCAACCCCGCCCATGTCAACCGTCTTCTTGGCAAAGTATATATTGTCTGAAAGAGTCATAGCTGTCATTAAGTTAACTGGGTTAGCTTCTGACACGCGGGTAACTTCATAATTTCCCCAACTTTCGCCTTTCCCCCAAGAAAGACCAGTAATTTCCAGTTCTTCCTCTGGTGTAATGGTGCCGTTATTTAATCCAATTGCAGCTGTAATAGGCTTTATAACGGAACCTGGAGCGTAGGTTGCACTAAATCGATTAAATAATGGTTGATCTGGATTATTTTGCAACGCATCCCATTCCGTCTGTGATATTCCATAAACCATTTTATTAGGATCAAAGGATGGACTGCTCACAAGTGCAAGCGTTTCTCCAGTTTTTGGATGAATAGCAGCTGCTGTTCCAGGTGCATTCTCTAAGGAGTTATAAATCTTTTCCTGTATGTTAATATCTATAGTTGTTTGTATCGATTTCCCATTTTGTACAGGCTTTTCTGCTAAGGTAATGTCATCGTTACCTTCTTTTGTCGTATATATTTTTATACCTTTTTCGCCTTTAAGTTCACTTTCGAAAAATCGTTCTAATCCGGTTTTGCCTATTGTATCATTTGCAGTATAGCGGGTAGAATCTTGACCTTCTAATTCTTCAGCAGTTATTTTCCCTACATACCCAACTAAGTGAGCTGCAGCTTCTCCAAGTGGATAAATCCGTCCTGTTGTCTTTTGTGTCATTACACCTTCAACTTGCCAAAGTTGATCCAATAGCTCCTGATTTGATTCTGGTATCTGCTTTCCTACAGGTACAAATAAATCAGGTTTTACCCAGCTAGCAGATAGTGCCTTATCAATGGACTCAACAGAAATATTTAGTAGCATAGCAAGCTCCTCTTTGCTAGCCTCTGGATTATCTCCTAATTTACCTGGTACAACACCAACTTCAAGAACTGTGCCATTTAAAGCAAGTGGAAGTCTGTTTCGGTCAAGAATATCTCCACGTCTTGGTTCAGTTACAGAGATTCTAATTTCCCCACCATCTTTAATTTCAGGGAAGATAAATCCTGGGTCCCACTCGAGAAACCAATTTTTCTCTTCCTCTTCACCAATTTGTTTTAGCGTAACTTCATAATTGAATTCTATCGGACCAGCCATTGTCATCATATTACCCACAAATGGTAACGTTGCAATACCTTCTTCCAAAGCAGTCTCAATTTGTTCCTCCGAGAGTTTCTCATAAGATAGTTGGACTTCTGTAATATCTAAATCACTATATATTTTTTCATAGCGGTCTATGTATTGGTCTGTAGGATACGCTTCCTTAGATTCTTCGGTGAGCATCTCGTACATTTGCGTGAAATTTTGTTCCTCCCAAAGCTTAAAATAATCATCTAGTCGCTCATGTGGTGTTACTTCTTCTTCGGAACACCCTGCCAAAATTAGTATGAATATTGATGTGAAGATAATGAAAATGCGTTTCATAACTTTTCCCCCTTGTTTAAACGAATTTTCTCTCTTTTTTCATTATAACATCTATAAAAAGGAAATAGTCACCCGATTGCATCAGGTGACTATTGTACTATCTTGCTTCCATATGATTGTTTATCTCCGTTGAAATTCGAGTGAATTCTGACTCCGGTACAATATAGTACCAAATACCACCTAGAATTTGTCCGCTACCGGATATTTCCATTGTTTCAATATTAGCTCTGGTACCTAAATAATTGGAGAATAGGTTTTGCGTGTTTTTCATTTGAAGGTCTGTGTTAACATTGTTCCCTAGAATATCGAGAATCTCTCCAACCTTTGTAATACTAGAAAAACTTGCAGCCTCATTCATCGCAGCCGTGATAACAGCTCGTTGCCTTTCGTTACGACCCATATCTCCTCTAGGATCCCCTTTACGCATCCGGATGTATGCAAGTGCTTCCTTACCGTTTAAATGAATATCTCCTTCTTCAAAATGAATTCCATCTTGTGTGAAATCTCGATTATTATTAACGGTAACACCACCTAAGGAATCCACCCCTAGTTCAAAGCCTTCCATATTTACTTTTCCATAAAAGTGAACTGGAATATCAAATGCTTCCTCTACCGTTTGAACGGACAATTCAACCCCACCAAAAGCATAAGCATGATTGATTTTATCCATATTTCTACCAGGGATGTTCACGTAAGTATCTCTAGGAATACTGAGCATTTTCATTGAATTGGTATTAGGATTTAATGACATAAGAATCATCGTATCAGAGCGTCCTTTGTCACCATCGCGCTCATCTACCCCTAATAATAGTACATTTATCGATTTTTTTTCGGAAAAAATATCTTGAATTTCTTTCTGTCTTTCCGGATCCTTATCTCTATCTAGTGGCTCGTGCATCGTGTCAACCGTGTCATGAATTTTGTCCCAAACATACCAAGCATAGCCACCACCTAGTAATAGTAGGAAAAGGAGTATTCCCCCAACCCAATAAGGCCATTTTCTTTTGTTCTTTTTCTTATATTCCACTCTAGATTCTGCCAATTTAATTCTCCTCAATTTGTCAACTATTGGAAATATTATATCCAGTCTTGTCGCAATAGTCTATTGCAAACTGCGATATCTTACTTATTATAGTTTGTGACAGGAGTGGCAGTAATTATGTATCGGTCTGGAGCATCGCCAATAAAATTGAACGGATAGCATGTCGTAAGGGTTAAAACTTCATTTGGTGAAGTAGTTTTGATAACAGTACGATCATCTGCACTTACGATGTATGTGTCAATAATCTCATAAGTGAATTCACCATATGATAATCTAACCGTTAAAATATCTCCTAGTTCTAATTCACCCATTCTGCGGAAAACCGTTTCCCGATGCCCTGATAGAACAATTTGATCCTTTTGTAGAGGATAAGCTGTTCCTTTATAGTGTCCAACACCTTTAGCTAACTCATCCGGATCGGTTCCTTCTACTATAGGAAGATCGGCTTCTAGTTTTGGGATGTGGAGGATTCCGACGGTTTCTCCAGTATCGGGAGAGAAATCATTAGGGAATCTGGCTTTTGTGTTAGTTTCAACTTGTTGTAAAGTAGAAAGATTAATTATCTCTCTTGCCTCGGTTATTGCTAAGCTTTGCTTGTGATTTGTTGAAAAAAGTTGATAAACACCAAAACTAATAAATATAAATCCCGATATTATTATAAGAAAGGCGACTTTTTTCATAGGCATTCTCCTCATTAGTAAAATTATAAAATATTGTAAATTAGTTAACAACTTTTACATATAAATAATAAGAATTATTAATAGTCATCGTATAGAAGAGTTTCTCCTTAAACACAGGACAAAAACTTTTGTAAGTTTCTTACAAAACTAGTTACAATCTGACAAAACAAGACACCCAAAAGGCACTAGTTCTTTAGTATAATAGTCTTAGAATAATATTCCATCTATTAAAGGCAAACCCATTGAGAAGTGGGGACGCAAAGTCACAGGTCCAATTCCGGATGGCTGGATTGCATAGATAACTATGGGGGATGGGGATTTGAATAGTGTGGAAAAAGTAACCGGTTTAGACTATGAGTGGATCTTGTTAGTGAAGGAGGCAAAAAACCAGGGGATGACCGTAGAAGAAATTCGACTATTTCTTATCGAAGCGAAACGTTATACATAATACTTTTTTCGTATTTTTGTACTATATATAGAACTACTCACCTGTATTGTGGTATAATCTAGCTTGAAAGAGGTGAGTCGACTTGATCGGAGAAAAAATTAAACAACTACGTAAAGAGAAGAAAATGTCTATTTCTGAACTCGCGGAAAAAGCGAATGTTGCTAAGTCTTACTTAAGTTCAATCGAACGTAACCTCCAGTCCAATCCATCAATCCAGTTTATCGAGAAAATTAGCGCAGTTCTAGGTGTCTCTGTTAATGAATTAATAAATACGAATGACTCTGTTGAACTTGAAGATTTAGATGGTGAATGGCTTAACATCGTCAAGGAAGCTATGGAGTCAGGTGTTTCCAAAGAAGAGTTTAAGAACTTTCTAGAATTTAATAAATGGAGAAAGAACCAAAACTAGAACCGTGGGTTAGTAGACTACGGTTTTTTACTTTTAGAGTAATATATGAAAAAAACGGATAAGTATGGTGAAATTATGAATCGTAAATTAGCATATTGGTTCCTTCCATTAACTTGGATGGCAGTTTTATTTTTCTCTTCCTCTACACCATATGAAAAACAGGATATAAAACCGTTTCTTGCAGGAAAAATTGATTTTTCATTTCTAGAACCTTTTGTTCATTGGGTTTCTTTTTATTATAATCAATCCCAAGTGAGTGTAGATACACTAGGTATTAATGGGTTTATTGAGTTCTTCATTCGCAAAGGAGCCCATTTTGGTGCTTTCTTTATTCTATTGTTCCTTTTTTATATCGCATTTCGAAAAACTTGCCAGTGGAACTTACAAAAAATTCTAGTTGTCTCATTTTTGCTTACCATTGCATATGCTATTATGGATGAAGTACATCAAGGATTCACACCGAATAGAACGCCTTATTATGGAGATGTTTTAATTGATGGCTTTGGAGCTATTACAGCATGCCTCATTCTATTATTTTGTCGAAAAAAAAGCTTGTAAAAAATATTTAATAGAATTGTGGTAATAAAGTCATAGATTTTATGGTATTATAGATTTTAATGATATCTAAACACTAGATCAAGGCGGTAATGTAATGGTTGAACGTGAGTTTTTTAAGAATATGATGAAAAAAGTTATCGATGACACAGAACAGAATAAAATTCGCTCATCTGATGAACTAATTCAAACTTTAATAAAGGAATTAAGTGATCAAAGGGCATTACAACAAAATAAACGTATTATAAATTAATTATTATTTATGAGGGACTATTTCATATAGGGAATAGTCTCTTTATATATGTGTCCTTCTTTACCGTTTTTTAACTGGACACCACCTTATCTGTATGCTACTTTGTAATTGAGTTTCTGAAGGGCAGGTACAATACATAATGGATAAAGTATCACTTTTAATAAAGAATATTAACATATACACAGAACAAGATATTCTAATAAATGGTAGTTTACTTGTTGAACACGGAAAAATAAAAACGATAAATGGTCCAAACGAAACAATTAGGAGTTATCCAAGTCATATTAAAATTATAGATGGAAAAGGATTAAATGCAGTTCCTGGCTTTATTGATAGTCATATTCATGGGGCGAATGGATCAGATGTGATGGATGGTACAGAAGAAGCTCTGGATAATGTCGCAAAAGTTCTTCCGAAAGAAGGGACGACTAGTTTCTTAGCTACTACTATTACGCAATCAGAGGAGAATATTGAACAAGCACTTCAAGCTGTTTCTTATTATTCCCCTAAGGATGGCTTCGCTGAAATCCTAGGAGTTCATCTAGAAGGCCCATTTATTGAGGAAAATAAAAAAGGTGCCCAACCATTAGAACATATTCGTAAACCTGACATAGCTCTATTTGACAAATGGCAGGAGCTTTCGAACAATAAAATAAAAACAATCACCATGGCACCAGAACATGATCCAGACGGTTCGTTTATCCGTCATTTAGCTGAACAAGGTGTCAATGTTTCGGCTGGACATACAGATACAAATTTTGAAGGAATGAAAGAAGCAGTTACATATGGCGTTAGACAAGTTACCCATTTATGTAATGCGATGAATGGGATTCATCATCGGGATATTGGGGTTGTTGGAGCTGCATTTATGTTGGAAGAATTACGTGCAGAACTAATTGCTGATGGGATTCATGTAGCACCAGAAATGCTAGCGTTAATCTATCAAAATATGGGCAGTGAGCGCCTAATTTTAATTACCGATGCCATGCGGGCAAAATGTCTTCACGCTGGTACGTATGACCTTGGTGGCCAAATGGTGTTGGTGGACGAAGAAAGAGCAGTCCTAGAAGACGGAACTTTGGCAGGCAGTATTTTGAAGATGAATCATGGGGTACAGCAAATGCTAAAACTTCCAGGTGTTCGATTTGAAGACATAATTACGATGGCAAGCGTCAATCCTGCAAAACAACTTGGTGTGTTTGATCGAAAAGGTAGTTTAAAAGAAGGAAAAGATGCAGATATTTTATTAGTTGATAAGGATTACAACCTTCATTATACATTTTGCCAAGGGATTTTGGCGCATAAAGGAGAAGGATGAATTGAATATTATTTCCACAAAGGATTATCAAGAAATGAGTAGAAAAGCTTGTGAGTTGGTTGCTGAAACAATTAACACGATAGAGAAACCAATTTTAGGCCTTGCTACTGGTTCTACGCCTGAAGGACTTTATCAATGTCTCATTAATAAGCATAAAGAAGAACAGCTTTCTTTTCGTCATGTGACGACGTTTAACCTTGATGAATATGTTGGCTTGGGCAGTGAAAATCCAAATAGCTATCGTTATTTTATGAACGGTAAATTATTTCAACATATTGATATTAGAAAAGAAAATACATATGTACCAAATGGTTCAGCGGAGAATTTAGAGGAAGAGTGTGTTTCTTATGAAGAGTTAATTCGGGAACATGGTGGGATGGATCTGCAAATACTTGGAATTGGATTAAATGGCCATATTGGATTTAATGAACCAGGTACGCCTTTTACTAGTAGAACCCATATTGTAGAGTTAGATGAATCTACTAGGCAAGCAAATGCACGTTTCTTCGATTCTTTAGAGGAAGTACCAACACATGCTATAACAACTGGAATAGGGACAATTATGGAGAGTAAGAAGATATTATTACTCATTTCTGGAGAAAATAAAGCGGATACGGTCACTCGTTTAGTGAATGGGGATATTTCTGAGGACTTTCCAGCTTCCATTTTGAAAGAGCATCCTAATGTTACAATCATTGCGGATGAAGCAGCTTTATCCAAACTATAAGATAACTTGGCGCCAACGAGGGCGCCAGGTTATTTTTATTCCTTCGTGCTTTCCACTTCTATTTCTACATACTTTTCCCCGACATCTTGAATGGTAGACTGACCACTTGTTAAATCTGTTATCCAATTTTGGAAGTCTGTCTCTTTACCATCCTCAACATAAACGATAAACGCAACATTTTCTAGATATTGGATATTTTCCAATATATGTTCTGAATTTCGTAGTTCATTCTCCAACTTTCCAAGAAGTGTATAGTCTACAGTGATGGAATAGCCTTTCATTAATTGTCTTTTCACAATTCCGACTGCTTTTATTGCTTCCGAGGTGGAGCTTCCATAAGCACGTATTAAACCACCAGCTCCGAGCTTGATGCCACCGAAATATCTCGTAACGACGACTGCTGTGTCTTTTAAGTGTTGCTTTTTGAGTACTTCCAACATAGGTACTCCAGCAGTACCGCTAGGCTCACCATCATCATTCGCCTTTTGTATTTGATCATGCTCGCCAATGATATAGGCGGAACAATTATGGGTCGCATCATGATATTTCTTTTTCAGTTCTTGGATGAAATTTTGGGCTTCCTCTTCCGATTCAACTCGTTTAATCGTCCCGATGAATCTCGATTTTTGAATAATAATTTCATGGGAACCTCCATCTTTCTTCACGGTAAAATAGTTAGATAACAACGAGAGTATCCTCCTCTTACATGACTTTAGTATAAATTTCAATGAAATAATGGTTTCAAAGTAGAAAAAAATGGGTACTACATACTAGGGTTTGTGAAAAGTTTTTAACTTTTATAAAATATTTTTTAGATAACCCTATAAAAAAAGTTACATAGCACGTATAATTATACCATAGGTTGGTGAGTGCTGATGGCAGTGAAAACTAGGGAAAAAGCTTTAGATTATATACTAGATGAAATGGTGGACGTTGTTGAGAATAGTAAGGATGAGATTTTTTATATTAGTGAAGAAGCTCGTTCGGAATATGAACAATTGCTTAGTGAGTTAGAATATACCAAGCAAAAGGTCCTGGACTACATAGAAGACGGTGATAAGCTAGAGCAAAATGTT
Organism: Ornithinibacillus californiensis; assembly: GCF_001038485.1. Taxonomy (GTDB): domain Bacteria; phylum Bacillota; class Bacilli; order Bacillales; family Amphibacillaceae; genus Ornithinibacillus; species Ornithinibacillus californiensis. Next base: position 107,046 of record NZ_LDUE01000036.1, read on the forward strand.
CGTTATTCTCGAAAGCGATTATCCGAAGTTAGCAAGTATTTCGATCGCTATACAGAAGACGAGATTCGAGAAGTCTATGAATCTACTCATGAGCTACAGACGAAGCTTGCGATGTTACGTCAAGATGAACGAGCGTTACGTGAAAAGCGTGATGACTTGGAACGACGATTGCAGAACTTAGATCAAACGATCAAGCATGCCGAGAATTTAGCAAATAAAATATCGGTTATACTCACATACTTAACAGATGATTTTAGGCAAGTCAATGAAATGATAGAAGAGGCCAAAGAAAAACAAGAATTTGGACTAAAAATTATTGAAGCGCAAGAAGAAGAACGAAAACGTATATCCAGGGAAATCCATGATGGTCCTGCACAAATGCTGGCTAATATTTTACTTCGTTCTGAATTAGTGGATCGTACATTCCGTGAAGGAAGTCCAGCGGATGCTTTGGAAGAGATACGCAATGTCCGTAAGATGGTGCGCTCCTCCCTTTATGAGGTTCGTCGTATTATATACGACTTACGACCAATGGCACTGGATGACTTAGGACTTATTCCTACAATAAAGAAATATATCAGTACAACATCAGAATATAACAATGTGAATATTGAATTTACGTCAATTGGTGAAGTAAAACGAATTAATCAAAAATATGAAATTGCATTTTTTAGACTAGCCCAAGAAGCGATACAGAACGCAGTAAAGCATGCTGAAGCATCATTAATTACTGTTAAAATAGAAATCTGCTCAAGAAATCTTAACCTAATCATTACTGATAACGGAAAAGGCTTTGATCCTTCTATTAAAAGAGATAAATCTTTTGGTTTAATAGGAATGAGAGAGCGTGTTGAGATGTTTGATGGTATAATGGATGTTAAGTCGAGCATTGGAAAAGGCACAAAGATAGTAATACGGGTACCCTATCAAGGGGCGCTTGTTCAATAAATAGAGATATAATATAGATATAAGATAATGGTTATTGTCTATCGAGGAACGTAATAGGGGTTAAATATTACGTATTGGGGAGGAAAAGACAATGAATTTAGAGAAGACGATTAATATTGTATTGATTGATGACCACAAGTTATTCCGTGAAGGGGTAAAGCGTATTTTAGAATTCGAACCATCGTTTAACGTAGTGGCAGAGGGCGATGATGGTGCAATGGCTACGAAACTAGTAAAAGAATACAATCCAGATGTCGTGTTAATGGATATTAATATGCCGAACATGAATGGTGTACAGGCTACAGCTGAGTTAGTTCGTAATTATCCGAAATCAAAGGTGATTATTCTTTCCATTCATGATGATGAAAGCTATGTAACTCATGCCCTTAAAACAGGTGCACAAGGTTACTTATTGAAAGAGATGGACTCTAATTCACTCATTGAGGCAATAAAAGTCGTTAGTGATGGTGGTTCCTATCTACATCCAAAAGTAACGCATAACCTTGTTCAAGAATATCGCCGACTAGCGAAGGAAACTGTTGCAGTAGGAGCAGGTGGCAGTCGCATCGAATACCATCGACCACTTCATTTACTTACGAAGCGTGAGTGTGAAGTATTGCAACTACTTGCAGATGGAAAAAGCAACCGTGCAGTAGCAGAAGCATTATACATTAGTGAAAAAACAGTAAAAAATCATGTAAGTAATATCTTGCAAAAAATGAACGTTAACGACCGTACCCAAGCAGTAGTATCAGCAATACGAAAAGGCTGGGTTGAAGTTTTATAATAACAAATAATAAACCCTTGATGTCCAGTGGATATCAAGGGTTTTACTATTTAGTTTATTTAGTGAGATTACTTTTTTCTACCCCAGTTACCATCATTTTTAGCGCTTGCTTCAACGTACTATATGTAGGAACACTTTTAAAATTGGTTTGAAATTGAATGGCCGAATGCGCTACTTCAGGTTGTATACCCGAAATCGCCGTTCTAATTCCTAAGGTCTTTAATAAATAAATGACATTCCACAGTTCCTTTGCTACATAGGAATCAAGCACTGGTATACCAGATAAATCGATAAACAAATATTCTACTTTTGAATCCACAACTTTCTCTGGTACTGTCTCGTATATTTCTTTCATGCGATTTGTATCTACATTTCCGTTTAAAGGAAGAATTGCGACGGTATCAGATATAGGGATAATGGGGGTACTAAGCTCTGCAATTAAGTCCTGCTGACTAGATATACGCTGCATTAATAATTGATAATACATCTTTGCAAATCTTGTTTTTAGCTTATTAAAAGTAGAGTTGAAAATAGAAAACCATCGAATGATATCATCTTTTGAAATAAGTTCATTATGATCATGAATAAATGTATGAACAAAACTAAGGAAGACCTCTTGTACAATACTTAGGGCATGAACAACTTGATAGGTTGGTGTATCGGATGCAATTCTGCTAGTTGCAACAATATGTGCCCATTCGTTTATATAATTATCTAAAGTTTGCTCATCATCAAGCAGTGCACTAATAACTGCTTTATTTGTCAGGGTGTTTTGCTCTCCTAACATGCTTTCTGTCTGGGGATCTGAGTCTGCCGAATAGACTGCTCCTTCCATTCGATTCCTTGCAAGTAAAAACTTATTCGTAATATGAGGGATACGCTCCCATAAATAATCATAAAGTTTCCTATCCATTTTATTCATTGGGTAACCTCGGTTTAATATATTTTTGGCATTCACGACTATGAAATAAATATCTAATTTTTTTATAAATTATAATTATTTTATCATACAAATATTAAAGAGAGGTATATTAAAGTGATTAAGTGCAATCTAATACTTCAGACATAAGGGAAAGACGATGTAGATACACCTGCACCCGTAGTAGATAAACCCGACTTGGAGTAGGATGAGCCCAAACCGGGAGACGTTAGCCCGAACTACAGCTGATAAGCCCGACACTAGGGAAGGTGAACCTGAACTCGATTCAGATAGTCCCGAACCATGGCACATCAGCCCGAACTCTCTTCAGATAGTCCCAAACCCGTGGCACATCAGCGTAACAATAAGTAAGATGGTCCCGAAACCACCCCACATGAGCCCATACTCCAGTTGTTTTCAACCTAGTACAAGTAGACATATCATGATGCATTTTTTATAACATTCATGTAAAATATAAGGAGCAAACAATATGTTAAACATATAAAAGTATTTTAGGAGAGGAAGGGAAGAAATGAAAGTTGCTGTAATGACAGACAGCACGGCATATATTCCAAAAGATATGCGCAACGCATATGGAATACATATGGTTCCACTTAGTGTTAACTTTGGGGATGATACATATCAAGAAGAAATTGATATAACTACAGAAGAATTCTATCAAAAAATTAAAGATGCAAACGACCTCCCAACTACATCTCAGCCCGCTATTGGTTTAATCACTGAGAAACTGGAAGAACTGCGTCAAGAATATGATGCTGTAATTTCGGTTCACTTATCCAGTGGAATTAGTGGTACTTATCAAGCCGTTGTTAGTGCTGGTGACATGGTGGAAGGTATTGACGTGTTTGCATTTGATTCCGAAATCAGCTGTATGGCGCAAGGATTCTATGCGTTAGAAGCTGCCGAAATGGCAAAAGAGAATAGATCTCCAGCAGAAATCATGGATCGTTTAAATGAAATGAAGAAAACGATGCATGGTTACTTTATGGTTGATGACCTTACTAATCTTCACCGTGGTGGAAGATTAAATGGAGCTCAAGCCCTAGTTGGTAGTTTGTTACAAGTAAAACCTGTATTACATTTCGTTGATAAGGTAATCATTCCATTTGAAAAGATTCGTACACGCAAAAAAGCTATTAGTAGAATTTTAGGTATGCTTGAAGAGGATACCAAAGCAGGTAAGGTTGCAAAAGCTGTATTTATTCATGCAAATGATGAAAAAGCAGCGATTGAATTAAGAGATGATTTTAATGAGAAATATCCAGATACAGAAGCACTTATCAGTTATTTCGGTCCTGTAATCGGTACCCATGTTGGAGAAGGTGCGGTTGGAGTTTGTTGGTATTATAAATAAGCAATTATAATTAATTTATTCCTAAGACTGCCAGGTTCTGGCAGTCCATATTTCATATGAAAGTGAGTGATACAATGGTCAATAATGACTTATTAGTTTTACACCGCTATGCTGGAAAATTACTTCTCCAAAAAGAAGTCCCCTTTGCTGTAATACCCCAGAATGACTTCACTAAAATCCCCTCTATTAAACGAAACTTACTCTACAATCAATGTCAACGATGTGGAAATCAAAAAAGCTCCTTGTTTGGTGTCATTCCTTGTGCATCCTGTTCTAAAACCCATTTGTATTGCAGAAATTGTGTGGCAATGGGTAGAGTGATGGAATGTGAATCGTTGTATTATTATGCTGGAATAGCTCCTGATTGGACAAGTTATGAATCCCCCCTAACCTGGAATGGCGAGCTTACTCCATATCAAAAAGAAGCCTCTCACCAACTCGTTCAAGCTATACAAGAATCATGGAAGGAATTTTTAATATGGGCGGTTTGCGGGGCAGGGAAAACGGAAATGCTCTTTCAAGGAATTGAATTAGGACTGAAGCTAGGTAAACGTATTTGCATTGCTACGCCAAGGGCTGATGTAGTACGGGAACTCAAACCAAGAATTCAGCAAGCTTTTCAAGATGTACCTATTCAAGCATTATATGGTGGTAGTGAGGAAAAAGAAGGATCTTCCCAAATTATTATTGCTACTACGCATCAACTCCTCCGGTTTTATAAATCGTTCGATATCATGATCATCGATGAGATTGACGCATTCCCATACCACAAAGATGCTACCCTCCCTTTTGCTGTAAATCGCGCCAAAAAAACAAATAGTACAACAATCTACCTAACAGCTACCCCAAGAAAAGAACACCGTCTACAAATTGCACTCAAACAACTAGCCCACACATATGTACCCGTCCGGTATCATGGGAAACCATTACCCGTTCCACAATTAAAAATGAGTTTTTCCCTTAAGAAAGAATTGAAATGGTATAACGTTCCGAAAGCTTTTTTGCAATGGTTAAGGAATCGAGACAATGATAAGCGCCAGCTATTAATATTTGTCCCTTCGATTCTTTTAGCTGAAAACATTGTTTCCTCTCTAAAAAAAGACAGTACTATTCCTTTTCAAGTCATTGATTCCGTACACTCCGAGGACGAACAACGAATGGATAAAATAGAGAAGTTTAGAAGAAGGGAAATTGATTTGTTAGTAACAACTACGATACTTGAAAGAGGCGTTACATTCCCATCTGTAGATGTAGTTGTCTTAGATGCTGGGCATTCTGTTTTTGATGAAGCGGCACTAATACAAATTGCTGGAAGGGCTGGCAGAAGTGCAGATGATCCGACTGGTGAGGTCATTTTTTTGCATGACGGTAAAACAGACGCCATGGTAAAAGCCATTCATTCTATTAAATTGATGAATAAGAAGGGAGGGTTTAAGTAATGAATTGTTTATGGTGTGATGAAGAAATTATGTTGGAGGTTAGCTGGACAAGCCTCGTAAATCCAACGAAACCAAAGCAGATATGTGAATCCTGTGAAAAAGGACTAGTAGAATTAAAAGGATCCCGTTGTGAACGATGCAGTCGGGTTTCAAGTTCAACGATTTGTGAGGACTGTCAATGGTGGGAAAACTATCACCACGGAAAGGATGTCATTGACTTTAATTACTCGGTGTTCAGCTATAACCATTTCATACAGGAAATTATTGCTAAGTGGAAGTACCGCGGTGATTATGAGTTAGGGTTTGTGTTTCGAGAAGCCTTTGCTGATCATTTTCACGAAAAGTTCGGTAATATGACAGACGTTGTTGCCGTTCCCATACCACTCAGTAAGGATCGACTAGAAGAGAGATGCTTTAACCAAGCCACTATGCTTGCTTCGTTTCTACCTGTCCCAACAGTAGAAGTCTTAAGCCGAGTACATGGTGAAAAGCAATCAAAGAAAAAACGTCGTGAAAGAATCTCTTCAAAAAATCCATTTATCCTATCCCAAAAACTAAACAAAGCCGTCCTTCTTGTCGATGATATATATACAACAGGTACTACGTTACGGCATGCAGCAAGTGTATTAAAGGAAGCAGGATGTCCTAAAGTTTATACGTATACGTTAATTCGAGGATAGTCTTGGTGTGTTATGATAAAGTAATAAGGGGAAATGAACATGGCTGAAATAGCAAACTGTACAAGATGTGGCAATGTATTCGTGAAGGAACTACGAGATATTTGTCGTGATTGTTATAAAGAAGAAGAAGCTGCTTTTAAAAAAGTGTACGAGTTTCTAAAGCAGCAGAAGAATAGACAAGCAACGTTAATTGAAGTGGTGGAGGCAACTGGTGTAGACGAGACGCAAGTTACAAAGTTTATTAAGGAAAAAAGATTGCGAACTTCCATGTTTCCTAAATTAGGTTATCCTTGCGAGAGATGTGGAACAATAATTGCAACGGGTAAGCTATGTTTAAACTGTTCAGACGAGATACATAATGAATTAAATAAACTAGAAGAAATTGAGAAAGTTGCAGAACGGAATAAGGAAAAGAAACCTAAGCCTAATACTTATTATGCAATTAATAAACATCGAAGATAACTCTTCATATAATTCAAATCGTGCCGATATTAATAGTAGGAAAATTGTTCGGAAATTTAATGAGGTGATCTGATGAAAATAAATGGACCGAATCAAACGAATTTTAATCCATATAAAAATCAAATTCAAAAAAACATGGATATGAAAAAAGCTACAAAACAACAAGACCAATTGGAGATATCATCGCAGGCGATTCAATTACAGGAGAATACGAAGGTCAATGCAAAACGTGAAGCATATGTTCAAGAAATAAAAAGTCGTGTTGAATCAGGTGAATACGTAATTAATCATGAAAAAACTGCCGAGAAAATGATCGAGTTTTGGTCGAAGCAATAAGAGGAGGACGTATTGATGTCCGTGCAAGCAATTATTGAAAAACTAGATAAGCTCACAACAATTCATGAACAGCTTTTAGCGGTGTCTCACGAAAAAACTGCCGTTGTTAAAGAAGGTAATGTGGAGAAACTACAATCCGTCTTAATTAAGGAACGTAAACTAGTTCAACAATTAGATCAAGCGGAAGAAAAGCGTCAGCAAGAGGTGGCGTTGTGGTTTTCCTATCATGGGGATCCAAAAGAAGAGGCTACGGTTACGAATTTACTGAATCATACTGAGTCGGAAGCGGAAAAGAAGGCATTAGAAAATAGTGTTGTACGGTTAACGGAATTTATCGTCAAACTGAAGCAACAGGAACAATTAAATATGGCATTGATACAGCAATCCATGCAATTTGTTCAACTATCTATTGATCTGCTTAGCCCTTCCTTAAAGAATATGAATTATGGCAAGGACAATGACAAACCAGCTATCAATCGTTCGGTATTTGATTCGAAGGCTTAAAAAAGGTAGAGAAGGAGAAACAATATGAGTACATTTCACGGCTTGGAGATGGCGAAACGAGCGCTATATACACAACAATCTGCTTTATATACAACTGGTCATAATATTTCTAATGCGAATACGGAGGGCTATTCAAGACAGCGTGTCAACTTTGAAACCCTTCCAGCATATCCAACCGGCTCGCGAAACCGTCCACAAATACCTGGACAATTAGGTCAAGGTGTTCAAGCTGGATCAGTGGAGCGTATTCGTGATAGTTTTCTAGACTTACAGTATCGTGCCGAGAATAGTAAGGCGGGGTATTGGGAAACGATGTCTGAATCACTTTATCGCATGGAAAGTCTATTAAATGAACCATCCGATAGTGGGTTAGCAAATACAATGGACAAGTTTTGGCAGTCTCTACAGGATTTAGCAGTGAATCCGGAAAACACAGGGGCAAGGTCAGTTGTTGTTCAGCGTGGTTTAGCAGTTGCAGATACGTTTAATTATTTAACTGGTAATCTAAAGTCCATGCAGAAAGATATTGGTAAACAAGTAGAAGTAACCGTAAAAGATGCTAATTCATTAATAAGACAGATTGATAGAATCAATAATCAAATCAAAGAATTAGAGCCACACGGTTATTTGCCGAACGATTTGTATGATGAAAGAGATCGATTGGTTGATGAATTATCAGGAATTGTGAATATAAAAGTTCACCGAGTTGAAAGTGCAGATAGTGCGCTCGATATCGCTGGTGGACTAACTAGGATTGAACTTGTTGATGATAGTGGAGCAGTAATTACGAATTTAGTTGATCCAGAATCTGATGGAGCTACTTATCAGGAATTCTCTTTCCAAGACACAGGTAGTGATATAACAGTAAAAATTGCTGGTGGAGATTTTAAAGTTTCTTCAAACAGTGGTTCACTAAGCTCTTTGTTAGAGGTCTACGGTAATGGTGCTACTACGGATGAACAAAAAGTTAATTTTAAAGATATGATTGCAAATATAGAGCTAATGGCACAGGAATTTGTCGAGGAGTTTAATTCTGTTCATAATGTTGATGGTTATACTCTATATGGTGAAAAACCTGAAGCTGATTTTGAGTTTTTTAGCATCGATGAAGATACTGGAGAAGTCTCAGTTTCTCAGGATATTATTGATGATAATGGATTAATAGCCGCAAGTGGCAACGGTAACAGTGGAAATGGCGAAAACGCCTTAAAGTTAGCTGATGTCATGGATAAGGAACTAGCAACTAACCCATTTAATAATGGAGCAACTATAAAGAGCTTCTATGAGGGAGTCATCGGTGGTTTAGGAGTGGCTACTCAGGAATCAAATCGGATGGCTAATAATACGTCTGTGCTTCGTTCGCAAGTCCAAGAGCAGAGAATGTCAGTAAGCTCTGTTTCACTGGATGAAGAAATGACGAATATGATTAAATTCCAGCATGCATACAACGCTGCAGCTAGAAACATGACAGCAGTGGATGAAATTCTAGACCGTATCATTAACAATATGGGAATTGTAGGAAGGTAGGTTTTAATACATGCGAGTAACACAATCAATGTTATCCAATAATATGCTACGCAATCTTTCCAAGAGTTACGATAACATGGGTACGTATATGGACCAATTAAACACTGGTAAAAAAATCAACCGCCCTTCTGACGATCCCGTTGTTGCTGTAAAAGGGATGGACTATCGTAGCCAGTTATTACAGGTGGAACAATATCAGCGTAATACGAATGAAGTGCACAATTGGATGGATAATACTGATGATGCACTTGATCAAGCAACCAAGGCTTTACAGCGTATCCGTGAACTAGCTGTTCAAGCGAGTAATGATACGTATGATGATTCAGAAAGAAAGAATATCAAAGAGGAAATTGAGCAATTAAAAGAGCATCTAGTAGATATTGCAAACACAAATGTAAATGGGAAGTATATTTTTAATGGTACGAATACAGATGTACAACCTATTACGAAACCAATAACGGATGAGACAGGAAATATCGATCCTGAAAAACTTAAAATAGATTCCAGTCCCGTTAATATAGAAGTTTCCAAAGGAATTGAACTAAAAGCTAATGTAGATGCAACTGGGATATTTGGGGAAACATCATTTGTAAATATCCAGCAGTTAATCAAAGATTTAGATGATGGAAACCAAGAAGGTATTGAAGCTAGTCTTGCTGCAATTGATGACAACATCGATAATGTCTTAAATGCCCGTGCAGACCTTGGAGCAAGAATGAACCGACTAGATCTAATCGAAAACCGTCTAGGCTCCCAAGAAATCTCTGCTACACAAATGATGTCTAAGAACGAAGACATTGATTATGAAGAAGTTATTACGCAATTAATCACACAAGAAAGTATTCATCGTGCAGCACTTTCTACTGGATCTAGAATCATACAACCGACATTAGTAGATTTTCTACGGTAATTGGAACCCTAGCCCGAATAAGGGTTAAGGGTTTTTACTTTTTGACGATACTTATGATGAAAGAGGGGGATGGAATTGGAATTACCTCAAATACGGATACAATCGCAAATGGCTAAAATCAGCGTCTCAACACAATCTGCTAAACAAGAAATAAGGCAGCCTAAAGCCGATTTATCGATACAACAACCACATGCAGAAATAACGATGAGGACAACCCCCTCGAAATTAACAATAGATCAAACGCAAGCATGGGAAGCTATGAATCTTAAATCTGCGAAACGTTCCATAGAAGAATTTGCGCAACAAGGTAAACAATTTGTTTCAGAGGGGACGGCTAGAAGAGCATCCCAAGGTACTGAATTAATGAAGATAGAAAATAAGGGAAACCCTATAGCAAGCCAAGCAATACAAAATGGTCACAAACCTCAAAAAGCATTAGGAATTAAGTTTATTCCATCGGCATTCGCTGTAAAAATAAATTATCAACCATCTGAATTAACCATTGATGCAAAACCAAATAAACCAATTATAGAAGCGCGTGCTAATAAACCTGAGATAAATTACATTCCAGGATCAGTAGATATCTCGTTAGGGCAACACCAGAATTTAGAGATAGACTTTGTGAATCTTTTTCCAAGTGATAAATAAGAAAGGGTGACTGAATTGAATATAGTAACTAAATATTTGGGTGACATAACAATTGAAGATGGTCAGGTTATCAATTTTCCATCCGGTATTCCGGGCTTTCTAGAAGAAAAGGAATTTGTATTATTAAATATACCAGGTAATCCTGTTTTTCAGTTTTTGCAATCGATCCACTCTAGTGATTTAGCTTTTATTGTTACTAATCCCTATCATTTTTACACGGACTATACGGTTAAATTAGATGATTCTACAATAGAATCTCTACAGATTGAAAGTGAAAAAGATGTGTTAATAGCAACAATCGTAACTCTGAAAGAACCATTTGATGCTAGTACGATTAATCTGAAGGCGCCAATCATCATTAATCAGAAAAAGATGCTCGGTAAGCAATTTATTCTTAACTCTGATGACTATGAAAGTAAAGCTTCCATTAAACCAGCTGTCACTCGGGAAGGAGTGTAGTGATGCTTGTTCTTACACGAAAACTCAATGACGCGATTCAAATTGGTGATGATATTGAAATTAAAGTCTTAGCTATTGAAGGAGATCAAATTAAATTAGGTATTGCTGCTCCAAAGAATATAGAAATTTATCGTAAGGAAATATACTTAGATATACAAAATCAAAATAATGAAGCTGCTAATATTTCTGCTGACTTAATAAAATTACTCAGTCAGAAAGACGATTAATTAGATAATAGTTAACTATTTGTTGTTTTAATCCGATATAAATAAAAACATGTTTGTAAGGAGTTGCAGGGGATGCAAGTAGAGTCTGTATCAGTTGGAACACAATCCTTGCAAAACAGTCAATACAACAATAGACAAGCAGCAGAAGTAAGAACTGTTGTGCAAGAAAATCAACCAAAGAAAGAGAATCATAGAGAACCTTCCATAAAACAAGTAGAAACAGCAGTTGAGAAGTTAAATAATTTTGTTGAACCAATACGTACTAACCTTAAATTTCAACTACATGAAGAACTGAATGAATATTACGTTACCGTAGTGAATCCGAATACGAACGAGGTAATCAAAGAAATCCCATCTAAAAAAATACTAGATATGTATGCTGCGATGGCAGACTATATGGGATTCTTAATCGACAAGAAGATATAAGAGGTGATTCGAAATGGATATGCGTATCGGTGGTTTGGCTTCCGGTATTAATACCGATGAAATCATTCAGAAATTAATGAATGCGGAAAGAATGCCATTAGATCGGATGGCCCAAGACCGTACATTACTTGAATGGCAACGCGATGGATATCGTGAAATCTATCAAAAGCTTTATGAAATGGATAATGATTTAATTTTAGATATGAAGATGAGTAGTACGTATAACTCTAAGTCTGTTAGTTCTACCATGGATAGTGCTGTAACCGCCACAGCATCATCAAGTACAGCTGAGGGTTCATACTCAATAAAAGTTACACAATTAGCTTCTCCTGCAATAAATATTAGTGAGCCAATAGACTTTGATGCTTCAAAGTCATTGGATAGTCAATCTGAGGTAACTAGTAGAGATTTTACCTATTACGTTTACCAAGATGCAACAGATACGGAAGCGGCAGGAATGCGAGCCGTTGAAGTCGATGTGAAAGCAGGAGACTCACTAAAAGATGTACTTAAAAAAATTAATGATCAAGGTCATATTCGTGCTTTCTACGATGAGACTTCTAAAAGGGTTATATTAGAAACTAATAAGACAGGAAATTACAATACTGACTCAAATGTTTTTAATGGAAATGAAATAGGATTTGATAGTAATTCGTTTTTCGCTACTGAACTTGGAATGACTTTGCAGAAAATAGACGATGGCACCGGTGAAATGATAGGTGGAGAAAATGGCGGAACTAATGCAAAATTCATCTACAATAATAGTGGTGTTACTTTAGAATCTAAATCTAATACTTACACTATGAACGGTGTGAATTTTGAATTTAAAAATGTAACTGGCGATAAAAATGCTACACTTTCTGTAAGCACCAACGTCAATGACGCATTCGACTCCATTATGAAGTTCGTCGACAAATATAATGAAATTGTCGATATGATCAATACTTCTCAAACAGAAGAACGTTATCGTGATTATAAGCCATTGACTGATGTACAAAAAGAAGAGATGGATGAAAAGCAGGTTGAGCTCTGGGAAGAGAGAGCAAAGAGTGGTATTCTACGTGGTGATTCCATTTTAACATCTGCCATTTTTGATTTAAGACAGACCTGGTATAAGAAGGTTGAAACCGGGGGCTCTATTACTTCATTAACACAGATAGGTATTTCAACTACCGCAGATTATATGAACGGCGGAAAGTTAAAAGTAGACGAGGAAGAACTTAAAAATGCTTTAAGAGAAAATCCAGATGAAGTATATAAGTTATTTTCCAACTCAACAGAATCAAAGACTGACCCAAGCCGTGGATTAATAAACCGTCTCGAAGACTCTATCGAATCAACAATGAAACGCATAGAGGAACGGGCAGGTAAAACAACAAGTACACTTGATAACTACACACTAGGAAAACGAATTAAGGATTTAGATACGAGAATATCAGATTTTGAGGATCGTCTAGTACGAATTGAGAATCGCTACTGGGGTCAATTCAGTGCTATGGAACAAGCAATTTCTCGTTTGAACAATCAGTCTGCTCAATTGTTATCACAATTCGGCGGCGGAATGTAGTCCAATAATTCATAAAGGAGTTTTACCTTATGGCTTTAAATAAACCATATCAAGCATATCAGAATAATGCTGTTAACACTGCTACTGGCGGTGAATTAACACTTATGTTATATAACGGATGCATCAAATTTATTAAACAAGCAATGAAAGATATAAAAGAAAATAAGATTGAAGCAAAAAATACCAATATCCAAAAGGCACAACGGATTATTCAGGAATTAATGATCACATTGGACCAAGAAGTTGAAATTTCTAACCAGATTATGCCTTTATATGATTACATGCATCATCGCCTCATGGAAGCCAACTTGAAGAACGATATAACAATTTTAGAGGAAGTGGAAGGTTTTGTCGTCGAATTTAGAGATACTTGGAAACAAGTCATTCTAAAAACAAGACAAAAACAGTATGCGCAAGGTGAACATGTATAATGAATCGCGTAAAGCCAATCTATGATATTACACAAAAAATGAAACAACTATTAGATGCGGACTTTTCATCAAATGATCGTCAGAATGTAATACAAGAGGTCAATTCATTATTACTTCAACGTGGCGTGTATATGGAAGAGGCAAAGGAACCATATTCTACAGAAGAATTAGAAATGGGAAAAGAACTACTTCCATTAAATACAGAAGTCCAACAAAAATTAGATAGCCTATTTCAAGGTTTGAAAAATGAAATGAAACAAGTGAAGAAACAAAAGAATTCCAATCGTAAATATACTAATCCATATGACAAGGTGCAGACCATTGATGGGATGTTTATGGATAAACGTAAATAATAGAGTAGCTTCTAGAGGGAAAACTTCTAGAAGTTTTTTTATTAATTCTTTGTAAAGGCTGTGTAAACCGCATGACGTCAAGGAGATTAAGGGTTTTCGAGTTTTTTAGACTAATAAGTTTACAATTTGGACATGTTTAGGCAGGAATTTTACTGGGAAATATAGTATAATATATACAAAGGTAGAAAAGGAGTGACACTTTATGAAATTCAACATTCGTGGTGAAAATCTTACAGTTACAGAAGCAATTAGGGAGTATGTCGAGAAGAAGGTTGGTAAACTTGAAAAGTATTTTGAAAGCCCTTTAACTTCCGATGTACATGTGAATTTAAGTGTCTATAATAACAAGCAGCGTATCGAGGTTACGATACCGATGACCAACCTACTCTTGAGAGCCGAAGAAGAACATCTTGATCTGTATGCAGCAATTGATTTAGTAATTGATAAATTAGAACGACAAATTCGTAAATATAAAACAAAAGTAAATCGTAAATTCCGTCAAAATGGAAGTCCTAAATTCGTTACTTCTAGTTTGGCAGAAGTGATTGATGAAGTAGAAGAATCTGAGGAAGAAATTGAAATCGTAAGAACAAAACGATTCGACCTAAAACCAATGGATTCTGAAGAAGCAGTTTTACAAATGGATATGTTAGGGCATGCGTTCTATGTTTTCCAAAACGCAGCATCTGGAGATACTAACGTAGTGTACCGTCGTAAAGATGGTAAATATGGCTTGATTGAACCAAATAATTAATTAGTGCTTACTGGCGATCTCAACAACGGGATCGCCTTTGATATTTTTTCTAAAAGTATTCTTCTACATAGTGATGTAGTTGGCATATGGAATTAAGTAGTGTTATTATTTAGTATATAATAATGAAGATACATAAATAGAAATTGAAGAATATAGGTAGTGAACTTATTAATATGAGTTAGATGAAATAACCATCTTTACTTATACATTATTATTGTTTCACTACAGGATTGAGGAGCGTAACGATGGCAGGTTTTCTTAAAAAAATGTTTGATGGAAATAAAAAACAACTAAACCGTATTCAAAGTATTGTTGATCAAATTGAATCTTTAGAGCCGGATATTGAAAAGTTATCTGACGACCAATTAAAACAAAAGACAGAAGAATTTAAATCTCGCTATGCTAACGGTGAAAGCTTAGATGACCTATTAGTAGAGGCATATGCAGTAGTTAGAGAAGCCTCAAAACGTGTATTAGGCATGCGTCCATTCCAGGTGCAGTTAATGGGTGCTATTGTACTACATGAAGGTGATATCTCCGAGATGAAAACAGGGGAAGGTAAAACATTAGCTTCTACGATGCCGGCTTACTTAAATGCACTTTCTAATGAAGGGGTGCACATCATAACGGTTAACGATTATTTAGCTGATCGTGACTCGAAGCAAATGGGTCAATTATTTGAATTTCTTGGTTTAACTGTTGGCTTAAATACCAATGGTCTATCCAAGGAAGAGAAACATCAAGCCTATCAAGCTGATATTACATATGGAACGAATAATGAATTTGGATTTGACTATTTACGTGATAACATGGTGCTTTACAAAGAGCAAATGGTACAACGTCCGTTAAACTTTGCAATCATAGATGAGGTTGACTCAATTCTAATTGATGAAGCAAGAACACCGTTAATAATTTCTGGCTCTGCTTCTAAATCAGCTTCCTTATATACGCAAGCCAATTCATTTGTTATCACCTTGAAACGTGAAGAGGACTATACGTATGATGAGAAAACAAAAGGTACACAGCTAACCGAAGAAGGTATAAATAAGGCTGAGCGCTACTTTAATGTAGAAAACCTTTTTGATCTCAATCATGTCACATTAACACATCATATTGGTCAAGCATTACGTGCACATGTTGCGATGCATCGTGATACCGATTACGTTGTTGAAGAAGGCGAAGTTGTAATCGTTGACCAATTTACAGGACGTCTAATGAAAGGCCGTCGCTATAGTGATGGGTTGCACCAGGCAATTGAAGCAAAAGAAGGTCTTAAGATTCAAAATGAAAGTATGACACTTGCCTCGATTACTTTCCAGAACTTTTTCCGTATGTATAATAAGCTTGCTGGTATGACAGGTACGGCGAAAACAGAAGAAGAGGAATTCCGCAGTATTTACAATATGGGTGTTGTGGCCATTCCTACTAATAAGCCAATAGCCCGTGTCGATCATCCGGATAAGATTTACAGTACGGTCAACGGCAAATTTAGAGCAGTTGTTGAAGATATTAAGGAACGTAACAAAAAAGGACAGCCAGTACTAGTTGGTACAGTAGCCGTAGAAACATCCGAATTGATCTCGCAGTATTTGAAAAAAGCTGGCGTAAAGCATGACGTATTAAATGCGAAAAACCATTACCGTGAAGCGGAAATTATTGAGCATGCAGGTCAAAAGGGTGCAGTTACGATTGCAACCAACATGGCTGGACGTGGTACCGACATTAAGCTTGGAGAAGGTGTTTTAGAGCTTGGTGGGTTAGCTGTAATTGGTACAGAACGTCATGAATCAAGACGTATTGATAACCAGCTACGCGGACGTTCTGGTCGTCAAGGGGACCCGGGGATGTCTCAATTCTATCTATCCATGGAAGATGAATTGATGCGCCGTTTCGGTTCAGATAATCTGAAAAATATGATGGATAAAATGGGTATGGATGATTCCCAGCCAATTATAAATAAATTCGTCTCTCGTGCAGTGGAATCTGCTCAAAAACGTGTAGAAGGTAATAACTATGATGCACGTAAGAATGTATTGGCATATGATGATGTATTAAGAGAACAGCGTGAAATTATTTATAAACAGCGCTTTGAAGTTATTGATGCAGAAGGAAATGAACTTCGCGTAATTATTGAGAATATGATTAGCTCTTCATTAGAACGTGTTATTAACACCCATACACAGGATGAAGATGAAGAGAAATGGGATTTCCAAGCGATTATTGAATATGTTCAAGGTAACTTATTAGAACAGGATTCGTTGACTCTAGATGAGTTGAAAGGGAAAGATACAGAAGAAATTCATGCGCTTATTATGGATAAGGTTCGAGCTCGTTATGATGAGAAAGAAATTGAACTGTCCGAAGAGCAAATGCGTGAATTCGAAAAAGTTATTCTTCTTCGAACTGTAGATACAAAATGGATGGACCATATCGATCAGATGGACCAACTTCGTCAAGGTATCCATTTACGAGCATACGGCCAAAACGACCCATTACGTGAGTATCAATTAGAAGGATTCGCCATGTTCGAAGCAATGGTTGAAAACATTGAAGATGAAGTATCACGCTATATCATGAAAGCCCAAATACGTGAAAATCTCCAACGCCAAGCGGTTGTGAAAAATACACAAGCAGTATCAGGTGGAGGAGAAGAAAAGAAAAAATCACGTAAACCATATGTGAAAAAGGAAGACGTTGGCCGAAACGACCCTTGTCCATGTGGAAGCGGCAAAAAATACAAAAACTGTCATGGTCAATAAAGAATCAAGGGTCTGACCCCCTAAGGGAGTCAGACCTTTTTGAGAGAACTTGAGCTTCTAATCGTCATTTTGAGTGGGAAGTAAGAATGAAATGAAGTTAAGAGGGCATCTAATCGTCATTTTGAGTAGGAAGTAAGAGTGAAATGAAGTTAAGAAGGCTTCTAATCGTCATTATGAGCAGGAGCTAAGATTGAAATGAGGTTAAGAAGGCTTCTAATCGTCATTTTGAGTAGGAAGTAAGAGTGAAATGAGGTTAAGAAGGCATCTAATCGTCATTTTGAGTAGGAAGTAAGAGTGAAATGAGGTTAAGAAGGCATCTAATCGTCATTTCGAGTAGGAAGTAAGAGTGAAATGAAGTTAAGAAGGCTTCTAATCGTCATTTTGAGTGGGAACCAAGATTGAAATGAAGTTAGGAAGGCGCCTAATCGTCATTTTGAGTAGGAAGTAAGAGTGAAATGAAGTTAAGAAGGCGTCTAATCGTCATTTTGAGTAGGAAGTAAGAGTGAAATGAAGTTAAGAAGGCATCTAATCGTCATTATGAGCAGTAACCAACACTGAAATGATGTTAAGATAGTCCTCTCTATTCATCATTTTCGACAGAAATCATTAATTAAACGATGATAGTGAATACTTTAACCAACAATAAAATAAAAACAAGAATCTTAGAGGTGACAATATGGAATTTAGTGAAATTAGACACGAATTAGATCATATGAATAACCGCATAGCGGACTTTAGGGGGTCTCTTTGACTTAGATGCAAAGAAAGCCCGCATCTCCGAATTAGAGCACGACATGACTGCTCCAGGATTTTGGGATGACCAAAATGCAGCTCAAACTGTGATTAACGAAGCGAATGGTCTTAAAGGATTTGTAAATAGTTTTGAAAGTATCGCCAACCAATACGAAGATTTAGAAGTCACTTATGAACTGGCAAAAGAAGAAAATGACGCTGAACTATTATCCGATTTAGTGGAAGAACTTGGTACATTAAAAAAAGAAATCAATGATTTTGAATTACAGATGTTACTAAGCGAACCGTACGATGCGAACAATGCTATTTTAGAGTTACACCCAGGTGCAGGTGGTACGGAATCACAAGACTGGGCAAGTATGCTCCTAAGGATGTATCAGCGTTGGGCGGAGCAACATAGCTTCTCTGTGGAAACATTGGATTATCTACCTGGTGAAGAAGCAGGAGTGAAGAGTGTAACCTTACTTATTAAGGGACATAATGCGTACGGCTATTTAAAGGCAGAAAAAGGGGTTCATCGTTTAGTGCGAATTTCTCCTTTTGACTCTTCTGGACGTCGTCATACGTCTTTTGTTTCTTGTGATGTAACACCAGAGATGAATGATGATGTTGATATCGAGATTAGAACAGAGGATATTAAAGTGGATACGTACCGGGCTAGCGGTGCTGGTGGACAGCACGTCAATACGACAGATTCTGCAGTACGTATTACTCATATCCCTACAAATACAATTGTTACATGCCAAAATGAACGGTCGCAGATTAAGAACCGAGAAGCTGCAATGAAAATGTTGAAATCAAAGCTTTATCAAATGGAAATTGAAAAGCAGCAACAAGAATTAGCCGATATCCGTGGTGAGCAAAAAGAAATAGGCTGGGGTAGTCAAATTCGTTCGTATGTATTCCATCCTTATTCAATGGTTAAAGACCATCGCACCAATGTAGAGGTAGGTAATACACAGGCTGTTATGGATGGAGAACTCGATCCATTTATCGATGCTTACTTACGTTCGCAGCTATAACATGTTTGAATCACCCAATAATGGGAAACATATTATTAAGTTACTAAATTTGTCAAAAAGTGCCATCAGCCTTGATAAATATTCATGTTTATCCAAAATGTGGCAGAAATGTGGCTGGTATATTTTCTATTAAGGGATATACTAAATTTGACGGATAGTAATTCCAAACATTGATTGGGGGATTTTTATTATGAAAAAGTGGTTAGTAGCAATTCTATTTGGCTCTGTATTAGTACTTGGTGCATGTGGTGGCGAAGATGAAGCGGATGACAACGGAGCAACAAACGATGCAGGTCAAACAGATGGTGGCGAAACTGCTTCTGCAGTTGAAGAGGTTTATGAATCAAACTGTGCAGCTTGTCATGGTGCTGACCTTGCTGGTGGAGCTGCAAACTTAACAGCTATCGGTTCTAAGTATACTTCGGATGAATTAAAAGATATTATTTTAAACGGTAAAGAAGGCGGCATGCCTGCATTTGAAGGAAGAATATCTGATGCTGAGGCACAAGACCTTGCAGATTGGCTAGCAGAGAAGAAATAACATTACACACTGAGGAAGTCTAAACTGAGATAATCAGTTTAGGCTTTTTATTTTTTTGGAAACTATTACTAATTACCTATTCACCAGTAAACAACCGCAATCTTCTACAATTTCCTATATATTAACGGCCTTGAAATATAAATGTAATATTTTTTTGTCTAAAAAAGTTGTTGAATGATGTTATAATGTAAGAGAAACTTGAAAAAAATAAGACTTTATGACTAATGACATATAAAAGGTGATTAAATTATGATACTAATGAAAGACGTATATAAAACGTATGACAACGGTGTAACTGCCTTGAATGGTATAAATGTCGAAATAGGTCAAGGCGAATTTGTGTACATCGTTGGACCAAGTGGTGCTGGTAAGTCATCATTTATTAAATTACTATATCGAGAGCTAAAACCAACACGAGGAACACTTTATATTAATAATAAGGATGTTAGTCAGATAAAGGAAAAAGACGTTCCTTTACTTCGTAGAGATATGGGAGTTATCTTCCAGGATTTCCGACTTCTTCCTAAACTATCTATCTATGAAAATGTTGCCTTTGCTTTAGAGGTTATTGAGGAAACCCCTCGTAATATTCGTAAGCGGGTGATGGAAGTATTAGATTTAGTGGGTTTGAAAAATAAAGCGCGATTCTTTCCAAGTGAATTATCTGGTGGTGAACAGCAACGTGTATCCATTGCTCGTGCTATTGTGAATCGTCCTAAAATTGTCATTGCGGATGAGCCTACAGGGAACTTAGACCCTGAGACATCATGGGACATTATGCGAGTGTTTGAAGAGATTAATAATAGTGGGACAACCATTCTCATGGCTACTCACAGTAAAGAAATCGTAAATACAATTAAAAAGCGTGTTATTGCAATTGAAGACGGCATGATTGTGAGAGACGAGCATCGAGGTGATTACGGTTATGAAAGCTAGAACGATCAAACGGCATTTTCGTGAAGGTGTAAAAAACATTCTCCGAAATGGCTGGATGACAGTAGCCTCTGTTGGGGCCGTAACGGTAACCTTGCTGTTAGTCGGAGCATTCTTAGGTTTAATTTTAAACCTTAACCATATGGCGGAAAAAATCGAAGAAGATGTAGTTGTAAAAGTGTTAATTGATTTGGCTGCTGATGAAGATAAAGTACTTGAACTTGGTCAGGAAATTGAAAAGTTACCAGGTGTATCTAACGTTGTATTTTCATCAAAAGAAGAAGAATTAACTAGTTTAATTGAAAGTATGGGTGAAGGTGGCGAGGTTTGGTCACTGTACGAGCAGGAAAACCCGTTAAACCATGCTTATATTATAAAAGCAGATGATCCACATGAGACGCAGGCTATTGCAGTAGCAGTTGAGAAATTAGATGGTGTAGATTCTGTAACATATGGACAAGAAGTTGCTCAAAACTTATTTAAGTTTACTGATTATGCGCGGACAATAGGGATAATCTTAATCGCGGGTCTAGTTCTAACCGCTATTTTCTTAATCTCTAACACTATTAAACTTACTATTATGGCAAGGAGTAGAGAGATTGGAATTATGAAATTAGTTGGTGCAACCAATGGCTTCATTCGAGGACCCTTCTTTATAGAGGGATTTCTTCTAGGGGTGTTAGGTTCAATTATTCCAATTGTAGCAGTGCTTGGTGGATATAAATTCATCGAATCAAGTATAAGTGGAATGAGTTCTATTGGCTTCGTTGAAATTCTACCATTCAATCCGTTTGCATGGCAGTTATCCTTAATCATTCTGTTGATAGGAGCAGGTATCGGGATGTGGGGAAGTTTAATGAGTGTCCGTAAATTCCTAAAAGTTTAAATTACATTCAGTGGGGAAGAGAATAAGTTGTATTTCTCTTCCTACTGTACCTTACATAGTTTACTAGACTACTTGAAGGATAGGAGGAAGAATAGATGAGAAGAAGGATTGGAACGAGTATAGTTATTGGCCTGATAATATGTTTAAGTGTCGTGGTTGATTGTAACGAAATTTCTGCTCAATCAAAGGATGAGCTTCAACAAGAAATCGAAGAACTAGAAAAAGAACAATTAGAATTAAAAGAGCAAGAAAAAGAAATTCAAAATGATAAAAGTAGTACAGAGCAAAAAATTGAAGAAAATTTAACTAAGCAAGATACAGTTCAAGGTCAGATTAAATCATTAGAACAAGAGTTAACCAACACTCAGAATTCTATTAATGCCAAACAAGGTGAAATAGATTCGACTAATAAAGAAATTGATGATTTAACGGCAAAAATAAATGATCTTACACAACAAATTGAACAGTTGAAAAATGAAATAGAAGCATTACTGGAACGTATTGATGAACGTGAAGCGTTACTTACTGAGAGACTGCGTTCTATTCAACGAAGTGGTGGCCCAATGATGTATCTGGAAGTAATCTTGGGTTCTAAGAGCTTCTCTGATTTTATTTCTAGAACAGCTGCTGTAAATATTATGATGGATCAGGATAAGAATATTATCGATTCGTTAGCAAGAGATAAACAAGAGGTTGAGAACAAAAAAGTAGCAGTAGAAGACAACAAAGTAGAAATCGAAGCTAAAAGAAGCGATGTGGAAGATAAAAAGGTAGCTCTTGAGGCTCAGAAACAAGAGCTAGTCGCTTTACAAAATCAGCTTGATGACCAAAAGGCTGAAAGACAACGTTTACTAGCTCAGCTTGAAAAAGAGCATGAAGAATTGGAAGAATACATGTTCACATTGGAAGATGAACAAGCAATGATTCGTAAGCAAGAGCAAGCCTTAGCAAGAGCTAGAGAAATTGCAGAAAATAATTTAAATCAGTTATCAGACAGTACTACTGTTAATAGTTCTTCTTTCATATGGCCAGCGGCAGGTTATCGTTCTTCTAATTACGGAGTCCGTGTTGACCCTATTACTTATCAACAGAGCTTCCACTTAGGAGTTGACATAAGTGCACCGACGGGTACACCTGTATATGCTTCTACTAATGGGGTTGCAGTAAGAGGAAACCTATCAGGTACGTACGGTAACCACATTCTAGTTGTGACGAAGATAGATGGCGTTGATTATACAACCTTATATGCCCATCTAAACGGTTTTGCTGTAGGGGATGGTGAGGTAGTAACCCAGGGTCAGATAATTGGCTATGTAGGGTCCACTGGTAGATCAACAGGACCACACTTACACTTTGAAGTACACAAAGGTGGTTGGAAAGGATTCTATCCACCAAACTCAAATAACGTAAATCCATTAAATTATTTACCTTAATAAGTCAAATTACAAAGGCATTGCACGCGCTAGTGTAATGCCTTTTCCTATTTTATTAGCTGTTTTAGCTTCACTTTTTAACTATAGATATAATAAATTTTGCAGGAGGTTTAAGAAAAAGTTTGGCGTGTTGTACGATTTTTCGATATGATATTAGAATAAGTAGTTTTGAATCAACGGAAATAATCTCTTGAGTTCGATAATTTTGTTGTTTGAGATTACTATCTAACATATAACTAATACTGGGGTGATCACATGAAATTAAATAAAGTACATATCGTGCTTATTTTGATTGGAGCATTATTTTTAGGGTTTATTGGTGCGTATATTGGGGCAAACATTGCACAGCCTAATGAACCGGAACAAATAATTGAAGATAATAATCTCGTTGAGGATAATCAGGCTGAACAAGGCGATAAGGAAGGTAATGGAAATGCCAAATTACCTGAACAGTGGTCAAAGGTTGCACAGGCTTATCATCTAATTAAGACTAATTACTTGGAAGGTGCAGATGAACAACAATTAATTGAAGGAGCTATTGAAGGGATGCTAGCAACATTAGGTGACCCTTACAGTTCTTACATGGATATAGAAACCATGCAACAGTTCAATGAACAAATTGAATCCTCATTTGAAGGTATAGGTGCAGAGGTTAGCATGGTTAATGGGATTGTAACCATTGTTTCACCTATTAAGGATTCCCCAGCTGAAAAATCAGGTCTAAGACCAAATGACCAAGTATTAGAGGTAGATGGTGAATCACTAGACGGTTACAATTTAAATGAATCGGTAGCATTAATTCGTGGAGAAAAAGGAACAGAGGTTGTTCTTACTATTCTCCGTGCAGGGGCACCAGAACCATTTGAAATAACTATTGTTCGTGATACGATTCCAATTGAGACTGTATACTCTGAAATGAAAACAATCGATGGGAAGAAAACTGGAGTCATTGAGATTACGAATTTCTCTGAAACGACTTCACAGGACTTTCTAACTCAACTTAGTGCTTTAGAAGATGATGGTATGGAAGGGTTAGTCATTGATGTTCGCGGAAATCCTGGAGGACTATTAAGCTCTGTGGAGGAGATATTAAGCCAATTTGTCCCAGAAGATGTTCCTTATATTCAAATTGAGGACCAAGAAGGAAACAAATCCCCTTATTATTCCAAATTGAAAGAGAAAAAAGGATATCCAATAACTGTTTTAGTTGATGAAGGAAGTGCATCAGCTTCAGAAATACTAGCCGTTGCGATGAAGGAAATTGGCTATCAAGTAGTAGGGAATACTACCTTTGGTAAAGGTACCGTTCAACAAGCTGTTCCATTAGGCGACGGCAGTACGGTCAAATTAACGTTCTTTAAATGGTTGTCACCAGAAGGAACTTGGGTGCATGAAGAAGGGGTAGAGCCAACAGTAAAAGTTGACCAACCGAAGTACTATTTCACAACTCCAGTCCAAATTGAAGAACCCTTGGCCTATGATCAATCCGGTAGTAAAATAGAAAACATTCAATTAATGCTCAGTGGTTTAGGATATGATACAGAGAGGATGGACGGTTACTTTAGCAAAGAAACAGAGGAAGCCGTTAAAGCATTTCAACAAGATAATGAACTAGAAGTTACCGGTAAGGTAGATAAAGAAACAGCAGGAATGTTAGAAACAAAAATTATTGAAAAAATTAGAAGTGGCGAAGACGATCTTCAACTAGAAAAAGCACTAGAAATCGTTCATCAATAATGTAAAAAGGAATCTGCTTTATAAATGCAGGTTCCTTTTTGTTTGGATTCTTGATTAATATACAAAAGGTTTTCATAAAAAGCAGGAAAACATTCGACAAATGACGAATATATAAGGTTATAATTGTTTATAAAGCGGGACTGCAGTTTGGAAGGTGATCATAGATGATACAGGATTGGTTATTAGAAGTTGGGAAAGGAATCGCTAAAGTATTTCTAAACCCACTGTTATATTGGGCTATAGCATGTATTGTGCTCGTAGGGATAAAGAGAATTAAAGAAGAAAGAAGAAACTTTGGTACGAAGGTTTATGATGTATTTACGGAGTGGAAGGATACTTGGGGATTTGCTATTTTCATAGGTCTATTTTTTTCCGTCATTACTATCGGCGTAGGTATGGTAATTTCCTATGAAGTTATCTTTGTGCTAAGCATTGTTACTATACTAGTAAGTCTAACAAGTAGATTTACACTGCTTTCACCTACCTATACAGTAGGAATTACCTTTGTCGTGTTAATGTTAATCCCGTTGCTTGCTAGTGAAATCAATTGGCTACCATCCGTTGGGGAAGTGAACTTTTCTGTTATTGCTATCATACTAGCTTTATTTTTATTTGTTGAAGCTCATTTCTTAAGTAGGATTCGGCAAAATGAAACATTTCCTGGAATTGTTCTCGGTAGTAGAGGCACCTGGATTGGTAGACATATGATTAAGAAGTTTGCCATTATACCATTTTTTGCATTAGTTCCATCAGGCCTTATTGAGCCTTTTGCAAACTATTGGCCATTTTTACCGATTGGTGGAGGGGATTTTGCATTAGTATTAATACCTTTTGTACTAGGTACTGAATTTGCTGTACGAGGTAGTCTTCCACATGAGGCTGCACATCAACTTGCTATGAAACTTTTAGGTTTAGCGGTTATTGTGTTTGTTATAGCTGTAGGGAGTATCTTCTATTCATGGTTAGCTGTTGTTACGGTTGTAGTGGCCATTTTGGGTAGAGAGTTTATACATTATCGGTTCAGAACGAAGGACCAAGCGAAGAGTCCGTATTTTAATCATAGAAATAATGGACTAACGGTTCTTGGAGTAATCCCTGGATCACCAGCAGATCGCTTAAACATATTAATTGGTGAAGTTGTATCGAAAGTTAATGGTGTCAAGATACATAGTGAAGACGATTTATATGAAGCACTACAACAAACAGGCTCTTTCTTCAGAGTAGAATTACTTGATCATCGTGGAGAAATTCGTTTTGTACAGAGTGCCTTATATGAAGGTGACCATCATGAGTTAGGATTATTGTTTGCTGGAGAACCATATCGAAAAACAAAATAAGTATAAAGAAATCCGTACCAAAGAAAATTTGTGGTACGGATTTTTTTAATATTTTTCCATATTTTATCCAAACTAAAGATGAAAGTTATGTACAGGAAGGATAATCATATGGATGAAAAGCTATTTACTAGGAGCCTGGAATGTATTCGATCCAGTATATTATTCATTTACTAGATTGAGGTATGTTAGAGACCAGGAACAAAAACCAACCTTATTTCGCGTTCGCTTAACTAGATACAAAGGAAGGAGTACGATATTAAAAGACGGGACGATCATTCATAAGAATGATTTACTCATTAAAATCCACCTTCATAATGTGAAAATAATGAATGAACTGTATGCAGTGACTAGTGATACAAAGCGAGCAGTTTATATTTATCATATGGTGAAACGTGCCATGCCAGTTCTAGCGGAATATGTACGTAAACATCCTCGTTATGGGGAAATAAAGGGGATAATTGGTATAACCACCCTACATAAAGGGTCTACCCGTCTAGGCTTCGATAATGTCTCTATTCATAACGCGCTATACCGATCTTATAAACGTCTAACGTTTACGCCAATAAATTATATAGCTAGCTCATCCATGCATCATGAACCTGTATATTTGTTTATGTCCAAGGATGAGCTAGTGAAAAGATATAATGGAAAAGCTAGATCGCAATATCATGAAGGGTAATTTCTGGACGACTACCAACTCGAATGTTGACACCTGTTTGTCCTAGCCCTTCACTAATATAGAACGGTGAATCATTGTGCTTATGCAAGCCTTTAACGATATTGAGTCTTGGGAGCTTGCCCATTTTCACTAGATGATAGGCTTTAGGATAGCGGATTTGCCCTCCGTGGAAATGACCGGCAAGTAAATAATCAAAGGAATAGCCATTCATTTCTAAGACAATATTTGGATCATGGGTTAATACGATATTAATCCCATCTTCAACGTATTTATATGACTGTTGCAAATCACTACGATTCGTACTGTAATCATCAATACCAATAATATTAATACGCTGATTATGAATTTCTATAGTTTCACTTGTATTTTGCATGACAGTGCAATCATATGATGTTAGAAGTTCTTTAAGCTGTAATAAGTGTGGTTCTTTTAGGACATAATCATGATTACCAAGCACTGCATAAATACCATGTTTTGGCTTCATACGTTGCAAAACTTCTAAATAAGGAACTAACTTTGGAATGGTGCGCTTTCGATCAAGAAAATCACCTGTAAGTGCAATAATATCTGGTTTTTCATGTTGAAGTTTGTCAGCTAATTGAGATGGTGTAATAGAAATATTTTCAAGATGTAAATCGGATAAGTGTAGGATGGATAAATTAGATTGTTTGGTAGGTTGTTTAGTAGCTATTTGAATCTTATTGATTTGAATATCTTTTGTGTTTTGATTTGCCTTATATATGAGAAAACTAATGATAATTAGTAATAGACCAGAAATAATATATAACATCTGAATTCCTCCCCGTTAAGGATTATATCATGTATGGATTGTGAGAATCATTGGTAATTCAAGGGATTCATTTGCGACAGGATGTAAGGATGATATAAATGGAACAACAGTCAAAAGACGAGGCACTATTCTTACCATTTATGCAAATTCCTACTGGTCATCACCATGTTGCCGATGCGGTGATGGAGGAATTGAACCGCGCTGTAAAAACAATCAACTGTGAGAAGGTTGATATCCTTTCCTATAGTTATGGGAGAATAGAGAGATTGGTATCTGCAACCTACTTACATTGGATAAGGATTATGCCTAAAGCATATGACTTACTCTATCATCGCCTTGCAGTAAAAGATCAAACGAAACGTTCAAGACAGATACTTTACGAGGCTATGTTCCTCTCGTTCTTTAAGAAGCTAATGAGAGAAACCGAGCCAAATATTCTATTTTGTACCCATTGCCTTCCTTCCAACATTGCGAGCCTGTTAAAGGAGAAAGGAAAGCTTAACGCAATAACAGTAAATGTATATACCGATTTTTTTGTGAATCGAGTTTGGGGCGTACGGGGTATTGATTACCATCTTGTTCCTTCTATTAGCGTGAAAAACTTTTTATTAGACTTAGGTGTGGAGGAAGATAGAATATTTATAACTGGTATCCCAGTTCATCCAGTTTTTCAAGAAAAGCAGGCGCTTCAGCGTAATGAAATGCTCCATGTCCTAATTACAGGAGGTAGCTTAGGGGTAGGCGCAATGGAAAAGCTAATTCCTGCCAATCCAGAAATAAAATACACTGTTCTCTGTGGTCAAAATGAAAAGCTGTATCACAGCCTTTCAGAATGGAGTCACCCCTATGTTCAACCAATACAATATATTGAAAGTAAAGAAGAAATGAATCATTTGTATAACCAAGTAGATGCTGTTATTAGTAAACCTGGTGGTGTTACGGTGAGTGAGTGCTTGATGAAGCGGATACCGATCTTTACTTGTAATGCCTTACCTGGGCAGGAGAAAGTAAATGAGCTGGAATTAGTTGAACTAGGAGTGATTAATCGTATCGATCCATACAAAAATAATATCGAGCTACAGCTAAAGAATTTTTTCACGAATAATGAACAACAAATGATATATAAGCAAAAAATAGATGCGTACCACAACTATTTAGAAAAACAGTCTTTATCTGATATCTTATTAACGATATGTCCTTAGAATGGATGGACAACTGCTTGATCAAAGCGGTTGTTTTATTTTTTGTCTAATTTCTTGAATACTTAGGCAAAAATAGATAGTATGGAATTAAGTGAAAATCGAATGTTAGTTCGTATTTGTGTTAAGATAATGACAGAATATGATACACTATTAGGTAGGTTAAGAGTGGAGGATAGTCTATGGAAAATAATACGTTTGAATTGGTTTCAAAGTACGAACCAAAAGGGGATCAACCAAAAGCAATTGAAGAATTGGTCAAAAAAGTTCTCGCTGGTCAGCGTCATCAAACCTTGCTAGGTGCAACTGGTACCGGTAAGACGTTTACAATTTCCAATGTTGTAAAGGAAATTAATCGACCAACACTGGTTATTGCCCATAACAAAACATTAGCTGGACAGTTATATAGTGAGTTCAAAGATTTTTTCCCGAATAATGCTGTAGAGTATTTTGTCAGCTATTATGATTATTATCAGCCAGAGGCTTACGTTCCTTCCACCGATACGTTTATAGAAAAAGATGCAAGTATTAATGATGAAATTGATAAGCTACGACACTCGGCAACATCTGCACTTTTTGAACGGAATGATGTGTTAGTCGTTGCTAGTGTATCGTGTATATATGGTTTAGGTAATCCGGAAGAATATCGCAATCAAGTTCTATCCTTAAGAATGGGAATGGAAAAGGACCGTGACCAGCTTCTTCGAGATTTAGTTAATATTCAATACGCACGAAATGATATCGATTTTCAACGTGGTACATTCCGAGTACGGGGTGATTCTGTGGAGATTATTCCAGCATCTCGTGAGGAGCACTGTATTCGTGTTGAGTTTTTTGGTGATGAAATTGATCGTATTCGCGAAGTTGATGCTCTAACTGGTGAGATTATCGGTGACCGAGAGCATGTTGCTATTTTCCCAGCATCCCACTTCGTAACTGGTGATGAGAAGATGAAACTAGCAATTGCTAATATCGAGAGAGAATTAGAAGAGCGACTAGAAGAGCTTCGTGGGCAAAATAAGTTACTAGAAGCACAGCGTTTAGAGCAACGAACGAATTACGACTTGGAAATGATGCGGGAAATGGGGTTCTGTTCTGGGATTGAAAACTATTCTAGACATCTGACTTTACGAGATTCTGGAGCTACTCCGTATACATTAATCGACTTCTTTCCTAAGGATTTCTTAGTTGTAGTGGATGAGTCTCATGTAACACTTCCACAAATTCGTGGAATGTATAACGGGGACCAAGCGCGTAAGCAAGTACTAGTTGATCATGGATTTCGTTTACCTTCCGCATTAGATAATAGACCGTTAAAGTTTGAGGAATTTGATAGTAAAGTAAATCAAATGATATTTGTATCGGCAACGCCAGGGCCATATGAATTAGAGCATACGCCAGAAATGACCGAACAAATTATCCGACCAACTGGTTTATTAGACCCTAAGGTGGAGGTTCGTCCAATCGAAGGACAGATTGATGATCTCATTGCTGAAATAAATGCACGAACAGAAAAGAATGAACGTGTTCTTGTTACGACATTAACGAAGAAGATGTCTGAGGACTTAACCGATTATTTGAAGGAAATCGGTATAAAAGTTGCTTATCTTCATAGTGAAATTAAGACATTAGAACGAATCGAAGTTATTCGCGATCTTCGAGTAGGTAAATATGATGTGCTAAT
Organism: Ornithinibacillus californiensis; assembly: GCF_001038485.1. Classification (GTDB taxonomy): domain Bacteria; phylum Bacillota; class Bacilli; order Bacillales; family Amphibacillaceae; genus Ornithinibacillus; species Ornithinibacillus californiensis. Next base: position 137,551 of record NZ_LDUE01000036.1, read on the forward strand.
TGGAATTAACCTGCTTAGAGAGGGGCTTGATATCCCAGAAGTATCACTCGTTACCATATTGGATGCGGACAAAGAAGGCTTCTTACGCTCCGAGCGCTCCTTAATCCAGACGATGGGGCGGGCAGCACGTAATTCCAATGGGCAAGTTATCATGTATGCCGATAAGATTACGGATTCGATGCGAAAAGCGATCGATGAGACAGAACGTCGTCGTAAAATCCAAGAAGCATATAATAAGAAGCATGGTATTACACCGACAACAATTAAGAAGGATGTTCGCGATGTCATTCGTGCCACTGTTGCTGCAGAAGATTCACCAGAGTATGAAGAGAAGACGAAGAGTCTAGCGAAGTTAACCAAGAAAGAGCGAGAAAAGGTTATCGTGAATATCGAGAAAGAAATGCGAGAAGCTGCCAAAGCGCTTGACTTTGAAAAGGCTGCAGAACTTCGTGATATTTTATTTGAACTTAAAGCGGAAGGATGACCAATGCATGCCAAGTAAAATGATAAATATTAAAGGTGCCAGAGCACATAATTTAAAAAATATTGATATATCCATTCCAAAAAACAAGTTAGTAGTTGTAACTGGTTTATCAGGTTCTGGAAAATCATCACTAGCTTTTGATACGATTTATGCTGAAGGTCAACGACGGTATGTCGAGTCCTTGTCTGCGTATGCACGGCAATTTTTAGGGAATATGGATAAGCCGGATGTCGATACAATTGATGGCTTATCTCCAGCTATTGCAATCGATCAAAAGACAACGAGTCGAAACCCACGTTCAACAGTTGGTACAGTTACTGAAATCTATGATTACTTAAGGTTGTTATTTGCTAGAGTAGGTCGTCCAGTATGTCCAACACATGGTGTTGAAATTTCATCACAAACTATTCAACAGATGGTTGACCGTATAATGGAATATCCGGAACGCACAAAGCTTCAACTCCTTGCGCCAGTAATATCTGGGAGAAAGGGAGAACATGTAAAAGTACTTGAAAAGCTGAAAAAGGAAGGCTTTGTCCGTATTCGTGTAGATAAGGAAATGCGTGAAGTAACCGAGGACATTCAACTAGAAAAAAATAAGAAGCATACGATTGAAGTTGTTGTTGACCGTGTCATGGTCAAACCAGGAATTGAAACACGTTTAGGTGACTCTTTAGAAACAGCTTTAAATCTAGGAGAAGGAAAAGTAGTCGTTGACGTTATAGGTGAAGAAGAACTAGTGTTCAGTGAAAATCACTCCTGTCCGCTTTGTGGATTTTCCATCGGAGAACTAGAGCCAAGATTGTTTTCCTTCAACAGTCCATTTGGTGCTTGTCCGAGTTGTGATGGACTTGGTACCAATCTCGTTGTGGATTTAGACTTAGTAATACCTGATTGGGATAAAACTTTAAACGAGCATGCCATCGCTGCTTGGGAGCCAATAAGCTCACAATACTATCCGCAGCTTCTGAAAAGCGTCTGTGAACATTATGAAATCAATATGGATATTCCTGTTAAGGATATACCAAAAGCGCAAATGGATAAGATTTTATATGGAAGTGGCTCTGATAAGATTCATTTCTACTATAAAAGTGAATTCGGGCAAACCCGAGATAGCATGATTAACTTTGAGGGTGTACTAAATAATATTGCCCGCCGTTATAAGGAATCATCATCTGACTTTATCCGAGAAACACTTGAAAAATATATGACGAACAAAAACTGTCCGACTTGTAAAGGACACCGTCTAAAGGAAGAAGCATTAGCGGTAAAGGTTAATAGTTTGCATATTAGTAATGTGACAGACTTCTCGATTACAGAAGCTATGAATTTTTTCCAAGAATTAAATCTTAGTGAAAAGGAAAAGCAAATCGCCAAATTATTGATTAAAGAAATTAATAATCGTCTCGAATTCCTAAATAATGTTGGCTTAGATTACCTCACTCTCTCTCGAACAGCAGGTACTTTATCTGGTGGAGAGGCACAACGAATTCGTTTGGCAACTCAAATTGGTTCCGCACTAACTGGGGTACTGTATGTACTGGATGAGCCATCTATTGGTTTACATCAAAGAGACAATGATAAGCTGATCGGGACATTAAAAGAAATGCGTGATCTGGATAATAGTTTAATTGTAGTTGAACATGATGAAGATACGATGCTAGCTGCTGATTGGCTAGTGGATATTGGACCAGGTGCTGGCGAACATGGTGGACAAATTGTTGCTAGTGGCACACCTGAGGAAGTAATGAAAAACAAAAATTCTTTAACGGGTGAATACTTGTCTGGTAAAAAGTATATTCCAATCCCATTAGAACGTAGAAAGCATGATAAACGTTTTATCGAAGTAATTGGTGCAAAGGAAAATAACTTAAAGAATGTTTCTGTAAAAGTACCTATTGGTCTATTTAATGTGGTCACTGGAGTATCTGGATCCGGAAAAAGCTCCCTAGTAAATGAGATTATTTTTAAAGCTCTATCAAGAGAATTAAATCGAAGCAAACAAATTCCTGGTGAGCATAAGGAAATCAAAGGTCTAGAACATTTAGAAAAAGTAATCAACATCGATCAATCTCCTATTGGTCGTACACCTAGATCAAACCCTGCAACGTATACCGGAGTATTTGATGATATCCGTGATGTCTATGCTTCCACTAACGAAGCGAAAGTACGTGGTTATAAAAAGGGTCGTTTCAGTTTTAACGTGAAGGGTGGACGTTGTGAAGCTTGTAAAGGTGATGGAATCATTAAAATCGAAATGCATTTCTTGCCAGATGTGTATGTGCCATGTGAAGTGTGTCATGGAAAGCGATATAACCGTGAAACATTAGAAGTAAAATATAAAGGAAAAAGTATTTCAGATGTGCTAGATATGACCATCGAAGAAGCTGCCGAATTCTTTGCTAATATACCGAAGATTAAACGCAAAATCCAAACGATTGTCGATGTTGGTTTAGGCTATGTGAAGCTCGGTCAACCAGCAACTACCTTATCAGGTGGAGAAGCACAACGTGTGAAGCTTGCTAGTGAGTTACATCGTCGTACAACAGGGAAAACGATGTATATCCTAGATGAGCCAACAACAGGCCTACATGTGGATGATATTAGCCGATTATTAAAGGTGCTTCAACGATTAACAGATAATGGAGATACCGTCTTAATTATTGAACATAATCTCGATGTTATAAAGACGGCTGACCACATCATCGATATCGGTCCTGAAGGTGGAGCAAAGGGCGGCCAAATTATTGCAACAGGAACACCAGAACAAATTGCTAAACAAGAAAACTCTTACACAGGTCATTACTTAAAGCCTGTCTTGGAACGAGATAAGAAAAGACAGGAAGAAGCTCTGAAATCTAAAGAAGAAGTAAGTTCATAAGTACAGATGGAGGATGTCTCAACGAATTTTGGGGCATCCTTTTTAACTAGATTCTATTAGGTTAATAAGTGTGTTAATGCAAGTTTTTTACTTTGACGTAATACGTCTGTTTCGGTAATGTAAAAGTAGAAATGTTAGGAGGAAGAAGATGAAACCGATTGAGCTTGATAAAGTCCAAGAAAAGCTGGAGAGCTTTGTTGGAAAAGATGTATATATTCATTTAGAAACTACTAATGGCGCTTATGCAAGTCATGTTAATGAAAAAGCCTATAATGTGGGTGTTTATATTCGCAATGCTAATGTACGTTTCAATCAAGCTAAAATAGTTGGCGATGGAAGATCCTATCGTGCTGGCTTGAAAATGGATATTGGTTGGATTTACGCAGAAGGTTTAACAGATTGGACAATCCATGAAGGTGAAAAGTTATTAATGGCCGGCCATGATCGAGAAGGCCGTCTGATGGTCGCATTACAGATAAGTGAAACACCATTTAATTATTAATCGGTATGAGAAAGAAAGGTGAACGAAATGGAAAAGCATGTTGTTGTTATCTACCCTCATCCAGATGATGAGTCATTCGGAGCAGCCGGAACGATTATTCAGTTTCGCGAACAAGGTGTTCCAGTAACATACCTTTGTGGAACATTAGGTGAAATGGGCAGAAATATGGGGAATCCTACTTTTGCCAACCGAGAAACACTTCCTGAAATTCGAAAGAAAGAAATTACCGAAGCTAGTAAAGTATTGGATATGGAGCTTCGTCTACTAGGATATCGCGACAAAACTTTGGAATACGAGGACCGAAATGAAGTTGCGAACCATCTAAAAGAAATTTTAGAAGAAATTCAACCGTCTCTTGTCATTACTCATTACCCAGAGCATGCCGTACATCCAGACCATAATGCGTTAGGTGCTGCTGCAATAGAGGCTGTTCGATTAATGAATCCAGAAAATCGTCCGACTGTATGGGCACAAGCCATTACGAATACTCATGTTGAAGATTTAGGTAAACCAGAAGTGATTAACGACATTCGGGAGAATTTCGATAGGAAGATGGATGCGATTCTTTGCCATCAATCGCAAGCAAGTGGTGTAATCCGTAACTGGAACCAAAGCGATGGTGTTGCTGATGATTTGAAAGAACAAGCGATGGAACGTTTAGGTGTAGAAGCGTTTTATATTTGGAAGTATTAAGTTTTCCCCCTGTGCTGACTGGTGCGGGGGATTTTTATTTTTGGGGGATCAGCGGGGGTGAGGGGTTGTCAAATAAAGTGTGTAAGTTCTAATACACACTAGCTATATTTGAGAACCCTATCCTTCAATCGTTCATTCATTAATAGTTGGTTTAAGGCTAGAGACCAGCCTTGAATAAAGCCGCCACCATTCCACTTATTTTCTAATTCTTTCACTCTTAAATACAGTACTTTAAGTAGGGCATTTTCGTTGGGAAATGCTCCTTTTTTCGTTACTTTTCTAAAACTAGAGTGGATACTTTCTACTGCGTTAGTTGTATACATGATTTTACGGACAGCACTACCGTAGTCAAATAATTGTTCTACATGTTCAAAGTTTCTTTCCCAGACATCTATAGCTCCAGGATAGGCAGACCATTGTTGCTTAAAGGATTCAAACGTACTTTGACAGGCCTTTAGACTTTGAGCTCCATAAACCTTCCTTAAAGAAGATGTAAAAGCTCTATAATCCTTATTTGGAACATATTTAATGGAATTACGAATTAAATGGACAATACATCTTTGGACAGTGACATCAGGGAAAATAGAGCGAGCTCCTTCTTCTAATCCAGATACACCATCCATGGAAATAAAGAAGATGTCTTCAACTCCTCTTGCCTTAATTTCATCAAAGATTTGCATCCACTTATGCTTGCTTTCTGTTTCATTTAGCCACAAGCCAAGGATGTCTTTTTTGCCCTCCATTGTATAGCCCAAAATAGTATAAACGGCATACTTTTTAGTTTCGTATTGATTGCGTATGGTTGTATACATACAGTCTACAAAAACAAAAGGATAACATTCATTTAAAGGACGACTTTGCCAGTCTTCTAGTTCAGGC
>NZ_LDUE01000037.1 GCF_001038485.1 Ornithinibacillus californiensis
TTTGAGTTTCCGCAAAAATATTAGAAAGTGACATAAAAGAAGAGATAAAGTGAAAATCCAGTTCAGAAAGTAATGAAAAGTGGCAATTTTAGGGGAAAACAAGGAAAAACCCACCAAGGTTTAGTATAATTTTAGTAGACAGCCAAAAAGATACTAAACAAATCTATAGGAGGGTTTTTCATGTTTAATTCTACCACAGATGTGTACGCTACGAAACGGGAAGTTGTTAATTTTTCAAAAGGTTTGGTGCCAGGTAATCGTCGGGTTGAATCCAAGTTTGTAACCCAATCAATTTACGGTATATTAAGGTCCGGAAGTACAATCCTTAAGAATATAGCTACAGCTTTAAATGAGCCAATCCGCATTAAAAATACCATTGATCGGCTCAGTCAAAACCTTGGGCGTACGCTATCTCCAGAAATCCAAGAAAACTATACACAAAAGGTCACAAAGGCTTTAGGGGAGCACCCAGTAATTCTAGTGGATGATTCCGATGTGATTAAACCCCATGGTGAAAAGTTTGAAGCCCTTGGTGAAGTGCGAGACGGTTCTTCAAAAGACAATAAAATTGAAAAGGGCTACCTAGTAACGGAAATGGTCGGATTGACGACTAAGAAGAAGCAACCTGTCAGTTTGTTTTCCCATATTCATTCATCGAAAGAAAAAGATTATAAATCTACAAATGAAGTACTATTTGAAGGTTTAAATCAAGTCATTTCCAGTTTGAAATCAAGAGCTACATTCGTATTTGACCGCGGTTATGATATGAATGCACTGTTTCATTTCATGCATAAACAAAAACAAGACTTCATTATCCGTTTGAAGGAAAATCGAAAATTGTTTTGGAAAGGAAAATGGTTTAAAGCCGCTGTACTTAGGGATTCACGGAAAGGGAAAATTAAAACTACCTTACTGTTTAGTGAAGATGGAAAACAGAAAAAAGAGACGGTGTACATTAGCCATTTGAATATAAAAGTCACTGCCAGTAAAAATCCAATTAGTCTTATCCTCGTTTATGGGCTTGGGAAAACGCCAATGATGTTAGCTACGAACAAGGTAATCCAAAGTAAAGAAGATGCCATTCACATCGTAAGGACCTACATGTCGAGATGGCGTATTGAAGAATATTTCCGTTTTAAGAAACAACATTTTGGATTTGAAGATTTCCGCGTCAGGAGTTTGACATCCATTAATAATCTCAATCAATTATTAACATATGCGATTGGTTTATTAGGCCTTCTTGCCGATAAAATGAGCACCAGCAGGCTATCACGTCAGCTTATTGAAAATGCCAAAGCACTCCGTAAAGATATTCAATTTTATTATTATCAGCTTGCAGAGGGTATTTTGTCGACATTGGCCTATGCCAGGGAAGGAGTTCAGGGTTGGTTTCGAATACGCCATAACTTTCCTCGTCAGTTAGAATTAAAATTGGTTAGCTAAAAAGACCCTAAAAACTAAATTTTTAAAAGAGCCTTGGATAGGCTCTCTTTGAGGACGCCAAAATTCCTTTTTTTGGCTAAATACTTTAGACTCTTCTGTATTTTTGTCGTAGTTCATAATCAAAGGTTGATTTTTTTACGTTTTGCGGAAACTCAAACTGTAATAATGCAGTTGTAATTTTTATTTTCTCTTTTTTGGTTTGTCCATTAATGTTAACTAACTTACTACGACCCTTTCCTCTTAACGAAATTAGGTCCCCTTCTCTTAAAATGAACTTGCTATCTTCTACTACTCGATAGTTTACTTTGACTAATCCTTTTTGTATCAAGCTTTGTGCTTCATTTCTTGAAATTGAATAAATCTCCTTAAGTATCGTGTCCAATCTTAATGAGGAGACAATTTTGTCAGATTCTGACCAGATAGATTCTTGTTCTACTAAATCCGAAAATGGCCCTTCTTCTAATTGGATAGTGGTTCTCTTAATACCCGTTAAATTCATCGTTACATAAGAAGCAATATCCTGATCGAGGAGAATTTGAACCTTTCCGTTACCCGCAAAAATATCTCCTAGTTTTTTTCTTGCAATTCCTAAAGATAAAAAGGATCCTAGTACATCACGGTGAGTAATAGAGACGAATTTCATATGATATGTAGCCTGTACCAAATTAATGTTAAAAGAATTGGGTAAAATTTCTTCATAGTAAGGGGCAATAATCGCCCGCTTTCTTTCCGAGTAATTGCCTCCCCCAAAAAACTGAACCTTCAAGTCTTCATTAGAAGTACCGACTATCATTTCTATAATCTGCTGCTCTCTAGGATCTAAAAAATCTGTTAACTTTGATCGAAAAGATTGTTCCACTTGTTCTTTCCAGGATAAGACTTGGTCTATAAAACCGTGTTCTTCCGGCCTGAAATGTTGGTAAATGTCCATAAATAACCTTCACCTAATAAACTAATCTAGCAATAATATCATATAATGCATAAATACCTGTTCCAGCCAATTGTAGTACAATAATCGCTACAATAGGAGAAAAGTCTATCATCCCTAACGGAGGAATAAACTTTCTAAACGGCTCTAAATACGGCTCGTATAATTTGGTCATTATTTCACCAAACGATGATTCCCTAGCACCCGGGAACCATGACATAAAGATATAAATTATTAATCCAAAACTATAAATACGTAACGCATAAGATAAAAACTGAAATATGGTTTCTAACATAAATTACCATCCTTTATTGTTCTCTTGTTCCATCGCTTCTGAGATGGATCCAGAAACATCTACATTATCCGGTGCACAGAGGAAAGTTTGTGATCCTAATCGTTGTATGATACCGTTAACGGCATAGACAGTTCCACTTAAGAAGTCTACTATACGTTTAGCATCATACGCTTCTACACGCTGTAGATTAATGACGACTGCTCGCTTGTTAACAATATTATCCGCAATTTGCTGTGCTTCTTCAAATGTTCTAGGTTCACAAAGCACCACTTTAGAAGAATTTGTTTTCACACTTTTTAAGTTAATCACGTTATTATTCGGTTGATTTAACTTACTTGGTTGTTCTACTACTTCTTCTTCAACATATTCATATTCATCATCCATCGCAAAAAACGTTTTAATCTTGTTTTTAATACTCACCTTCTACACCTCACCTATCAGACCCCACTAACTTAGAGCCGATTCGAATATGGGTTGCACCTTCTTCTATTGCAATATCGTAGTCATTACTCATACCCATTGATAAGAATTGACAAGGTGCGTGCTGATAATTCTTACCTTGGATTTCATCTCGTAACTCACGTAGTTCACGAAACACTTTATGTAATAAAACCTTATCATCTGTATGGGGTGCCATAGTCATTAAACCAACAACACGAATTTTCGAGAAATCTGAAAGGCTTTCAATAAAAGGCATTACACTATTCGGCTGCAGTCCATGCTTTGAAGCTTCACCACTTACATTAACTTGTATAAAGCAATCAACTGTGGAGGAAGCGCGTTTATCTATTTCCTTCGCTAATGACAGTCTGTCCAAAGAATGAATATAATCTACCTTATCAATAACATCTTTTACTTTTCTAGATTGTAGACTTCCGATAAAATGCCATTTTACTTGCTTACCGACATGATTATACTTTTCAATAAATCCTTCTTGTCTATTTTCGCCAAGATCTACGATTCCAGCATTAAGTGCTTCCATTGTTCTTTCTATTGTAACATATTTTGTAACTGCTATGATGGTAATCTCATTAGAATTCCGATTACTTTTGCTACATGCCTCTTCTATAGTAGTTTTTATTTCTGCTAAATTTTGTGATACATCCATTGCTACAAAGTTCTCCTCCTCAAAATTAACCGCTAAACCCTATAAAACCTAGCATACGGCCCGTTTTCCCATGATCCCGGCGATGTGAGAAAAATAAATCTTCATCTCTATACGTGCAGAAATTTGTTACATCTATATTACTACGAAATACACCAGCTTGTACAAGTATTTCGACATTTAACTGCTTCAAATCCAATAAATAGTGCTGATTACCTACTGGTATTAGTACTAGCTCTTGATATTCATTTGGTACTCTTTCTTTTACATATTCATCTACCTCATAAAATTCAGTTGAAATACACGGCCCAATAGTAACAAGTAGGTCCTTTACGTCGGTTCCAAGCTCCATAAACTTGGTTGTCATTTTTTCTGCAATTTTTCCGACAGACCCTTTCCATCCCGCATGGGCAATCCCTATATACCTTTTCACAGGATCGAAGAAGAATAAAGGAACACAATCAGCAAAAAAGGCTGTGCATAACATACCCTCTTCTTGCGTAATTAACCCATCCGTTCCTTTTAGAGAGGATTCTATAGATGTTGAGCCCTTTCCAGCATCTCCTAATTTGACGGTATGGATGGTAGTCTGGTGAACCTGCTCACCTGCTACCCAACTCTCTAATGGGATATTTAACATGGTTGCTAACCTCTGACGATTACTAATTACATCAAGCATTTGATCATTTACATGTAAGCCAAAATTATTCGATTGAAAAGGCTTCTGGCTAACACCACCATTACGAGATGTAAACCCAACTTGTATATTTGAATCTATTTTCTTCCATTTTTCTATGTGAAGTATATTCTTTCCATCATATTGAAACACATCTTGCAAAATCAATTCCCCCTGCTAGAAATAGTTATTCCAGATATAATTTTGCTCCATCTACATCTTTCACTAAGATTACATCAGAGCCGATAGTTATGATTTGCTCCCAATATATCATTAATTCCTCTGGTTTTCCAAAGAAACCTCCCTTTTTCTCACGCAGGTAAATAACCAAGGCAATTATCCTACCTCGATCTGGGTCAATTTCCAAATCTGAAATATGCCCTAGCCTTCTTCCATCATTAATTACAATTATTTCTTTCACTTGTAAATCAGATAAATTTATCATTCGTCTCACCCACCTTTACTAGTAATATATATGCACTAGCCCTGAAGTTCATTCAGTTGGAATTTTGAGATGAAAAGTAAGCGAGCGAATCATTTTACTATACAAAAACAAAAAAGGAATAGAGTGTGTAACCCTATTCCTTGTCCAACTTTATTCAAACATCTGTTTATTCATTTGACTAATTGCAGCTTTCTCTAATCTGGATACTTGTGCTTGTGAGATTCCAATTTCATCAGCAACTTCCATCTGTGTTTTCCCTTGGAAAAAGCGTTTATTTAATATCATTTTTTCACGGTCATTTAATTGATGCATTCCTTCTTTTAAAGAAAGTTTGTCAACCCAAGTATCATCTCGGTCCTTATCATCACTTATTTGATCTACAACAAATATTGGGTCACCACCATCATTATAGATTGGTTCAAATAAGGATACTGGATCCTGTATAGCATCCATAGCGAACACTACATCGGAATGTGGGACACCCATCTCTTCCGCTATTTCTGCTGGTGTTGGTTCTTTTGATGTTTTATTAATTAATTTTTCCCTTACTTGTAGTGCCTTATAAGCAATATCTCTAAGGGACCGAGATACACGGATTGGATTATTATCACGTAAGTATCTACGTATTTCACCAATTATCATTGGAACTGCATAGGTTGAGAATCTTACATTATGACTTAAATCAAAATTATCAATTGATTTCATTAGTCCAATACAACCAACCTGAAATAGGTCATCAACGTACTCACCACGGTTATTAAATCGTTGAATAACACTTAATACTAACCGTAGATTGCCGTTCACTAATTTTTCCCTAGCAAAAATGTCCCCCTCTTGCATTTGTACGAATAGTTCTCGCATTTCTTCGTTCTTTAGAACGGGTAATTTAGATGTATCAACACCACATATTACAACTTTATGTCTAGTCATTCTGTACCCTCCCAGTTGGAGATGCTGTTCATGGACAGTATCTCCTAGGAAGGGAAAATTTATGCAATTTGAATCAGGGAAATGAATGAAAAAAATCCCTCACATCTTGATGGTTCTAGTCTAGACCATTTTATTAAATTCTTTTTTTAGTCTACGTATAATCTTCTTTTCTAGTCGAGATATATAAGACTGTGATATGCCTAACATATCTGCAACGTCTTTTTGGGTTTTTTCTTCTTCTCCAATTAGACCAAACCGAAGCTCCATAATCTGTTTCTCTCGAGCATTTAACTGTGATAATGCATCTTGTAATAAATGTTTATCTACCTTGGTTTCTAAGTTTTTAGTAATAATATCATCATCAGTACCTAGTACATCTGATAATAGTAATTCATTACCATCCCAATCAATATTTAATGGTTCATCAAATGAAATTTCAGATTTCAGCTTATTATTTCTGCGCAAGTACATTAGAATCTCATTTTCTATACATCTTGAAGCGTATGTAGCAAGTTTTATCTTTTTTTCTGGATTAAACGTATTTACTGCCTTGATTAATCCAATAGTACCTATACTAATTAAGTCTTCAATATTGATTCCCGTATTTTCAAACTTTCGAGCAATATAGACTACTAAACGTAGATTTCGCTCAATTAGAACCGATCTAGCGCCAGAATCTCCCTTAGTCAATAAAACTAGCAATTCACTTTCTTCTTCTTTTGATAACGGAGGTGGCAGCGCCTCACTTCCTCCTATATAGTAGATCTCTTCTGATTTAATTCCCAATTTAATTAAAACCTTGTACCACCATAGACGCATTTTCAATTTAATTTTAATCATTTGTATCGCTCCTTTTCGTTATGCTGAATGAATAGTTGCTAATTTTATGATTTGAGGATGAAGTAAACAATGATAGCGTTTGTCCTTCGTTAGTTCGCCAAATTGAATTCCAATTAATATCTTTGTGGCAACTATTTTTTGCTCTTCATAGAAAATAGTTAGTTTGTCAGGTTTAAGAGCAAAAAGAAAGTTGCTCTTTCCTTCCACCCCGTGGAATGGAACGATTTGAATGTGTTTCTCCCAGTTGAGCGGAATACGTTCCACATCAAAATCCTCGTATGCGTTTTTTAACTGAATCCAATCATCAGGCTCAAACCATTGCATTAAGAATTTCTCGTCACAAATTACAACGGGCCTCTTTGTTAATGGATCTATTAATTGATTTCCACTATCGATAAACCCAGTAGTAGTAAAGCTTTTATCTTTAATGCTAAAGGTTACATTGTATAGTTGGTCATAGCGAATTTTCTCCATAGCGTGCTTGTCCATACGGTTCTTGGTAAACCAGAATGCGATTGGAAACCCAATGACAACAAACAGCCAGCTAACTGGATCTCCATATCCAGCACTAAACGAAAAAAGTCCTGTTACTGATAACGCAATAGGATATTGAAATAGATAGTGAGCAGCAAATAAGCCTCCACCAATTGAGAAAGATACAAAATAAAACATTAATAACTGCTTCAACATTCGCTTTACTGAGATAAAACGGAATGTAACCAAGATGATAAGAATAGAATATAGTATCTTACCATACACCGTAGAAATTACTGTATTTGGAAAGTATAGTGTAATGGGTACAATAAATGAAGCTACCATTGCCCCTATAGCCAATCTTCTTTTAGGAGTATACTCACGAAGCAGTGCTTGCGTAAGCATTAACAACATAAAATCCAGAAGAAAATTCAATACCCAAACAGCATCAAGGTAAATAGTCATACTATTCTTCCTCTCAGGTGGCGTAAAAAGGTATATGTCTCATGTTCATCTATGGAAGTTCACTCCCCACGCTTAAAGTTAGTTATCTACATTTGGTTTAGTATAACGAGATGCTCTACTAAATCGTTATTGATGAAGTATAAAGAGAAGTATAAACTAGTTGTCGAGCGAAGTCTGTCACTTCTTGTATGCAAAAATATGCTAATTTCAACTAGTTATGTCGAGGACAGTATAGAATTTTTATTGAATATAATTTCCAAATTTCGGATTGTATAGCGCTAATCATAATCCCCTAAAATAAGGACTATTAAAAAGCATAAAAAAGCGTATAGTCAATATGACTACACGCTTTTTTATTTTCATTAACGATTTCTATTTCTATTTCTTAAGAATGTTGGGATGTCTAGAATATCCTCTTCTTGACGCGGACGATTTTGTTGTTGTGGTTGTTCTTTAACAACATCATCATTCATTCTTGTTGCAGCATTCTGATTATGGCTAACTATTGGACGTTGTCTTTGTGGCTGTTGTTGTTCAACCTTTTTACTCTCGTCAAATCCAGTAGCGATAACTGTTACGATAATTTCATCTTTTAAATCTTCATTGATTACTGAACCGAAGATAACATTTACTTCTTCATCAGCAGCATTCGTTACTAAGTCTGCAGCTTCTTGTACTTCATAAAGACTTAAGTTTGTACCACCGGTTATATTCATTAGAATTCCATGTGCACCATCAATAGAAGTCTCTAATAATGGAGATGAAATTGCTTTCTTCGCTGCTTCAGTTGCACGATTTTCACCAGTTGCAACACCAATTCCCATTAATGCAGAACCTTTGTTAAACATAATTGTTTTTACGTCAGCAAAGTCAACGTTGATTAAGCCAGGCTTAGCAATTAAATCAGAAATACCTTGTACTCCCTGACGTAATACGTTGTCAGCTTCTCTAAAAGCTTCCAACATTGGCGTATTTTTATCTACAATTTCAAGTAAGCGATCATTAGGAATGACGATTAATGTATCAACACTATTCTTTAATGCTTCAATTCCGGATACAGCTTGATTGGACCTTCTACGTCCTTCAAATGAAAATGGACGAGTTACTACTCCAACTGTAAGAGCACCTAGGTCTTTAGCTATTTGTGCAATGACAGGCGCGGCACCAGTTCCAGTTCCTCCACCCATTCCAGCCGTTACAAATATCATGTCGGCACCTTGTAGTACCTCTTCTAACTGTTCTTTACTTTCTTCAGCGGCCTTTTTACCAACTTCAGGATTTGCACCTGCTCCAAGTCCTCTAGTGAGCTTACCACCAATTTGTAACTTTGTTTCTGCTTTGGATAAATTCAATGCTTGCGCATCAGTATTCACTGAGATAAATTCTACACCTTCTACCCCATGGTCAATCATACGATTTACTGCGTTATTTCCGCCACCACCAACACCGATTACCTTAATGGTAGCTAATTGGTCAATACTTGTATCAAACTCTAACATTTTTCGTTCCTCCTAATATGCAAATTACAAGATTTCTAGAAGCTAATTTTAATGTGGGAACGCTTATTAATCGAAGAAATACTTGAATAAATTAGCAATTCCAGACTCTTTTTTATTACTTTCGTTAGTATTAGTAGTATTTGTCGGTTGTTTTTTAATTCTTTTTGCTTTTGGTTCATCAAGTGAAGCAGTGATAGCAGGGAAAAGATTTTTCCCTTGAATTTTTGCATTATGATAGGCAAATTGTAAAATACCAACTCCTGCGGTAAATTGGGGTTCTCTTACACCAATATAATCGGGAATCGCAATTCGAACATTTGCTTGGAATACATCTCCTGCAAGTTCTAAAGCTCCAGGCATCTTCATTGTTCCTCCGGTTAGCACATAGCCACCAGGTAGTTCATGGTAGCCCATTCTACGAATTTCTCTTTCTACATATGCATATATTTCTTCTAATCTAGCTTCAATCATGTCTGCAATTTGAAGCTGGTTAAAGCTTTGCTTTGCATTACTACCTATAATAGATGCTTCAAATACTTCATCTTCTTGAGCATCATTATAAAAAGCATGACCATGATTGACCTTAATATCTTCCGCTTCCTCTGTTGAAGTTCTTAATCCGATGGATAGGTCCTTTGTTATATTGTCTCCACCCAATGGAATAACACTGGTTGATTCAATATGATCATTTTCAAAAACAGAAACTGTCGTACAACCTCCACCAACATCAATTAATGCAACACCAAGATTTTTCTCATCCTTTGATAATGCAACAGTACCCGCTGAAAGTGGCTGTAAACAAATATCTGCCACTTTGAGATTAGCACGTTCAACGCACTTTAGAATGTTATGTAATACTGTCTTAGAGCAAGTAATAATAGTACCTTCCATTTCCAGCCGAACACCGATCATTCCTCTTGGGTCAGTAATTTCATCTAGCCCATCAACGATAAACTGTTTTGGAATAACATCGATAATTTCTCTTTCTGGTGGTATTGAAATCACTTGTGCACCATCTATTACGCGCTTCACATCTTCATTTGTTATTTCACGGTTTTCACTTTGAACAGCTACGACACCGTGACATGGTTGCAATTGAATATGATTTCCACTTATTCCTACTACAACACTATCAATCTGCATTCCTACCATACGCTCTGCTTGTTCAACTGCATTACGGATAGAATTAACGGTTTGATCGATATCAACGATAGCACCTTTTTTCATGCCATTTGATTTTGCTGTACCAACACCAATAATGTTTAATGAATCATTTAAGACTTCGCCAATAATTACTTTTATTTTTGTCGTACCTATATCAAGACTGACAAGTATGTCATTGTTGTTCAACAAAGGCACCTCCTATTTCAGAAGCATCAAAAAACTTACTAGATTTCTTAATGCGATGATTATTTCAATTAATTTTCTATTAACTATACTATAATCTATTATTTTAAAGGATTTTCTCAAAAAAAGAAATATATAATAGATAATTCACTAGAAAAACATTCATATTTTAATAGTTTCTACTTAATATTACAAAATACGCTTTGTGGAGAGGATGAGTTTGTCACTTATTCGACAACTTCATTGGTAATAATCTCTTCCTCTGTTATCTCTTGATTGAACGGTTCAAAGTAAGCCCCAACACCAATGTGAATGATACCTTCACTACCAGGATCTAATTGCGCTGCAATAGATGGGTAAACGGTCATTTTGTTGGAGAAATCTCTTATTGTAGACTCAACCATAAAACCATCACTCATATATAAAATAATTTCGTTCTTATTCCGATCAGTCGGTGACCAGTGAATCTCTGATATGATGTTTCGGATATTCTTTGGAAGTTTGCTTAACTCTTGAGACATTTCAATTAAAACTTCTTCTACGGTAAAGTTAACTAATAAAGGAGCATCTCCTGAGAGGCTATCTGTTTCACTGTCAGGCATCATTGCACCATTTCCTAAGATAGGATAATATTCATTTTCTTTTTTTATGTACCCAATACGTTCATGTTCTTTCAGATGAATTTCTACCGTCCAAGGAAGCTTAGTTTCCACTGTAACAGTATCTATCAATGGGTTTTTTTCCAGGGTTTTAATGACTTCCTCTTTGTTTACGGTCCAAATGTTCGTATCCTGACTTATACCACTTTGGTTAATTACTTCTTGTTCGTGATAAAATGAGTTACCAGTTACAGCGACCGTCTTAACGTGACTGAGTGGAGACTGGAGATAAACTATGATAGATATTAAGAAGAAAAAAATAGATAGGTAAAATACAAGGCGTTTATTAGCCTTTTTTTTACGTGCTTGCTTCAATTTAGGGATTCGGTCCTCTATTGAAACAATTTTTTCTTTGCTCATATACTATTCTTTCCCTTTTGTAAATTTAACACATGAAAACGGCATGCTAGATGCCGTTCTACATGAGTTAATTCGATTATAACACAACAGTTATAAAAACATATAGTACACAAGTGGTTACTTAATGATTAAATTTTACCAATTGCAACAATTATACCTTGGCACTTCTACTAATATTTAATAGAATACCGACAGAACACAGAGTTAAAGTCAATGAAGAGCCTCCATAACTAAGAAATGGCAGCGTTATTCCCGTAACTGGTATAAGTCCAATGACAACACTTATATTTATCATTACTTGAACGGTTAACATAGATACAATACCGAGCGCTAGAAATCTACCGAATAAATCCTGTGCTTCTAAGGCAACTCGAATACCTCGCCAAAATAATAACAGGAATAATATTAATAACACTGTTCCCCCAATAAAGCCTAACTCTTCTCCTAGTATTGCAAAGATAAAATCAGTTTGTGGCTCTGGTAAATAGAAGTACTTCTGTAGACTGTTCCCAAGACCTACTCCCATCAAGCCACCTGGTCCTATCGCATAAAGTGATTGAATAATTTGGAAGCCATCACCTAAAGGATCTTCCCAAGGATTTAGAAATGCAGTTATTCTGCTAATACGATACGGAGCAGATATTATTAATAGTGCGAACCCTACCAATCCTAGTAAACCTAACCCTATAAAATGGGAAATTCTTGCCCCCGATACAAATATCATAATCATACACGTTAATACTAGTACCATCCCAGTACCAAGATCAGGCTGTAGCATGATTAGTCCAAAGGCAGTGAAAACGAGAAGTAAGGCTGGTAAGAAGCCCTTTTTAAATGAGGTAATGTATTTCTGATTGACAGATAAGTAAACGGACAGAAAAATGATTAATCCTAATTTCATAAATTCTGAAGGTTGAATACTAAAAGCACCAACACCTATCCAACTCTGTGCACCACCACGAACAAGTCCTACTCCTGGAATTAATACAAGTAATAAAAGACCAAAACAAACCATCAAGATTACCTTGGAGTATTTCGCCCAATTACTGTATGGAATATACATAAAGAAAAACATCCCTAACACACCGACACCCGCGAATAGTAACTGTCTTTTCACAAAATATAATGAATCCGCATACTTATATTCAGCCCATATATAGGAGGAACTATATACCATAATAATTCCAATAAGTAGCAGAAGTATGATGACTGTAAAGAGAAAAAAATCTGGCTTGTCCTTAATCGATGTCTGTTTCTTAAACAAAAAAAACACCCCTAACTTCAATAATGAGTTCGGGGCATTTGTCTAACGGTTTTTTATGTATACAAGCCCCTACTTAATTGTATGCACGGCTTGTATAAACATGTCTCCTCTTTCTTCAAAAGTCTTGTATTGATCCCAACTTGCACATGCTGGAGACAACAAAACAACATCACCAGGCTCGGATAACTCATATGCTGCTCGAGTAGCGTCCGTTACATTTTCTGCTTCAATAATAGTACTGATACCAGCTCGTTCAGCAGTTTCTTTTAATTTATTAGCAGTTTCACCAAATACCACCATCGCCTTTACTTGTTTTAAGAAAGGTATTAACTCGTCAAATCCGTTCCCTCGATCAAGCCCACCAGCTAGTAGGATAGTTGGTTCGTTAAAAGAAGATAAGGCCTTTTGGGTAGCTAATATATTTGTTGCTTTCGAATCATTATAGAATAATCTACCATTTATTTGGTCAACAAATTGTAAACGATGGGAAACACCCGTAAAAGTAGATAATACTTGAGCTATTCCTTCATTCGTTGCACCACTTAGTTTCGCAGCACTCACTGCTGCCAATATATTCTCTAGGTTATGCTTACCTACTAGGACAATATTTTTCAAGGAAATTACTTTCTCATTTCGGAAATATAGGAAATCCCCATCGACCCAAGCCCCATCCTCTTCTCTCTTTGTTGCTGAGAAAGGTACTTTCTTCGATTTTGCAGTTGCAGTCACTTCTACTACACTAGATTCATCGGCATTATAAATTAAAAAATCGTCTTCTTGTTGATTAAGAAATATTTTTGCTTTAGCCTCTATATAATTCGAAAATGTTTTATGATAATCTAAGTGTGCTTCAAATAAATTTAATAGAACAGCTATCTTCGGTCGAAATGTCTTAATTCCCATTAACTGGAACGAAGAGAGCTCTAGGACCATGTTTTCTTCTGGTGTTAAGTCTTTTGCAATATCTGAAGCAACAATGCCAATATTACCTGCCAATTGAACTGGAAGGCTACTTTGTCTAATCATTTCAAATATTAGTGTAGTTGTTGTTGTTTTCCCATTGGAACCAGTAATACCGATAATGGTTCCCTCTGCAAGTCTACCAGCTAACTCAATTTCAGTAATAATAGGTATATCACGCTTTTGTGCTTCCTCCAGTATAATATTTTCATACGGAATTCCTGGATTTTTCACAACCAGATCAATTCCTTCTAGGACGGATAACGGATGGGAACCTACAACTACCTCTGCTCCTAAAGAGCGTACTTGTGTAACTATATCATCTTCCTCAGTAGCTTTAAGATCATTAACACGTACTTGAACACCACTTTCAAGAAGAACCTTTGTTGCAGCTGTTCCACTTTTTGCAAGGCCAAGCACTAGAACATGGGAATAAGGAAAATCAACTAATTTTTTCAACCAAACCACACCTCGATGTATATACCAAGAGCAGCAAAAATAAGTCCCATCGACCAGAAAGTCGTAACAACTCTCCACTCTGACCAGCCTACTAATTCATAATGATGATGGAGGGGACTCATTTTAAATACCCTTTTTCCGGTAGTTTTAAATGATATAACCTGAATGATTACAGACAAAGTCTCTAACACAAAAACTCCGCCAATAATGATTAATAAAATTTCCAATTTAGCTAATATCGCTGTGGCTGCTATTGCCCCACCTAACGCAAGTGAGCCAGTGTCACCCATAAACACTTTTGCAGGATGGGCGTTAAATACTAAGAAACCTAATAATGCACCTACTACTGCTAAAGCAAAGATAGAAACTTCAACATTAGGGTCACCATACCAAGCTAATATTCCAAAGGCACCAAAGGCAATTGCAGCAGTTCCAGCCAATAGACCATCTAACCCATCAGTTAGATTTACCCCGTTCGAAGCTCCCACTAGCATGAAAACAATTAAAAAGGCGTATCCAATTCCAAGATCCCACTGAATATCTGTTCCTGGTATTTGAATATATGTTGGAAATCCTTGATTCTTTAATATTAAATAAAAAATAATTGCAATAATAATTTGACCTAGCATTTTTTGTTTAGAAGTTAGCCCTAAATTTCGTTTCATAGCAACCTTGATGAAGTCATCTAAAAAACCTAATAGTCCGTAACCTAATAAAACAAATAGTAATAAGCCCAATTCATAACCAATTTCGCCATCACCATACTTACTAGCCATAATGATAGTTGTTATAACAATACTTAGAACTATCATGATACCACCCATGGTTGGGGTACCAGTTTTCTTCATATGAGACTTTGGTCCCTCTTCTCGTATGCTTTGTCCAAACTTTAATCGTCGTAAAAACGGAATTAAAATTGGAGACAAAAGGACGGTAATGAGAAATGCAATGGCTATTGTTATAATTAATCCTAGTATATTCATGATATTTCCTCCTTTAATACCAACCGTCCAACCATTATCTTTTATATTAATTTATCAATTATTGATTCAAGTTTCATGCCTCTTGAGGCTTTGAATAAGATTAATGAATCTTCTTTTAGAAACTGCTGTAGTTCTGAAATTACGTCCTCTTTTTGATAAAAATGTTTAATTATCATGTTAGGGTATTTTTTACGGACTACTTCTCCTATAACATCGGAATCCTCACCAACGGTATAAAGACAGGAAATACTATTATTTATAACCTCCGCAACAGACACATGAAACTCTTTTGACTGCTCACCTAGCTCGTAAATATCCCCAAGGACAAGCACTTTAGATGAAAATCCATTCATCTGTTGAACAACCCTAATAGCGGCCATCATCGAAGTCGGTGAAGCATTGTAAGCATCATTAATGATAGATACGTCATTTACCCCTGAAAGCATCTCAAAACGCATTCCGGTTAGTTTGAGACATTGAAGCGCATGTTGGATGTTCTTTTTGTCAATGTCTACTAGCTGACCGAAGACAATACCAAATCCGGCATTCTTCGCATGGTGAGAACCTAATAGAGAAACAGTATATAAGTCTCCATCATTACTGGTAAATAACGTTTTATCTCGTTTCAATTCCATATCTTTAATGATAAAATCATTATGGTCTTTAAACCCAACCTTAATAACATTACTGTTCTTATGGACATGTGAAAGCAATGGCTCATCACCATCAATAATCAACTTGCCTGCCGGATTAAGTCCACTTACAATTTCTAACTTTGCTTTGGCAATCCCTTCTCGGGAACCTAAATATTCGATGTGTGATTCACCTATATTCGTTATAATGGCATAATCGGGCTTTGCGATATTTGAGAGTAATTCAATCTCTCCAAAGCTACTCATTCCCATTTCTAAAACAAGTAGCTCCGTATCTCTAGGCATGTTTAAAATGGTAAATGGTAATCCGAATTCATTATTAAAATTGCCGTCTGTAAAATGGGTTCTATACTTTTCTTTCGCTATGGAAGCAACTATGTCTTTAGTAGTCGTCTTTCCATTGGACCCCGTAACACCAACTACGATAGGATTCACTTCATCTCGATATGCTGTAGCTAACTGTTGCAATGCCTTAGTTGTATCATCAACTAATAGAAAAAGAAATTCTTCTGGTAGGTCCTCAGGCATTGTTTTATTGTGATCCCACAATGTAGCTATAGCTCCATTTTCATATGCTTGCTTAACAAATTGATGTCCATCAAAATTTTCCCCTACTAAAGGAATAAATAAAGCCTCATTCGCTACTATTCGACTATCTGTAAAAAATCTCTTAATTTCTATATGCTCATCAACTTTCCCTTTAGAATTCGGAAAAATTGTAGTAAGCCAACTAACTGTAAATAACATGTTCATTTCTCCTTACGTAACAAAGCTTCTCTTGCCACATCTCGATCATCAAAGTGATACTTTACATGGCCTATTTGTTGATACGTTTCATGCCCTTTTCCAGCAATTAAAATAATATCATCATCATTAGCTTGGTCTATGGCATGTTGAATTGCCTTACGACGGTCTACAATTACTTGATATTCTCCATTAGAGTTGGATATCCCGCTAGTCATATCATTGATAATAATTTGAGGATCTTCCGTTCGAGGGTTATCTGATGTAAAGATTGCCCTATCAGCATATTTCAACGCAATTTGAGCCATTAATGGTCTTTTCGTTCGATCCCGGTCACCGCCACACCCAACTATTACATATATTTTTTTCTTTGCAAATTCTTTTATGGTAGTAAGTACATTTTCTAAAGAATCGGGAGTATGTGCATAATCCACGATAACGGAAAATGATTGCTTATGCGAGACCAATTCGAAACGACCATTAACACCAGTAATCATTTCTAATGCAGTTTTAACAATCGGTAATGGGACGTCGTTAGCTAAAGCAGCAGCACTCGCTGCTAGCATATTAGAAACATTAAACTTGCCAATTAACTTACTATTAATTTCAGTATTACCGGTTGGGGTACATAATAAAAATTGTGTACCAGTGGGAGTTAACGAAATCGACTTCGCCATAATCATAGCCTCATGATCTATACCATAGGTAATTACTGACTGAGCAGTGGAGCGAATCAGCTTTTGACATGCTGGATCATCTAAATTAATAATTGCAAATTTATCTGTTTCCAATTGATATCTATTTCCTAATTGTGCAAATAGGAGGCTTTTGGCTCGTAAATAATCGTCCATCGATTCATGGTAATCTAAATGATCCTGTGTAAGATTCGTAAATATTGCCGTGTTATAGTCACAACCATACACTCTACCTTGATCTAGCGCATGAGAAGAGACCTCCATAATAACTTGTTCCACACGTTGATCAATCATTTTTCGTATTGTTTGTTGTAGGAACAATGCATCTGGAGTTGTATTGTCCACTGGATAGATGTCTTCCCCAATTTTCATTTGAATAGTCCCTATTACACCTGTCTTCTTGCCATACTGATTAAAAATCTTTTCCAATAAGTATGTAACAGTCGTTTTCCCATTTGTCCCTGTTACACCAATTAATGGCACCTCATTAGTAGGAAATTGAAAGAATTTAGTAGCTGCCATCGCAATAAAACGGACAGTGTCCGCAACTACAATGACAGGAACAGTTGTCTCTATTTCCCTTTCTGCTACTATAACTGCTGCGCCATTTTGTACTGCTTCATCAACATAATCATGGCCATCAACTGTAAAACCATTAATACAAACAAATAAATCTCCGTAAGTAATCTCTCTAGAATCCATTTTTATTGCGTTAATTTCTAGGTCGTAAAGTGCAGAGAATTGATTTGCGAATGGATGAAAAGAAAGAATTTCTTTTAAACGCATAAAGACATCTTCCTTTCTCCAACATAATATTCTCTTTAAAATAGATATTTAAGAGGGTTGACAACCCTCTTAAATTTACTCATATCCTGTTTATTATATCAGAAGAACAGGCTACACTGAATTATTTTCTTCCACAAAAATGATTTTTCATAAAAGTAAGCATCAGGATTATTATTGGTCATTTTTATTACTAGTTTTTTTATCATTTGACAAGTATATCCTTATTGTTGAACCAGGTTCTACTTTAGTACCTGCAACAGGATCTTGGTCGATAATATAATCTCCTGTACCACTAGATTCGATGGATAAATCTGTCATCATTTGAACTAATTTCTTTCTTTCTATCCCTATCAGATCAGGTACTGCTACCTTTGGTTGTTCTGGCCATAAGTACTCTTTATCTAACCCATCTTTTCTAGGTTCAACCCCCATAACAGTTAGGCTATCTTCGATGATATTACCCACTATTGGGGCTGCAACTGTACCACCAAACTGGCGAACTCCCTTAGGATTATCAACAGCTACGTATACAACAATTTCAGGATCATCTGCTGGAGCAAATCCTATGAACGATACAATATGATTATTTTCTAAATACCCTCCATTTGGTCCCACCTTTTGAGCAGTACCAGTCTTTCCACCTACTCGATATCCATCGACATATGCTGGCCTTCCAGTTCCTTTTGCAACGACGCTTTCTAATGCGTTACGGATTTCTTCAGAGGTCTTCTCCGAAATGACTCTATTTTTCATTTTTGGTTCTTTTGTTGAAATTACTTCTCCCGTACTTGGTTCAACCCAATCCTTTGCAATAAAGGGCTCAAATAAATATCCACCATTGATAGCCGCGGAGACAGCCATCACTTGTTGAATCGGAGTTACGGAAACCCCTTGACCGAAAGCGGTAGTAGCTAGTTCTACTGGACCTACATTTTCTGGTTTAAATAAAATCCCCGAACCCTCTCCTTGTAGATCGATACCAGTTTCTGTTCCAAATCCAAATTCTTTAATATAACTAAATAATTTTTCTTTTCCAAGTTCCTCACCTAAATGAACAAATCCTGGGTTACAAGAATTCTGAACTACCTCTAAAAATGTTTGTTCCCCGTGGCCTCCAGGTTTCCAGCATCGTAGCTTGGCACCTCCTACTTCAATAGAGCCATGATCATGAAAATGGTCATCGTGAAGATCAACAGCACCTTCTTCAAGAGCAGCTGCAAGCGTTATAATTTTAAACGTTGAACCCGGCTCATACGTACTCCAAATCGGGAGATTCCGACTATAGATAGAAGGATCCACTTCCTGATAATTCTCTGGATTGAAATTAGGTCTTGCTGTCATGGCTAGTATCCCACCAGTATCTGGATCAACAGCGATGGCTAAAGCACCATCTGGATTATATTTTGCCACTGCTAAGTCCAACTCTCGTTCCACGATCGTTTGAACTCTTGAATCAATAGTTGTCACTAAGTTATATCCATCTTTAGGTGCCTTATAAACATCCGCTAACTGGTTAAGTCTTCTACCCTTTGCATCTGAATAGAAAGACAAACTTCCTTCGTCACCATTAAGTAAATCGTCATAATATAATTCAAGTCCCATAAGACCTTGGTTATCGATACCAGCAAAACCAAGAACATGAGATAAATCGTCACCAAATGGGTAATGCCTTATAGAGTCCTTCGCCAAATAAACTCCGTCCATATTTAAGGTACGAATTGCTCTTTCTTGTTCTTCGGATATTTTCCTTCCCTCTGGGTGAATATTGACGGACATTTCTGACTTCGTAACATATTCATATGCTTTTTCCTCAGACATGTCCAAAATTTGAGCAAGTTTTTTTGCTGCATCTTCTGGGTCATTTATTTGTCTTGGAACAACTACAACAGAAGGCGCTGTTACATTTTCAGCTAATATTTCTCCATTCACATCCAATATATTACCTCGTTCTGGTTGAAATGAGATATTTCTACTCCATGACTCGTCCGCTTTTTCCATCAATTGATCACCTAGAACGAACTGAACATATCCTAAGCGAAGATCGATTATCCCAAAAATAATCATCCCAATAAGAAAAACAGCGACTAATCGTTTTCTAACTGTTACAGTTGATACACGTTTCATCATACATCTCCTTCACATAGGTAGGCTTGTATCAACTATATGTTGTTAAAAATTGATTAGAACACTGTTTTTATCGATTTCCTATACTATTTATTAATTATCTCATTCAAACGTATCGACAGGTTCTTCTCCTGTCTCTGCATTTTCTTCACTTTTCAGCTCTTGTAGCTCTTTTGGAGTTTTCAATTCTACGCCTAAATACGCACCCTTCGTAAGGTCTCTTTCCTCTTCAATACTTTGTGTAACTACAAAACCGTTACCAAATGTTTCTAAGTCTAATTCAAGCATATCAGTTAACTTCAAAACATCTCGCAATGACCAACCGATAATATTAGGCATAGTTGGCGTATTGGTTACAACAATTACTCGCTCATTCGCCAATACCTTTGCGCCTTCTTCAACACTGATTTGAACGACTTTATCTCCGTTACCGACTAACGAATAATTGATTTTTTTACTATTCAAAATATCCACTGCCGAAGAGACAGATTTACCTGTTAAATTAGGAATCTCTGAAACTTGGACACTACTAATTTCGCCTTTATCTGGATCAATATTTAAATAATGTAAAGCATTCTCCATCACATTATTAAATATGAATGATACTGGAGCTGAACCGGGCTCTATTCCTGTTTCAAATTCTAATGTCGGCTGTTTCACTGAAACATACATCATTAGTTCCGGATCATCTATAGGAGCCATTCCTATGAATGAGAAAACATAGTTTTCATGCCCGTACAAATACCCTCCACCTTCAGGGTTTGGGATTTGTGCAGTACCTGTTTTACCTCCAACTGAATAATCGTCTAAATTGAAGCGCCGACCTACTGCATGTTCGGATTGAACAGCACCAACAAGTAATTTTCTAACTTGCTCCGCTGTCTCTTTTGAGATTGGCTCCCCTACTACTTCAGGCTTATGGTCCTCTAGTACTTTGCCAGTATCAGAGTCTACTATTTTATCAATGACATAAGGTTTTAACATTTTTCCATCATTAGCTATTGCTGTCGCAGCCTTCATAATTTGAATTGGTGTAGTCGTACTACCTTGTCCAAACGAGGTAGTAATCTTCTCAATTGGCCAGTTATATAAGATAGATCCCTGTACTTCACCAGGCAAATCTATTCCAGTTGGTTTGTCAAAATCAAAAGCATAAAGATTTTCTAAGAAAGTATCTGGGCCCATTTTCTCCCAAACTAGTTTTGCTGCAGCAACGTTAGAGGACCTTGCAAATCCTTCATCATAGGATATTACTCCCCAGCCTTTACCGCCATTAAAATCGTTAATAGCTCTATCCCGTTCTGTAACTTGATAGCTTCCAGATTGATACCCTTCATCACCTTTATAAACACCTGATTCAATAGCTGCTGCCCAAGTGAACATTTTAATAGTTGAACCGGGTTCAAAAGGAGTTGAAATAGCATCATTATACCAGTTTTCAACATTCGCCGGATTATTAGGATTATAGCTTGGTCGATTACTCATCGCTACGATTTCGCCCGTTTTCGGGTTCATTACGATTGCCGTCATGCGCTCAGGGGCATATTTTTCGTCTACTTGGGACATCACATCTTCTAATAACGTTTGGATTTTTTGATCAATAGTGAGATATACATCGTCTCCATTATCCGGTAAACGCACAACCTCATTTGGGTTTAGAAGCTTTTTGTTGTATATGTCTCTTTGGTAAGAGATAAAACCATCTTGCCCTTTTAATAATTCGTTCATTTCTCGCTCAATACCCGTAATACCAATAATCTCTGTTTTTGTTTCACCTTCTTCTAACGCTTTTTCCTGTGCGAAGCCAATGATATGTGATGCAAACATACCATTAGGGTAATAACGAATATTTTCTTTTATAAATCTTATTCCTGGTAAATTTAACGCCTCTATATCATCTTTCACATGAAGCGAAATTCCTTTACCAACATTTCCAAATTCAACTTGAGTCCTTCCATTATCAATCCCATTGTTAATACGTTCTAGAATATAATCTCTGTCAGCATCTAATAAAGGAGCCAACTTGTCCGCTGTCCCAACTGGATCGTCAACGTGTTGTGGCTCCTCTAGATTTTCTGAGAATTTCTCATCTACAATAGCATACATCCTAAATGTTGGCATATCGTAAGCTAATGTCATTCCATTTTTGTCAAATATATTACCACGTTCTGAATCAAGCGTGTATGAGGCTGTTCGCACGTTCTCTGCCCAGTCATTTAAAGAAACTCCCTCAACTTCTCCAGATGCTTGAATATACAAAAAACGACCAGTGACGATTAAAAACGCCATGACGAAGATTACCATAAATACTCCTGCCATGGCATGGGTAGTTCTATTCTTTTTCATAAGAAATCACCTGTTTTATTCATTATATGCATTCGCTTGCTTTACTTCAGCAGCTTGAATAGTCAAGCCATTTTCTTTTGCATATTGTGTAATTCTCTCTGGTCTGCTTAATTCCTTTATTTCAAAAACTAGGCCCTCATTTACGATTTGTTGGTTCGCGATGGACTGTTCCAGAGATTGGATATCACGGTTTAATGTATCTACCGATGAGGAATATGAAACAATAAAGCCGCCGGCGATTATTAAACTAATCATAACAAAGGAATACAACATTTTTTCACCTTTAGTTATCCAACTCTTCTTAACTTTTACAACTTTCTTCTCTACCTGAGGTTGATATGAAGTATAAGATTGCTCCCAGCTTCTTGCATGGTTTGCTGCCATTATTTGTTCCACCCTTCCCCATATTCAAAATCACGAGACCACACTTTAACTTTTTCTAGTATTCGTAGCTTCGCCGATCTCGACCTGCGATTTTCTTCTAGTTCTTCATCATTAGCGACAATTGGTTTACGATTAATTAATTTAAACGGTGCTTCGTACTCCTTTGGAATCACAGGTAGATTTCTTGGTGTTTCTTTAGGTGTACTCCATTTCTTAAAGGCTTGTTTACATATACGGTCTTCTAACGAGTGAAATGTAATTACTGCAATTCTTCCATTAAGTGCCACTACACGAGCAGCTTGATGCAATGCGTCATTAAATGCTTGTAATTCATCATTTACAGCAATTCGTATTGCCTGAAAGATGCGTTTTGCAGGATGTCCACCTTTTCTCCGAGCAGGAGCAGGTATTGCTTCTTTTATTATATCTACTAATTGATATGTAGTTTCTATTGCATCCGTTTTACGATACTCTTCTATTTTACGAGCTATTTGCTTTGAGAATTTCTCTTCTCCATACTTAAAAAAAATAGATACTAGCTCATTATAAGACCAAGAATTCACAATATCATAGGCAGATAATTCCTGTTCTTGATTCATCCTCATATCTAGCTTAGCATCGTGTTGATAACTAAATCCTCTTTCTCCTCTGTCTAATTGAGGAGATGAAACACCAAGGTCAAACAGAATGCCATCTACATGGTCAATGTTATGTCCTTGTAGTTCTTCTTCTAAATTCCGGAAGTTACTATGAATAAATAAAATTCTATCTAGATATGGTGCTAATCGTTCTTTCGCAGCTTGTAGAGCATCTACATCCTGGTCAAATGCTATTAGCAATCCATTCTCATTAAGTTGTGAGGCAATTCTTTCTGAATGCCCTCCACCACCTAATGTGCAGTCGACATAAGTTCCATCTGGCTTAATATTTAAGCCTATTATTGATTCTTCTTTTAATACTGTGTAATGATCAAACATAGTTGCACCTCTTTAGCGATTTTACAGTTAAATATCAAAATCCATTAGATTCTCAGCAATCTCTGCGAAAGATTCTTCAGACTCATTAAAGTAGTCATCCCAATTTTCACTTGCCCAGAATTCAATACGATTTGACACTCCAATTACCACACACTCTTTATCTAAACCAGCGTAATTCCGGAGAGGTTGTGGAATATTTATTCTTCCCTGTTTATCCACTTCGCATTCTACTGCTCCAGAGAAGAAAAATCGCGTAAAGGCCCTAGCATCTTTTTTTGTGAGTGGAAGTTTTTTTAGTTTTTCCTCAAGAATACTCCATTCTGACATGGGATAGGCGAATAGACATTTATCTAATCCACGAGTGACCACAAAACGTTCACCAAGTTCATCACGAAACTTGGATGGGACAATTATTCTGCCCTTTGTATCAAAGTTATGTTGGAATTCACCCATGAACATTTAGTCCGCCCCCACTTTCATACACTCATATTACCACATCCCCCCACTTTTCACCACTAAATTTTAGAAAAAGTTAATCAAAGGCTTAATTTAGTTAATTTGAACCAAAAAAATAACTGTCATTTCATCTAAAGCAACACGTCAAAAAACCTTATTTAGCAAGTGTTTTTGACTAATTGTTACTTTGTCTGAAAGACAGTTATAAAAATAGTGGTGGAAAGTGGTGTTATTAGATATAAATGATATAATGCTCAGTTTCAAATGAATAATCTTGGTTGGAAATCTCCTGAAAGAAGTCTACTCCATATTGATTCACATAAGAAATTGGATTCCATACTCTTTCTTGTAAACCACTGGGATATAGAACGTTCTCAAGCATTGAGAATTCATCTAGCTCCTTTTGATATTGTTCCTCTAGCGAACGAATAATTTTTTTCTCTAAAAACTCAATTTCACGTATTAAATTTTGCAAATTCTTTCCAGCTAGATCACTAATATCAGAACGAATTTGTGCAGCTATATTTCGTAAAGGCTCATGGACCTTTGTAATGTTTTCTTTTACCTCTGTAACAGTTTCTTCTATAGGTGGATTCATCTTATCTCTAAACCACGTATTACGTATCGAGCTTACCTTACCATTAATTGCTGAATCAGATGTAATTTGGTACTTTTCCATGATTTTCGCTACTTTACGATCCACGTATGTAAACGATAATCTAGGTACTACTGGAGGCATTTTTATGTTCAATGCATGAAAGGCTGGCTTTAGTACAGACCAATAACTAATCTCACCTGGTCCCCCGATAAAGGCTAACGTAGGTAAAAGCAGCTCTTGCATAAGTGGGCGAGTAACTACATTATTGCTTAATTTCTCTGGGGTTTGTTTAGCAATTGTTACTAATTCTTCATTTGATAAAATTACTTCCCTTTGTTTACCTACCCAGTTACCTTCTTGGTTCCTAGTTAATAACACTCTTTCATGTTCTTTATGATAAAAAAGGTTTCCATTTTCTAATGAAACATCGAGAGAAATAGAATAACCCTTAGCTCTCAATTTTTCTAAAGAATTATATACGCCGTTATTAATTTCGGATTGATTCTTAATGATATCTACAAAAAAATCACTTTCTAGCTTTCTGACGTGTTTATTTCCAGAATCGACCAGTACAAGGCCATCATCAGGAAACAATTGGAATGTTAACCTAGCGAAAAAGTCTACATAGGAAGTTGATTTCTGAAGGCAATGCAAGATAGTCTCACGAAGTTCCCTTGTATGTTTTGTTTCAGGTAGTTGTTCAACTACTAAATCAACCAATTGGGCTACTTCAGACCGTTCCAATTCAACATCTGAAATAGACCGTTTATCAATTACTCGTTGGCTAACTTTGTATTTTTTCATAGTAGATTGTTTCTCTAGAAATATATGATTTATTTCGTCAAAATCATGATCCTCACCTGCAATCCAAAATACAGGTACAACCGGAACACCAAGGTTTTCTTCCTGTTTTCTTGCCATCTGAATAATCGATATCACTTTATTTACGGAATACAACGGACCTGTTAAAACACCAGCCTGTTGTCCTCCAACAATCACAACGCTCTCCTCTTCTTTTAACCGTTCAATATTATTAAAAGTAGTTTCTGGCGCATCCCATTCTTGGTTTAACAAGCGTAAAACGTCTGTAAGTTGCTGCCGTTTATATGTTCGTTTGTTTATTTCTTTTAGTCGATTTGCATAAATCCCTGGGTCCGAGTATCCATAATCAAAGTGTCCCATTATCATTTCACTATTATCTCGATAATCACGTACTAATTTATTTTGATTTTCTATATGTATGGATTCAATTCTCATTCATTATGTACTCCTTTAGAGTTTTTAAGTCTATTCGTATTGTACAAGAAAGCTATTATTTTTTCATGTTTCCTGATTTTATTTTAGTAATATCCTCATACTAGAATATTTCTGACAATTCCATAAATGGAAAGGACTAGATAAAACAGGAAAAATAGTAAAAAAGAGAAACG
Source organism: Ornithinibacillus californiensis (assembly GCF_001038485.1). Taxonomy (GTDB): domain Bacteria; phylum Bacillota; class Bacilli; order Bacillales; family Amphibacillaceae; genus Ornithinibacillus; species Ornithinibacillus californiensis. Next base: position 26,326 of record NZ_LDUE01000037.1, read on the forward strand.
CCATAATAGCTTGGTTGCCTTAGAATAATCAATCTCTGTATTTTTTTTCCATTGTACAATAATTAGGACCGTTAGAATACACAAGATTAAAATAAGAATATATCCAATAAAAGACTCCTGAAATAGATAAGAAAGTAACACATTTACTGAAATAATATAAAGCAATGTTGTCCAATTAATCGCTTTGTGAAATGCTTTAATCGGATTATGAAGTGCGTATTTTAACACGTAATACAAAAGAACAGTTACTAGTATAGGTAACGTCAGTAAAGAAGCAAGTACATATAATATAATTTCAAACATTGACTATTAGTTCCCCTTTTAACACAACCTTTTATTCATTTCTTAATTGTAACAAAATAATAATAGTTTGTGCGTATTCACAGGATTTTAATTTAATATTTCTTTGTTTATGTTATTAACTTCAGAATTGTATTATAATAAATAATAGTATACTTAAAACTGACTATTTCTTTTGACACGAAGGGGGCTATTAGGGTGAAGGAAGTAAAAGTAGAAAAACTATTGATCAACTATAAAACACTAGAAGAGTTCAAACGTTTTAAAGAATATGGTCACCAGGAATTATCCATGTTGGAGGATTTACAATCGAATATCGTAGAAAATGATAGTGAATCGCCTTTTTACGGGGTTTACTATGGCGGTTCCCTTATCGCTAGAATGAGCTTATATAAAGTAGATAAGAAGTATGACCAATACTTTGAACCACAACATGATTATTTAGAGTTATGGAAGTTAGAAGTATTACCACACTATCGTGGAAAAGGTTACGGTAAGTCACTAGTAGACTATGCAAAAGGTTATAATCTACCGATCAAGACAAATCCAAGAGTAAACTCACATGGCTTTTGGGAAAGGATGAAATTTCAAAAAGCAACGTACGAAATGGAAAGGGATTTTGGACAAAATCCATTAATCTGGCTCCCTGAGGGTATTTCTGAGAGAAATACCCAATAAAAATGTAAGTTCTGCTAACTAAACAAAAGAGGCTATCAAACGAACGATAGGCCTCTTTTTCATGGAGTTTTATCATATAATAGCACATTAGGTGATTTTAGTTTTTATCCTTAATCCACTTCCAGAGGTTACCCATTTCTTCCCAAGCATTTTCATACCGTTGAAGTTGTGTTTTCAACTTTTTATTTTCTTCTTCTAATTTTTTTAACAGTTTCTCTTGTTCTTTTTTAGCCAAATCCTGATGCTCCGCAAAATTTGATTTCATTTTTTCAAGTAGCATGATAGCGGACTCTATCGTATGCTTCTCATGATCAAGCTTTAAGTCATCAGTATTCCAAACTAGCTTTCTTCCACCTTGTTTACGTTCTTCTTTTGCTCGTTGTATTTCCTCTTGATATTCTTTGCGAATAGTTGCATTCCACCTGAATCCACAAGCTGCAGATGTTCTAGACAATTGCTTTGCTACTTCTTTAAAGGCTTCAAGCTGTGTTTTTCCTTCCCGAATATAACGAAGCACTGTTTCTGCTAATAGAATATCTTCATCATCAGTCCAGGCATCTTGCCTTGTTGCATTCATAACATCACTCCTTATCTCTTTGCTATCAATGTATGCACAAAGTAGGAGTGATAGAATAACCTTTCTCACAAATTTTCAAATTTATACTTTATACTAGCTTCGATTCAAAAACGCTGATACGGCTTCCTTATGTTCTTCTGAATCCCAAAGTGACGCACAATAACGTACTTCTTTCTCCATTCTTTTCTTCAAGCCTATTACACCTATTTCCTCTAAATAAAGTTCCTTTAGTATTTTCATCTGTTTATAAGATTTGCTTGTATAAGCTTTTAATAGATTGTCCCTATCATCCCACTGACTATCTGTTACAACACGGTGGACCCAGCCTTTTAACGCTAGATCATCCGCGTTATACACTGTCCCCTCCATAATCCATTGGTTAGCAAAGCTAGGAGCTACTCTCTTGGCTAATAACACACCTCCACCCCATCCAGGAATAATACCTAATTTCGTTTGCACAAATCCAAATTTAGTTCCATGTTTAGCAATACGAATATCGCATGCCGAAGCAAGTTCGCAGCCACCTCCTGTAGCACCTCCATTTAAAAGGGCAATGGTAGGTACAGGAAAAACTGCCAATTGATATAAAACTTCCATCATGATTAGTAGAATTTCTTCCGCCTCATTTGGAGAAAGTTCACCATGTAAATCATTTAAATCTCCACCCGAGCAAAACATTCGCTCCCCTGTACTAGTTACAATTAAAAATTTTAAAGGGTCCTTTTTTGCCAATTCGATACAATGTAAGAATTTAGTTGTCATTTCTTTTGAAATTGCATGACGTTTCTCAGCACGGTTTAATGTAATAATACCAAACTGCTGCTCCTTATTATATTGGTAATGAATTTGTTCGTCCAAATCAATTCCCCCTTACCTATATATATTTCTTTATGTATAAAAAAACAGATCACATACGAGGAGTGATCTGTTTTTTTGCTATTCTTGTATTAGTTGCTAACAACTTCTTTTCCATTATAATGCCCACAAGATTTACATACATGGTGTGGCTTTGCTAATTCTCCACAATTTGAACATTCTACCATGCCAGGCACGTGTAATTTGAAATGAGTACGACGTTGTCTCTTAACTTTTTTAGAAGTTCTTTGTTTAGGTACTGCCATGACTTACACCTCCTTCAAATACGAAAGCAAAAACAATCAATATAATCTCTTATTTTTCTTTCTCGATATCTTTGAATAATGACTCCAGTTTTTGAAAACGTGGATCAATTTTCATTTCTTTTGGTTTTTCGGAAAGTACTTCCCAGTCATTGCCTTTCTGAATTACATTCATAGAATCCGCTTCATCAGAAAAAACTCGGAAAGGAACCTCCAATAAAATATTTTCCTTTATATACGGCATTAAGTCAAGCACTTCTCCATGAATTGGATGAATTTCTGCATCATCATCGCCACCGTAATAAGGTGAGGAAGAAAAAATTTCCTCTGCTTCAATATGGAAAGAATACGGAACATCTACTAAAGTTCGAGCACAAGGTAAAGTCATTTCACCTGTAATTTTGAACTTAAAGAAGAATTGTTCACCTTGCATCGTACATAAACCTTGAACATCTACTGGATTAATCTTTCGAATGTCATTGTTCATGGTTTCCAACTCGGAAACATCCACTTTCCCAGAGAAATGGAAAGGCTTGTTAAAAGCATCTTTCTTTAATTGTGCTAATGTAAATTTCATTTATTTCACCTCTAGGCAACAAGAGTAATTTTAAAAGGAAAATGTACTTTTGTCAATATATTTTCTTTACACCATAATAAATTTTATCTTATCTGTAGCATTCCCTGTCCCTTTTTTCTATAATCAACCATAATAGGAAAATATTAAACAGTAAAGTTCTGAGGTGTATTTATGAATGCTTGTGGTTTGATTGTAGAATACAACCCTTTTCACAATGGTCATGCCTACCATATTAGTAAAGCAAAATCGAAAACAGCTGCCGACTGTATGATAGCTGTTATGAGTGGATCCTTTCTCCAAAGAGGAGAACCTGCAGTAATCGATAAATTCCATCGAGCAAGAGCTGCACTTCATTCAGGTATAGACATTGTAGTGGAGTTGCCTTATGTCTACGCTGTACAAAGTAGCCACCTATTTGCTAAAGGTTCTGTACTAACTTTACATGAACTTGGAGTTAATAGTATATGTTTTGGCAGTGAATCTGGTAATATTCAAGATTTCATCCATGGATATGAAAGATATATGAATAATAAAACCCTCTATCAGGATTCACTGAAACATTGGCTAAAAGCAGGAAAATCTTATCCGAATGCAGGTAAATTAGCTTATGAGGCAATTGGATTAACGAATGGTGAAATGGATTTATCTAAACCGAATAACATACTTGGGTTTAGTTATGTAAAAACAATCCTAGACAATGAGTTGGCGATAGAACCGGTGACAATTAAGCGAAAAAATAGTGATTATCATGATACGGAAATAACAGGTTCCATTGCAAGTGCGACGAGTATTCGAAAGCAACTCTTAGAACATAAAATGAACATACAGGAATTGGACCACACGATGCCGAACGCAACTATCAACGAGCTACAAAACTATCAGGAGAGAGCAACTACTCTTCATCATTGGGAAAGTTATTTTCCACTTTTACATTACCGCGTTTTGACTATGAAAATGGAAGATTTAGCATCCATTCACGGCGTTGAAGAAGGTCTGGAATATCGTATTAAAAAGACCGCCAAAGATGCTACTTCCTTTTATAATTGGGTTGGTGCAATCAAAACGAAGCGCTATACATGGACTAGAATACAACGCGTATTTGTTAACTTATTAACAAATACAACCAAACAAGATATTGAAAGTCTAACATATTCTAAGTCTGTTCCTTATGTAAGGCTTCTAGGAATGACTGAAAAAGGACAAGAATATATTAACTCAAGAAAAAAAGAAATGGAAATCCCTATTTACTCAAAACTCTCGGGTAACTTACATCCGTTGCTTGAATTAGAGGAAAGAGCTACAGATGCTTATTATAGTATTTTGCCAACAGTGAATAGATATACACTTAAGAAACAAGAACTTAAAGGGCCTGTAAGAATCTCATAATTATAAAAACGGGACACCCCAATAGGGATGTCCCGCTCATGTTCTGATAAGCTTTATTTCAATTCTTCTTCCAAATATCTTACAGCATCCTCAAAAGTATCAACAGGGACAATCACCATGTCTGTTCCAATTTCTTCAGCCTTTTTCTTTGCAACCTCGTAATTGGAGTTTCCTCCTCTTCCACCTTCATATGGTGCGAAAAACACATCGATATTTTCTCGATCTGCAGCTACTACCTTCTTATCGATACCACCTATTCTACCGACATTACCTTCATAATCGATTTCTCCTGTTCCAGCAATTTGATACCCTTTCGTCAGGTCACCACTGGTAAGTTGATCATAAATCTCTAGCGAGAACATTAATCCTGCACTAGGTCCACCAATATTACCACTAGAAAACGATAATGGAGGGTTTACTTCTACTTCACGATCTGTAACAAGAGTGATACCAATCCCTATCCGCTGGGTTTCTTCATCAATAATTCCTAATGTAATCTGTTTGCTGATTTCCTCATTATTACGTATAAGCTTAATATCGACTGTGTCCCCATTCTTTTTCTGCTCTATATATGAAATTAAATCAGCTGATTCTTTAATTTCTTCCCCATCAATTCCAATGATTCTGTCACCCATTTCCAATATTTCATCTGCAGGTAATTCATGGGCAACACTTACCACATATACACCGTCATATTGAATTGTTATTTCTTTCTTAGCAGCCGTATAGGCAACTACAGTAGATGCTTCTTGGGAGCTCTCCATCATTTGTAATTGTAAATGAAAGTATTCATCATCAGATAATCCTTCAGGCCTAACATCTTTGATATCCATAATCTGATGGTGTGGTAATAGCTTTGCTAATACATATTGAATCGGAGTAGCTTGACCACCCCTCACGGTAACAAGGTGAAAATCTCCTTTACTCTTGTCAGCATTTTCTACCTCGACAATCGGATTTAATGCATCTGCTCCACCAGGTTTTTGAATATAATAAGGTAAATCATATGTAGATAAAAAAAACGCAATTATTACCGCGGCAAACAGCGATATTACTTGTCCTTTTGAAAACTTCATTCGTAGACCCCTTTCAAACTCCATAGCAGGCCATTATGATACCTACATTATAAGATTATCTCTATTGAGTAAAAGTGTATGGCATATTCGGGCATTGTATGTGCGTATATTGGTATAGATAATTAAAACTTGTCCGAATCAAAAGCGATGTATTATATCCTAATAACAGACTAATTTTATTTTACTACTATCAAAAAAATAAGTACAGTCAAGCAACTAGGCTAGGAGGCAGTCATTTGAAGCAAATACTAAAAACATTTATATTCTCGTCTTTCACAATCTTCTTCGCATTTACGTTAATTAAATTTCCTAGTGACGCTTTGGAAGCAAGCATTCGTGGGCTTGATATGTGGTGGGAAGTCGTCTTCCCGTCACTATTGCCCTTCTTTATAACAGCAGAATTATTATTAAGTTTTGGTGTTGTTAGGTTTTTAGGAATTATGTTCGAGCCTATTATGCGTCCGTTATTTAACGTTCCAGGAGTTGGTAGTTTTGCTTGGATAATGGGAATGGTGAGTGGGTATCCAACTGGAGCAAAGATTTCAGTTAGATTAAAAGAACAAAAGCAAATTACACAAGTTGAAGCTGAACGATTGGTTGCTTTCACGAATTCCTCAAGTCCTTTGTTTATTTTTGGTGCCATTTCTGCTGGTTTTTTTCATGATGTTAAATTAGGGGTTCTATTAGCAACAAGTCACTATGTAGGAAACGCGCTAACAGGTATCTGCATGCGGTTTTATGGACGAAATAGGGATAAGTACGTAAAAAAGGAAAATCGCAACATATCGCTTAAACGCGCATTTCTAGCGATGCATGAAACTAGAATGTCGGACAAGCGTCCAATTGGAGAAGTAATGGGAGATGCTGTAATCAACTCCATTAAGACCCTAGTTATGGTTGGAGGATTTATCATCCTATTTTCAGTATTGAATAAAATGTTATTCTTAATAGGGATTACACCTCTGATTGCTATTTTATTCCAAGGTCTGCTCCAATTATTTTTCTTGCCTATTGAACTGGCACTTCCATTTATTTCTGGACTATTTGAAATAACGTTAGGTGCTAACATGATATCTAAAGAGAATGTTGATCCCTTTTTAGCTAGTGTGATCATTGTAAGCTTCATACTAGGCTTCAATGGTTTTTCTATTCAAGCACAAGTAGCAAGCATTATCTCTAAAAGCAACATACGTTTCTATCCATATTTCATTGCTAGAATATTGCACGGTTTCATTGCTAGTATTCTTGCTATATTACTTTATAAACCACTTTACTTGGACAAAATAGAAACGAACATGGAGGATATGCCCGTATTAAATCCAGCTTTGGACAATAAGTGGCTAAACATATTAGCCTTATTAGAACAAATTGGACCAATCATTACTATTGGTGCCTTTGGAGTAGCTGCTATCATTCTATATCGCCGGGTGAATAATGAAAGATAAACAAAAGCTGTCTTCTGGGATTAAAACCAGATAGACAGCCTTTTTTATCGAAGTTGCTTAAATTTACTCTTCAATGCCTCTGCAACTACTACTGGGACTAAATCCGTTACATCAGCCTTGTATTTAGCGACTTCTTTTACAATGCTCGAACTTAGGAAGGAGTATTGATTATTCGTCATCATAAATAATGTTTCAATTTTGGAATCTAATTTTCGATTCATAGCAGTAATCTGCATTTCATATTCAAAATCACTTACCGCACGTAGTCCCCTTAAAATAACTTGTGCATTTTTTTCCTCTGCATAATCAATTAATAATCCGTCATTAGAATCAACCTTTACATTAGGAAGGTGTTTCGTGGACTCTCTAATAAGTTCCATTCTCTCTTCAACGGAGAATAATGGCGATTTAGATTGATTATTAAAAACTGCTACAATGACTTCATTAAATACTTTTGAACCTCTTTCAATAATATCCAAGTGCCCAAAAGTGATTGGGTCAAAACTCCCCGGACAAATTGCTAGTTTAGTCATACATGCACCCCTCTGTTGAAATAGTATTACGTTAATTCTTTTGATAGATTGTAATCCCTATTGTTCCACCATAGTGAGTCTGCTTTATTATAGAGAATTTATCATTTGAATCTGGTAATGTGTCTTTTATATCATGCTCACAATAAATGATTCCAGCTGAGCTTATTAATTGCTCTTTTTCTATTACTTCTAATAAATCAGTATAACTAATTTTAGTATAAGGAGGATCCAAGAAGATTAGGTCGAATTTCAATTTTCTTTTTCCAGCTGCAGATAATGCACGGTAAGCATCAGCTCGAAACACTTCAACTTGCCCCTCGAGTTTCAAGGTAGAAATATTTTCACGAATGGTCTGAATGGCTTTAGGATGCTTATCTACAAAAACACACTTGTCCATACCACGACTTAAAGCCTCAATTCCTAATGAACCGCTTCCAGCAAATAAATCTAAAGCATGTCCACCTTGAAAATATGGGCCTAACACCTGAAAAACCGCTTCCTTTACTTTATCTGTGGTTGGTCTAGTGTCATTTCCAGGGACTGATTTAAGTTGTCTTCCTTTATGTATACCAGCTATTACACGCATATTGTTCACCTCTGTTACTCACTCGTTACCATCCTACCATAAAGAAAAAGGATATAAAATAAAAAAATTCTTTTTCGAAAAAAATGATCGAGATGTATATAATTTTGGGCTTTGTACATAATAGCTTAATGGAACAGCTAATGCGTAGCTTGGTTGTTTCAAAACACGGAGAAGACTTACACTTCCCCATAAGTTCTCCTCCGGTTTCTCCTCTCCCTTTGCCTTTTTGTTTTCTAGCAAGGAAACAAAGGGACCTGCAGAATTTATTTCTGCAGGTTTTTTTATTATGTGTACAATCCACGGCATTAAACACCAATAAATTATACAAAAAAACCTCTCGAGTTACCGAGAGGTTTTATATTCCCATTTTATAATCGTATTGTTTTGCCTTGTCTGGTTTTGCATTTTCATATTCTGTACGGATAAATGGTTTATAAGAACGATCCACTTTTGAAACAAACGGGTACTTCAATAATTTCTTTTCAATTTCTTCTAAATTAGACTGATCGACATACATAACTGCATACTTCAGCCTTTTTGATGTATAAAGGATGTTTCCTATACGTTTTAATTGTTTTATATTTTTGGTATGTTGATACCAGACAATAATACCTTGTCTTTTCGTTCTCATGAAAAATCCTCACAATTCCCATCGTTTTGAAATAGTTTACCAGACTAAGGACTGAATAGCAATGGTTTACGGTTAAGAAGCTTTACATCCACAGCTTCCACCACTACCACATCCGCAACCACTATCGGACAATGCAGCTCCATCTTTTGGAACTTTAATCTGATCACTAACACTAAATGCAATATATTGACTAATCTCATCTAATAAACTTTGAAATTGTCTTTCAGCAATTTTATATGCTGCAACTTTATCATTTAAGTCCATGGCACGTTTTCTTGTGCGGACGAGTTTCATAATCTCAGAGTAATCTGGATGATATCTACCAAACCTCTGTACATCCTCATATTGGTCTTTAACAGCATTAAAATCTTTAATTAACTGTTGTGCTTCTATATCATTGTATAAAGCATTTCTCGCTACTTCATATGCTTCATAAACATCAGAATCCATAACCATCTTCCCTAGTATTTCAGATCGATCTAATATATCGACATATTCTAAGGTAGCTATCATATCAATTCACCTCCACCAATAGTTTATCATTTTTCCTTCAAAAATGAAAAACAATTAATCTTTCATCATTTCAGCGAATTGCAAAAGCATACCAACCATCTGAACATTCTGATTTACCTTTTCTAGCTTTTGGGACAGCGTTTTTCCATAAAATCGTTTTGCTTCTTGCTCAATTTCTGAGATTCTAGAGGGATCTCTCGTCAAATATCGGTACCATATAGGGTTGTATCGTATGAAATTTTTTAAGTCTGGCCTCGACTCTAAAAAGTGGCTTAATTCCTTATTCATAATTATCCCTAATCCCTAAACCAGTTAAAAGAATTTTCGTTTGAACGTGGTCCTTTTTTGGTTCCTTGGTACTGATCTAACAATTCTTGAATTGTTCCAATAGTGCCACTTAATTGGTGGACTTGCTTTTGAACTTTATCAATATCCATTTTCTCTGCATACTTTAAAAGTTGAGCAAATAATTCTGCTTTGTTATCGTCCTTACTTTCTTCATTAAGAGATTCCTCTTTATAATCTTCCCAAAAATCATCGTCCTCACCTAGTAGTATCCATTTTTCATATAGCTCTTGCCACGTTCTTCCCGTCTTTCTTATTTCTTTTCGTAGTTTAGGATGTCTGTTAATAAATTCTCGAAACTCACTAACCTTTGGATGTAAATGTTCATTTGTCATAACTATCACCCCATTATTTAACCCTTCTATTCTGTCATTATGAAGTTACGATATTTTATGCTAAACGTATCGTTCTGTGCATTCAGCCTATTTTAAACTGGGAGTTGTACTCTCTTCTAAAACACAATTAGGCTGGGACATAACTAAATCAAAGGAATGTAAATACGAACAATCACCATATTAGCCCCTGAAATATACGGAGACTCCTGTGGGAAGATAGGCATCGGTGAGACCCCGCAAGAGCGATAGCTCTGAGGAGGCTCACCAGCCGCCCACGGAAAGCGTAGTATATTTCAGGGGAGGGTTATGTGCACTTATAATAATGTTCGGTTTTACCTTTGATAGAATTACTTTTGTCCCAGCCTCATTAAAAGGGTTTAGTTAAGAAGTTTTGGGTATAGTAAAGCCTATATACCCCGACTCCTAAGTGTGTATAATCATCGTGTAGTAAAGCTTCTCTATGCCCTTCACTATTTAGCCATCCCTCAACCGCTGCTGCAGCGTCTACATATTGAGCAGCGATATTCTCACCAGCAGCAAAATAGTATACATCCTTTTCCTCTAGCCGTTCTTTTAACCCTTCACCGTTCTGACTATAGTGAGAGAAATAATTATTTTTCGCCATATCCATACTATGTAAATACGCGACCTCACTCACTTTTTCTTCCCATGATAATGTACTCCTTTCGAAACTGTTACGTATTACATTTGTAATATCAAAAATCTGTTGTTCCATACCATATTCTACTTGCTTCCATTCTTTACTAGTCAAATTAGGGGGATCTGGTAACTTCCCTCGATACCTTAATCCATAAGGTTTCTGGGTAAGCAATATTTCACCCGTCAATAGACGAACGGAAGATAGTTTTTCAGTAAACGTATCAAAGTAGAGTTGTAAAAAAAGATTATCTGCCAACTTCACCAACGGACGCATTCTAAGGTCCTCTTCATCCAATATAAATGTATATGTAGAGATTCCCTTACTATAGGTAATTTCATCTGTTAATTCTAGTTTTTGTCCTACACTTTCTATGCTTTCTCCGATTGATAAAGGAGCAATAGAAATCTCATTTCCAGTCGCAAAAATTGTTTGAATCTCGTCATTCATGATACCAAATTGGATATATTGTGTTTGATCTTTTGTATAAACCCACCAAGTATATCCATAGCTACTTAGATCTTTCCGCTTAGGTTCTCCCAGCTCAGCTAACAAATCTTTACTATTATTTCCTATCCAATGGTATAATTCTCCTTCTAGCCTTAATTTTGATAGAATATTATTAGGTACTGATTTCTCAATAAAGCCCTCTTTCTTATGCGTTAATATATGACCAAAACTATCATTTGCTTCTTCTAGTTCTATATAATTCTTCTCCATAATATAAAATGTTATGGTTGCAATAAAGACAAATAGCACAAATCCTTTCATTAACCGCATATTACTCTATCTCCCTCTATTAATTCTTATAGTAATCTATATGCAATACTATTAAATCACATGCATAATTACTGAAAAAAATAGTAATATACAATATAAACCTAGTTTTAGTAAAAATAAAAACATGATAATATCTATTTATCAATTCGTTACAATTTAATGACGATTCGAATTTGATGTTATTTGAAAATCACCCATTTTCATTGCAAGTTCGTGTAAATAATACTATTATTAATTTAGTGAGCAAAAATGTGAGGTGTAAAAAATGAAATTGGAAAACTTAGGTATTGAAGATACAGTAATGGAACTAAAGCCATTGGATCGCTTAATGGGGAATCATGCATTTATTCGTGCTGGTCAATGGGATTATGAAAGAGTTACATATGATTATAAGATTGGTTCCAACGAAAAAAATATTACATATTATATCCGCATTCAAGGTTATGCTTTAGAAGGTGATGTTGACCGTGGAGATGCAGTTATTAAATTACTTCCTCCACTACTCGGCAAACACTACTACCCACATGGAGTAGAGTATGGTGAAGGAGAAAACTTCCCAGAAAACCTTGTAGAACGTGCAACTAAAATCCTAGAAAATGTAGGCAAAGAAATTAAAGATCTTACAGTTGAGTAACAAAAATAAAGAGGCTGGGACATAACTAGCCAAAAATAATTAAAAAATGGTTCCGATCATCGTTTTTAGATGATTGGAACCATTTTTATTAGGCTATTGTCATTGTTTTTTAGCTAACTCGCTTTAGAGGCGGTGTACTTCCTTAGATTCACCGCCATGAACGCAAATCCTAATTCATTTTCTACTTTGGATTTGCCCCTCACTGACATTCGAGTGAAGCGCAAATTAGCCTTCAAAAATCCGAAGACTGGCTCTACGTCAATTTTACGTTTCCCATAGATTTCACCAGTTTCTTGATTCGAAAGCTGCTCTCTTATGTATTCTTTTTGCTGTTCCCATTTCTCGTTGTAGAAAACTTTTCGATTGTTTCCATCCTTTGCTTTTGTACACAAGGAACGTAATGGACAACCAGAACAGTCTTCACATTCATAAACTTTGAACGTACGTGTAAAACCGTATTTGTCAGTTCGGGTGGAAGTGTATCGGAATGGTAGTTTTTTATTATTTGGACAAGTAAATGAATCCTCTTCTTCGCTATATTGCCAATTGGCTATGTTGAAAGGATCATTCTTAACTTTCTTTTTCTTCTCCGTTCGATATTGATTAAAGGTAACGAGCGGCGTGCGTTCTCGTTGATTCATGACATCCTCATAATTCTGTTCACTACCATAACCTGCATCAGCGACAATATATTTTGGCAACTTGAAAAAGCTTTTCTCAATCGTATCTAGAAAAGGAATGAACGTGCGTGTATCTGTTGGATTTGGAAATACATCATAGGCGAGGGCATACTGTCCTTCTGTCGCAAGCTGCACATTATAACC
>NZ_LDUE01000038.1 GCF_001038485.1 Ornithinibacillus californiensis
TCTTATACATATACGTTCTCATTAACCTTAGAAATGGCCATAGTTTCTTCTCTGTTTTCGTTTGTAATTGAAGGATTAAAGCTAGGCCATATGCAGCTAAGGCAAGGAACATTTGATTCCACATTCCTTGTGGCTTTGTACTCCAAATCTTAACCAAATTTAAGTGTTGTTTCACCCAGCGAAAAAAGGTCTCAATCGTCCATCGATAACGATAAAGGTCCATAATCTGTTGTCCAGATAAGTCCCATCGAGTTGTCATTAGTCGATAAATTTTATCTTCTTCATCTTTAAATTCTACCAAACGAATTGGCTCATCTGCATAGCTATATCGGACTTTTGCGTCACTAATAATCGCTGGATGATTATTTTCATATCTTTCAATAGGAACAGCTTTAATACTCTTCGAAATTCGAACGACAAACGAAATCCCTTGTTCTTGCCATGTCATCAGATTCTTCGTAGAAGGATATCCACGATCCATCAAGTAGGTTGCCCCATCTTCTTCTACGAGTAAATCTGGTGTTTCAAAGTCGCTGACATTACCTGTGGAAGGCACAATTTTGTCAGGGTAAGAGACATCTTCTGAAACAACCACAAGACGAGTGTGCATTTTTACTACGTTCCAACCTTTGGTAACATAAGCCCATTCACAAAGCTCTGGAGGAAGTTTAATATGTGTAGAATCAACAACCTTTAAAAGTCCAATTTCTGGACTTATTCCTTTATGTTCCTTCGTTAAATCCTGAATGATTTTTACCACTCTTTGAAATAACTCCTGTGTATATTCGGTAGGCAGAGTATTGATTCTACGACTAAGTTGGGAACCACTAATACTTGGAAGGTTGATAGAATTTCGAAATTCTGGGTTCGCACGAAGCCTTTCTTCCATATCCTCATAAGATTCCCACTTATCTAATTGAGCAGCCACAAATACTTTCATTAATGCGTCAACAGATAGTTTGTCATACTCATAGTTTAATAGAGGTGATGAAAAAACTTCTGTAGGTAAAACGGATAAACATTGACTAATTAACTGTTTATGACCTATACTTTTA
>NZ_LDUE01000039.1 GCF_001038485.1 Ornithinibacillus californiensis
TGTGACTGCTAAACTAGAGTAGACAGTTATTGCTAGATAAAAAGAAACACTTATTTACCCAAATATACCAATAAAATATAGGTACTTTCCATTGTAAAATGTTTATATCCTAAAACATACAACAGTGGAGGTAACAGAAGGTGGATAAGTGGGAAATGTATATGGAAATTAGTCAGTTAATCAAAAAGGGATTCAGTAAGACGAAGGTGGCAGACAAGCTAGGAATATCACGTTCAACAGTATATCGTTATCTAAAAAAGTCTCCTTCGGATATGTCTGAGTGGGTAGAGTCACTTCAGACGAGGAGTAAGAAATTAGATGCTTATAAAGAGCTGATATTATCTTGGTTAAGGGAACATCCAGATATGTCAGCTGCACAAGTAGAAGATTGGCTAAAAGAGAAATACGAAGATTTAAAAGTAGGTGAAAGTACAGTTCGATTATATGTTAGAGAGCTTCGAGAGGAATATAAAATAAAGAAGGAAACTTCACCACGAATATATGAGGCTATACCTGATTCACCTATGGGTGAACAAATACAAGTTGATTTTGGTCATACGAAACAGAAGGCAGTCGATAATAAGGAAGTAAAACTAAACTTTATAGCTTTTGTATTATCTAATTCTAGATATAAATATAAAGAATGGTTAGATAGGCCTTACACTACCCAAGATGTCATAAAAGCACATGAAAATGCATTTAGGTGGTTTGGGGGGATTCCAAGTGAATTAGTATACGACCAAGACAGTTTAATAGTCGTCAGTGAGAATGGTGGGGATTTAATATTAACGCAAGAGTTCCAACAATATAAAGAATCTAGGAATCTAACCCTTCGTGTTTGCCGCAAGGCTGATCCAGAGAGTAAAGGAAAAATCGAAAATGTAGTTGGTTTTATTAAACATAACTTCGCTAAACATCGGGTATTTCATAACATTGATTCTTGGAATGAACAGGGTTGGGAATGGCTCAATAGAACTGGAAACTATAAAGTTCATCATACAACAAAAAAGAGACCGGTCGAAGTGTTTTCCCTGGAAAGACAACACTTAAGACCAGTCACCAAAAATCTAGATATAAAATATAACTATGAAAATAGTATAACAAGATGTGTCCATAAGGACAATACTATTCGTTATTTATCTAATCGTTATTCTCTTCCGTTGGGGACGTTTGGCAAATATGAAACTCTCTGCATTAAGGAAACCGAAGAAAAGGCATTAATCATTTATAGCCCTGAAACAGGTGAAATCATCGCAAAGCATCATATCCCTGACGGGAAGGGATTATTGATTAAAGATAGGAAGCATAGCCGAGATAGGACAAAAGGTATCGATGCATTTATGAATACCGTTTCCCAGCAATTTAATGACAATGGGATAGCTTATGATTATCTACAAACAGTAAAAGAAAAGTACCCTCGATATATTAGGGATCAGCTCCAAATGATATTAAAAGAGACAAAAATAAATAACAGGGAAATTCTATCGGCAGCATTGAATGAGTGTATCAAAAGGAACCTTTATGGTGCAACAGATTTTAGCGATGTCGTTGCCTATATAAAACGACACCGACAAATAGAAGATACAGTGAATGATACCGATGAGAATGTAACACGAATAATAGGAGTTTCTGGATGGGTTGTAGAGACGGAGGCTCAAAAAAGGGAATTAGATGCCTATACTTCCATACTGGAGGGTGAACCAGTATGAGTCAGCTAAACCAATTACAAGAGTTGATGAAGACATTACGTTTAACGGAAACAGCAAATCACCTTCCTGCATTAATTAGAGAAGCTGAGCAAAAGGATTCCTCCTTTACTCAGTTCCTCTTAGATGTAGCAAAATATGAACAAACTCGCAGAGAAGAAAAGCAATTAGAAAAACGATTTAAATGGGCTACATTTCCCTTCCAAAAGACACTAGAAGAATTCAATTTAAAAGAACAGAAATCTTTAAGCAACAAACAATTGAATAGATTGAAAGATTTAACGTGGATAGAACAGTTGCACAATATCATTCTATTAGGACCACCAGGTAGTGGGAAAACTCATATATCAATCGGGTTAGGCATTGAAGCGTTAAACCAAGGTTACAAGGTTATCTTTACTACGATGGGAGATCTTGTCCACGTGCTGAAAACGGAGGAAATCACACGTAAATCGCAAACCAGAATGAAAAGAATAAGAGAAGCTGATTTAGTCATTATTGATGATTTGATGTTTATGGCGATGGATCAACAGGAAGCTAATATGTTTTTCCATTTGATCAATGATTTATATAATCAATCATCTATCATTTTAACATCAAATAAAGGCCCAAAAGAGTGGGGAGAATTATTAGGTGACCAAGCAATTACTACAGCTATATTAGATAGAATTTTACATCGAGTTGAAATCATTCATTTAAATGAAGATAGTTATCGAATGAAACATAGATCGACTATATTTGGGCAAGAAAGTGTTTCAAATTAATGAGCATAAATTGTGTCTTTTTACTTGACGGTCACAACTTTTTGAAAATTATTATATAAAGGAAGATGTTAATGAAAAAAGATATGATTTTTTTTGCATTTAGGTACTTTGTAGTGCCACATGAAGATCAAATTACTATGCAGCAGTTAAGGATAGAGAATAAGAATAAGTTGGTTATAGACTTTTTTAAAAAAATAAAAGAACAGAAATATACTTTCTCTGCAAATAATAGAAAGTATATTATATATTATTCACGGAAGATAAATAAAAATATCCACCTATACAAACTAGCAAGAGAAACTCTTAGAACCCTGCATCAAGACGGGGATACAGATGTACAAACCTCGGAAGAGTTAGATTACCCATATATTTATTTTATTGTAGATTACCAAAAACAAATAATATTATTTCAGAAAAAAACTACAGTATTTAAAAAGGTAAGTACTGTAAAAAATCGTATTGAAGAATTAATTAATGAAAAAATTAATAGTTTCGATTATGGAATATTTTTAGAAGAAATTACGGATGAAAATGCGTTTTGGAAATACATAAATCAATCGTCTGAGATATATGAATTAAAATTAAAATTAAATTCACCAAACTTGTTTGGTGGATATATAGATGCTGAAATGCTTTTAAAAAAATTAAATGCTCTTTTTAACAATACAAGTACTGATATAAAATTTAAAAATGAAAAAGGACGACTAAAAGTAGTTAAAAATAATATTGAAGGTTTTATTAAATACATTACCGGTGGTGGTGGTGAATGGGAATTAAATAGCGTATATAAAGGAAAACACCAAAGGATTAGTAGCAAGAAAAATATCAAAACAATTGATTTACCTGATGATATTAATGAAAATGATAGTTCGAAGGGTAAAGTAGTTGAAGGTATTAGAGAACTTGATCATGTAATGGGAGAAAGTAAAGGTGACTAGAATATTAAAGGTTCTTAACTTTGTCATTTCAATATCCCTTTCCTTTTTATTTTCTTACATTTTAGTTAGGTTCAACCCAGAAATAAATGATCTAGAGATTGTGAAGGATGAGTATGTACTAAATTTGATTGGTATTCTAATGGGATTATCTATTGCTGTAATCACATTTTTATTTACCACTATAGAAAAAATAAGAGCTAATCTACTTGAAAATAAATTATATAACGGAACAATTAGAGATATTGAGGTTAACATAAGAAATTTGTATAAATCTATAATGAAAGATACAATAGCAATTTTTATTTCCTTTATTTTACTATTAGTATGCATTTTAACGAAGGGGATAGATTTTCCGATATTAAAAGTACCAATATTTGTTGTGTTTTCAAAGGAAGAGTTGGTTTTGATAACAAAATTGTCCTTATTATTTATAACATTATCAGCTTTATTTGATATTATAGTAAGCCTATTTGGAATTATAACAGGATTTAATAAATCTAGTGAGCTAGAAAGATAGAGATGTGATTATCTAAATGTATTGTTTTTAATTATATCAATTTAACGCTATGGTTCATTTAAAAAAGCAAGAAATATAGGGGGGAATATGAACATGAATTGATATTGGAGTAGGTAGAGAATTTTAAGAAGTATGGAGTAAAGAGTGTATCTAATAAAATCATGTTCTGTTCTACTGAATTCTATATTTTAATTAGACTGGGGGTAAAATGTAATGTTCTTGAAAGAAGTTAGAATAAAAAACTTTAGAAGTTTAAAAGACATTAGAGTTCCACTATCAAAAAATACAATTTTAATTGGCGAGAACAACTCAGGAAAAACGGCATTTCTTGATGCTATTAAATTAGGACTTGGTAGATCTAACAAAAGGGTTTCACCCTTCAATGAATATGACTATTATGTTAATGATGAGAAAAGTGAACCAAAAAATTCTGATGGGATTATTATTGAATTTATCTTTAGAGAGGAAAAACCTAACCAATGGCCTGAAAAGATCCCTCAGATATTAGGTGAAATTGTACAACCTATAATGTGGGAGGAAGATGAAGAAGAGGCAATAAACCAGATTTGGTTACGGGTATTCTCTAGATACGATGAAAGCCAAAAAGATTTTATAATAGAAACAGACTTTCTTAATACTGAAGGAGAAACACTTTCTGGTAAAGCATCAAATAGTAAATATAATGATTTTCTTCAACTTACACCAGTCTTTTATTTGCAAGCTTTACGTGATATTCACGACACGTTTAGTTCCAACTCGCCTTTCTGGGGGAGATTTTTGAAAAAGGTAAATATACCTGACGAGAAGCTTTGGGAAATTCAAAATAGTCTTTCTAAAACTAATGAAGAGATAATAAAAAGTGATTCGAATCTTGAGGAATTGATAAAATCCTTAGAAAGCATTCACAAGGTACTATCTCTAAATGATAAAGAGGTAGTGTCAATAAATGCGCTGCCATTAAAAACATGGGATATCCTTTCAAAGTCACAAGTAGTAATGAAAGGTAAAGGAAGTAATGTAGATTTTCCACTTGATAGACACGGACAAGGTACTCAAAGTCTAGCAACCTTATTTTTATTTCAAGCATATATTGATGTTTTATTAAAAACTACTTTTGAAGAAGAAACAGAAGCGATATTAACTTTAGAAGAACCAGAGGCACACCTACACCCTCAAGCAAGCCGTTCATTAGCTTCAAAGATAAACAAAATAGATTGTCAAAAAATAATTTCGACTCATTCTCCGTACTTTGTTCAAAATATGAACTTAATGGACCTTAGATTATTCAGGAAAACAGGGTCAGAAACTTTTATTCACTATTTAATAGATAAAGTTGAAGTAACCGTAGAGGGGAAAGAAAGTTTACTTAGATTTATTAAAGCGAAAGGTGGGAAATTTTCTTATAATGAAATCACCAATAAACTAGTAGCGTTTGAGCCAATAAGTGAGCAAGAATCACGAGGTCTATATGGAATGTATAAGGATACTGAATTCGCTGAGGTAATTGATAATTTCATCGCTAAATCCCAATTAATACTTACAAAAGAAGAAAGGAATGACTTATTTACGTTTGTCCAGAGGACAAGAGGGGAATTATTTTTTGCTAGAGGTTGGTTATTAGCAGAAGGCCAAACGGAGTATATACTGTTACAATATTTTTCAGAGATATTAGACCTTCCTCTTGATGATTATGGTATAAGTATAATTGATTATCAAAATAATGGTTCACCGGGTGCATTCATTAAATTAGCTAAATTGCTTGATTTTCCATGGCTTTTACTTTCAGACAATGATGATCAAGGAGAAAGTACATTAGCTCAAATTGAAAAAATAGGTTACAAGCAAGAAGAAATAGAAAAACTTGTTTCAATGCTTCCTCAGAAAGATTTTGAAACGTATTTAGCATATCAAGGTTTTATTGAGGAATTTAAGGCTATCGCAATTGAAAACGGTTATACTATAAGTGAAGATGCACTGGGAATGGTAGACAAAGATGAATTAGCTGAAATTATTAAGAAAGATAAAGTGGGTAACGCAAATAGATTGGTAGAAATCTTGAAAGATAGAAATAGTAATAGTGAAAGAGTACCTAAACTTGTACATGAAATGATAGAAAGGAGTGTGAGTATTTCAAATGAGTGATTTATTCAAAACAGAGTTTTCAAAATTAACCCCTGTTCAAATGAAAGTTGTTAATTGGAATGAGGGGCCATTAGTAGTCATAGCTGGACCGGGATCGGGAAAAACAAGAGTACTCACATATAGAATCGCGCGAATACTTAAAGAGTCAATTAATGAAAACTTCAGGATATTAGGTTTAACGTTTACTAATAAAGCAGCAGACGAAATGCGTGTTAGATTAAATGAATTAGTACCAGACATGAATAAAAGAATGTATTTAGGAACATTTCATAGTTTTTGCGCAGAAGTACTACGAAATCATGGTTCCCATGTAGGAGTTAATCCAGATTTTACTATCTATTCTGATTCAAAAGATTTGAATGAGATTATTAAAGAAGTGAAAATAGAATTAGAAAGTAACGGTGAGATAGATTCAATAGGAACAACAAACTTATTACCTGTTATTCAATATCTTCAAAAGAACCTAATTGAGTCTGGTGTTCCTTTAGATAAATTAATATCAAACCCTAACTTGAGAAATGCAGTAGAAAAAATATATATAGGATATTTAAATAAGTTAAACTCTTTGAATGCTTTGGATTTTGAGTCCTTAATTTTTAGGACTTATCTTTTATTCAAAAAGTACCCTTTTATTGCTAATCATTATCGGAAAATTTATTCATATATATGTATTGATGAATTTCAGGATACGAATTACGCACAGTATCAAATGATTAAACAACTAACAAAAAGTAAATTTAAGAACCTATTTATAGTAGCGGATGATGACCAATTAATTTATCAGTGGAATGGTGCAAGTAACAAGCGAATACATGAGTTTAAAGAGGAATATGAAGCAGATATCATACAGTTATCTGATAACTTTAGATGCCCTTCAGCTGTTGTTACGCTGGCCAATAATCTTATCGCCCATAATAAGGGTCGATTAGAAAATAAAAAACCGCTTCATGCAATGAAGAAAATCGAGGAAGATTCTAAATCAATACGGTTAAAAAACTTCCCTTCATTTGATGATGAAATACAGTGGATTGTAAAAGACTTAGAATTGAAAGTTAGTCATGATAACAAATCAACATTTGCTGTCATTGCACGTTCTAATAAATTGTTGTTAAAGATTTATGAAGAATTAAAGAAAAAGGAAATACCTACTGTCATTTCAAAGAGGAAAAATGAGTTTGAAAATCCTCATATATCTTGGATGCATAGTCTTCTTCGTTTGGCAAATAAAAGGAATGATAAAAAGTTCTTACAAGAAGTGATAAACACTTTTGAGTATTTCAGCGAACATGAAGTAGACATTGATGAGGTAATTGCTTGGAGTGATGCTAGAGATGGTGATTATTTAAAGGGATACTATAATTGTATTTCTTCATTAGAACTTAGTAAAAATTATTTACATTCACTAAATCTTAATCTTATTGAAGGGAAAAGCTTTATTAAATTTATAGAGGATACTCTTCAATGGTTAAATACAGATATATTTATTAATAAAATGGAAGATGAACAAAAAGAATTATTTTATGATGAGTTTGAAGTTTGGAAGCAATTAATGACTAGCTTTTATTATAAATATGGGTATAATGATGTGACTCTTAGTACGTTTTTACAGGAGCTTGATTTGTCCTCTAAACAAAAAGAACCAGATGTTGGTTACGTACAGTGTTTAACTATCCATTCTGCTAAAGGCAAAGAGTTTGACCATGTATATATCTTGGGATTAGTAGAGGATGAACTACCCTCATTTGCGAGTAAGAAAAAAGGGGACTTTAGTATTGAAATGGAGGAAGAAAGACGAAACTGCTTTGTCGCAATAACACGTACTCTCTCTACGCTTACATTAACTTATGCAAATAGGTACAATGGATGGACAAAGCAACCCTCTAGATTCTTATATGAAATGGGGATTATAGGGTAAGGATACTATTTTTTATTAATGCGTTAGCAAAATGCTAACATTTTGCTAACGCAATCCCATAAAAAACGGTAAATCCACGTTAAAGATGTTACAGTCAAAAATATCCAAAACGTTGATTTACCGCACTTTTTGCACCTCTCATTAACGATATTACACACTCTCATCTTACGGGCGGCATGATATGATAGTCGCCAAAATCCTTGATATATAAGGGTTTTTGAGTTAAATAAGTTGGTTGGCTAACATTTGACTGACAATTTATACTTTATTGTAGGCCTCTCATAAGTTGTCCACACTTTTGAGAAGCCTCTTTTTTATCAAATTAATATTCTTTAGCGCCTACTTATTGTTAGTGAAATTTTTTATCATTACAAAGTATGTGATGATGAAGTAATAGTACTATGAAATTATTGGAAAGACACTCTTGCTATAGAATATACTAGATCTTAATATATTATTTATTAGGGTGTTTATTAGAATTGGTTGATCTAAAATCTCTTCTTTTAATTAATGTGAATACTCTTCTAGTTATCTTTTCAAAATCGCTCATACTTTTAATATTATTTATCCGTAAATAATCTGAAATGATATCATTAAAAGGTGCCATATAGTCACTGACAATCTTATAGGTAAGTGCATTAATATAATTATTATCTTTTTTCATCTTACTATTTACATAGTCCAGAAAGTTCTCTCTATCCTCATTATAATGAATCATATTTCTTAACTCTTTGCACTCTTCTTCTATCTCACTATCAAATTTGTTAATAATTGCTGATAACTTGAATTGACAATTTTCATCTATCTGATTGAAGTTATCAGGTAAAAATCTACGCATATTCTTTAGATTATCCATGACCTCATCTGCTTTAATTGTTAAGAGCCTTAATAATATATAATTTTCTAATTGAAGTTTGTCATATTTGATGGAGATTCCTTTATAAAGCCAAATACAAGTGGAAGCTTCTTGAAGACTAACTACTAATCTTGTTAAAGCGACATTATGATTTTGGTCTTCTCCATAAAATTTAGTACTTAATATGTCTTTATCTCTATAAGGCTTATCATCGTTATATAAAAAAGTAGGAGGATCCATTAGTGGTAGGGTATAATTGGATTTTTCTATAAGTTTCTCTATAATTAGCCCAGCAGATTCTCCCACCATTTTAGCAAATGCAAGTGCGATCTTTCCGGTTTCTTTAGGGTTAGTGCTAAAGAAATGAGTATCTTGAAATATGTAAGTTGTATATATTGTACTTCCTACTAGCTTGTCACCTTCTAAGTAAAAGCCTAGGTTATCTATATCATTTCCAAACTGATATGTGTGTAAATCTACTATACGATTGTACACTTTATAATTATCTTTTTTTTGAAATAACTTCACCCTATGGCGTATCTTCTTTATAGTCGGATCCAATTGAACCGAGTCATCTAGAATATCCTTGTTTATTTGATAAATCATTAAACAAATATCTCGAAATAAAGGATACACTGGTACTGCTGAAAACTTTTTATTTTTTTTTATATTTAATAAACTTGCCGTTGCTATTAAGTCATAATAAGCAGTATATATACTATACAATAGTACCCCCCCTAATTTTGTGGAAGTCTTTTTAAAGCTTTTTGTTATGAACATATATAGTCATTGTTGTTTTAAACCTGCTTAACCATTTTTTGTATTTCTTTAAAATACACACCTATGTAAAAATCTGCATTTCTAATACATTCGACAGAAAAATCCTAAACCCCTGCAAATTATGTAGAGAAATTATGATTTTGTCGAATTATTAAATTGGAAATAGGAAGTAATATCTGTGTGTATGCCTATTCTAGTATTTTATATTAAGAATTAATAGTGAATTCAGTAGAAAGTTATGGTAGTAAAGTATAAAATTAAACTAATAATTAATATAGATTTAAAAAGAGGTGAGCTGATGGCTAAAGATTTTGATGAGCTTTATTTTCATGACAGACCTGATCTAACTCCATACCTAATTCACCTTACAAAAAATACTCTGAAAGAAGATCAATATACAGCGCTAGATAACCTAGTGAGTATTTTAAAAACAGGAGTCATATGGGGGAGCAATAGAACAGGTTTCGTAAAGGGGAATGATACTGCAGCATGTTTTATGGACATACCTTTTAGTTCGCTAAAATACGTTCTAGATAAAGAAAGTGCAAATCCTAATAATCCAAGATATGAACCTTATGGCATTGCATTCACAAAGAAATTTGGCTATAAAAAAAACTGTAGACCTGTTTTATATTTGTCTAATCAAGAAATTCAAGATTTAAATATACCAAAGAGTGAACTGTGGAGAGTAGTAAGATTCGAAGTTAATGAAAAAGGTTGGATAAGTTGGTTACATGAGAGAGAATGGAGGCACAAAGGGGACTTTAAATTACCTACAAATGCAATTACCTTAGTAAAAACTGCAAAAGAAGCAAAAGAACTTCAAAAAATGATATATGACGAACCCGATGGGTTTAAGATAAAACCACGTGCGATTATTCCTTTAAATATTGTCAACCAAGGACTATACATCTAAAGTAAGGAAGATTGTTTTAGGCGAGGTGGATATATGTATAAAGAAAAAATACTCTTAGAAAGACAAGAAGCACATAATGCTAATGTAGCAAATAAAATACTAGATATGATGGACAAGCTTAAATTAAGTGTTAATAGTAATAGTCCTAGAAGATGGATATGGGAGCTATTGCAAAATGCGAAAGATGTTTCTAATTCTAGTGGTAAAGTGAAAGTTAAAATTAATTTAAGTAAAGAAAAAAATATTCTTGAATTTAGCCATAACGGTAGACCATTTTCTACTAAGAATATCGTATTCCTAATTGAACAGGTATCTACCAAAGATAGAGATGCGGGACATAAAGAAGAAAAAGTAACGGGTAAGTTTGGTACTGGATTCTTAACAACACATCTTTTGTCAGAGATAGTTACTGTAAATGGCTATATAGCAGATGAACATGAGCCAATTAAGAATTTTAAGGTTACTATTGATAGGTCAGGTAAAAATAAAGAAACAATAATAGAGTCAATAAATTTAGCATATGAGGAATTAGATGAAAGTACCGTGGCAAAAGGGTCACAGTATTACAATCCTAACGATTATAATACGGTTTTTACATATTCATTAGATGAAAAAGGGAAAGAAGTTGCTGAAACAGGATTAGAAGACTTAAAGATTTCAATTCCATATGTAATGGCATTAAACCCTAAGATAGAAGAGGTAAATATTGAATCTGAAAACATTACATATAAGGTTATTGAGAAACTAGACTGTAGGCTAGAGAATTCCTCTATATATAAGATAGAAGAGTTACTAGATGGTAATGTAAAATATTATTTTATTTTGTTGGTTGAGGATCAACCAGTTAGGGTGGCTGTAGCACTTGAAAAAAGAAATGAACAAGTGTGGATAAAGCAATTTGATAAAAAACAGCCTAAAATATTCTGTGACTTTCCATTAGTTGGTACAGATGATTTTCCATTTCCGATAATAGTTGAAAGCGGAACATTTAATCCTACAGAACCGAGAGACGGTATTTTTTTAACTGACATAGAAAATGGAAAAATTCAAGAGAATAAGAACTTGATACTTAAAGCGTGTAAATTATATCAATCACTATTAAACTATGCATCTGAAAATTATTGGTATGGTCTATATAATGCTACTGAGATAAAAAGAATCACTCCTAAAGATTGGATTTCAACTGATTGGTTAAAGCAAAGTGTGGTTGATAAACTAAAAGAATTTATTAAATACTGTCCAATAATAGATAATGCTGCCAGCAAAAGAATTGCATTATATAATGAAACTGGTGAAAACCAAGTGGCAATACCAAATCATATAAATGAGCAAATTCGATCTAGTATATGGGACTTGACTAGAAAGTGGATTCCTAACGAGTTACCGCGGAAAGAGGATATCCATCATTGGTATAAATCTCTATGGAGTGAATGTAAAAATCTCGATTTAGAAAGATTGACAATGAGAATTGAAGAATTAAAAGAATTAGAGGCATTGACCGATAGCTTAGAAATCGAATATAAACCAGAGTCTTGGTTAAATGAATACTTTACTCTTGTAAAAAAAGAAAAGAGAATGATAGAGCATATAGTCTCAGGGAAATATGCTGTAATACCTAATCAAAACGGGATTTTTAAATTAGGTACAGAACTTTCACTTGATGATAATATTGATGAGGATTATAAGGAAATATTAGATCTACTCGGAGAAGATTGTAAAGAGTACCTACTACATAGGAATGTCGAGGCCAATAACTTTATTGATTATGAAAAAGTTAATAACGAAAGCATTATAAGAAAAATAGTAGAAGAGCTAAAATGGGCTAGTGGTGAATTAGAGTGTAAAGTATATTCTAGAATCTTAGTTTTACATCAAGAGGAGCTAAATTACAAGAAACAAATTGAAATTCAACCGTTTGCAGTGAAAATCTTCGGAAATTATTTTCAGGAAAAGAAGTATGTTAAAAATATTTCGGAAGAGTTATTAGACAAGTCTATTAAGAGTGTTGCTACACAGATTGCGGAAAAAATAAGCGAAACAGAAAATATCAATAATTTTGTTAATGACTACAATTTTCTAAGTAAGAGTGAAGCATTAAAGTGGCTAGGTAAATTTGTTGATTTTCTAGTGAAAAATGATTTCGACAATTTGATAAATAAATCAACAAAACCTATTTTACCAAATCAAAACGGTTTTTACTTAACAAAAGATGATTTGTTCTTAGATGATGGAGAAATAGATGAAGAATTAAAAAGTATTGCTACAGAGTGTGGACTCGATATTAGAAATGAACTATTAGATAAAGAAATTTTTCTGAAGCTGCCTGAAAATAGAGAAAAGCACACAAAGGATTTAGCAGAACCAATAGTAGCATTCGTTAAAAAAAATGAAGGAAACAGAATAAATCAAAGTGGTGAAATCAAGTCAATTTTTAAGAGAATATTTATTTGGATAGAAGAGAACTTAGATCTAGCCCAGAAAGTTTTTCCGGAACTTTGTGAAAATAAACATTGGTTATATGATGATAAAGAGATTGCTTCAAATATGAAAAAAGCAGAAATCTACGATGATCTTCTAGACAAATACGGGATAAAGGATAGCGTTACGTTAGAAAAAATATTGCAACAAAAAAGTACTAATGAATTTAATATTACCTCAAAAGAAACTATGACTGAAGATATATTAATTCAGTCTGGTATTTATACGGATAAGACATTGGAAAATGCGATGAATAATGCGTTTTTTGCGGATAATTTTACCCATTTATCTGAGAGTGATAAATTCAAATTTGACTATGTGAAAAAGATATTAGAACGATCTAAAGATAATGTTTTAACTTATCTAGGTAGTAAAAATGAATATGATTTAAATTCAATGGTAGAAATTGATAAGACAATATTTTTAGTGAAGAAGAATAATGAGGAGATTTATATTATTACAAGGCCATCTGATTACGGACAAGTTATTCTATATTATGAATCAGAGAAAGATATTTTGGATTATGAGAAGGATTGGGAATTATGGGTTGAGGATGGAAGTCATCAACCACAAAAGATTACTTTCGGTAAAATGCTAAAGATGACTGGTATAAATAAGATACCATTAAAAAGAGTTAGGTAGGAGTTCTAATGATTGATGCTAATGTAGTTAGAGGTCTTTTGAAAAGTGATGATTGCCCTAATTTAATATGTAGAGAATTTGAATTAAAACCGAAAAATATAGCAATGTATATTGCTGCGATGGGTAACACAATGGACGGATACATCGTTATTGGGGCTAGTAAGGATAATCAAGGTTTTAGGCTCAATAATATTAGTAGGAGATTTAATTTTAAAAATATTATAGATGCAGCGGTTAATTTGCTTTCAATAAATCCGAAAATAGAATACCAGATAATTGATATTGAAGGTAAATCAATTTTTGCTATCAAGGTTTTAAAA
Source organism: Ornithinibacillus californiensis (assembly GCF_001038485.1). Taxonomy (GTDB): domain Bacteria; phylum Bacillota; class Bacilli; order Bacillales; family Amphibacillaceae; genus Ornithinibacillus; species Ornithinibacillus californiensis. The sequence continues at coordinate 13,975 of NZ_LDUE01000039.1, forward strand.
TCAGTAAATGAAATTTTCATAGATGAAAAATTATATATAGTAGAAAATAATGAAGTTGTTAAGGTTGATGGAGGAAGAATAATGGATATGACAAAGGTGTTTATTGTTCATGGACACGATAATGCGGCGAAACAAGAAGTAGCACGATTTGTTGAAAGGTTAGGTTTAGAGGCTATTATATTGCACGAACAAGTTAATCTAGGTAAGACCATTATTGAGAAAATAGAAGAAAATACAAACGTAGGTTTTGCAATTGTTTTATATACTCCATGTGATGAAGGAAAAGTAAAGGGAACTGGAGACTTAAAAGATAGGGCTAGACAAAATGTAGTCTTTGAACATGGATATCTCATTGGGAAATTAGGAAGAGAGAGAGTATCTGCTTTGGTAAAAGGCGATATTGAAAAACCAAATGACATTTCTGGTGTAGTCTATATTGATATGGATGAAAGTGGAGGATGGAAAGTACCGCTATTTAGAGAAATGAGAAGTGTTGGTTATGATATTGACATGAATAAAATAGGATGATTTTGCAATCATCAAATTAGTAACCTATAGGGTTTATAACTCGTTTTTATATTATTTTTTAATAGGAGATGCTTTATGAAGGGGTCAAGAGTTTTTATTAGTTATAATAACCAAGATTATTCTAAAGCTAGCATTATTAAGGAGCGCCTAGAAAGTGTTGGATTAGAGGTTTCCATAGAAGAGATTGAGACAAGTAATGACATTATTAATGACATAAATTACAAGATTAGTTCAAGTGATTATTTTATTATATTGCTTTCTGAGCATTATGTGGAGAGTAAATGGACTGAATTTGAGATGAACAAAATTCGTAGTGATTTTTACTATCGTAATATCGTTATAATTCCTGTTTTGATTTCAAAAGTAAAAAAACCATACTCATTAAGAAATTTCAAATCTTTTAAGCTTTATGAGGATTTCGATAATAATTTAGAATATCTATCATCTTATTTAAAAAATATAAAATATCTCGACTTTGATTTAATTAGTGAATATGAATTTATGAATTTAGTCTCTGAACTATTAGTAAAATTAAAATTTAAAATTGATAATAAAGAGATAAGACAATTGGATTATGGAGTCGATATTATAGCCAGCTCCATTAATAGAAATCAGTTGGTGGATAGTTTTACTACTAATTGGCTAATCGATTGTAGATTTTACAAGAGTTCAAGGGTTGATCTCTCATCAATTAAGGAATTAAGTTACCAAATACGTACTAATTATCCTAATTATAATGGAGTTTTAGTGACAAACAGTTTAATTACATCAACTACCCTTGAAACACTAGAAATTATTAGGAAGAAAGATAAAGTAAATATTTTTGTAGTAGATGGAAGGAAATTAAAACAATTATTGCTAAAATACCCTGAACTTATCGAAAAGTTCTTCTTTGGAATAGGGGGATTTTAGATGACTACAGTTCTGGACTTAGTAGATAGACTTAATAATTGTCCGGCCGGGCGTACCAACTGGAGTGACTTTGAGGATATCTGTGTGGAAATATTAGAATATCTATTTGTACCACCGTTACAGCCACCAATTATTCAACCAAGATCATATTCGGGAATAGATCGCAGAGATGCAGTTTTCGCAAATAGAGAAGATACTGGGACAAACACTTGGGCGAAGATAAGACGTGAATTAAATGCTCGAATGATATTGTTTGAATTCAAGAATTATGACACGAGTGAAATTGGTAAAGAAGAAATTCTTCAGGTTAAAAATTATCTTACAAATCCTATGGGAAAACTAGCTATTATTTGTTCTACAAAGTTACCGAATAACGCAGCTCATATAAAAAGAAATACAATATTTTCTGATGATAGAACAGTGATATTATTTATCACAAAGGAAAAATTAGAGGAAATGTTATACATAAAGGAACGTGGTGAAGAACCTGCAGACTTAATTATGGACGAAATTGAGAAATTCTATTTGCAACATGAGTGATTTTTTTATTGGATATCTAGATTTTCATTTTGTAGTAAACAGATAAAGGTAAACCAAGAAAATCAATATTAGCCTATTAATTTTTTTGATGGAATTATTCTGTAATTTGGGTAGCCCACAAAGCCAGTTTATCATTTATAAATAAAAGAAAGTGTAATAGAAAGGAAGAAACAGTGTTAAAACTGATTATTTTGATAATTGGAGCGAGTGATTGCCATGAATTATAAACTTTATCCACCGTTTTTAAAAGTACCAGAAGAAGAAGATTTTTCAGATGTTTGGGAAAGCTTTTGTTTTAAACTTCTATGTCTAGAGAGGAGTCAAAATAATATCCATAGGAGAAACCCACCTGAACAGGGAGTAGACATTTTTGATTCTACTGATAAAATAGCTTATCAATGTAAAAGTGTAGAGTCAGGGAAGAGTGGGGACTTTAATGTTACTCAAGCTATAAATTCGTTAAAATCTGCACTGGCTATTAAGAGTCAGTTGGGGTGGAAAGATTATGTCCTTTGTACAAATGTACTTGTATCAGGTACTTCTGAAAAAAAGTTAAAAGAAGTATATCCTGATATAATAATAAAATCAAAAAATAACTGGGATCTATTATGTGAAAAATATAATACGGAAGTTGAAAGGAATTTTAATATTTTAATAGAAATTCCTTCTCAAAAATTACTAAGTTCTGTAAAAGAGAGTTTTCTTGACCACTATACAGATAAGTTGTTATCTAAATTGAATAACAAAGAAATTGAAATTTTTCTCTATTCAAATCGATATGAAAGTATCTATAAAATTCAAGTTTCTCCTGAATTTACAATTAAGGATTTATTAAATATTATTAGAGGTTTTTTTAAATTCCCTGAATCAAGGGAATTAATTTATGATGATATAAGAGTTTCTTTAAAGCATTCGATTGTTTTTAACAAAAGAAAACAAACACTTTCAAAAACATTAGGTGAAATAGGAATCACACAGGGTGATGTTATAACATATTGGACAACGATTGTTTGGGAAGATCAATATAAATTTAGAAGTGATGTAATAAATAATTTGACCTTAAATAGATTAAACAAATCTGAAAGGAAGGACAAAGCCATTGAGCTTTATAAAAAAGAAATAAAAAAAAGGATGATAGAAATAGATAGTAATCTTACTAATAATCAGGATAAATAAATTAATTCTAAGTTTTATATTTTGCATTTATCATTCGATCCGTAATGTGTATGGATATGATAAGATATTCAAAATCAAAATCGTTCACCGTTTAAATATATTTATTGCTTTTATTATTATAGTATCTTAACAATCATGCTAACAATTTGCTAACGCAATCCCATTAAAAACGGTAAATCCCCGTTAAAGATGTTACAGTTAAAAATATCCAAAACGTTGATTTACCGCACTTTATGAACCTCACGTTAACGATATTACACACTCTCATCTTACGGGCGGCATGATGTAATTCCGTGCTCCAAAGCCAAAAAGCTTCTCAAAAGTTATTTTAACTTTTGAGAAGCTTTTTTGAATTTACATAGACTGACCCTTTTGCTGGGAAATGTGAAAGTGAATCCTATTAGTTGAATGTTATTTAAACTAATCTAAAATAGAGTATGTACAACATGCGTCGTAAAAATAAATTAAATATATAATAGTAATTGGAGTGGAAAATATGGATGTTAATCAATTAAAATTTGGATTGGATACTTTTGGAGATGTTGCGGTAGATCATTCGGGTAAACAAATTTCTTATGAAGAATCCATCCGAAATATAGCAAAAGAAGGACAATTAGCTGAAGAAGTTGGTGTTGATGTTTTTGCATTAGGTGAACATCATCGAAAAGAGTACTCTATTTCAAGTCCGGAAATTATTTTGGCTGCGCTAGCTTCTGTTACAGAGAGAATAACTTTAGGAACTGCGGTCACGGTATTAAGTTCTGATGATCCAATCCGTTTGTATCAACGCTTTGCCACATTGAATGCTCTTTCTAATGGTCGATCACAAGTGATGATTGGAAGAGGCTCGTTCACGGAGTCTTTCGAATTATTTGGTTATGATTTAAAGGATTACAATGAATTGTTTGAAGAAAAAGTAGCCTTATTTGATAAACTAGTCAAAGGTGGACCGGTTACTTCAAATGGAAGATTTACACCTCACCTTGAGAATATGGAAGTTTACCCGAAAATGACGGAGAAAAAATTGGATGTACAAGTAGGTGTCGGTGGTACACCGGAGTCTGTTGTAAGAGCAGCACGTTATGGGTATCCATTAATGTTAGCTATTATTGGCGGAAACCCAATTCGCTTTAAACCCTATATTGAACTATATAAACAATCTGCTAAAAAGTTTGGTAATCCGATTCAGCCGGTTGGCATGCATTCTCATGGGGTAATTGCTGAAACAGATGAAGAAGCGATTGAAAGAGCGTGGAAGTATATCGTTCCAGCGATGAATAAAATTGGTTTGGAACGTGGCTGGGGACCAATGAGTCGTGAAGCTTTTGAAAATGAAATAGAGAATGGTTCATTTTATGTTGGTAGTCCAGAAACAGTTGCAAAACGAATGGCCAAAGTGATTAAGGAAATGGGTATTGAACGTTTTGATCTTGTCTATGGTATCAACGGGCAACGACAAGAAGAACGATTTCAAACGATTGAATTATTTGGAAAAGAAGTGATTCCACGAGTGAAAGAAATATTGAAAGAGGGGAATTAAATTGACCAAACCAATGATTGGAATACTAGGTGCGGGAAAATTAGGAATCTCTCTTGGTCAACTTGCAAGGCAGGCTGACTACCCAGTAGGAATAGCTGCATCTGGTCCAGCAGAAAAAATAGAATTAACCGTTGAAATTTTAGTTCCTGGTGCAAAAGCTTATACATCAGAAGAACTTATCCAAATTGCTGATATAATTATCTTAGCTGTACCGTTGAGTAAGTATCAACAAATTGATTCTTTATTGCTGCAAGATAAACTTGTAATAGATGCCATGAATTATTGGTGGGAAGTAGATGGAACAGATCAAGTATTTTCTGATAAAGAACTTTCTTCTTCAGAAAGAGTCCAGCAATATTTTGAAAAAAGTATTGTAGTGAAGGCTTTTAATCATATAGGTTACCACGATCTTGTAGACCATGCCAAGCAGGGTACAAAGGAAAATCGAAAAGCATTATTAATTGCTGGAGATGATAAAAAGTCAATCGATCAAGTAGAAAAAATTGTTGATGATTTTGGTTTTATACCATTAAATATAGGACAGTTGAAAAATGGGGTTATTTTAGAAACTGGTCGCCCATTATTCGGTGCGAGCCTGGGGTTAGAAGAATCGAAGGAAATGGTAAAACGTAGCTTAGAGGAGATTAGAAAATAGTAGTTATTAAAAATCAAGAAGAAAATAAAATCTTCCGTTCGACTTCGCATACTTTGGGAAAAAGATCTAGTCCATCATTGAGCTAAAGTATTACTGCAAGGACCGATTCCTTCTCTATAAAAATGTAAGAATGCAACATCAAGCTAATAAAAGAGCATCAAGATTTTAGCCGTCTATGGCAGAAATCTTGATGTTTTTTTAGTTTCCGGATAAAAAGAAAAGATTCAGATATCACTTGAGCTGCTATTTAAATTAGAATAATGATTCGCTTTCCTTTGAATACTAAACATCTAGCACTAATTATCAAGCTAAATGTCAATAAGTAGGAGAGTGGACAAAAGTGGACCAATTTCAAAGCTACGAACTTCAAAAGAGCAATACACAACATGACACTTATACATTGGTTATTTACTTAAATGATCACTTAACAGAGTTTGCCTCAGAATTAGGGACGGCTCCTAAAGCAAAAAAAGATATATTATCGACAGCTAGGCAAGTCATACGAGAAAGGTATCCAAATACCAAGGTCAACATGGTGAAGGTGATGATCGGTGGGATGTTGGTTGCTTCTATTCCACTTATGAATAACACTTCAACTGTATACGCCGCAGAATCAAGTACCACAACCATACAAGTAGCTGAGTCCAGTCAGGTTTATTATCAGGTATCATCTGGTGATACCCTTTGGGGAGTATCCAAGAAGTTTAATACATCTGTTGATAACATTAAGAAAGCCAACAACTTAACGAGTAATGTTTTGAAAGTTAATCAGCGTTTGATTATCCCAAAAGCATTTCACACCGTAAAATCTGGAGATTACTTAATAGCTGTGGCAAAGCAATATGGAGTTAGTGTAGAAGCCATCAAGCAAGCGAATCATAAGACAAGTGATTTGATTCGTCTCGGTGAAACACTTGTTATTCCTGTTGTAATGGGCGGTGGGACAAATATAGGAACACAAAATCTTGCCCCGACACAAATGACAAGTTCTTATACTGTTGTAGCGGGAGACTCTTTGTGGGGCATCGCCCAAAAGTTTAATACATCAGTAAGCAACTTAAAAAGTGCCAATAATCTCACGAGTGATAGCCTTCAAATAGGTCAACAATTATCTATACCAACTAGCGGGGAGGTTGTTCCTACTCCACCGCCAACACCAGCACCTACCGTTACAAGCACTTCCCACACAGTTGAAACAGGAGATACATTATGGGGGATAGCAAACCGTTATGGAACAACAGTAGATGCCTTAAAACAAGCCAATCAATTAGCCTCTAATGTGCTTCAGATAGGACAGACACTAACAATCCCAACGAGTAATCAGGAAGCACCGACGAAGGACAATCAAACATCAACCCCTTCACCAACAACAGAAGTAGAAAGAATAACCTTCACATACGCAGTTCGTTCAGGAGATAATCTGTCTGCTATTGCCGAACGCTATGGAGTTACGGTGGATGCAATCCGTTCAGCTAATGGCTTAACCTCTGACATTATACGTGTTGGGCAGCAACTAACCATTCCAAACGGAACAAACGCACCAACGCAAACTACCCAAAATACGATTACCTACAAGACACATACGGTTGTATCCGGTGATAATATTTGGAATTTGAGTGTGAAATACGGAATACCACAAGCAGAATTGTTACGTGCGAATAACTTAACGACTTCGAGTATGCTATCCATTGGTCAGAAGTTATCCATTCTGGTTCATAACATTGCTGTGAAAGAGGTAGTAAGTGAACGTCATGGGGAATATATGGATTGGTGGACCGAAGCCCAATATGTTTTTCCTATCAACAAAACCGCCAAAGTCACTGATTATGCTACGGGGAAAAGTTTTTACATCAAGCGAACAATTGGAGCCAATCATGCAGACTCGGAAACACTAACCGCAAATGACTCGAATATTGCAAAGTCCATTTGGGGTGGCTATTCATGGACTCCAAGAGCCGTTGTATTAGAAATAGATGGAAGAAAGGTAGCAGCCAGTATGTCTTTCATGCCGCATGATGTGGAGTATATCAAAGATAACGGGATCACCGGCCACTTTGATGTCTATTTTGGAAATAGTACTCGCCATAAAGATGGTGCTCCAGACGCTTCCCATCAAAAACAGGTAGAAATCGCAGCAGGAGTCGTTAAGTGATTAAGCCAGACATATGCCTTGATAGTTAGTGCGTTTTGAAAAGTGGGGAGCCATGAGAGTGGTTTCCCTCTTATTAGTAGAAGCAAATACATCATCTTCCTAAGAAAATAGAGGCCTCTCACATCACCTATGAGAAAGCCTCTTTATGAATAGAAATGTTTAAAAGGATAAAAAGTAAGTAATTTATAGATTGACGGTGTATTCTTGAATTTTAGTAATTACGTTTTGTCCAACCATCGCTATTAAAGTCTAGTGGTATTTCTTTGCTAGTAGATTCATTCAGCTTCAGATTCGCGACATACCACCCACGACCATGATAATACGTATCTGTATCATAACGGAAACGGATATGCGTTGTCCCGGCTGGAATCGTCACTTCTTTTGATAACCAATCTATACTGGTACCTGAGAATGGCTCCAAAACTGGTACCCAATTTTCACCATCAGTAGATACTTCTACAATTCCCAAGTCATAGTCTTGTTCTGTACGATACCACATATCAAATGCTAGAGTTGCATCAGAATCTAAATTTACTTCTGCAGTTAAGGTACGGTTTAATAAATCCCCATACCCTGCAAACCAAGCTCCTTCTTTCTTGTTTGGCATTGCTACAGGAATGGCATCTGCAACTAGTTCAGCAAATTTACGTCTTGCTGGATTTGTTGAAACCGTATAACGAGTTGGATGAACACGATTCGTTAGTAAAATAGCGATCGTGTCATTGTTTTGGTTGATTACAATAGATGTTCCCGTATAACCAGTATGTCCAAGTGAGGATGCTTCCGCTAAGCCTTCCATATACCACATTTGAGAAAGCTCCCAACCAAGTCCATGATCATCTCCAGGAAACTCAGGTATTTGGTTTTCAACTAATAATTGAACCGTCTCAGGCTGCAACAACTGTGTTTCACCATAACGGCCATCGTTCAAAAACGTATGTGCCAAAATGGCTAAATCATGGGCCGTAGAAAAGACGCCAGCATGCCCTGCAACACCTTCTAGAGCCCACGCTTTTTCATCGTGAACCTGTCCCCACACAATGCCTCTATCTGTCCATGGCATATACTCCGTAGCTGCAATTCGATATCTCAAAGATTCAGGTGGATTATACATCGTATCTTTCATATTGAGAGGGTCTGTGATGTTTTCTTTCACAAACTCATCAAGTCTCTGACCAGATAAGCGCTCAATTAAAAATCCTAATGTAATCATATTTAAGTCACTGTAGGTATAAACAGTGCCAGGTTCATTTGCTAGTGGATACTGAAGGACATATTGGTGGCGATCTTCACGGTCTCCATCAACGTCATACACGGGAGCGCTCGGTGGGAATCCAGATGTATGGGTCATTAATTGGCTGATTGTCACGTTCTCTTTCCCGTTTGTTGCGAATTCAGGGATATGTTCCGCGACAGGGTCATCAAGCTCGAAATAGTCATTTTCATATAAAATCATGGCTGCAGTTGTCGTGAAAATCTTACTAATGGACGCAAGGTCAAAAATCGTATCATTTCTCATTAGTATTTGATTTTCAGCTTCTGTAAAATTGTCATCCTCATAAAGGTAAGCATGTCCATAAGCTTCATGCTGAACAATATGCCCACCACGAGCGACAAAGGTTACGGCACCAGGGAATAACTCGTTTTCAATCATGGATTCCATCACTGAATCTATATTGGATAACGGTTCTTCCATCATGCCAGCACCATTTACGGAACCGGGATGCAGAACAGGTGAAGATGGTGCAGGAGTCCCCCATGAAAATTTTGGATGGGGCTTAAAAGATGATTTTTTGTTAGTTTGCTTCTCAATTGTTGGGCCATTAAAGTGATCAGACTCGGCCATTGTTGTATTAGAGCTAAAAACTATCGTGGTGAACATAATGATGGACAATACAATGTAGAACAATTTACGCATCTTTCTATTCCTCCTTATTAGTTATTAATAGACGTTTGGTTTATTATGTAAACGCTATCATAATTTGATTATAGAAAAATACGAATAACGGGTATATGCAACTTATGAATCAAAAATAATGGGAATTATGAAGGGTTTTATGGCTTAAGAAATGGGTGATATGGACGGGCTAATTCTAAAAACCGTCTCTAGATTGATCAATTACTTTGTGAACGGATACTATCTTTTTTTACCTCCTTTCAACTATCACCAACAATATATCCATTGAAGGCAGACCACCTCTGCATAATTTTTCTTATAAATGGGAAACCAAAGGAGAGGACTTTCTAACGACTAGAGGGGATTGTATGGTACGGCGGGTTTTTAAAAGACAAAAAATAAAAGCAAGACAGGAAGAAAATCAACAAAGTAAACCATCAAAACTAGATAGTAATTTAGAGGCAAATATCCAGCAGTTAAAGAAACTATTAGATGAACCAAGCGATTTGGTAATTAGAGAATTTCAAATTGGAGAAAATGATATTACAAGTGCCATCATTTATATCGATGGACTAATCGACAAACAGATAGTTCAGGATAGTATATTGGGAAACTTACAGGATTTAATATCAGGTCAGCATTTGCCCCAGGAAAGTACAGAACTATTTCAAAAGATTTTCCAAACCTTCATTTCTATCAGTACGACAGAGATAGGAAATACACATGATGATGTAGCAAATGCAATTCTTTCTGGAAAATCTGTCTTTTTTTTAGATGGGCAGCAGTCGGTAATAATAATGGATACAAAAGGTGGGGAGAGCCGCTCGATTCAACAGCCAGTTGCGGAAACAGTAGTCCGTGGGCCAAGAGCAGGATTTGTTGAAAACCTCGGTACCAATTTATCACTACTCCGAAGAGCTCTCCAGACCTCTGATTTACGATTTAAAGCCTATCAAATTGGTGAACGCAGTAAGAAAAGCCTTGTCGTTGCATATGTAGATGGTGTTATTAATCCGGCAATCGTTAAAGAAGTAAGTAGAAGGATAGAATCCATTGAAATTGATGATGCCCCAGAGTCAGGGTTCATTGAACAATGGATTGAAGATAGTTTCTTATCTCCATTTCCACAAATTGATAGTACCGATCGATCTGATAAAGCTTCCTCCGCTCTTCTGCAGGGGAAGGTAGTAATTCTATTAGATGGTACGCCATTTGTATTAATTGCCCCCATTGTTTTGGGGGATATCTTAAAATCCCCGGAAGATTATTATGAACGATGGTGGATTGGAACATTACTTAGGATGTTACGTTATCTTGCAGCATTTATCGCTTTGATGCTACCCGGATTGTATATTGCATTAGTGTCTATACATCCTGGATTGTTACCCACTGAATTAGCACTTTCCATCGCTGCGTCTAGAGAGGGAGTTCCCTTTCCACCGGTTGTGGAAGCATTTCTAATGGTAATTACGATGGAATTATTACAGGAGGCAGGAATTAGATTACCGACACCAATTGGACAAACGATAGGAATCGTTGGAGGACTAGTTATCGGAGAAGCAGCTGTAACAGCAGGTATTGTTAGTCCGATTATGGTCATTGTCATTGGGCTTACGGCAATTGCTGCATTTGCAAATCCATCATTTAGTATTGGGATAACATTTCGCATCATTCGTTGGGGGTTCATGATAGCTGCGGCGATTTTTGGTCTCTATGGAATTGTCCTAGTTTACATTATTATCAATATTCATATAGTCAATCTAAAAAGTTTTGGTATACCGTACTCAACACCTTTTGCTCCTAATATTGCAGGAGACTGGAAGGACCTTGTTATACGTGCACCTATGACAATGCTAACGAAACGGCCAAGATTTCTTGCTCCAAAAGACTCGAATTCTGCAAATAAAGGGGTAAAAGATTCATGAAATCTCTCGAATATGGAGATGAGAAAATAAGTGAGAAAGAAATATTGATTGCTATACCGTCGATGGTTATTGGGGTAGGTATCCTCTCATTACCGAGAAGAATTGCGGATGAAACGATTGGCTCTGATGGATGGATTGCACTAGTCATTGCAGGGGCGGTTTGTGTTCTAATGATTTGGTTGATGGCTAAACTAGCCGCAAGATTTCCACATCAATCGTTTATTTCCTATGCTTCTATCATTGTGTCAAAACCTATTGCCAAGATTATTACCTTTCTATTTGCTGTTCTTTTTATCTCTATAGCCGCCTTTCATATACGAGTACTTGGGGATACATCTCAACAATATTTATTTAATCAGACACCGGTCGAGGTTGTAACCTTGTCTTTCTTATTAGTTGTCGTCTATGCAGTCTCAGGGGCCCGTGCGGCATTGTTCCGGTTGAATATGCTCTTTTTCCCTTTTATTATCTTCATTTTGCTACTTGTATTAATCTTTAATTTTAGGTGGATTGAACCATCTAATTTACTACCAGTGTTTCAAACGAATGTGAAGGATTATTGGAAAGGGATACAAACAAGTACTCTTTCCTATATGGGATTTAGTATTGTCCTGTTTTATACAGCGTTTGCTCGACAACCCAAGAAGGCTCCTAAAATAGCTGTGCTTGGTATGACAATTCCTATAGTCATCTATGTCTTTGTTTATTTAACGTGCCTAATGGTTTTTGGTCAAATTTCAACCTCGAATTTACTATTTCCAACAATTGATTTAGCGAAACGAATAGAGTTACCAGGCGGTATCCTGGAATCAGTAGAATCGGTATTTTTTGTTGTTTGGACGATGGGTGCATTTACTACAACAGCTATGGCATTGGATGTTTCTATTTTAGCACTAAGTTACATTTTTAATCGGATGAAGAAGATTGGGCTTGTTTTAATTCTAAGTCCTATCGTCTATTATATTGCATTATTACCAAGAGATATTAGTCAAATTTCACTCATTGCAGGTCTACTAGGAACGATCGTGATTTCATATTCCTTTTTAACAACTCTAGTATTATTCCTAATCGCTAAATTAAGAGGAGTGGGACGTAATGATAAAACGAGTGCATAAACTGTTTATCTGCTGTCTTGTGCTCATACTTCTCTCTGGCTGCTGGGATGGAATTAGTATAGAAGAGCGTGGATTTATTATAGGAATGGCGATAGATGTAGCAAAAGATGGGAATAAAAATGGAAGTAATGATGAATTAACATTAACTAGCCAAATCGCAGTGCCAGCAGGTTTGGGTACTCCCAGTGGGGGAGGTGGGGGCGGACAAAAGGGATATATGAATATCTCTGCAAGCGGGATAAGTATCTATGATATTGCCCAGGATGTGGCTAACCAAACGAATAAAATGCCATTTTTTGAACATTTAAAAGTTATAATCGTTTCGGAGGAAGTTGCATCTATACCAGAACTGTTTGCTAATGTGATGGATGTTTTTATCCGTAATAGAGATACACATCGGGGAATATACGTAGTCATTTCGAAGGGGAAGGCGATGGACATTTTAGATATCCAACCAGAAAATGAACAGCTACCTGCCCGCTACATCGATAAAATACTGGAAAATAGTCTGAGAAAAACAGGTGAAATGAAGCCAGTAAGGATTGGCGACATTCACGAATATTTGTTAACAGAGAGTAGCTTTGTATTGTCAGAGGTAGCGGCTAAGAATAATAGAATAAATTTTGAGGGCGGCTCAGTCTTTAAAGGAGATTCAAGTAAAGTGATCGGGAGCTTAAGTCTTGAAGAAATGCTCGGGTATGAACTAATAACGGGACAAGAGGTACGAGGCCCCGTTGTGGTGGATTTTAAAGGTCATTTAACAGCTTATTCGATTAGAGAAGCAAATAGTAAGATTAAAATAAAGGCAAAGGATCCGAAAAACATCGAAATAGATGTAATAATAAAATTAGAGGGAGAAATGCAGGAAACCTTTGGGACGGTGAAACTCCAAAAAACAAGTGAAGTAGAAGCCTTAGAAAAGGCTGTCTCTGATAAAGTTAAGGAAATTGCCAATAAGTCTATCGAACAAGCACAAAAAGAGCTAAAGGCTGATGTTTTTGGTTTTGGAGATAACTTAAAGAAATTTCACTATGAAACATGGGAACAAATGAAAGACAACTGGGATAAAGGTGATAATTATTTTTCCAACAGCACTGTAAACGTAACCGTAAAGACAGAAGTTCGGTCTGATGGGGTTATTTACAAATCGAAAGAGTGAGAGAAGGGAGTTTCTTTGTTTGTGGGATTTGATATTAGGATTTTTACCAGAGAACTTAATTTTCATTTGTACCATTCTGGCTTTCGCTGTTCCTTATTCTGTCTACAAAATCAATCAGAAGCTACATCAAAGTGGAGATCCTCCTTGGAAGGAAGAAAGTTAGAAAAAGCTGTCCCTATGTCAATGTCATGACCATAGAGACAGCTTTTTATCAATTAAAAATTACGATTTCTAATTATTACACGACTTCACTTGTATTAATTACTATTTCCTCTCCAGCCTTACGCTTTTCAGCATATTCCGCAGTTGCTGTGAAGAGGACATCAGTGGAAGAATTAAGTGCTGTTTCAACAGAGTCCTGTAATACACCAATGATGAATCCAACTGCAACGACTTGCATCGCGATATCATTAGAAATTCCGAAAAGACTAGCAGCTAAAGGGATGAGTAATAAAGATCCACCGGCAACACCTGACGCACCAGAAGCGGATATTGCAGCAAGAACAATAAGAATAACTGCTGTGAAAATATCTACTTCAATGTTTAGGGTGTGAACAGCAGCAAGTGTTAAGACAGAAATGGTTACTGCCGCACCAGCCATATTGATTGTACCTCCCAATGGAATCGATACGGAATACGTATTTTTATCCAACCCAAGTCTTTCCGCTAATTTCATATTTACTGGAATGTTTGCGGCTGAACTACGAGTAAAGAATGCTGTAATACCACTTTCCTTTAGGCAAGTAAAAACAAGCGGATATGGATTTTTTCGGATGTAAAAATAGACAATAAGTGGGTTAATCACAAGAGCTACAAAGAACATACAGCCTAACAGAACAACAAGTAATTTTCCATAGCCTAGTAAAGCGGATAGCCCACTAGAAACAATAGCATTGAAGACAAGTCCCATAATTCCAACTGGTGCAAAGTTGATTACCCATTTCACGATAACAGTGATAGCATTAGAGAAACTCTCTATCACATTTTTAGTAGATTCCGATGCATTTCTTAATGCGATTCCTAATAATACAGCCCAAACTAATATACCAATATAATTAGCACTCATTAGAGCGTTAACTGGATTATCTACAATGTTAAATAGTAAAGTTTCGAGAACTTCTAGGATACCACTTGGAGGAGTTAAATCTTCTGCTCCTGATACAAGTGATAGCTTAACAGGAAAAATAAAGCTTGCAAGAACACCAACTAGGCCAGCAGAAAATGTCCCTATCGCATATAGGACTAGAATAGATTTCATATTAGTTTTATTTCCATTTCTTTGTTTAGAGAGGGCATGCATAACAAGGAATAAAACTAGTATTGGTGCAACTGCCTTTAAAGCACCTACGAACAAATCCCCAAATATAATAATCCAGCTCATTGCATCAGGTAAGGATAATGATAAAATAATACCAATAATAATACCAATAAGAATTCGTCTTACTAAACTTACTTGATTCCACTTAAGTAATAAACTTTTCATTTCTTTCCCTCCGTTTATATATGATTGTTTAACTCTAAAACCAGAAAATAGCTACCTTGACTTAGTATTCCTCCTTTCCCAAAAATAAAAAAACACACTCATCCCAAACATTGGGACGAGTATGTTAACCCGTGGTTCCACCCAGATTCCCATAAGGTAGACCTTATGGCTCCAGTGCTTGTAACGTAGCATGACGGTATTGGATACTCATTTCCCCAATACAGCTCCAAGGTGGTAAATTACTTTCCGCCGTTTAGGAAGTTCTCAGCAATCCTTCCTTCTCTGTAAAACTGTAAAAATAATTCATGTCCTTATCAACGCGAGTAATATATTGTTGTAAAAATGCTTGAGCTCGATAAAACCTAGAAAAATAAAAAAACACACGCATCCCTAAGATTGGGACGAGTATGTTAACCCGTGGTTCCACCCAGATTTCCATAAGACATTCCTTATGGCTCCAGTGCTTTAACGCAGCATAACGGTATTGGTTACTAATTTCACCAAACAGCTCCAAGGTGGTAAGTTACTTCACTACGTTAGGAAGGTCCCAGCAAATCCTTCCCTCTCTGCAAACTTGTAAAAGTAACCCGTGTCCTTTTCATAGCTATTAAACGATTGAGATTGCTTCAATAAATTATTCCCTATCATATATCATCTTTTATCACATTTCAACCTATTTTTTTAAAAATTTAATTTACTGTAATTAGATAGTGATTTTTAGACTACGTTTTCCTTTTGATATTTCTGAAACTTTTCATCCGGATTTTACGTAATTATAGTACTATTGAAGTAGGGGAGTGGTGGGGGAAATGAGTATTTTAAAACGAGTTAGGACGATTTTAGCTAGTAATATACATGCAAAGGTTACTGCATTGAAAAATCCAGAAACTGAAATCAGCATGTTTATTCGAGAAATGGAACGAGACCTTAGAGAATTTACTGCTGAAAGTGAGGCAGCACTAGCTGGTAAGCATCGCATAATAAGAGAACTTGAAACTTGCCAAGCAGAAGTGAACAAGATGGAACGCTATGCAGTGAAAGCACTAGAAATGGTAAATGAAGACAAAGCCCGAAGCTTTCTAATAAAGAAAGCGGATCTTAAGATAAAAGTTAATCAATTAGAAAAGCAGCTGGAGCTTGCATCTATAAAAGCAGAACAAATGAAGCTAGTACAAGAAAAACTCGAGTCAGATGTTAGAGAACTTCGTAACCGCAGAGATGAATTAGTTGGTAGGTTAACAGTTGCAGAGAGTAAGAGAAACGTGTTCGAAAAGGGACCTTCTCAATCAAACGTTCGTTTAACTACTTTTGACCGGCTCGAAGAACAAGCCAACCGTGCCTTGGCAGAGGCTGAAGCGCTTGAAGAGTTAAAAAGAGGAATTGATGTAGAAATCGAAAATATAGATAAGAGGTGATAACATGTTACTTCATTATAAATGTCCAAACTGTGGCGATGATATGGCATTTGATTCCGAGTCGGGGAATCTATCCTGTAGTAGTTGTGGGCGCGCGGATTCTATTGATGATTTTTCAGATGAATTTATTACGACGAGGCTTACGGATGAGGAAGCAAAAGAATATGTTTGTAATAACTGTGGAGCTGCAGTCATAACAGATGCAGACACCTCTGCTACTTCCTGTAGCTTTTGTGGGGCAGGGGTAGTACTTGCTGATAGAGTTTCTGGAAACCTTGCACCAGATATGGTCATTCCATTCCAAATTAGTAAAGATCAGGCAATGGAAGCATTTAAGAAATGGTGTAAGAATGGAAGACTGACGCCAGATGGTTTTATGACAGCGGATCGGATTAAAAATATCACTGGGATATATGTCCCTTTCTGGCTCTATGATTTACATAGTATAGCGGATGTGAGAGCAAAAGCAACAAAAGTAAGGACTTATACCCAAGGAGATTATATATACACGGAAACGAAGTACTATGATGTGGAACGTAAAATTGATTTAACCTTCCAAAAGGTTCCGGTTGATGCATCGGAAAAGATGAATGATGAACTAATGGATAAACTAGAACCATATGATTATGGGACACTGAAAGACTTTAAAACTCCTTATCTAGCAGGATTTTTAGCAGAAAAATATAATTTCAACAATAAGGATTTATTCCCTAGAGTGAAGTCAAAAGTGAGTAGCTATATTGATAAATATATTGGTTCCACCATTAATGGCTATTCATCAGTACAATATTTGGAGAAAAATGTTGCTACTGATGAGAGAAAGGCATACTATGTTCTACTTCCAGTTTGGATGGTTTATTATGACTTCGACAAGCAAGAACATACCTTTGCGATGAATGGTGTCACAGGGAAAGTAGTTGGAAAGCCACCGTTAAGTATGAAAAAAATAGCAACTTGGTGGGGTGGAATTGCTGCTGCGTCATTCGTAGGGCTAAAGCTAGTCTCCTTCATAATTGGAGGTGAAATCTGGTGAGGAATATTAAACAGATAGTCACCCTAACGTTTATGTTGCTCTTAATAGGATTTATTTCTGTTACTACTGTATTAGCGGACGACTCTAAACAGAGAATCTATGATTATGCTAATCTATTAACGGATGAAGAAATAGCTAAGTTAGAGCAGTTAGCATATGAACATAGTGAAAAAAGAGAAACAGATTTTATTATTGTTATTTCTCCAGACGCAGATGGAAAGGACATTCAAAATTATTTCGAGGATATTTATGATGAAATAGGGCCTGGTTATGACAAACCACACGGAAACACAGTAATGCTTACTTTAGATAGAGACAACAGGAAGCTTTACTTGGGTAGTTTTGAAGGTGCTCAGGATCGCATGGACATTCAACGAGTAGACCTACTTTATGAAAAAGTTACACCTCTTTTACACGATGATAAGTATTATGAAGCCTTTGAAACTTTTATTGAAACAGGATCAAAGTATATGCGTTATATTCCAGGTGTGAATCCGGAAAGCTTTCTGTTTGATACATGGTTCCATATATTAATAGCAATAGGAATTGGTGCAGTAATTGTTGGAACTATGGCATATAATTCTGGAGGGAAAGTTACAGTAAATGAACGTACCTATACAGGAGACTTTAAAGTTCTGAAACAAAAAGATATTTACTTAACAAAAAGCGTAACAAAACGTAAAAAGCCTTCTAATAATAACCGCGGAGGCGGTGGTGGTAGCGGAGGAGTTACCAGAGGTGGTAGTTCATACACCGGTAGAGGTGGTAGCTTCTAATAGTATACGTTTTTAAAAATCTATTCGTATGAAAGGAAGTAGCAAATGTCTTTTTTCAAAAATCAATTTTCAGATGTAATTGAATGGGAAGAATTCCGAGATGATATGATATTTTGGAAATGGAATAATAAGGAGATCAAAAAGGGCAGTAGATTAATACTTCGTCCTGGCCAGGATGCAATATTCCTCTACAACGGAAAAGTTGAAGGAATCTTCAAGGATGAGGGAGATTATAATATCGAGTCAGAGATTATCCCATTTCTATCAACTTTAAAAGGTTTTAAATTCGGCTTTAATAGTGGACTTCGAGTGGAAGTAATCTTTGTTAATACGAAGATTTTCAATGTAAAGTGGGGTACTAGAAGTGCAATCAATATTCCTGCCCCTCAATTGAATCTTCCTGGAGGTTTGCCGATTCGAGCTAATGGTACCTTCGAGTTTAAAGTAAATGATTATATCGCACTTATTGATAATATTGCTGGTGTAAAACAACGCTATTTGGTTGATGATGTGAAGATTCGTATAACATCGATATTAGACCAGTTACTCATGAAGTGGATTACAAGAGAAGGTAAAGATTTATTTAATTTACAAGCTAATGGATTGGAAATATCCAAAGGAATTCTTGAAGATTTGGACATGGAAATTCATGATATGGGTATGACGCTTACCGCGTTTAACGTGGGAAGCTTTAACTATCCAAAAGAAGTTCAAGATATGGTGACAAAGAGCGCTTCCCATGGCATGGTTGGGAATGTATCGAAGTACCAACAAATTGAAGTAACGGACGCAATGGCTTCTGGAAAACTACACGGATCAGGTACCGCAAGTGATATGGCAGGCATGATGATGGGCATGACAATGGCAAACGAAATGATGAAAAATATGAAAGAGGGGTCATCCCAAAATCAAGATCAAAGCCAGGGACAATCACAGCAACCACCTAACCAAACATCTGGGTCAGGACCTAACTTCTGCCCAAACTGTGGAAATAAAGTAAGTGGAGCTAAATTCTGTTCTAATTGCGGTCAGAAGCTAGTATAGAAATGAGGAAATGAAATGAAACGTATTGATTTTTGGGGTCGCGATGAAAATGATGAGCGACTGTTAGAGGAAGTTTTAGCAGGTCTAAAAACAGCAACTTGCACACCAAAAGTCTGGTATGAAGAACTACCGGAAGAGGAGAAAAGCTTTCCAGGTGACATATTAGAAGTATTTACGAAAAAAGGAGAGCATAGAGGCTCCATTGAAGTAACGGATCGTTATGATATTCCTTTTGGAAAGATTAGTGGTGAAGTTGGGGAAAGAATAGCCAAAGGCGAAAACTCAACGCTAGAACAGTTTATTGAAGACCATATTTTTTCTTGGAAAGAACCACTAGCCGAACAAGGAATTGAGCTGAATGATGACACAGTGATTGTTGTGGAACATTTTAACCTAGTGTCTATTGTTGGCGAAAAGTAAACGGGTGATATAATTTCAACGATAAAAAGGCGCTAATTTTAAGCGCCTTTTTTACATTAACTTGATCCCCAGTAGTTAGGCTAAATGAAGGAGTTAGTTACTTCCTTCTAGAACTCTTTTTCGGATACACACTTTAACGATATCTTTTTCTCTTAATCTCCAATAAACATCGACTTCCCCAGTACCAGCTATGCTAGGGCGAGTTCCACGATTCATTAAGACGGGAGCCCCCTGGCATAATACAGCAGCACCAACTACCTCGAACTCGTCACCTTCATTAGCGTCTTCCCGATCAATGACACATTGGAATGAACGCTCATCAGTAAGTGTGTTTTCGCTTTGGACGCCATTTCGATCAACTTGTGTATACGTGATCTCTTTTACAAGCTTTCCACAAATTATTACTTTCTCTGGGCAGACGTCCTCAACGATAGGGTCTTCAGCAAAGAATACTCGTGTACTTACACTATTTCCAAGTGCGGGTGGAACAAGCTGTGTTTTAAATTCGATGACGTGTTGGCAACAAGTTTGCGGATTGGCAACAGGGCATCCAGTTGGAATAACAACACTTTGGCCTCCTATTGCTGAAGCATTACCTGTAATAGGATTTGTTGCCAATACACTTAGAAAAGAAGGGAAGGTGACATATTCATCATGCCAGCAGCAAATATCTAAGTCATCTGAAATTCCAATAGACATTCCTGCTGCGGTAGGTGTGATATTATCATAGGATAGGTTTATATTAACTGTAAAAGTTCCAACAATGGCTAAATAGGCATAGGGGTTTATAAAGCCAGTCTGACTAAAACCAATGAGCCCTCCGCCATTATTTACAAAGTTGGCTATATCACTTTGTCTCGTAGCAAGTAAATCATTTTCCGCTTGCGTTAATCCTCCAGAGGCAGTTTCTCCTACACTGCTAACAACTGCAATCATGGAAAAACCTGAAAATGACTGTGTTGCAATGTTAGCTCCATTAACATAAGATACGGTTACACCAGTATTTGCACCGATGGCATCCCAAAAGGCAGTCACATTATCTGTAGGGTTCTTACCTCCACCGATAACTAGAATCCCAGAACCGCCGTTGGTTACATTTGCCAGAATACTATTCACAACATCAATATAATTTGAAATTGGACCATGACCACCTGGTCCTCCATCTTCTGCATCAATTCCCATTAATACAATAGGTCCTCCTGCCATTCGAATCCTCCTTTAATATTTGACTTTCTTATGGAAAGTCTGCTGGTTTTATTAGACTCGCCCTCATTACAAGGGATTAGGTGGTAATATATAGTTCGCGTTTATCCATTATTTAGAACTTTTCGGATACACACCTTAATAATATCTTTTTCTACCAATCTCCAGAAAACATCAACAACTCCAGTGGAATCAGTACCTGCAGGTCTCGTTCCTCTATTAATTAATCTAGGTGCACCCTCACATAGGACATCTGCACCGACAACCTTAAATTCATCGCCTTCATTAGCATCCTCTCTGTCAATAACGCATTGGAAAGCACGCTCATCAGTAATTGTCTTTTCTTTTCGTTCTCCATTATCTTTAACCGCTGTATAGGTGATGACTTTGGTTAATTTTCCACAAACGATTACTTTTTCAGGACACACATCCTCAATTACAGGTTTCTCTGCAAAGAATGCATCGGTATGAATATTTTCAATACCGCCTAAAACTGGTGGTACTAGTTGAGTTTTAAATTCAATAACATGTTGACAGCAAGTTTGTGGGTTGGCTACAGGACATTTTTTTGGTGCTGCCGTAGTTGTTGTTGAAGTAGATGTTGTGCTTGTAGTAGTTGAGGTAGAAGTAGAAGTAGAAGTAGAAGTAGAAGTCGAAGTCGTTGTTACCACTATTGGGACAAAGTTTTGAGCAATACATATACTATCTTCTGTATCATTAATGTCCTGGAAGTGAAGAGAAATAGTAACTAGGTCAGATTCCAAAAGGGGGTTCGTAGCCGGATTATCTGGACAAATAATAAAGGTTTCATCTTCACCAGGGAAAATTCGTTCAGGACCACTAAATCGCAATACGGCATCTACATCCTGAGCGCTGATACAAGCTCCAGGACAACCTGTATCAGGAAGCTCCATTTCTCCGGTTGCTGTTTGCAGGAAGAAAGGGCCTTCTACTCTATTTATTACCAAACAAAAGGCATGGATAATGTTTTCATCCGGATCACCAGTAGAGTTGTTTTCAATGGTAAGGCTGACACAGCCAGCATTTGGTCCAGCAGTTATACTTGTTGCGGTAACTACAGCTTGAATATCACCATTATTAAATATTGCTTGAACAGGCATTTATCTTTTTCACTCCTTTTTGATTGATTGAAAATTTGAAGTAAAATTCCATCCTAAAGGTATAGTATGTTTGGTATTTTTTTATGATTGGATGATAGACCATGAGCAAAAGAATACAGAGTAATGGTACAAAAAGGTAGTATAAAAAACACTCCTAACCTTTGAATTTAACCGGTTCGGTTGAGAGGGAGAAAATGTAAAATATCATATTTTTTGGAGGTGCAATTAGCATGCTAATTCGCATCTCCATTTTTTTATTGTTATACCAAGTTTTTTTAAAAAAATTATGTACTTTAACAAGCCAATTAGCACACTATTTAGTATACTGATTCGCAAGCGTACAAAAATTATTGTACTACTGCTAAAAGGTATGTTATTTAGTGTGTTAATTTTTGTGCCAAATTCGGTGTTAAAACCCATGTTAATTGGTTATGCTGATTAAAAATATGATATAAAGGAGTGTTTTTTATATGGAATTTATTGAACCTAGAAATATTAATGCTGATAAAGTGGATTGGCTTATTTCAGAACGTGTTAGAGCAATCGTCTATTACTACGCAGAATACACAGAATACACGGAAAGCGATGTAGTGGATAAACTATTGCTTAATATACTAGATGACAAAAAGTTTATAGAGTGGATAAAAGACAAAAGAAACAACAAGCGAATCATCAAGCAAGTAAACCTAGAACATTTAATAGAGGAAAAGGAAGAGGATTGGCTAAGCTCAAAAGAACACTCTCAAAGGACGATGTTGTATTAGAAGTCACCAACCCTGTTACTGAAGTGGAGTTAAAAAATAGACAAAAGGATTATGATGTCTTACCTCCAAGGAAATTTGGAACAAAGTATAGGAATTTGTTGTTTAAACCAATTGAATTCACCCTTTTTAATAAGAGTTATTCTTTCCAATTCAACTTTTGCACCAATCCATACTGTAAGTGGCAAGGACTACAGCAAGAGAAATTTGATACAAAGGGAAAGCCAAGTCGATATAGATTAGATGCATCAATTGAGGATAGAAAACAAATCAAATGTAATCCTGATCCAGTAAATCCAAATAGAGGTGCCACACTTGGTTGCAAGTCTGTCGCGTTATCTAACTGGTCTATTGCTGAAGAAATACATAGGTTGATTCGAATAAATAGCATAAAGGTTGATGAACCTGTTTACAACTTTCATAAGGAAGGATGTCCTAAACAAGAGCAAACTCCCTTTAAATCACCGTCACTATTTTACAGACAAGGGAAAAGTAGTAGCACGGGTGCTCAGCAATGGCAATGCAAGACATGTAAGAAAAAGACAACACTCAGACCAGATGGTAAAAAATCAGTTGTGTATAATCAGAAGCGCAGTGAGATTAACCTCTTATTTACTAAATTATTGCTAAACAGAGAACCAATAACTAGAGCTTGTGAAGTGTTAGGAATTGCAAATGGTACATATTACGATAAATTAGAGTTTATTTACCGTAGATGCCTTGAATTTTTAGAAAGAAACGAAATCAAACCGCTGCAAGATAAAGAGTTTAAAGAGATATGGATCAACACAGATAAAATGACATATTACCTAAACAATATACGCAAGAAAGGCATGGGAGGAAGCAAATATAGTGATCTTGAAGATTCTGTTTTCCCTACAAATGTAGTAATTAGTGCGGATGCAATTTCTAGATATGTATTTAGAAGCGATGTAAATTATGATTGGGAAGCTTCTCTTGATGATGTTGAGAAAGACACAATTCAATTTAAGGATGACCATTTAGGAGTATACGCTAGAAAGAATGCAAGGCACACCAAATTCTCCTTTTATCCACAACCACCTTCAGCGAATGATACACAGTCAAAAGCGGAGTATAATCATGATTTATCTAAGGTGGAGAAAAGAGCCAAATATACAGATGGCTTACATGTTAACTCAACTTACACCAGTGTTGCTCACTTTTGGTTAATTAAAGAGATGGTAAATGCATCGGAATGGCGTTTTATAACGGATGAAGACAGCTCTCTTATCACGGCTATTTTTCGAGTGTTTTCGAAAGAAATACGTTTGAGTGATGGACACCACTTCCTGTGTCAAACAGACAAAACTAAGTCGAGGAAGCAAGCTCGCCAGGAGTTTGTTGAAGCACAAAATGAACTGTTAGAATGGGCTGATTTTAATGGTATTAAAACTAAAAAACTAAGAGACTTAGCTAAACTAAAATTAGAAAGAGTCTTTGAAACCCACCATTTCCATAAAGAAGTTACAACTTCTGCCGGTAAGCATTTAGAATACGCGGATAACCCGATAGAACATCCTCTAGCTACGATTGATAGGGGGTATCGTTCTGTAGATTGTACAACCAACTTATCATCGCTAGAACCAAAGGATATTGCAAAATTTATACTAAATGTAAACGACAACGCATCAAATGCTTTTATTCAGCAAATTAGAAGGAGACTATCGATACTTGAGAGGCCCTTAACAACTGCTAGAGGGGATCAAAAGAGTTACATATATGCGAACTTTAATCCAAAATACGCACAAATGGCCATAACGATACTGAGGACGTACTATAATTTTTGTTTACCTTACAAGACAGGTAAGGTAAATAAGACTCCCGCACAAAGATTAGGTATTGTTGACAAGATATTTGAACTGAAAGATATTATTTATTTACGGTGATCGGACTTAAGGCGGTTAAAAGGAGCTTGGATTTCCAAGCTCCTATTAGTTCTATTATTATTTTTTATTCAACTAAGGCACCCTTTAGTTTAAGTACAATAATTCACAAAGAAGTTTCATATCACTGCCTATGTGCTGTTGCTAAGCAGCTATTTTCCTTTTCCCTACTAAGGTAAAAATCAAATACCCTATAACATTTAATAAAGCAAAGGCAAGTATCCAACCAATATTTAATCTTCTATGATGATACGCATTAACCGTTGCCCAAATCGTAAATAAAGTTAAATAGATAGGGAATCCAATAATAGGAATCATCGCTATATTATAGTCAAGATACCTTATTTCCATTTTGATATTCCATTTTCCGCTCCAGCTTTCACGTGGAAAGAATTCAAAAAGTCCCTTTGTATCTACTATATTTCTTTCATATTTGAATTCTTGTATCATTATTCCATTAGAAATTTCTACTTTTGAGATCTGATCTGTACCATTTACTAAAGCCTTAATCTCTTCTTTCATATCTTCAGTAATCGTCTCTTTTCCTTCTAAAACATTTGCTATTTCTGTACTTACTATTGAATTTTCTTTGGAATTACCTCCTTCATATATCCATAAAAATGCAAAGATAGACAAAGAGATAGCTAAGATAGAAGAAGCTAAAATAAGTACCCATTTAGCAAACAGTTTTTGTGCTTTAAATAATTGACCTATAATCGAACGCATTTCTTGTTCTCCACCGAATCGCTCAATGGCAATACTAATGGCTTCTTGTTCATTTTTCCCTCCTGCTTTTAATTCGTGAACAGCCTCTATCAAATGATTTTTCATCTCTGCTTTTAACTCTTCAATTTCTTTCTTGTTCCCATCGACACTATGATATACTTCATTAACATATGATTCTATTTGTTTCACACTATTTCTCCCCCTTCTAAAAACGAATCAATAATTTTTTTTACAAATTGCCATTCCTTACGCTTTTCTTCAAAACCGTCTTCACCCAGAGGTGTTAGTTTATAGTATTTCCGTCTTCCACCTGGTCCTTGTTCATCACCCCAGTAAGACGAGATCCATTTGTTCTTTTCCAATCGCTTCAAAGACAAATAAAGTGTGCCCTCTTTTAATTCAAACTGTTCTTCACTTTTTTCTCTTACTAATTTCGCTAACTCATAGCCGTACAAATCTCTTGTATGTAATAAAGACAGTATCAGTGTATCAATATGACCCTTTAAAACCTCTTTATTCACTTCCAAATTTGTCCACCTCCTAATTTAGTTATAATATATATTACTATATAATGCAAGGTATTATTTTTTTAAAAAAGAACAAATAAAAAAGCTGTCTTTACGACAGCCTTTATCCTCAACAAATCTGCTCCGTTAGTTTAAGATCAACACTTCACATTCTTTCTTTATTATATCACAAAAAAGTAAGACTTTTCCAAAAAAACAAGAAAAAAGCAGACCTTACTATTTGGTCTGCTAATCTCCTTGATGATTAACTGATTAATTCCATGTTAATCATACTATTAGAGTGGGTGTTATATTCGTTGCTATTTTCAATTTTCTCCCTCTCAACCGAACCCGTTACCTTTGAATTAGGAGTGTTTTATTAGTCGATTTTTTTAATACAAACTTTAATAACTTCCTTTTCAGCAAAACGAAAAGCTACTTTTTTACCTGTATCCTTATCAGTAGAGAAGTTAGCTTCTTCTCCAGATACTTCACAGACTATATCGAGATCGCAGATTACAAATGAATCAGTTGTCTCTATATCTTCACGATCGATAATACAAGTGAATGCCACTTCATCATATAAAACATGGTCAAATATCATATTGCCATCCTTAACAGCGTCATAGGTAATTGTTTTTCGTAGGACTCCACATATAACAACGACACCATTACAAATACTCACAATCTCAGCTGTGATATCTTTCGTTACAGATGTGCTTCCTTTTACTGCTGGTGGAACTAACTGTGTAGAATGATCAATCAAATGGAAACAACATAAATCCTTCCCTGGTCCTGGGGGTCCTGGAGGTCCCTGAGGCCCTGGATCTCCTTTTGGTCCCTGAGGTCCAGGAGGTCCTGTAGGTCCAATTTGCCCGGGTTTTCCTCGGTCTCCTTTTGGTCCCTGAGGCCCAGGAGCACCTGGATCACCTTTAGGTCCATGAGGTCCTGGTTTTCCTCGAATACCTCTTTCACCCTGTGGTCCTGGAGGCCCTTTTTTTCCTTTTTTTCCGGGTGGTCCAATACAATTACAAGTATGTTTTCCGCATTGGTTACACATGTTTTCACCCCAATACAAAGTTTTTCTATATTCTATGTTAAGTGCACAGACATGGTATAAGAAATTGCAAAATTCCACGCTAGCCCTAATCTAAAAAATCGGGCGACTACCCAACACGGATGATAGCTAATTTAATATATTATGGATAAGAGTTGTTTTTGGCAGATAGAAAAGTATAAAAATCTTTCCTGCCTGCATGAGAAAAACTAACTAATTTGCAAAAAGCGAGCGATGCGAGTTTTTCTAATGAGAGGAGTGAAAACACTTGGCTAAAATGAAGGATTTTTTAGAGCATGATGACGAGTCACATCATCATGACAAGGATAAAAAATGTCGAAATTGTATATGTGAGATGCTTGAAGATATAAGGGAGGCACAAGAAGAAGTAAGAAATCGTACCGAGGATAAATGTTGTTCACTGAATGATATGGAACAACGTCCTATTCATGATACTATTCCTTTCCTATTACAGACACCATACGGTCATCCGTACTTTACCTGGGGGAAAGTTGGAACAGAGCACTGCTTTGTTACGGTGTTTTTCTCAGTAGTGAAAGTAGATTGCGAAGAAAATTGTGCTGTATTAAGATTATTAAAGCCTAATGCTTCGTTAATCGATCCGGATACAGATTCGGTCGAACCTGCTTTAATATGTAATGTAGATTTTGTTACAAAAACAAATGAATGTGTATTAGTGGATTTAAGTTGTTTTTCTGCCTTGAAATGTTTGTCACCAAAGTTCATTAAAAATAAACAATAAAAATAAAGCCTTTCGTTACTATTTGAAAGGCTTTTCTTATGCTGTTTACTCATCACCTGGGTTTGTATCGTCTAATGATGCTGATGCACCGGATTCTTCATTCAGCTTTTTAAAGCCTTTATCAATTTGGCCCGCATTTTCTATGTCGCCAGTAGCCATGTAACCAGCTATCTCCGTATTTGAGGTTGTACCATATAATCCCATTCCACCTAATTCAACCTTTAGTTTATCTGGTGTTTTATCCTTGTTTTCACTCATGTTAGCACCTCCTGATAGTATTGTGACCCTGGATTGCTTGTTTATTCGAATGAAAAAAGATGATGCAGTATGCATCATCTTGAAAATCATTATTCTGTGTCAGTAACCCACCATTGATGAACGTTATTATACATCGTAAATGGAAGTGGCTCTACGCCTTGCAAACGAGTATTGTATGCCCATAAACTATTTTGAGCGTATAGCATGAATGCTGGAAGGTCCTCTGAATATAGCTTTTGCCAATCTCGATAAATCTCTTTACGATAATCTTGTTCAATTGCTTCGGGGGCTTGAAGTGCTTTCATTAATAATTCTTCGGACTCAGCATTATTCCAACGGGAAAAATTATAAGCGGCATTAGTGGACCATAGACTGGATGGATCTGGATCAGAACTAGGTAAATTCCACCCTAATAAAAATAAATCCCAATCATTCGTTTCATTGGTTAACTCTTGTATAAATGGATAGAGTTCTTTTGGCTCGCGTAGATTAACTTGAATCCCAACATCTTCAAGCATTTGCTTAATTAATGGTGCAGTTTGTTCACGTATCTCATTACCAGAAGGGTAATTCAAATTTAAGGTCCACTCATTACCATCTGGATTCTCTCGAAATCCATCATCATTAGTATCTACATACCCTAATTCATCTAGTATTGTCATTGATTTTTCTTGATTATAACTATATGTTGTCGATTCGCTTTCATCATATGCCCAGAACTGCTTAGCGATTGGCGAGTTCAGTATCTCACCATGGCCATCTAATAGTTCTTGAATAAGTTTCTCACGATCAACTGCGTAAGCAATTGCTTGGCGCACCTCCGGAGTGGCGATTTTTTCATTCACTACCCAATTGTCGGGATTGATGACTCCATTTTCAATGTCTTCCTCTGTTACGTGGTGATGGATAAATCCAAGAATTTGGTAGCCAAAATCGGCTTGTTCGATAATATTTATCTGTTCTAATTCATTCAATAAATCGTAATTTACTGGAGAAACGCCGTCAGGGTCTGCGATAAAATCTATTTCACCTGATTCAAGAAGCCCAGTGATGACAGGTTTTGCTGTAACTTGCCAAATGACTTTATCAAGATACGGTTTACCTTGCCAATAATTATCGTAGCGCTCTAACGTATATGTCTCACCTTCAATCATTTCGGTGAATTTAAAAGGTCCTGTTCCTATCACTTTGCCTGGTTCACGAGATTCGGCTGCTTTAGGCATTTCAGCAACTGGAATTTCTTTAAAAATATGCTCCGGAATAATGGAAAGGCTTGCGAAATATAGTGGATTAATAGTAGGTTCAGAGAATGTAAAGGTTACCGTGTAATCATCTACAGCGGTTACACCTTGGAATTCATCTGATTCACCATTTGCATAGTCCTTATATCCAAGTAATGCTTTAACATAAGCCGTGCGTATTCCACCTGCTTCTATATAATCCGGATGGGCAATGGATTGATAGGTAAACACGACATCATCAGCTGTAAATTCTTCTCCATCATGCCATTTGATACCCTTTTCCAGATATAGTGTTAATTCCGTTTGATCTTCGCTAGTTTCCCAGTCTTCGGCTAATTTTGGTATGTATTCTAGTTTTTCATTTTGACTGACTAGACTCTCATGGGTAAACGAGAGGATATTTCCTTCATAGGCATCATCGTAAAATATAGGATTGAACATTCCTGCCGGTGCAGAAAACATGGCACCGGTTATTGTTCCTCCAGCGGTTGGTTCTTGAACTGCATTTTCTTCCTCTTTTTCGACCATTTCTTCTTCAACCTTTTCCGTTTGGTCGGCTGCTTTCTCATCTTCACATCTAACTAGAAGGATACTGAGCATGATCATTATAAGAAGTGCTATTCTTCCAAATCGTAGTTCGAACAATATAATTCCCCCTTTTACAAGTGCTGATGGCTGGTACATATAAGCTTATTCAATAATCCAACACCTCCAGATGTGGTTGGGGTATATCCTTTGATAAGTGGAAAGCCACCTGATACTCAAAATAACAAACGATTTCTTGTACCCTATTATTCGTAACATATTATGTTGGCAAGTTTTCTAATATTACTTTTTGTAAGAAACGTAATTTAGATTTAATAGAGAATCGGTCTGCTTCCGTTTAATATTTTCATTATTGGTGATAAACTTAGAGAATAAAGAACTAGAATATGGGGTGTAAAAAATGGATTTGCGTAAATATGTAACATTAGATGCTACAGACATGGCGAACTTACTTCTTAGAAAAGAAATTACACCAAAAGAGCTCGTCTCATTAAGCTTTGAGCAATTAGAAAAAGTAAACCCAAAGCTCAATGCAGTGATCCATGATCGAAAAGAAAAGGTTTTACAGGAAGCAGAACAACTTGAAGCGGGAGATGCGACCTTTTCAGGTGTTCCATTTTTATTAAAAAACATATCACAACGATTAAAGGGAGAACCAATAACATCAGGTTCTAGACTATTACGTTCTAATTTTGCGAAGGAAAACTCCTACTTAGTGGACAAGTTACAGCAGTCAGGATTTTTATTCCTTGGACATACTAATACCCCAGAATTTGGACTAAAAAACATTTCTGAACCTGTACTATACGGACCATCTAGAAATCCTTGGAATTTGGACCACTCTCCAGGCGGGTCTAGTGGAGGGGCTGCTGCAGCTATTGCAGCTGGTGTTGTGCCGATGGCTGGGGCGAGTGATGGTGGAGGTTCCATTCGAATTCCTGCGTCTTTCTCAGGGTTATTCGGACTAAAACCAACAAGGGGGCGTACACCTGTTGGTCCAGGTGCTGGTCGTCAATGGCAAGGTGCATCCATAGACTTTGCCCTATCAAGGAGCGTTCGAGATAGTGCTGCTTTATTAGATAGGTTACAGATTATCCAACCAGAAGCAGCATTTCAAACACCACTATTCCCTGGAAGTTATGTGGAAGCTATGAAAGAGCCTTTTGCTAAACCCCTTCGAATTGCTTTTACTACCCAATCACCTGTTGGCACTCCTGTTTCAGAAGATGCTAAGGAAGCGGTGAGGCAGGTAGTTGCGTGGCTTGAGAGTGAAGGACACTCTGTAGAAGAAAAAGAAAATGGAGTAGATGGCATCCAATTAATGCGAAATTACTACCTGATGAACAGTGGTGAGATGGCCTCGTTAGTAAATGATTTAGAGGCAGCATTCGGAAGAGAGCTAACTGCGGACGATATGGAGATTGAATCATGGCTATTAAGTGTAGCTGGAAAGTCTGTCTCTGCTGCGGAATTCTCCGCTAGTCTAGCTTCATGGGATATTGCCGCAGCGCAAATGGCGGAGTTGCATCGTGACTATGACCTCTATATAACACCAGCTACTGCTTACACTGCACCAAAAGTAGGGGAATTAACGCATACGGAAGCGAAGCAGGAAGAACTACGTGAGCAAGTGCAGAAACTAGATAAAAACGGTCAACAAGAACTCATTTATGACATGTTTTTACCAAGTCTAACGTATACACCATTTACACAGCTTGCAAACCTAACCGGACAGCCAGCGATTTCTCTACCAGTTCACCTATCAGAACAAGGGTTACCTTTAGGTGTACAGGTAATGGCAACCAAAGGGGAAGAGAACCGTCTATTACAGCTAGCTTATCAACTTGAGCAAACATCACTTTGGGTTGATGTGATGCAAAACCCTATGTTAAAAGAAGTATTTGTAACAGGACAGACTCCTCGTATATAAAGAGGCGTCTGTCCCTCTTTATGGATAGCAGAATATTTCATTCGTATTACTTTCTGAGATTCCGGTTTAGAACAAGTTTGGTACGGTGTATATTATTAGTGCTACAAGTGAAGGTCATATATTTAATACGTTTATATGATTTGTTTTTTGAAAATAATGTATATTAAGTAACCTTTTACTAAATAACAGATATTTAGTATAGTTAAAGGGTAAAGTAATTTATGCAGAGGGGCGTTAATAGATGCAGGAGACAATGGTATATAACGAAAAAATAGGGAAAGTCATTGAGAACATCAATAAAGTAATGATAGGTAAAGAAGATGTAGCTACATTGAGTTTAGTTGCTTTACTTGCAGAAGGGCATGTTCTGCTAGAAGATGTGCCTGGTGTTGGAAAAACTATGCTAGTTCGTACACTAGCAAAATCACTAGATTGTGATTTTAAGAGAATACAATTTACCCCAGACTTATTACCTTCTGATGTAACGGGTGTTTCCATCTACAATCCAAAAGAGATGGAATTTGAGTTTCGTGGTGGTCCGATACTAGGAAATATTGTGTTAGCCGATGAAATTAACCGTACCTCACCAAAAACACAATCTGCTTTATTAGAAGGAATGGAAGAAAAAAGTGTAACTGTCGATGGAAGAACCATTCCACTTGAGAAGCCTTTTTTCGTCATGGCAACACAGAATCCGATTGAATACGAAGGAACTTATCCACTACCAGAAGCCCAACTAGATCGTTTTATCTTGAAGCTAACGATGGGTTATCCATCTTTACAAGACGAGTTAGAAATATTAGAGAGAACATCTAAAGAGCACCCCATTGAAACCATTTCACCTGTGATGACTAAAAATGAACTAGTATTAATACAAGAAGAAGTCCGTAATGTGTATATTGAGAAGAATGTCCAACAATATATAGTAAATCTAGTCCGTGAAACACGAAACCATGACTCTATTTTTCTAGGAGTTAGTCCGCGTGGATCGATTGCCTTAATGAAGGCAGCGAAAGCTTATGCTTATATTAAGGGAAGAGATTTCGTTCTTCCTGATGATGTGAAATACTTGGCCCCGTTTGTATTAACACATCGTATAATCTTAACCTCTGAAGCGAAATATGACGGTAAAACGGCAAGACAAATAGTGGAGCAGGTTGTCAAACAAACATTTGTACCAATTCGAAAGGACTTTTAAGTAATGAAGCGAACGTTTCGTTTTGTACGTAATGTTGTTTTCGTTCTCATTATATTTGTTGTTCTATTTGCTTATGCCATGTTTCAAGGGGGATTTACGAGCTGGTTTCTATTTTATAGCTTTCTACCAATCTTCCTTTACCTCATTGGATTATCCTTCTATCCGATATCAAGATGGAAAGTGCAAAGGAAGTTGTCGAGGCATGTTGTGGCTACAGGAGATCGAATATCCGTATCTGTACAAGTCAATCGAAGAGTCCCTTTTCCGATTTATTACGCGATTGTTGAAGAGATTCTTCCTGATTCCTTACATCGGGTCGATTTACGCCAAGCGAAATATCAGTATCTTGAACAACCGAATAAGTTGTACAAGGGGCGCCATGTAAAGAAAATCATTTTCCCATGGTTCAAGCGGAATTTCACCATAACTTATGACTTAGATCAGCTCCCACGGGGGAATCATCTTCTTCCAGCTATCCGTCTGAAAACAGCGGATATCTTTGGATTAATAAGGAAGGAACATGTTTTTGCTGTAACTAGTGAAGTCATTGTTTACCCAGTGGAAAGGGATATTCATATGGTTGAAAAGATGAATAGTTTTGAACAAGGTTCTATTTCTTCTTTCGCGATGAATTTAAAGAACACGAACGTAGCTACAGGTGTCCGGGAATATATGCCAGGGGATAAATTTTCTTGGATTGACTGGAAGCAAACCGCTAGGAAAAATGATGTAATGACTAAGGAATTCGAACAAGAAAAAAGCACGGACACGCTGATTGTTCTTGATAACTGTTATTTTGATGGAATGAATTTATTAGCCTATGAAGCGACTATCGAGATGAGTATATCCTTAATGGAAACCATTCGAAAACAAGCATCACAGGTGGGTTTTTTATCAATAGGATCAGAAACAGTTTCCATTCCAGTCAAACATGATCCTACAAAGACGGAGTGGATTAGAAAGCATCTAACAGATGTACAGCCTAGTCCTAATTATCAATTTGCTAGGAAGTTAAAAGAAGAGATGAAAAAAATCACTAACAGCTTTTACGTGATTATCGTGACTACCCATCTGGATGAAAGTCTAAAGGAAACGTTACAGCATGTTCGATTACGCGAGAAAAAGCTTTTGATTGTTTTTATTCAGGCAGAAAGTCGAATCTCTACGCTAGAATATCGAATTATCCATGAGCTTCGCAATGAAGGAATCGGCATTAGTCTATTAACAGAAAAAGAACTAGTAATGGATGTACTTGAGGTGAAAGCATGATGAGCAAGTTAAATAAAACAAATATCCCGTTTATCTATACCTCAATTTTGTATCTTGCTGGATTATTGCTGTTTTTAGAGTGGCTTTATCCTGTGGAAGAAGTAACGGATACAGCCTTCATTGGTATCTTTATTATTTATGCTTTCTTCTGTTTCTTTATTAGCTTACTGCAAGTGAAATGGTGGCTATCCTTTATTCTAAAAGGCTTTGGGATCTTTTTTATCCTTAATGGACTATACTCAACAAATAGCTTTTGGAGTAAACTATGGATTCAGGAATTTTATACCGATATTATCTATAACATAGAGTCTTTACTTGCAAGACAGTGGTTTGATCTATCAAATATGTTCCGATCACTTCTATTCCTATTCATTATTTGGTTAATGAGTTATTTGATTTTCTACTGGTTTGTTCAAGTGAAGCGTGTGATGGTATTCAGTGTATTAACGTTTGTTTATATTACACTTCTTGATACGTTTACCGTTTATAATGCGGATTGGGCAATCCTCCGTACCTTTATTATTGCCTTCTTAGCATTAGGGCTTGCTAATGTATTAAAGGAAATTCAAAAGGAAAATCTCCAAACCTATCGTTTAAGCGCAAAACCACTTTGGATTTTACCATTGATAATGATTGTATTATTTTCCTCTATGGTTGGATATGCAGCACCGAAGCTTGAACCACAGTGGGCAGACCCAGTTCCATATTTGGAAGGTGTGTTCAACGGGAATGGTATTGGTGGCAATGGCGTTGGGACCGTTCAAAAGGTTGGTTATGGCGAAAACGATTCAAGACTTGGTGGATCCTTTGTTCAGGATTATACGCCTGTTTTTCAAGCGTATATGAAAGAGGATAGCTATTTCCGAGTAGAATCAAAGGATTATTATACCGGAAAAGGCTGGGTTAACTCGGATCGAGGGGACTATGTGGAACAAGCAAACGGAGATATTACGTTTGAAACCTTTTCTCCGAATATTGAAACTGAAGAGCAGCATGTGAGATTAGAGTTTGATGGAAGAGCATTTATTCCTAAATTGATTTATCCATATGGAACCAAGCATGTAGTGCCCTCAAATGAGAATGCTAGCTTCATGCTAGATGAACAATCAGGGGAGATAAAAACACAAGTTGACGATAGAGAAATTGTCTTGGCCAATTATGAGATTTCGTTTGATAAACCAACCTATCCAATTGATTTAATGCGAAAAAGCGAAACGCCTACTGAATTAGATAATCAATATACACGAGTGCCACCTAGCCTACCTGATAGGGTAGGAGAACTAGCAGCGGAAATCACTTCTGGTTACGACAATCAGTACGATAAGGTTCGAGCAATTGAACGTTATTTCAGTGGCAATGGATTTGTCTATCAAATTAGTAATGTCGCAGTTCCTTCAGAGAATCAGGACTATGTCGATCAATTTCTTTTTGACACAAAGGTTGGATATTGTGATAATTTCTCCACTTCTATGGTTGTAATGCTTCGTACATTAGATATACCTGCTAGATGGGTAAAAGGATTTACGAGTGGGGAAAAAGTTCAAGATAATGTCAATGAAGAAGGCGACAATCTATACCAAGTGACAAATGCTAATGCTCATTCATGGGTAGAGGTATATTTTGAAGGTGTTGGTTGGGTACCATTTGAGCCTACTCAAGGGTTTAATGTACCAAACAGCTATTCCGTTGATACGTCTGAAGAGGATGATGTATTGGATGCA
This sequence comes from Ornithinibacillus californiensis, assembly GCF_001038485.1. Classification (GTDB taxonomy): domain Bacteria; phylum Bacillota; class Bacilli; order Bacillales; family Amphibacillaceae; genus Ornithinibacillus; species Ornithinibacillus californiensis. Next base: position 49,949 of record NZ_LDUE01000039.1, read on the forward strand.
CCGGAAGTAACTCCACCTGCACCAGAGCATCCAGAAATTCCAGAACAAGAAGCAGCAGATGCTTTTAACCCTAGTGATTCAAGTCAAACTAAGTTAGAGTTTACTAAAGTTCACGGAATCATACTTGGAGTAGTGCTTCTAATTCTAGTTGGACTATTAATATGGAAAAGACATCAGTTACGGATTTACTTGCTAGAAAGAAAAATGCAAAAACGAAAAGACGCAGCAACCTATCAGGATGCATACCACTACGTTCTAAAACTCTTAAAAAATAAAGGTTTCCAAAAAGAACCGGATCAAACGTTAAGAGAATATGCAACTCGAATTGACAGTTGGTATGGTTCTGACGAAATGGGTAGATTGACAGCAGATTATGAACGGTTAATCTATCAAAATAACTTATCAACTATCGTGGATGATGAACTGTCAAACTTATGGAAAAATTTAATTAAACGTATTTTGGGTTGACTATCGTCTAATAAGTAGTAAAATAGGTTTAACTTTTTATACTTGTCGCTTTCATATATCCTCGATAATATGGTTCGAAAGTTTCTACCGAGGTACCGTAAATACCTTGACTATGAAGGCGGAATATCTAGATTAAGCTAAATCTGGAATTCTGCCTTTTTATCTATATGTATAATACCTAGCGTATTGTATAGATTAAGGAGAATTCCGGATTTTTTTGTTTTTTAGGCTCTATAATATTTGTTGGGGTTTCAATAAAATTCAGAAAAAAAGTACACGCACCCCAAACATTCTTTTATACTTGAATTGACGAGAAACAAGATAAAGAATGGGGATGCGTGTAAATGGATTTTATCATGAATATGCCAGGATTAAAAGACTGTAACGTAACAAATTTAGTAGAGCGAGATGGGAAGGTAGAAGTTTATGTGGAAATGGAGCGTAAGCCACATAGTTGTCCGCGATGTGGAGAGGAAACCGAACGCATACATGACTATCGATACCAAAAAGTAAAACATCTGAAATGGTTCGAAAGAATGACTCAACTATGGTATAAGCGCAGACGTTATAGTTGCCCTTCCTGTGGAAAACGATTTTCTGAAGAAAACGGCTTCGTAGAACGATATCAACGCACTTCCGTGGAATGGAATCAAGCGGTCTCTATCCGATCCATCAAAGCAAAAACTTTTAAAGAGGTAGGAGAAACATATGGCTCCTCGGCAACAACCATTGTTAGACGTTTTGACCAATTAGCGGAAACGGAGATTAAAGAGGTAAACTCACTTCCTTCCGTCATAGCGATTGACGAATATAAAGGTGATACAAAAGAGGGTAAATATCAGTTAATTATTGCGGATGGTATCACGAAACAACCATTAGATATTCTCCCAAATCGCTATAAAAAAACCATTAAACAGTATCTCCAAAAACATGGGGCAAAAGTAGAAGTTGTCATTATGGACATGAGTCCAGCTTTCAAGGCAGCTGTTCAGAACGCATTAGGTAAACCTATTATTGTAGCTGACCGTTTTCACTTTTGTCGCTATATCTACTGGGGATTAGACCGCGTGAGAAGACGAGTTCAAAAAGACTTTCATGACTATGATCGTAAGAAATGTAAGCGAATGAAGTATGTATTTCATAAAGCAAAGGGCCGTTTAAAAGATGATGAGCAGTGGCACTTAGAAAGATACTTAAGTATGTCAGATGAACTGAAAGTAGCGTATGAATTAAAGGAAGCTTATCGAGAATGGTTTGAGGAAGCGAAGCTTATGGGGAAAGAACACATCTCCCTAGTGAAAGAAAACCTACAGTCTTTCTATAAAAAGGTAATCGACGCGGAGATACCTGAAATGATAAGTGCCATTAAAACCTTTCAAAACTGGCAGATAGAAATACTGAATAGCTTTGCATACGACTATTCTAACGGTTTTTTGGAAGGTATAAATAATACTACTAAAGTGATAAAGAGAAATGCATATGGATTTAGAAGTTTTAAGCGATTTAGAGCGAAAATCTTATTGGCAAGACAGTATAAAGATGTTGGTGTGCATATAGGATGAGGTGGCGACTAATGTCACCACCCCAACATTTGACGTAGAACC
>NZ_LDUE01000004.1 GCF_001038485.1 Ornithinibacillus californiensis
TGCCGGGGTGGCGGAACTGGCAGACGCACAGGACTTAAAATCCTGCGGTAGGTGACTACCGTACCGGTTCGATTCCGGTCCTCGGCACCATCACTAGCGCCCGTAGCTCAATTGGATAGAGCGTTTGACTACGGATCAAGAGGTTAGGGGTTCGACTCCTCTCGGGCGCGCCATTTATGCGGGAAGTAGCTCAGCTTGGTAGAGCACATGGTTTGGGACCATGGGGTCGCAGGTTCGAATCCTGTCTTCCCGACCATTTAGAATTTAATTTCGGGGCCTTAGCTCAGCTGGGAGAGCGCCTGCCTTGCACGCAGGAGGTCAGCGGTTCGATCC
>NZ_LDUE01000040.1 GCF_001038485.1 Ornithinibacillus californiensis
GAGAACGTATATGTATAAGACTTACAACGAGTTCTTTAAGGAGCTTCATCGAAAAAAGAGTAAAACATCTAAAGGACGACAGAAAGTACCCGATCACAAGAAAAAACAAACGGAGTTTGAAGGAAGTATAGCTATAATTAAGCCACGAAAGAGAAAGTAAATCACTTAATATCCACAACAATAAAATATGTAAAAAAATGGGAACAAGGTCTAAATAACTCCCTGTTCCCTTTTTTAATTTTATATACCAAAATTAATTGTAAAAAAAATATTATTATAGGTTATTTTTACATTGGCGCAATACTATTGGGACAGTCCCTCACCGCTTTAACACTTTAAAGCAGTGAGGACTGTCCCCGTTAAATTATGCCATTTCTTTGTGTTTGAAGATTTGTCCTGAGAGTAGGACTAATAGGATAGAGATACCAATGGTTACAACTCCGGTAATCATTAGGTCATTACTCACTTCTCCGACCTTAATAGCTTCTATAATATATCCGGAAAGATTATTTGGGCTCCAATCAAGTACGTGATTAAAGATATTTGTAGTAATGCTCATCACCATGATTGTTAATATCGTAAAGAATACGACTAATCCTGCTGATTTGACAAGTGTATTATAGAAAATGGATAAGGAAACAACTAATGTTAGCCAAATACCATAAAACAACACAGTTATCATTAAATCACCAAACGATAGATTGCCGAAAAGAAGATTAATATAGTACCAGCTGACTAACAGACCTAAAAATAGTGATACCCATACAAGAACTAAGTAAGCAACCCACTTGGCTGTAATATAATTCAAGTACGAAACAGGTTTAACTAACACAAGTTCTGAAATCCCACTTTTTCTTTCGCCTGCAATGGTTCCCATTGAGATTAAAACAATGACTAATACCCCTAACATACTTAGCTGTGCAAGACTCATCATCATTACATCAGCCGGTGCGTACTCCGGTAATTCAAAGACTGCACCCTCCATACCACCTACAGAATCAATAATTTGTGGTAAGTAATAAGTAGTTATTGGATCCATAATCGAGAGCAAAATTATTACTAAAGGTACCCATATCCACTTTTTATTCCGCCAGTTTTCCAACAGTTCCTTCTGAAATAACGTCATCCATTGCATTATGATTTCACCACCCTCATAAACATATCCTCTAGTGAGGCTTGATTAATAGAAAACGTTGTAATCGGCCAATTTTCCTCTGTTGCTACTGCTAAAATCTCTTCCCGAGCATGGTTTATATCTGATACCGTAATAAACATCATATTGCGTTCGATTTTTGTGCTTGAAATACTTTGCAATGCGTCAATTTTATCCTGATAACTATTAATATCATCTTCTACCTGTAATTCAAAAACAGTAGTTTGATATTTTTTGCGTAGTTCAGAAAGGGAGCCTGACTCAATAATATGCCCCTGGTTTAGTAAAATAAGTTCGTCACTAACCTCTTCCGCATCATTTAAAATATGTGTCGAAAATAGAATCGTCATATCTTGTTTTAGTTTTTCCATTAGCACGAGAACATCTCGGCGACCAAGTGGATCAAGGGAAGCAACTGGTTCATCTAAGATTAGAAGTTTTGGTTGGTGAATAATTGCTTGTGCAATACCAAGTCGCTGCTTCATTCCGCCAGAATATCGAGAAATTCGTTCATCACGTGCTTCCTTAGAAATTCCTACTTCATGCAGCAACTCATCTGCTCGCTTTGCAGCTACTTCTTTTGAGAGCTTTGCTAATTTCCCACTATAAATTAAGAACTCTCTTCCAGTCATCCAAGAGTGGAAGGCAGGATATTGCGGCAAATAGCCAATCATGCCCCGAAGATCCTGATTTGCTTTCATGGATTCAAACTGAATTGCTCCTTCTGTCGGCTTCAATAAGCCTGCGAGCGTTCGTAGTGTTGTAGTTTTACCAGCACCATTTGGACCAATTAGGGCAATACATTTGTTATGACCAAATTCAAAGCTAATATGATCTACTACTGTCTTAGCGCCATATTTTTTAGTTAGATTTTCTACGGTTAATAAACTCACTAACGCTGTCTCCTTCCGAAAATAAAGTAGAGAATAGGGCCAATTATGTTAGCCAACAAGATGATCAGTGCCCACATCCATTTAGGGCCATTTGTTTCTTTTACTTTTACTAAATCAATAATCGCAACGATTACTAAAATAAGTTGGATGATCAGCAAAGGTGCAATAACTGCCCAATTTATACCTACCATAAAAACATCTCCTATCAATATAATTTACATTCCTAATAAATAAGGAATTCCTATCGCTAATAAAATAATTCCTAAGAAGATTAACCACGCAACTGGTTTTCCCAAGTTAATCGTCCAACCAACTCCAAAACGTTTTTCAAGAAAGATTGCCGGGTCATTTGGGTTGAAATAGAAGACACCTAGTTTCCAATGTTTATCATCGTCACGATCGATTACCTCGCCATTGCTTCCTGTAGAAACTTTTACACGACTACCGCCTTGACCAGTCGTAATGGATAAAATAATCGCCCAAATTGTAATTATTCCTGCAAAAACTAGTGGAATGATGGTCATTAGCTGCTGGTTCATGTTGAAAATAAAGGAAAGCTGAATAAAAGCAAATAATAGTGCTAAGCCTATTCCAGTACTTATAAGATAAGCAGACCATCTACGTCTAAAGATAATATTTTGCTGCAAAGATTCTTTCGGTCTCTCTGCACTTATTTGTTGCTTTGCTTTAGCGATCATCGTATTTAAGAACATAAACAATAGTGTAAGATAAAGGCTCATAATAGGCATCAGTAATAGAGACTTTGGCGATTTAGTAGCCCAGTTTGTAATTTCTCCATCGAAGTTATATTGCATTGGAATCTTCTCTGGAATACGGTCATACAAAACAAATGTTAATGCAATGATCGCAATGGTAATGAGAAATGAAATACCGAACCAAAGGTTAGAATGATTGAGCTTTTCTTTTCTGAATTCCGTAGAGATAAATACTTGTTGCGCCTTTTCTTTACCCCATTGTTCAGTTTTCTTTAGTCGCTTCATCACACGGTGGAAAAATAAATAAATGAAAAAGGTACCAATAAGATATAGGAAAATAAGTGCTGAGAAGATAAAAGCATAGGTGCTTTCATCAATTCCTTCTGAAGAACCTAAAACTAAGAAAAGAGCGGTGACTAATATACTAGCTAAAGCTGTCCATAGCACGTATTGTTTACGAAGCTTTTTTATATTGCTATTGGAGTAAACACCTTCAGGAATTGTTACCCCGAAGCTTTCCGTTCTTCTCGTCCAATAAGGAATAAACATCATCGAGATAAAAGCTGGAAATAGAATAAGTAATAGATATATCATATTCATTTACGTTGATCCCCCTTTATAAGTTTCAAAAATGGTCGAACATAACTTTAGAAATTCCTCTTCACTAACATCCCTACAAATAGACTCAGCAATAAGGGGGCGCAAATTCTTATTAAGCTGATTCTTAAAACTGTCATCTGCTTTTGGTACGCCATCCGGATTTACAACAACTCCCTTTTGTCTATGGATGAGAATAAAACCATCCTGCTTGAGTTGCTGATAAGCCTTATTAACGGTATGAAGATTAATTCCAATATCAGCTGCTAGTGATCGAACGGAAGGAAGTCCCTCTCCAGGAAGCAATTCCTTACGGGCGATCCCTTCAATTATTTGGTGGACTAATTGCTGATAAATTGGTTCGTTTGATTCAAAATCAAGATTTATAAACACATATAGCACACTCCTTATTATGATGTGAATGCTGGTTGACTAGTTTGGTCATTTTTTTTTGGTTGCGTTGTATATCTGTTGCAGTAATGGTATAACAGTTAGAACATGGTGTCAATAGTAAGATGAAAATTTTTAGGGAGGAGGGTGAGCTGTGGTCTTGCGCATTAGTTTAGCTAGGGCTAATCATCAACTTGGCTCAAATACAGTCATGAGATGCTGAATAGAAGCCCTCTAATCGTCAACTTAACAGGGGAGTTAGTCTGAGATAAAGAATAGGAGCCTTCAAATCGTCAACTTAACAGGGGAGTTACTCTGAGATAAAGAATAGGAGCCTTCAAATCGTCAACTTGAAAGGGAAGTTAGTCTGAGATAAAGAATAGGAACCTTCTAATCATTAACTTGGCTAGAAATATAGTATGAGATAATGAATAGAACCACTTTAAATAGCATTTCGACTGGTAATGGTTAGTACAGTGAGGAAAAGAATCGTTACAACTTCTGTAAAGTAGAGCGAATAAATTACTAACAGCTTTATCCACATAAATATGCTCATTATATGTACACAAATAGAAATTACCCACATTATCCACAATGACATGTGTATAAATATTAACATGTCATTGTGGATAAAATGGCAGGTTATTATTGTATCTTTCAAAAGTTATCCACAAACAAATAGAGTTAATGTGCATAACTCCTTAAATCAAAAAAAGGACCGAAGCAATTAGCTTCGATCCCCTCTTACTTTAGCTCTTGCACGGTCTGCGCGTTTAAATTCCTTTTGGTACAGCACTTCCTGAGTTTTGTTTAAAAACTTGTCTCTTACTTCACGCTTTTCTCTTGCCATGGTTATCCCTCACTTTTTTCTAGCGAATGACTAACAAAATAACAATCTTACTGAAGTTCACTTTAATGCTTAGAATAACCAATTCTGTAATTTTTATACAAAAAATGCCCCACTAAAGGGGCATAATTCATCCGTATTAAACTACCTCATCATCTGCATTTGCTTCAAGATGTGCAAATTGTTGATAAGAAAGGTAATGTTCTCTGGAAATCGCAAAAATATCGTAGATTTCTTCCATTTGATTTACTTTTTGGTAGATTTCTGGGTAAATGGTGTTACCTAAGGCTACGTAGGGAAGTTTAAGAACGGCTTTCGTGGAGCGGATGTTGGATTTTCGAACTTTCATGAAGATAGTCTCGATTTCATAATCGAAGAATAACTCATCGAAAAACTGTTCCTTAGCAAGGCGGTTATATCCTTTCCCGAAATAAGGCTGGCCAATCCAAGTTGCCAAAAAACCGTGATTGTTTTCAATATCAAACAGGTTGATGGTACCGATTGGCTGTTGATATTCATCTACAATCGTCCTAGAGATCAACTCACCATGTTCCTCTGCTTCAATTGTCTTCTTGGTGATGAAGTAAAATTCATCTGATGTTGCTGCTTTGTGTCTTACATATGGAAATACATCTGGGTGTGACATCAGCTCATACAATACTGGCACCTCATGTAGATCACGCTTTTTTAGCATAGAAAAACCCTCCTTATTTGCGCAGGAGGGTATCTTGAAGGTATCCAAAGAAAAGGGAACCTAGTTGGCATGCCCACCCGCGAATTTTTATTTAAGTACAACAAAAATTCGGGGTGGGAATCGAACCCACTAGAACCAGTCTACAACTGGTGGCGCACCATTTGCCTTCCCTATTATATTTTTCGTTTCGTTTTGTAACAATACATATAATACTATGAAATTCTCAAAAAGGGAACTACTTTTTTTACAAAAATATCGACAAAAATATTAATTTTTCTTTACACGGCTAAAAACCTGATTTAAAGCCATTTCGAGGGTAGGATAGTTAAACGTAAATCCGTAGTCAAGTGCTTTATTTGGCATGACATACTGCCCCTTTAAAACAAGTTGACTCATTTCCCCAGTTACCATTCGAACTAGTGGGCCGGGAGTCGGAAACCAGTATGGACGGCGTAGAGTCTTTGCTAAAATTTGATTGAATTCCTTATTCCTAACAGGATGAGGTGAAGTAACGTTAAGTGGGCCAGATATATTTTTGTTTTGTAGGGCAAATAGAATTAAATCGACTACATCATCGATATGTATCCATGATGTCCATTGCTCACCTTTTCCAACACGGCCACCAACAAATAATTTCGTAGGAAGTGACATCAGTGGTAGTGCACCACCTTCACGACCTAAAATTACACCAAACCGAGCAAACACCGTACGAACATTCAGTTCCTCCGCTTGTTTTGCCGTCTTTTCCCATTCTACAACCACATCTGCTAGAAAATCATTGCCAGGCTTCTCAGTCTCTTCTGTGAATATAACCTCATCCGATATGCCATAAAAGCCCACTGCGGAACCACTTATAAACACTTCAGGCTTTTGATTCAAATTAGTCAGGAGGTCGATAAGTTTTTGAGTAATTTCCAATCTGCTAGATTTAATTCGTTCTTTCTTTTCTTTTGTCCAATAGCCGAATAAACTCTCGCCCGCCAGATTAATAACACCATGAATCGCTGGTAAGCTTTGTATGTCATCAAAAGTAATATAAGACGTATATTCTGTATTGGAAAACTCTTTAGGCGTACGCGTTAATATATATGTATGATACTCTAGAGAAGTCAGTTTTTTGACGAGTTTTTTACCAACAAAACCGGTACCACCTGTGATTAACAAATTCATGAAAATCTCCTCACTTCTGGTAATCTAAATTTATTATTATCATGTTATGATGGACAAAAGGGGGAAAGAAGATGCCAACAAAAATTAGCCGAATTACAACACAGAAAAAAAGCAAACAACGTTATAATATTTATCTAGTTGAAGGTGAAAAGGATAAGTATGCATTTAGTGTTGATGAAGCGATCTTGGTGGAATTTGGACTCCGTAAGGGACTGGAGCTTGATGATGAAACAATTGACCTTCTTATAAAAAAGGATACCATTCAAAAATCCTATCTGCTAGCAATCAATTACTTAAGTTATCGCATGCGATCTCAAAAGGAAATTCATAATTACTTAGTAGAAAAAGAAGTAGATCCTGAACATATAACAATCATAATTAAACGCCTAACTAAAGAAGGTTTAATAAACGATAAGCAATTTGCAGAAAGCTTTACCATTACACGTATCAATACGACGTCAAAGGGTCCTCAGTTAGTAAAACGGGAACTGATTGAAAAAGGAGTGGCCCCAGCCATTGCAGATGAAGCGGTTACTCTTTATACCTATGATACACAATTAGAAAAAGCAATGAAATGGGTTAACAAAAAAATTAGCTCGAGCAAGAAAGAATCCTTCCAAAAAAAAGTCGAACAACTTCGCATGACTTTAATGCAAAAAGGTTTTACATCGGATGTAATTGGAGAAGTATTACTGCAGATAGTCGACAATCGAGATGATTCAGCTGAGTGGGATTCTTTAGTATACCAAGGTGAAAAACTCGTCCGTAAATTTGCGCCAAAGAAGTCGGGTTATGAGCTTAAGATGAAAGTAAAAGAAGGCCTATATCGGAAGGGGTTTCAGGTGGATTTGATTAATCGGTTTATAGATGAAGAGTTAGTGGAGGAAGAGTGAGGACTTGTCAGTGGGACAAGTCCTTTTTGGTTGTGTGCGGCTAGCTGATCTTCAACCGTTATCATGGGGACATCAACCGAAATCTGCAGACTATCAACCGTTTAGTGCAAATATCAACCGAACCCGCAGAACATCAACCGCTTACGGAAAACATCGACCAAAATCAGCTGCGCATCAACCGCTCACAGAAAATATCAACCGAACCAGCAGAACATCAACCAAACGCCTCTTCACCAAACCCTACTTATCAATCACAATCTTCGCCCGACCATCGTCATCGGCAAAAATCTGCTTTGCTACAACTTCAGGTCCTTTCAAACGAGATGGATCTGACACATGTGTAGAATTATTCCAAAATGGTGTGTTCATACCACCCATGTAAACAGCTGTAATACGGAAGTCCTCATCCGCCCATTCTTTTTGAAGGGATTCAGTAAACCCCCGAACGGCAAATTTGCTTGCACAATAAAGTGATTCATTTACTTTCCCACTTAAGCCTGCGGTTGAAATAATCGTTAAAATTCTACCTTTACTCTTACGAATTAGAGGTAGAGCAGCTTGAACGGTTAGTATTGTTCCTTTTACATTCGTATTTAATGTTGCATCGATGTCGTCTACGTCATAATCATCTACTGGTCCGAAAATTCCGATACCAGCATTATTAATAAAAACATCCAGTTCACCTATCCGCTGAAAAGCGATTTGGATCGAGGCGATTTCTTTGACGTCGCAAAGGACAACTTCAGCTTGTCCACCTTTTTCCATAATTTGATGACGAACGAGTTGTAGTGGATCATTATTTCTTCCTAATAAAAATACGTTATAGCCATGTTCAGCATATTCGAATGCAAGTGCCTTTCCTAGACCTGTACCAGCACCTGTGATTGCAACTGTAGGCATTATTAGAACCACCTTTTGTCATTTAATAGTGTATAACCATTTTCATTGTCTTAAATTGTTGATAAAATGTAAAGTGAGTTGAAGGGAGACGACACATATGAATTATCGCTATAGTGACTTATCTGTTGAACAATTACTTAGCTTAGTAGCAGAATTTAAAGAGAAAGCGCAAAAAGCGGAGCAATTAGGTAATATTAGTGAAGTGCAAGTTTATGAAAGAAAAATGCAATTAGCTTTAGCATATACATTAAACCCAGAAGACTTCAAACCGGGTAGCACATATGAGTTTCGTCATGACCCAGGCCACCAGTTTAAAATTAATTACTTAGAAGGTGTATTCGCGTGGGGGCATCGCATTAATCTGTTAAACGAAGTGTATGAAAAGGAAGAAGCAATACCAATTTCACTGTTAGGTAAAAAACTAGATAACTAATCTTGGGGAAGAGCAGTTTTATTAAAAACTAGCTCTTTTTTGCTGTCTTTATAAACAATACAAAACGAACAATATAATCGCTTTAAGGATGAATAGGAGTGGATTCCCTGGATTGTAAAGAAAAATTAATAAAAAAAAGTACTAGAAATTCTAGAAAAAGTTTTGATATAGTTAACAAACCGGTCGGTATGTGGAGGTGTACTACGGAAATGGATACTAGATCGCAAATAATCGAAATAGCGACAAATCTTTTTCAGCATAAAGGATATAAGGGTGTCGGAATTAATGAGATTTTAAAAGAATGTAATCTGACAAAAGGTGCACTCTATTATCACTTTCCGAATGGAAAAGAGGAATTGCTAATCGCATGTCTACAGGAAATGAACGTGACGATTACAAATAGCATAAAAAAAATATTTAATAAACATCAAACTACTCGTGAAGCAACCAGTGCCATGATACAAAAATTAGTAGCCGACTTTAACCAAAAAGGTACGATTACGGGTTATACATTCAGTAGTATCGTGAGTGGAATGGATTCATTGAGTGAAGCCATACGGGATGCCTGCAACAGTCTTTACATGGAGATTCAGGGGATTTATTCGAATAAATTACAAGAAGAAGGAAATTCAAAGGAAGTAGCTGACTCAACTGCTTTACTCATGACAGCTACGATTGAAGGTGCCGTTATGCTTAGTTCAACGAAGAAATCAGCTGAGCCATTAGAGCAGATTGCACAGGTATTACCAAAGGTTAGTTTAGGTAGTTAAGAAGGAGATAGTTATGGAATCACATATTCAAGTTAGAAAACCGAAGGCAATGGCATTTGTACTGATGTTAGGTGCTTTCTTAGGATTATTTGGGGAAACAGCATTAAACATGGCATTAACGAATATTATGGATGAATTCACAGTAAAGCCAGCAACTGCTCAGTGGTTAACAACTGGTTATTTACTAACATTAGGAATTCTAGTACCTGTTACAGCATTGATTATGAAATGGTTTACAACTAGGCAATTAGTCATTGGTGGTATCGTTATTTCACTTGCCGGTGCAGTACTAGCAGCATTATCATTTACCTTTCCAATGCTATTAGCAGGGCGTATAGTACAAGCAATTGGAACGGGTCTTATTTTACCAATTATGCTTACCGTAGTTTTACTTATATTCCCGATTCAAAAACGTGGAGTTGTCATGGGAATCGTAGGGTTAGTTATTACGACTGCACCTGCAGTTGGTCCGACATTGTCAGGTGTCGTTATTTCGACATTAGGTTGGCCGTATATTTTCTGGATTAGTGCCATTCTATATTTATTTTTAGTAGTAGGAGCTTTTGCAGTTATTACGAATGTATCGGAAATAACGAAACCAAAAATAGATGTACTGTCAATCTTACTTTCCAGCATCGGTTTTGGAGGAATCATCTATGCGTTTAGTACTTTGGCTGAAAGATCATTTTCTGAGCCGATTGTATGGTCACCATTATTAGTTGGTGTTATAGCACTTCTCTTATTTGGAGTCCGTCAATTCAAGATGGAACAACCGATGATTAACTTACGTGTTTTCAAGTATCCGATGTTTACATTAGGTACATTGATGATGTTCTTAAGTATTCTAGTCATTTTATCAACAGCAATTCTATTACCGCTCTATTTAAAAGGAGCTCTATTATTAAGTGCAGCCCTAGCAGGTTTAATGCTTTTACCAGGGAACATAGTGAATGTTGTCCTTTCTCCAATTGTAGGAGCTTTATTTGATAAATGGGGAGCTCGTTATTTTGTTATGATTGGATCTATTTTTGTCCTACTAGGTAATATCATGTTTGTAACGGTTCTTTCATCAACTACACCGGTATGGCAAATTATCGTTGCCTTCATGATTTTATTTATCGGGTTAACAATGGTTACCATGCCATCTCAAACGAATGCGATGAACCAGTTGCCTCGTCATATGTATGCGGATGGTTCAGCTGCAATGAATACATTGAATCAGGTAGCTGGTGCTGTTGGTACTGCACTTGCAATTACCATTTTTACAATGGGGCAAAATGCACACGGCGCCGAGTTCCCCACTGCAACAAATCCAGAAATTCTAGCTGCTGGTGTTAAGTATGCATTCTACTTTATTACAAGTATAGCTGTGATTGCATTAATTAGTTCTTTCTTCACGAAGAATAGTACGAATCCAAATGCAAAAGTCTCATCGGAAAGAGTTGCCAAAAACGATATAAAAGTAAGCTAATTAAAGGTATATAATTAATATATAAGAAGGGGGAGTATGACATGGCAAATTACTATAAACATATTATTGTTGCAGTTGATGGATCGAAAGAAGGAGAGTATGCTTTCCGTAAATCCATTGATGTGGTAAAGCGTAATCCAGGCTCTACTCTTTATGTTACAAACATCATCGATAATCGTACAGCATATGGAGGTTCCGTTATTGAACATATTCAGAGGCAATCTAAAGAATTACTTCGAAGTTATCACAATCAAGCTAAAGCAGAAGGAATTGAACAGGTAAGAATAATTAGTGAATATGGTTCACCAAGAAGTGCCATATCTGTGGACCTGGCAAAGAAGGTTGAAGCGGATTTAATTATCTGTGGTGCAACCGGTCATAATGCGGTAGAGCGATTTCTTATTGGTTCCGTATCAGAGGCAATCGTTCGTACTGCTAAGTGTGATGTATTAGTAATCCGCACACCTGAGTAATATAATTAATGAGGGAAGCCACTAATAAATAGTGCTTCCCTCATTTTAATTAGATAGGATTATCTCCAACATATAGTTTGTTTTGTAGTTTATGCTCTGAGAAAATCCAACCAGTATAGGAACTAATAATGTCGTGCTCATCATTTATTTGGACTACAGCAACGAATGGATAATATGTCTTGGAGCGATAGCGCAAATCAATGAATCGAACTTCAGTATAATCATCATACTCACTTACTTCCCACCGATAGACAGGAGAGAAGGATAAGAATGCAGCTACATTTTTATCTTGTATTGCGATATCAATAATAGGTGAGTCAGGTAATGGGATTTTCTCGAATTCATCAACTATCTCAATATGCCCATTTTCAACTATACCAACATAAAACATAGTTGGGGTTGTAATTGCCACTCTCCAGTAATTCTGCTTAATGGTAGGTGATGTAGCAATTTCAGTTGTATTCGGAAAGTATTCTTGGATAGTTTTAACAATTTCTTTTTTATCCATATACCGCTTGATGTAATATAATATAATTACTGAGTAAATGACAAGCCAAGTATATCCTGGATGCGCACCGAGTAACCAAGCGACAATACCAGCAAGGTGCAGGGTGAAAATATACGGATCAAATGTATTAATAAACCCGTGGGCTATCCACCTATTCGTAAATGGACGATACGCTTGGGTACCGTAAGCATTAAAGATATCCACAAACACATGGAGGATAACAGCGAAGGCAGTCCATCCCCACAAATGCCAAAAGTTGACTTGAGGAACAAAAAGATGGATTAGGCTTGCAATTAATACTCCCCAGAATATAACGGCAGGGACAGAATGGGTAACACCACGGTGGTGCCTAATGTATGTTGCATTGTTTCGTAATTTTAATACAGTATCAAAATCAGGTGCATGAGAGCCTACGATGGACCCAACGAGAACTGCGTTGAAAAGAACTGGGTCATTACCGACGACAGGATCAAGCGTCGATAGGCCTGCTATTGCAACTCCCATGACGATGTGGGTTCCAGTATCCATTAAGCGTTTCCTCCTAGTATCTATTTTATAGAGGTAAGTGTAATTTTTTAGTGTGTTTTTAGTGTACCATAAAGGAAGTGTTTATATGACAGTACAGGATACAACGTTACAAAATTTTAATATTTCTACTTTTCAAGAGGATCTGCTTTCTTGGTATTATGCCAACAAACGAGATCTACCTTGGAGAAAAGACCACGACCCATATAAAGTGTGGGTATCTGAAATTATGCTCCAACAAACAAAAGTCGATACGGTAATCCCTTATTTTCATAACTTTTTGGAAAAATTCCCAACACTTTATGACCTTGCAACAGCGGATGAACAGGAAGTGTTAAAAGCATGGGAAGGGCTTGGTTATTATTCAAGAGCACGTAACCTCCAACATGCTGTCCGGGAAGTTGTCGAAAATTATGGAGGAAAAGTTCCAGATAATCCTAAAGAATTAGAAGGCTTAAAGGGGATTGGTTCTTACACGAAAGGTGCCATTTTATCGATAGCCTTTAATCAACCAGAACCTGCTGTTGATGGTAATGTGATGCGCGTATTTTCACGGGTACTGAATATTGATGATGATATTGCTCAAGCAAAAACGAAGAAGTTGTTTGAGTCAGTGACGAGGGAAGTTATTTCTCATGAAGATCCTTCATCTTTCAATCAGGCTATTATGGATCTAGGAGCAACCATTTGCACACCGAAATCCCCAGCATGCTTAATTTGCCCAGTGCAGCAACACTGCCAAGCGTTCGAACTTGGAGTTGAACAACAGCTTCCAATCAAAACGAAAGCAAATAAAAATAAAAAGTTATCTTATGCAGCATTGTTGATTAAAAATCACCAAGGAGAAGTAGCAATCGAGCAACGCCCAGAAGATGGTTTGCTTGCGAATCTCTGGCAATTTCCTATGGTTCCACTACAAGATATAACTACAGACCTCATTGAAAGTTGGTTCTATAGTCAATATGGTATGGAAATAAGACTAGGACAGAAGCAAGGCAAGCTCAAACATGTTTTCTCCCATTTAACCTGGTATCTGGAGATATTTGAAGCAGAACTATTAAGGGATATTCAACCCACAAATAAGGTGATTCTCGTTGGAGAAGATGAGCTAGAGTCGTATCCTTTTCCGGTATCTCATCAAAAAATGATGCAATTCCTCTAGTAGACATAGCTTGCTATCACCATACCATAATATTCCAGATATTTTACTTTGATTGAATGGATAACAAAAGTATTACTGGAGATAGTATTATTGTCGGAGGTGATAATATGGCTAAAAATCCTAACAAAACTGCTTCAGGTACAAACGTTCAGCATGTGAAGCAGCAAAATTCGCAAGCTAAGTCTGGTCAAGGACAATATGGTACTGAGTTTGCTTCTGAAACAAATGCTCAAGAAGTTAAAAAGCAGAACCAACAATCTCAGGCTAATAAAAAATCATAATTACCTACCCTCGAATTTTTGAAGAGCTTCCTTTCTCCCGGAAGCTCTTCTCTTTTGTATTATTTGCTTTATACTTTATATTTTATTGCCAACCCCTTATAATAGATAGAAAAATACCTGTCGACTTATAGGGATACGTACCCTATCTACATTTTGCGTAAGTTTCTAGAATGGGAAGGGATTAGATGGCTGCTCCGAGAGCTGGTAAAGATATCAAAATACAGAGCTATAAACACAATGGCAATTTGCATCGTGTTTGGGAGAGCACGATAGTGTTAAAAGGAACAGAACAAATCGTGATCGGAGCAAATGACAAGACCCAAGTGTTGGAAAGCGATGGCCGTACTTGGATTACGCGAGAGCCTGCAATATGCTATTTCCATTCCAAGCATTGGTTTAATGTTATCGGCATGCTTCGTGATGATGGCATCCACTACTACTGTAATATTAGTTCACCGTTTGTATATGAGGAGAATTCCATTAAGTACATAGACTATGATTTAGATTTGAAAGTTTACCCTGATATGACATATGATTTATTGGATGAAGATGAGTACCAGGTCCATCGTGAACGGATGAATTATCCGGGTGTACTCGATCGAATTCTTTATAATAATATTGAGGATTTACAGCGATGGGTTCAACAACGAAAGGGTCCTTTTTCTCCGGGATTTGTTGATCAATGGTATGAGCGGTTTCTTACATATAGATTTTAAGCTATTGCGTAATAATAACCTTGTTACATTTTGTAGCAAGGGTTTTGCTTTTTTAGGGTATATTGATTGTAAGAACAAAAAATTCAGAGTTAAACGTAGACCGCAGCCAGTATACACTTCGCTTTCCGCGGGCGGCTGGTGAGCCAGGCTACTACTTGAATAAGCATCCTTGCTGCCTTGCACCGAGGAAGCCTTCTTCGTAGCGTTACTCGTAGACGCAGGTGCATCTTTGCGGGGTCTCACCGATGCCTTTCCTCCCGCAGGACAAGGAAGGCTTCGGCAGCGATACCTCGCACGCAGAAAAAGCGCTCTTCTTTTTCAAGGAGTCTACGTGTATACTCGCTGCTCCGAGGAGATACCCTATTTGAATTTCAGCCCTAAGAAACGAACTCATGTAATTCATACTAAATAATCATTATAAGACTAAATAACAAAAGAAAGTTGATGTATATGAGCAGCATTAAGCAGTTTATGGAGTATGTTAAACCATATAAATGGAAGATTGTCGTAACGATTCTTATTGGTATAGTTAAGTTCGCTATTCCATTGTTAATACCATTAATATTGAAATATGTGATTGACGACATTATTAACAATAAGGATTTAATTGTAGATGATAAAATTACCACTCTCCTTTGGATGATGGGTGGAGCATTCGTCATATTTCTAATCTTACGTCCACCAATTGAATATTATCGTCAGTATCTTGCCCAGTGGGTGGGGAATAAAATACTTTATGATATACGAGACAAACTCTTTGACCACATGCAAAAACTGAGCTTGCGATACTATTCTACGACAAAAACCGGCGAAATAATTTCCCGGGTAATAAATGATGTCGAACAAACCAAGAATTTCGTGATTACTGGCTTAATGAATATATGGTTAGACTTAATTACGATATTTATCGCAATTGGTATAATGTTGTATATGGATGTAAGTCTAACACTCGTATCAATTATATTATTTCCTCTTTTTGGATTCTCGATTAAATACTTCTATGGAAGGTTACGTCGTTTAACTCGTGAACGTTCTCAAGCACTTGCGGAAGTTCAGGGGCACTTACATGAACGAGTGCAAGGTTTTCCAGTTACACGTAGTTTTGCATTAGAAGATTATGAGCAGAAAGCATTCGATAAAGAGAATAGTAAGTTTCTAAATAAAGCATTAGAGCATACGAATTGGAATGCAAAAACATTTGCAGTAACGAATACTATAACAGATATAGCACCACTTTTAGTTATTACTTATTCAGGGTATCAAGTAATTATTGGAAATCTTTCTTTAGGTACCATGATGGCATTCTTTGCCTATTTAGAAAGAGTCTATAGTCCATTACGTCGATTAATTAACTCTTCTACCGTGCTAATTCAATCAATAGCTTCTATTGATCGTGTCTTTGAGTTTATGAATGAGAAATATGATATATCTGACAAACCAAATGCAATTAATGCAGAGCGCGTTCATGGTGATATCAGTTTTGACAATGTTTCATTCCAATACGATGATGATAGCACGGTATTGAAAAATATTAATCTAGATGTCAATCAAGGGGAAACTATCGCACTTGTAGGAATGAGTGGTGGTGGAAAGTCCACTCTAATTAGCCTTATACCACGTTTTTATGATGTAACAGGCGGAGCGATTAAAGTAGATGGAATCGATATTCGTGACTTCGAAGCGAGAACACTTAGAAATAATATCGGAATGGTATTACAGGATAATATATTGTTCGGGGATACGGTTGCGATGAACATTCGCATGGGTAATCCACATGCTAGTGATGAAGAAGTTATTGAAGCGGCTAAGGCTGCCAATGCACATGATTTTATTATGGAATTGCCACAAGGCTATAATACCTTAGTGGGAGAGCGCGGTGTGAAGCTCTCTGGAGGACAGAAACAACGTGTAGCTATTGCTCGAGTATTCCTGAAAAATCCACCAATACTTATCTTTGATGAAGCTACATCTGCTTTAGATTTAGAAAGTGAGCACATGATTCAGGAAGCGATGGAAAAATTAGCTTCGGACCGAACGACCTTTATTGTCGCTCACCGATTAGCAACGATTACACATGCTGACCGCATTGTAGTTATTGAAAATGGAGAAATAACAGAGGTTGGGTCGCATTCAGAACTGATGGAGTCTAAAGGTAGTTATTATGACTTGTATCAAGTGCAACATTTAGATGATTAAAAAGGAGCCACCAATAAATCATTATTGATTTGTTGGTGGCTTTTACTTTAATTATTATCTCTAATTTCCCAATCCACCTCGACTTTTCCTTTTATCCCATCCCCGTTAATAATAATGCGATATATACCATCCTCAGGAACTTCTACTGCATGCTGATTAACCGTTTCTTCCATTCCCATGTAGTTATCTAATCTGTTTCGAACATGGTAGCCATGACCACCACCATTTTCATTAGTAAACTCAACAGAAAATAAGATGATCTGGCCTTGCTGTGCTTCAATAGGAATTTCATGTTTTCCATTAAAATAATCAAATGTTGCCTGGTACGACAAGTTAGTTTGTTCCTCTTTCCAATTTACTTTGGTAGTGAAGTCAATGTTTGCCATAATGATAAGTACTATCGGTATCACGAAAGCCACGACATAACGGAGTATTTTACTCTGCTTGGTTAAGTAAATACCAAATAGAAACAGTAAAGCACTAGCAGCCCCAATGGAACCTGCAATAATGGTAAACATAATTCCTTCCATATAAATAATAAAAGGTATAAATCCAAAGAGTATGTATAATCCAATTTCAGTAGAACGGCGCTTATTAGAGAGTTTTAGTTTGATAAGGTCTATTATCATCGAAGAAACGATCCCGTAAACAAAAGGCATTACCCAGAAAAACCAACCAGAAATTGCCTCACTAAACTCAAACCAATCCATTTCAGTGACTAATAGAACATAAACTGCAAAGATGCTCGCTAAAAAACCTGCACCAGAGAGTTTGGAAATAAGGTATAAAATCGTTTTACGAAACGGAGTATTTGGCATAGTTTCCATCCATAATCCCTCCAAAAATGTATATGTTTTCCATAATATTATTATATCATGTTATATATTTGGGTGTTCATACATCAAATAGTAGTTAAAATAATATAAAAGACAGCCTAACAATATATGTTTGGCTGTCTTTGCAAATTAATTGCTCATTTCCTTAAATGCATTCCCAACTGCCTCGATCGTCTCATCAATGTCAGCTTCGGTATGCTCGGTTGTAATAAACCAAGCCTCATATTTAGATGGTGCTAAGTTTATTCCTTGGTGAAGCATTAGCTTGAAAAACTTACCAAATGCTTCTCCGTCACTAGCTTCTGCACCAGCATAATCAGTGACTTCATCCTTACTACCAAAGTAAACAGTTAGTGCTCCACGTAGTCGATTGATAGAAATGGTCATACCATTTTCTTCTGCTTTCGCCAATATTCCTTTTTCTAAACGTGCACCAAGCTTGTCTAGTTTTTCATAGACACCGTCTTGTTTCAGAACTTCTAAACAAGCAATACCAGAAGCCATGGATGCTGGGTTACCAGCCATTGTTCCGGCTTGGTATGCCGGTCCAAGTGGAGCGACTTGTTCCATAATATCTTTACGTCCACCATAAGCACCGATAGGAAGTCCACCGCCGATGATTTTACCCATTGCTGTCATGTCTGGCTCGATTCCATATACTTGTTGAGCACTTCCATAAGTGAATCGGAAAGCAGTAATTACCTCATCATAGATAACTAGTGCACCTGCTTCATGAGTTAAGTCGTTCACAGCTTGTAAGAACCCTTCCTTAGGCTCCACAATTCCAAAGTTCCCAACGATTGGTTCCACTAGTACACAAGCTAGTTGGTCGCCCCATTTATCAAGCGCATCCTTATAAGCATCAATATCATTAAATGGTACCGTAATGACATCTTGTGCAACTGATACAGGGATACCCGCAGAGTCTGGAGTTCCTAAGGTGGAGGGGCCTGACCCCGCTTGCACTAGTACTGCGTCAAAGTGTCCGTGATAACTTCCTGCAAACTTGATTACTTTTGTACGACCTGTGTATGCTCTTGCTACACGGATGGTAGTCATTACTGCTTCCGTACCAGAATTAGTGAATCGAACCTTTTCTAAAGAAGGAATTGCCTCTTTTAACATTTTGGCAAATTTATTTTCTAAAGGAGTAGGTGTTCCATATAATACGCCGTTTTCCGCAGCATGTTTAATCGCTTCTGTAACATGTGGATGAGCATGCCCTGTGATAATTGGTCCATATGCTGCTAAATAATCAATGTATTTATTTCCGTCGACATCCCAGAAATAGGCCCCTTTTGCGGTTTCCATATATACTGGTGCCCCGCCCCCAACTGCCTTATATGCACGAGATGGTGAATTTACACCACCAACAATATGTTTTTGCGCTTCTTCGTGAAGTGCTTCTGAATTTGTAAAGTTCATGTTATATCCTCCTATGTAAAAAGCAAATTGCTTAAAGCTTTACCGTTACCTATTGTATCGTATTCATTTAGAAAATAAAATGACAAGCCCTCATGCTTGCTTGCATAGAATAAATAGTAATGACCATAAAGAAAAGGGAGATTATATGAGCTTATTACCATGGCTATTGGTTATTGCTGTTGGTTTTGTTATTGCTAGGAGTATCTCTGGATTTGTATTAGGAGAGAAAAAGATATTAGGTGTACGGATGCAAGAAAGAAGATTCTCTATGGAGATGTTTTCATCCTTAGTGATTACCTACACGATTGTAATTCTTGGATTCGGATTAATCTATTTTATCCTATCATTTGAGGGGATATATTTAGTAGAAGGAGGAGAATTGCGTCAGGTGAGTCCAATAGGATCGCTAATTCATTCTTTCTATTTTAGTGGGGTTACCATGTTAACGATTGGGTATGGAGATATTACACCAATTGGAATTGGAAGATTGCTTGCTTTGATTGAAGCGCTAATAGGTTATATCCTGCCAACAGCCTTTGTGATTCATCTAGTCCAGTCCAATCAGGAACGGGCAAGAGATTAGCATTCTATTCCAGCCTAATGTTATAGTGAAGGTAAATGAAATGTTTGGAGGAATTCAGATGACTTTAGAAATAGGAAAACCAGCTCCTTCATTTACTCTCCCAAATCAGGATGGTAAAGAAGTTAGTTCAGAAGACTTAAAAGGAAAACATGTTGTACTATACTTTTACCCAAAAGATATGACACCTGGGTGTACAACGGAGGCATGTGATTTCCGTGATAATCATGAAAGTTTTAAAGAATTAGATGCAGTGATTGTTGGCGTAAGTCCAGATCCTGCTGATAGTCATCAGAAGTTTATTAATAAGCATGATCTACCATTTTTACTTCTAGCAGATGAACAACACGAGCTTGCAGAAGCTTATGGTGTTTGGAAGTTGAAAAAGAACTTTGGTAAAGAGTATATGGGCATCGAACGCTCTACTTTTATTATCGATAAAGAAGGGAATCTTCAAAAAGAATACCGTAAAGTAAAAGTAGAAGGCCATGTAGAAGAAGCGCTACAATTTATTAGAGAAAATCTATCTTAAAGGATCCCAAGTTGGGGTCTTTTTTTGTTGGAATTTATTGTTAACATCATTTTGGCTAGAAAATATATTGAAAAAGAAGATTAGGATTGCCGTTAACATCATTTTGGCAAGAAAATATATTGAAAAAGAAGATTAGGAGGGCCGTTAACATCATTTTGACAAGAAATTATATCGGAAAAGAAGTTAAGAAGGGCTGTTAACATCATTTTAGTAAGAAATTATAATGAAAAAGAAGTTAAGGAGGGTTACTAACATCATTTTGACATGAATTTATATTTAAAAAGAAGTTAAGGACGACTATGAACATCGTTTTTAACAGTAAATGATTAAAGTTAGGAGTAGCTTATGCTAGTACGCTAGCAAATGAATATAATAGATTAGACAATCCCCAGCCCCCAATCTCTTTTTAAAGCCCTCAAACTTACTAGACTTATGATGGACACCCTTTTATTACTTTTCAATTACATAGTTATATACCTCAGACAACTTGAATAATATGAAGTAGTTAAGTATGTACAATGTAAAGAAGGGTATGATGAGTGAAATGCTAGAGTCTGCCAAAACAAAAACGGATTATTTCATACATATTAATCTGTATTTCTTTTTTAAAAGACTAATAGATATATTGTTTAGTACCGTGTTATTTATTTTGCTTCTACCGCTCTTTCTATTTATTTGTTTGCGAATCGCCAAGAAGGAAGGAAGACCTATATTTAATCGGGAAATACGAGTTGGTAAGAATAACCGAACCTTTACGATGTGGTCGTTCCGCACAATGACTAATGGTTCAAGAGTTATTCGCCAGTTGCCACCATATCCATTTCCGAGTTCCTGGGAAAAAGGTGTACCTGATTACTTTAAAATAACAAGAGATAAAAATATTACTTTTACAGATACAGGGTTATGGCTAGCTAAATACCACCTGAGTAAAATTCCACAATTAATCAACGTTATGCGAGGAGATATGAGTCTAGTAGGACCTAGCCCAGAACGGCCGGAAGTTGCTGATTATTATAATCAACAACAAATGAAACGGCTAAAAGTTAGACCAGGACTCACTGGTTATGCTCAAATTAAAGGTGCTACAAATGACAATCACGGGCAAAAAATCAGGTATGATCTTTATTACACACAAAATTGTTCGTATAAGTTAGATGTTAAGATAGTTATGGAATCAATCAAACGTTTGTTTAAGAAAAGAAATTATTAAACTACTAGCCAGTGCCCAATATCGGGAGCTGGCTATTCTCTTTAAGTTGTCCATTTTTGTAATTCTGTTTATTATGGAGATAAGCATTTAGTGAAAATAAAGGGGGATTTCATCTTGGTTATACTTTTCTCAGCAACTATCTCGGAAAAACATAGGCAATCATTAGTACAAAAATATCCAACACTGGATTTTATATTTACAAGTGGAATTAAGGAAGCGGAACAGCACCTAGAAGAAGCAACAGTATTTGTAACATATGGTGACGATTTAGATGAATCAACAATAGAGAAAGCTATCAATCTAAAATGGATTATGGTCCTTTCTGCAGGTGTTGATCAATTACCGTTCAAACAAATAGAAAAGAGAGGTATCCTTGTAACAAACTCACGTGGCATCCATAAAACACAAATGGCGGAGTACACGATTTCTATGATGCTACAAGTGTATAGACAAGAAAAGACTCTGTATGAGAATGAAAAACTAAGTAAGTGGGATAAAAGTGTGCGGATGAAAGAAATAACAGCTCACACACTACTAGTATTGGGTACTGGTGACATTGGACAAGAAGTAGCAAGACTGGCAAAGGTTTTTCAGATGAATACAGTTGGCTTATCTCGTAGTGGTCGTCCAGTAGAATACTTTGACGAAGTATATACAATAGAAACTATAAAACAAAACCTTCCTAAGGCAGACTTTATTGTATCGGTTCTGCCAAGTACAGCTGAAACAAAGTATTTTCTATCAGATGAGCATTTTAATCTAATGAAAGAGGAAGCGGTGTTTATTAATATTGGTAGAGGTGATCTTGTAAAGACAGAAACCATTCTACAAGCAGTGCGAGATCAACAAATTGCACATGCAGTACTAGATGTATTTGAAGTGGAGCCTCTTCCGGAAGACAGCCCACTTTGGACGGAACCAAATATTACGGTAACACCACATATTTCAGGACAATCACCAAACTATATGATTCGAGCTTTAACTATTTTCCAAGAAAATCTTGATAAATACCTAAACGGTGAAAATAACTATACAAATACAGTTGAACCATCTAGGGGGTATTAATATGAGAATTTATACAAGATCAGGGGATAAGGGACTGACATCATTAGTGTATGGAAAAAGAGTTCCTAAAAACGATTTGCGTGTAGAAGCGTATGGAACATGCGACGAAGCGAACTCCATGATTGGTCTAGCATCCAGTTTATTAGAACAAGAGAGCTGGGAAGGCAAGGGTAATTTTCTAGAGCAAATGCACCGTGTTCAAACGATTCTATTTCATGTTGGTGCAGAGCTGGCGACACCTCCTGATAAGGAAGTCGCATGGGAATTGAAGAAAGAGCATATTGAAGAGTTAGAAAAGCAAATTGATGAGTGGGACCAGCATTTAGAACCGTTAAAACAATTTATCCTACCTTCAGGACATCGTGCATCAAGTGCGCTTCATGTCGCTAGAACTGTAACAAGAAGAGCGGAACGTCTAGCAGTAGGACTAGTAGATGAATTACCCAATCAGTTAGTTGTCTCTTATTTAAACCGTCTATCGGATTTCCTATTTGTTGCAGCGAGATATGTAAACCAAGCCCTGAACGGAAAAGAACTACCATTAAATACAGATGTGTAAGCAAGCAAGTAGTGTCATATTCGCCTTTAGAACTAACACTAGATAAGTTATAATATTTAATGCTAGAAAATATACTATTATTGACAACAATCCTTGGATAAGCGTACACTAATTATAAAGATTATAATATAATAATTGTGTTATTCTCAGAATTTCTCACGAAAGCGAGGTGCATGGCGTGGCTGAAAATAGACTTCAGAAAGCAATTGATGCATTAAAAGAGTCAGGAGTACGAATTACACCACAACGTCATGCGGTGCTTGATTATCTAATGGAATCAGTTATACACCCAACAGCTGACGATATATATAAAGCATTAGAAGGTAAATTTCCTAATATGAGTGTTGCTACAGTATATAATAATTTACGTGTTCTGCGTGAAAACGGATTGGTCCGTGAATTAACATATGGTGATTCATCTAGTCGATTTGAAGTTAATTTGACTGACCATTATCATATTATCTGCGAATCTTGTGGGAAAATCGTTGACTTTCATTACCCTTCATTAGATGAAGTAGAGTCCTTAGCTGAAAAAGTTACTGGATTTGAAGTAAGTCATCACCGAATGGAAGTATACGGAAACTGTGAAGATTGTAAGCATGTTGAAGCTAATACACATTAATTAAACATGATAAGCCCTGCTCCGATTGGATGCAGGGCTACTTTTATCTTATATGAACTAATACCCATTCCTTCACACTATTGATAAACCAAATTCGATTTACTATAGGAATATCCTTTTTATAAATAACTCGCTCTACAATCTTTCCTTCATTAAGTAACTCCTCACGATAGGTTCCAGCTAATAGACCACAATGTACAGGTGGTGTATATAACTCTCCATCGATTTCTACAACAACATTCCCACGAGTAAATTCTGTGATTTCATCGTTTTCATTCCATAGTAGGACGTCAAAGACATCTGGATAGTCATCAAAGTGCTTTTCATAGAATGTGCGATTGGTGGTCTTGTGATAAAGAAAAATATTGTTTTTAGACACAGGGTGTTTAGCTAAGGATACGAGTTGTGTGTCACTATCGATTGGTGGTTCAGGCAAGATTGTAATTGTTGTTCCTCCATCCTGACTGAGTAATACTCTTATCTTCCAATTATCAAGTGGGTACTGCTTTGCTAAAGTTTTGAGTTGATCGGCCAAAGTAGCTCGCATAAAGCGAAAATTAAAATAAGAAGCAGAATTCTCTAATCGGTTTAAATGATTGTCCAGAACGAGAAACTCCCCATTTTTCAAACCAATTGTTTCTATTAACTGGAAGGTATCCTTTGTTTTCGAAAGAACTTTAGCTTTCGTCAGAACTTCAGCGTATTCCTCATCTTCTTGGGAGTCCCATGTAATTCCTCCCCCAACGCCATAAGTTGCATCTTCTTCTTTGTCTAGGATGACTGTACGTATAGGTACATTAAAAATTGCTTCTTGTTCTGGTGTGATAAATCCTATCGCACCACAGTACACCTCGCGAGGAGAGGTTTCTAATTCATGAATAATGTTCATGGTATTTATTTTGGGTGCACCTGTTATTGACCCACAAGGGAATAATGCTTGAAAAATATCTAAAATGCTCTTATCAGAATCAATTTCTCCAGTGACAGTTGATGTCATTTGAAATACAGTTGGATACTTTTCAATGGTGAAAAGTTCCGGGACTTTCACAGTACCAGGCTTAGCTAACCTTCCTAAGTCATTCCGTAGCAAATCAACAATCATCACATTCTCGGCTCGGTTTTTTTCGGAATGAAGAAGCCATTTTGAATTCTCTTGATCCTCATCTACTGTTCTACCCCTACCAACAGTTCCCTTCATCGGTTTTGTAGTGATTTTTCCTTCTTTAAGATGGAAAAAAAGTTCCGGTGAAGCGGATAAGACTTTATAGTCACCTATATCCAAATAGGCACTATAGTTGGCAGATTGTGAACTTGCGAGTTGTTTGTAATAAGCATAAGCATCCCCTTGGAACTCTGAAAGCATTCGAATTGTATAATTTACTTGGTAGGTTTCACCTTTTTCAATATGATCTTTGATTCGTTGAATAGCCTTGTTATATTCGCCAATAGTAGTAGTTGGTTTCCATTCAGATGTATGGAAGGATCCGATGGGGTGATTGGTAGAGTTCTGTGCATGTTTGTAAATCCCAAACCAAACCAATGGCATTCGGTTATTCGAATGAACTTTCATAGATGGTTCAAAGGCAGGTGATGCTTCATACGAAAGATAACCAGCAGCATAATATCCTTGATTAATAGCTTCCTGAACCTTTACTAAAGATGGGATAACCTGATCGATTCTATCAGCAGTGATAACTTCAATTGGATGTTCAAAAGTAGTCGATGTTCTATTGAAATCAAATTGAAGGAAGGGGCTATGTACTTGACTCATAGATTACTCTCCTCCTTTATTGTTGAAAAAATTACTTAAAAGCGAGAGTCCACTCTCAGATAAAATAGACTCTGGATGTCCCTGTATTCCTTCAACAGGATAATGACGATGTCTAAGTGCTGCAATATCACCTGATTCTGTATAAGCACTTACTTCTAGACATTCTGGAAAACTATTACTGTCTACCATTAGTGAATGGTACCTTGTTATTTGCAACGGATTTGGTAAAGCCGTAAACATACCTCTGCCATCATGTTTAATAGAAGAAACCTTTCCATGTGTCGGTTCTTTCGCTTTAATTACGTTTCCACCGAAAGCTTCTGCGATGATCTGATGTCCTAAACAAACACCGAGAATTGGGTATTTTTGATAAAATTGCTTTACGATATCCAAACAAATTCCGGCAGTACCTGGATTACCTGGTCCTGGTGAGAGGAGAATATGGGTTGGTTGGATTGATTCGATATCCTCAAGAGCAAGCTCATCATTTCGTATAACAACTACTTCTTTATTTAATTGGTAAAGATACTGAACTAGGTTAAAAGTAAATGAATCATAATTATCTACTATAAGAATCAATCAAATTCCTCATTTCCTTCATATAAAGAAAACATCTACCTATTGGCAGATGTTTTCTGAGTTAACGTTATTTTTTCTTTTGCTCTCTAAGGTATTTTCTCGTATTATATTTTTCATCAAATTCTTCGCCTTCAAGATTTTTATCTAAAGTAAGAGGCTGTTTACAATGCATACAAGCATCTACGCGTCCTAACATTTTTGTAGGTTTATCACAGGAAGGACATACTATTGGAATAGCCTTGGTTGATAACATGCCAATCCAGAAGTAAACAACGGTACTCAAAACAATGGAGATAACTCCTACAAGAAAAAGCAAAGCCATCAGCCAATCAATCTTCTTTACTAACAAACCTATGTACATGAATCCAATACCTGCAAATATAAGTATCAATGCAAACGAACGGATTTTATTTATTTTACTGGAATAAACTAGTTGAGCCATACTTATTTGTCCTCCTTATTATTTACAAGAGTAGTATAGCATAATTCTAATAAACAATAGAATTGTTTTCCTTAAATAAGGAAATAGTATAATGCAAGATGAGATTCACATAACCGCCTATTAATGAATAGAATACAGAGGCTTTATTTAACGACAGACAATTATTTTAAAATAGTATTGACTTAGGTTTATAACCGTGGTAAAGTTATATCCGTTGCTCAAAATGATTCAGTTCATTAAGCGACAAGTAATTGAAAACAAATTAAAAAAGTGTTTGACATTACGATAGTTAACATGATATATTATTAAAGTCGCTGATTTGAACAGCCGACCGAGAAGATAAAAACTTCTTGAAAAAAGATGTTGACATAAAGCGTTCAACGTGATAATATATAAAAGCTGTTGCAAAAAACAGCAACAACAATTTTGCTCCTTGAAAACTGAACAAAACAACCAGTATGTCAAGAAGAAACATACCCTGTTTTTTCTTAAATTATGAAATACAGAAGCTAGCAGCTTCTTTGCTAAGAACTTTCCTATGAATGATTGGTGTCATTCATAGACAAACTTTTTGGAGAGTTTGATCTTGGCTCAGGACGAACGCTGGCGGCGTGCCTAATACATGCAAGT
>NZ_LDUE01000041.1 GCF_001038485.1 Ornithinibacillus californiensis
TTCCTACGATTAGTCAAGTATTATTTTTAAAAAGTAGATGATTATTATACTGATTTTACTTTCGTGCATAGGAAATAAACCTCAGTTATTTAGTTTTTTAAACTGAGGGTATCCGTGATATACTAGTATATATTATTGGTCCATAGAGACCGCGTACGAGTAATCGTACTTTGTATTGTTCCTGGCCATGGAATAGATACATTTTAGTAGCTTATTCATACAAGCTACAACGGCAACCTTATCCTTTTTAGGTATGGGTTGCTTTTTTAATTTGTAATAATAATCGACTATATGGTTTGGTCCAGACTTTTGTTGGCGGATCATGTTTCGTATAATAAGATATAAAATCTTCCTTCCTTTTGGATTTCCCCGTTTATTAATGTGATCTTGTCCAGCGTATTTTCCAGATTGATATCTTCGAATATCTATACCTATAAACGCGTTTACCTTTTTGTGATTAGAAAAGCGTGAAAGGTCACCTATCTCACCAATTAGAAGAGCTGCGCTAATTCCCCCTATTCCTGGGAGACTTTTGAGTAATTCAAACTCGGAAAGTTTTTCTGACTTCTTAATCATCTGGTGAGTGAGTTGTTCTTTTTCCTCTAATAAGTGAAGTAATTGCCTTGCGTAATACCGCACTTTTTGGGTTTGGATACTGCTTGAAGAAACAGCTGGATAAGAGTTCCGAGCGTATTCTATTATTTGATGTGCCTTCTCTTTTGCACGATTCTCTGATATTTTTTTCGATGTACTTTTTATCAATCGATTTTTTATTATTGTCGAGCTTGATTGTAAGACTAATTCTGGATGAGGAAATAACTCTATTAATGTTAAGGCATAAGGTGTAACCCTACTGGAGAAGAATTGTTCAAGCTCTGGAAAACTTAATTGAATTGCATTATGTAAGTACATCCGAATACGTTTTATTTCTACTTCAACTTCTTGGTAGAATCGAGATAAATCTCTAAGATCATTATATATATCTGGTTGCTGGACCTTCTCTGGACGGTGATTATCTTGGTGGGTTTGTGCCAGTCTATGAGCATCATGCTTGTCCGTTTTCCAACTTCTTAACGTTCCTTTTTCTAATTGTTTTTTGGCCTCCAGAGGGTTTAATACAGTGTAGCGCAGCTGGTTCCTTTCACAAAAAGTTTCCACTGGTTTTGAATAAATACCGGTTGATTCGAAAACTAGAGTTGGGTCTTCTGGAAGAAGTTGAATTTCATCAAGCAAAGTTTGAAACCCAAATTGATTATGAAGAATCTCCCCTTCCAAAAGACACGTTTGGCCCTCATAGACAACTATGTAACTTTTCCCCATAGAAATATCCAAAGCAATAACATATCCCAATTTTATCCTCTCTCTTCTCTATTAATTTGAAAGATCTTCACTTATTCATTTCGATTCCAATTTCCTACACGAGCTCCATGGCCCCAACATACTTAAACCTGATTCAAAAATGAAAGTGAAGAAGCTCGGTTTTTGATACGGATTCAATGATCCCTGAGGCTGATCGAGCTTTCTTTCACTTCTCACTATAACTCTAAAAAGAAAAATAGTGGGCAAAATCATCCGTCGATGATCTTACCCACTAATCTTAGTATGTTT
>NZ_LDUE01000042.1 GCF_001038485.1 Ornithinibacillus californiensis
AATGGTAAAACTCTAGCCTTCCAAGCTAATGTCGTGGGTTCGATTCCCATCACCCGCTCCATTCAAAACATGGGCCTGTAGCTCAGCTGGTTAGAGCGCACGCCTGATAAGCGTGAGGTCGGTGGTTCGAGTCCACTCAGGCCCATCATTCTAAAAAAAGAATGAAAAAACTGTTGACACTTTGTTGATAGCATGGTAATATTTAAAAGCTGTCATTAAACAGCGAACGTGATTTTGCTCCTTGAAAACTGAACAAAACAACCAGTATGTCAAGAAGAAACATACCCTGTTTTTTCTTAAATTATGAAATACAGAAGCTAGCAGCTTCTTTGCTAAGAACTTTCCTATGAATGATTGGTGTCATTCATAGACAAACTTTTTTGGAGAGTTTGATCTTGGCTCAGGACGAACGCTGGCGGCGTGC
>NZ_LDUE01000043.1 GCF_001038485.1 Ornithinibacillus californiensis
CCGGTGATGCACCTGCGTCTACCAGCATCGCTACGAAGCAAGCTTCCTCGGTGCAAGGCAGCAAAGGAGCTTATTCAAGTAGTAGCCTGGCTCACCAGCCGCCCGCGGCAAGGGAAACACTGCGAGGTACTTTCGAGCAGATGTTGCTCCTGTGCTGGAAGTAAAAGCGCAGTATATTTCCGGGGCGGGTTATGTGCACTAATAATAAAGCCAGGATTATCTTTAATTGAAACACTCTTGTCTCAGCCTATTTCATTTGTTGTACTTCTTTTAATACATTTAGTGCGAAGTGGTAGTAGGCCGTTCGTGGATATTTCTTTAAAATAGATACCCCTTCTTTTGCATACGTTAATGCATTATCCTGATCTTGTAATTGCAGATAACAAAGTGCTTGATAGGATTTATTTACTTCCCGAAGCGCATAGTCTAATCCACTATCATAATCTCTCAACAACTCCCGAAATAATGGCAACGCTTTTTCCGGCTCATGTAGCTTTGTATAACATCTTGCCTTCATATCATTTAGAGTATCCTTCAAGCTCTGGTCAAACGACTCATTGTATGGTGTAATTTTTGGCATTTCTTCTTCTAGTCGTTGTATCATCTGTAATGCAAGCTCCGGACGTTCTTCAAAGAACTCCATATAGTGAATCATAATTAATTCTTTATTAATAATTAAATTTTCATTATGAACAATTTCAAAGAACTTATTAATCTTCGCGACAAATTCCCTAGCTTTCTCATAATCGTTCTCTTGGTAATACAACATCGCACCTGTATTATATATTTCAAAAAAGTTATTCAGCATTAAATGTTCATTGGAGAAGTCAACTAGTTCATGAAGTAAATGAAAGGTCTCCTCCGTATCGCCCAAAGCATCTAAACATTGGATTTTTATTAATTTTAAAAGTATGATGTTCGAAACTGTATCATAACTATCCATAGACGTAACGGCATCTATACTGTCATTTATCATTTCTATTGCCTTCTGATAATTTCCCTTTGTAGCTTCAACCTGTACAAGCGATACTTTTATTCCAATCGCTTTACTTTCCATTTGAAGCTCTAAGTATATTTCTTCTGCCTTCCTATAATACAATTCATAATCCTTGTCCTGGAGTAAATCAAACTCTTTGTTATAAAAGAGGTAAAACCAGTAAATACACCGAGCATAAAGCTTATATATATTTGCAGATTCAGCATTATGTCCTAAGTTAGGGAGAACTTCTTGCAGTCTACTTGTTACATCCTGTAACGTTTGCAAATCTAATCTCTCTTCCAGCAATTCGGTACATTCGTTTCCAATTCTACGTAATTCCTCTCTACTTGTCCCACCGAGTAAATCCGTTATACTCACATTCAACACATTCGCAATATGCTCCAAGTTCTCTGCTGAAGGTTTGGATTTCCCATTTTCAATAAGGCTTACCATCGCTGCAGACATTTTATCTTGGGCAAGCTGTGCTAATGTTAATTTCTTTTCCTTTCTAAGCTGTTTGATTCTTTCCCCTACCGTACTCATGTGCATCCCCTTTTCCGTCAATTGGTAACTTCATTATACAATAATTTAAATATATTTAAAAATATTTTTATAAAATTTAATAAATTAGTTGACACTATTATTAAATATATTTAATATATAATTAAATAAACTTAAAAAGATAGGAGTTGTATTATTTTGAAACCAATTATTACGGTTGAAAACTTGTGTAAAACGTATAAAAAGAGAAAGTCATCCGAAGTAATTCATGCTGTCAATGATGTGTCGTTTGCTGTACACGAAGGGGAAATTCTAGGTCTCCTAGGTCCAAATGGTGCAGGGAAGTCTACAACAATAAAAATGATATGCGGACTAATCAAGCCAGATTCTGGAGCGATAACTATCAACGGGATTGATAATCAGGAAAAGCGTCTGAAAGCATTAACACATATTAGTGCTGTTCTGGAAGGAAATCGAAACTTATATTGGCGATTGACCGTTAGAGAGAACCTGGAATATTTTGCAGGGAATCGAGGGAAATCACGAAAAGAAGTAGCACCAAAAATAGAGGACTTATTAGAGAAGTTCAGCTTGAAATCAAAAGAAAACGAGTTGGTCAATCGTCTCTCTAGAGGGATGCAGCAAAAACTAGCCATTGCCGTTGCTATGTTAGCCGATACAGAAGTGATTTTATTAGACGAACCGACATTAGGTATTGATGTAGAAACAGGGTATGAGATAAGAAATTTACTAAAAGAGATTGCTGCGGAATATAAACGGACGATAATTATTAGCTCACACGATATGGATGTCATTCAGGATATATGCGAGCGTACGGTCATCATTAATAATGGCACGGTGATTACGAATGACCGAGTAGAAAACCTTCTTCGCTTATTTGAAGTTCGCGCCTATACCATCACACTTGCTAAGCCCCTTAGTGATAAACAACAAATTATTCTACAAGAAAAATTTGCACAACTAGAATACACCACAGATACACACCAAACTAAACTAGAAGTAAATCTAACTAGCAGTAATGAGATTTATGACTTATTTGAAGTACTTCAACATGAAAAAACACCCATTGAAACAATCGATCGCAAGACTATTAACTTTGAAGATGTGTTCTTAAAAATTGTAAAGGGGGAGTTTCAACATGAGTTGGTTTCATCTTATTAATGCAAACATTCGCAAGGAGGTCATTGAGCTAAAACGTTACCTACCGAATACAATCGCTATGCTCGTTACATTTTACTGCATTTTCTTAGGAATGTTTGCAGGCATACAGATTATTGGTGATCCTACCACCCAAGATGTGAATACACAGTTTGTTATTGTAAACTATGTATTTTGGTATTTAGCATTAATTGTTGTTGGGGATATCGGATACCAGATTGCTAGCGAAGCAACCCAGGGCACACTCGAACAACTGAACATGTCGCCATTAGGCCAATGGAAGATTATGTTTTCCAGGTTAATAGCATCCATCACTGCCCATCTACTCATAGTGATTGTATTGTTGTTTCTAGCTATGGCAACGACAGGACAATGGCTACACGTCGACCTCATCACGCTAATACCAGTGTTCTTACTGACATTAGTTAATATGATGGGCCTCGGTTTGATTATTGCCGGGATGACACTAGTGCTAAAACAAATCGGAGCATTTTTACAGATTCTACAGTTTATTTTAGCAGGATTAGTTTTTGTACCGCTATCGGTCGCACCGTTCTTAGCCTTCTTCCCGTTAGTAAAAGGTGTTGATTTAGTTAGAGCTACTATGATTGATGGATTATCTATAATGGAATTTAGCTCCTTTGACATCTTCACCTTGCTCTTTAATGCAGTATTCTATTTTGTTATTGGAATAGTTTTCTTCCTGTATTGTGAACGAGTAGCTATGAGAAAAGGACTGTTGGCTCATTATTAAACTATACGAATAATTGGATAGACTACTCCCCCTTTGATAGAATTGAGTTAACAAATCAACTATCTAAGGGGGATTTTTAATGAAAATTGTTTCGATTGAACCAACACCAAGTCCATACTCGATGAAGATCAATGTGGATGAAGTTATGCCAGATGGGCAGACCGAAAACTACAAGCTTGGTGATGATCTAACAAATGCCCCTTCCTACATACAAAATCTATTCTCTATCAACGGGGTGAAGGGAATCTACCGAGTGATTGACTTTATTGCTCTAGAACGAGATGCCCGAACACCTTGGGAAGAAGTATTACCAGAAGTCAGGCGGACACTTGGATCAACAGAAGAAAATGAAGAGCAAAAACAGAAAGCAGAAGCACCAATCGATGAGCATTATGGAGAAGTAAAAGTATTTATCCAAATGTTCCGTTACATTCCAACCCAAGTAAAATTAGAAGAAGGCGAAACTGAGCACCGCTTCGGATTACCTGACCGTTTCATGAACGCTGCCATTGAGGCTTCTGCCGCATCTGACAATATGCTAATGGAACGAAAATGGGTAGAACAAAGTCCACGTTATGGGGAGGTTGAGGAAATCGGAAAAGAAGTGGCAGAAGAAATTTCTGCTTCTTACGATGAAGCCCGAGTAAACGAATTAGTGAAGTTCGCTCTAGCCAATGAAAAAGCTCCTACACCATGGATAAAAGTAACTTTGGATATGTTGGATCATCCAGATTGGCGCGAGCGCTATGCTGCACTAGATAAAATGGATCCAACAGTAGATGACCTACCTGTTTTAGAGAAGGCATTAGAAGATGAAAAGGCATCAATTCGCCGGCTTGCTACTGCATATCTTGGTATGATTGAGGATAGAAAAGTGCTTCCTTATTTATATAAAGCTTTACAAGACAAGGCCGTAAACGTTAGAAGAACTGCAGGTGATTGCTTATCAGACCTTAGTTTTATAGAAGCGCAGCCTGAAATGATTAAAACGCTAAAGGATAAAAGCAGACTCGTACGTTGGCGTGCAGCGATGTTCTTATATGAACTAGGAGATGAATCAGCAGTTCCAGCACTGCTTGAAGCGCAGGATGACCCCGAGTTTGAAGTTCGCATGCAAATCAAAATGGCACTTGCAAGAATTCAAGGTGGGGAAGAAGCAAAAGGTTCGATTTGGCATCAAATGACTCAGCTAATTAATAAAGATAAGAAGAACTAATGAGAGTTAATACTATAGTGGAGGTGTGAAAATCGAAAACAAAACTCTTTTTAATAAGTTTGGCCATTTCGTTTTTAACCATTTTCCTTTCAGCAACAGAAGTTGGCAGAGATAAAATATTCGGTTACCCTTTTAAGTTTTTTAAATTATTTGATGTAGACCAATGGTATAACGGTCTTCTATCTATATATAAACCTCAGTTTATATATAACTTTTCTTTTGAAGTTCTTTCCTTTATGTTGAATGCAATGATTTATTTTCTGATTTTGCTATTAGGAAGAAGAGTTTATTTATATACAAAAAGAAATTCAGCCTAGCATACTACCTATATGAAAAATGACTTCCTTCAACCCTTTTAAAAGTCGAAGGAAGTCATTTTTCATTTCTAAAGTCAAATTTATCATCAGGAACATTCAGAGTATAACCATTGATTTCGACTGTATCGTTATCTTTCCATAAAATGTTCGCAGTCTCCTCACGATAGTTCCAGTAAATATTTTTTGTCTTGTTATTACGATCATTAAATACTAACTCACCTCTTATAGCATAGGAAGTTGTGGCTCCACCATTAGTAATATATGCTTTTAACGTGTAAGTTCCATCTGGAGATATTTCTTCCGTTAGATACTCTCCTGTCGGTAATCGACTCATATCAAAAAATGCCCAGTAGACGCCATATCCAATAAGGACAACAAACATTAAGCCTATCGCAAAAGTAATCACTAATACTTTTTTCCATGTTTTTTTTATGGTCAGACAAGTTTTTCACCCCAGACCTTAGCTATTGTCTGTGCCTCTTCCCCCTTATCCTGATACTCAAAGAATCCAATCCGATTACCCCAAGGATCCGTAAATGTACACCATTTAACAGGAACTTCTTCCCTTCCTTGTATGGTAACCCCCTCTATTCCTAACTGCTTAACCTTTTCATACACATCTTCTATACTCGTTACACCTAGTCTTAATGGCCCGCTCCCCTCCGAGGGATCGCCTTCTGCTAACTGTAACCAACTACCTGGTACAAGCTCCCACTCTGCGAAGCCCTCATGCGGTATAAAGTCAGGCTCCTTGTCTAATAATAATTGGTACCATTGCAATCCTTTTTGAAAATCTGAAACTCGGATTTGAAAGGTCATTTCTATTATCATTGTTTACCACTCCTAATTCTTAAAGTGAGGTTACAACTGTGAAAAGATTTATCATGAAGCTACTATGTAGTTCTATTTTATTTTTTGGTTTCTTTAGCTTATATCCAAGCTCTGAGGTAGTAATAGCTCAGGAAGAACCCGCTTATGCTAAATGGGGTCGCCTCGCTATGCAAAAGGTGAAGGAAAAATATCCAGATGCCAAAATCGTTGATTACTTACATGTCGGAAGAGAAAAAGGCATGGAAAACTCTACAGAAACATTCAAATTATGGCTTGAAGGCCCTAATAACGAATTTGGTGTTTTCATTGATATTACGTTCGATAATAACACGGAAGAAATAGTAGATATTAAATTTCGTGAAGTATCTAGTTAGAGTATACCATTCATTTAAACTTTGACATCTTGAATAACAGAATAGATACAATGAAAAGAACCACTCCAATGAACACGAAGCCAATACCTAAGCCTAGTTGATATGGCCCGCTCCCAATCGGGATTGGGCCATCAATTATTCGCATATACCTTTCATGGTCACCATGGATATACCAGTACAACCACAGAGGGCTACTAAGAAAGAATACAGCTACGGATAAAATAAACCATGGTAAAAATTTCGGAAATTCTCTCAAGTTACTCCCTCCTAAACAACCCACTCATTTAGAGTTGCTTCATGGTTTTGGTAAACATCTTCAATTGCCCTTATATATAACTCTCTTTTAAAATCCGGAAACAACTCATCAACAAAACACAACTCTGAATCAGCGGCTTGCCACATTAAAAAGTTACTCACCCGTTTCTCCCCACCAGTTCGAATGATGATATCAGGGTCAGGTAATCCCTTCGTGTAAAGATAGTTATCAAAAACCGATTCATCTAATTGGTCCAAAGTAAGCTTCTGCTCTTTTACATCCTTTAAAATATCAGTAATCGCATGAACAATTTCACTTCTACTACTATAATTCAATGCAAAGTTAACAATTAGCCCGGTGTTATTCTTTGTTTTATCCATCGCCTTTAGAACTGCATTTCTTGTTCCTTTTGGCAGGTTCTCGATATCACCTGAAATCAGTATTTTAATATTCCGCTTCATAAACTCTGGAAGCTTTTTATTAAAGAACTTAATCGGTAAGCTCATCAAATAATTCACTTCATCTTGCGGCCTTTTCCAATTCTCTGTAGAAAATGCATACAGCG
This sequence comes from Ornithinibacillus californiensis, assembly GCF_001038485.1. Taxonomy (GTDB): domain Bacteria; phylum Bacillota; class Bacilli; order Bacillales; family Amphibacillaceae; genus Ornithinibacillus; species Ornithinibacillus californiensis. Next base: position 6,973 of record NZ_LDUE01000043.1, read on the forward strand.
TTAGAATCTCAATTCCCATCTCTGCACTTGCATCAATCAATTCTTCCATTGTTTGTGTACCGGCATAATGCCCTTCACTACGACTTAAGCCTCGGAGTTTCCCCCAACGGCCATTTCCATCCATAATTAGTGCAACATGTTTCGGAACATACTTCATATAGCTCCTCCTTTACTTTAATTCCAGTTCTTCGAGTCTCTCTATCACTTGTTGTTTCTTGAAATTAAATGATTGCCATGTTTTTATTTCCAAGTTACCTATCATCTGTTTACGGTGCTGTAAAAGTGTTCTCAACTCCGGATAATTAGGATCCTGTTCGTATAAGGTAATCAATCCATCAATACCGGTGTAAGACAAAGCATTCAGATAATAAATATCGATTTTCCCCGTCTCTTCATATCGTTCTAAATTATTTTCAACAATAATCTCTTCTAAATTGACCGTGTTAAGTCCTGTATAAAATATTAACCCTGCAATCAGATAAAAATGCGCCATCGAAATTCCTTCTAGCCAAACACGGATTAATGTGTAGGCAAAAATGACAATTAAGAAGAGCATAAACCCATGAGCCAGAATCCGATCCATCGTAAATCCATATGCAGCTTCATATGCACTCAGACGTATATATGCCGAAGCTAGCATGACACTACTGGTTAAGATGAGTAGCGAATACATACCTTTCATAAAATAACCAGAAGCTTTCTTTCCCACTTTTACTAGCTTCAAACAAGCTAGTAGAATTGACCAGTTAATCATCGTTACTAATACGAGTTCAAAAAAACCTCGACGCGCATGTTCGGCATAGGTTAGATCGCCTTGAATGGCATCCCCAAAGAAGTACTTAAATTGCATTGCGACAAATAATAAATAGATGCCATTTAATAAAACTAAAATGGTTCCCGCTATCACACTATCCCAACTTGTTTTTTTATGAACAGCAGTTGTACTGCCTAATGGGATAACATACCTTTTTCTTAGCGTTTGGAAAGCACCAAAGAACACTAACGTTAGGATTAGCGCTAAGATTACTCGGAAAAATCCTTCTAAGAAGTTTAGCTTTAAGATAAATGTAGGCACTTCCATGATAAGATCGCCAAATCTTGCATCAGCTGACATTAATAGAACAGTCACTACGAATAGCAACGGGCCGCCAATGAATAACCCAATGACAATTCGTTTCATGGTCTGTGTTGTTTCTTTGCTCAGTTGCTTAAACAATGACCGCTTCAATGCAAGCTTGATATATCTTTTTATATAGCTAAATGTTTGACCTATCTTTTGTATTACTCTGTTGAAAAAGGTTAATGAGATCCAATCCACTTGATTGGGAGTTGTAATGAGCACAATATGAATAAATACTAGGATTGGTATTCCCATGATGTTTAATAGATAAAAGAACTCATTATCATAAAACAAGAAAGACGCGGATAATACCCAAATCATGACCATGAGCAATAGTCCTATTCGTCGATGGGAGAACTTAAACCCAAACCGCAAATAAAGCACGGCATAAAACACAGCAATAAAAATGGGATAGGATATTCCTATTGTGCCATGAAAGAAGCTAAGTTCTGCTAAAATACCTAGCCCTAAACAGACCATTAAAAACAATAAACTTTTTTGACGTTGCGTCATCATCTACACCACCGTATAGTCATTCTATATACATAGTTATTCTATGTATATAGCTAAAAAATAACGAAATTTCACACGATACCCCAGGGGCTAGGTGCTATATCGAAGCTTTCCTCCCCCAGCGATACCCAATCCAACTTATCGGATACAACACAATTGTTAACAATATGCATGCGATAATAAATGGTCCATTTAATAATGGCTGGAACCACTCGTGTGGGATTAGCTTAAATACAATGAGATACATTAACGTAAGGTTTGGTATGACTGCATATGTAAATGTCCTGCGGAGTATTTTTAATCCACCACTACCAAATTCTTTTCCAATCTCATAACCGAGCAATCCCCAAAATGCCATATATACCATAATAATGATGGACGGAACTGCGGTCAGTCTTTTCCACAGAATTTCTATCCATTCAACTTGATATATATTATAAATAATTGTAAGGCTGATACCACTAAGAAAGATGAGTACATTGAGTACAACAAACAGGATCTGCATCTTCTTCGGTGTTACCTTTGCCTCTTCTTTCCAAATTGCTGCAATTTCTTCTGGTGTTCCTAGTCGTTTTACAATTTCATCATAGTTCATGGAACTATTCTCATGTGCAAAGATTTCGTACACATGTGATTGATATTCCGCCATGATTTGCTTTTTCTCTGGGTGTTTTCCAAGAACTTGATCAAGCTCTTGGAAAAACTGTTTATCCCCTGAAGTCACGACTCACTTCTCCCGATGAGGTTATTCATCACTTGAACATATCGGTGCCATTCACTTGTTTTTGCTTCTAATATTTCTTTACCCTCTTCTGTAATACGATAATACTTACGAGCAGGGCCTTTTTCTTGATTCTGCCAATAACACGCAATATACTCTTGCTTCTCCAACTTATGAAGGGCAGGATACAATGTTCCTTCCTTCATCTGCAAGTTATGATCACTACGTCGGTCCATTTCCTTAACCAACTCATAACCATACATATCGCGCTCATTTAATAACTGTAGGACAAGAAGTGACGTACTTCCCTTCACTAACTCACGATCAAACATATTCTCACCTACCTAGAATTATTAGGTAACTATACTATATAGAATTTCGAGGTATATGTAAAGCCTATTATTAAAAATTATTTGACCTTCGCGTAAATACAAGTATCACGAAGTTCTTTCCCATACGCATCAAGGCTGTCTTTGCGCAAAATTCCCTCTAGCTCATAACCTAAACGCTCCGCAATCGCACGACTCTTCACGTTCTTCGTATCACATCGAATCTCCACTCGGTTGGCTTCTAGTTCGTTAAAAGCAAACCCTTCTATCCCTTTAACCGCCTCTGTCATATAGCCTCTCCCACTATAGCGAGTATCAATCCAATAACCAATCTCAAACTTACGTGCATCCCAATCAATCCGATGTAAGCCAGAATTCGCTATTAATGCACCGGTTTCTTTATGGAAAACTAATAGCCTTAGATCTTCCCTAGTTAGAAAATTCACATGCGCCTCACGGATATTGACTTCCGCATCCTCTTCACTCTCATCTCGATGCGCCCAAGGCATCCATGGTAAGAGCTCATTTTTCGAAGCTTTTTTCGATTCGTATACTACTTTTCCATCCCCTGGTTTTGGCATATTAATAATCAGTCTCTCTGTCTCAAACTCACTTGGAAAATCAATTAAAATCGGTTTCATGGTAGTTCCCCCTTAAAGATTGTAGTATGGTTGATTAATAGACTTTAGTACTTCTCGAAGATGATCTTGAAGCTCTTTCTGTTGATTGGTTACCTCCAGATGCAGCAACAGGCTTCTTAGAAATTGTTTTATATTTGTTCGTTGGGTAAAGTGACGGACACTATTTTTTGAATAGTTTTCCTGTAAATCATTCGAAATTTCATTAATTTTATCAAATAGGAAAGATAGGTCCATTCCCTTATGCAACATGGTGACCAACGGAATAACCATACGCTCATCTTCTTCAAACAAATAGTAATCCTGTTCAAAACACATCTTATCCAAGATAAGATGCGCAATTTCTTGAAATCTAGTTTCTTTCAGTTGTGACTGTTTCGCAAGCTCATCTAGTGCATCGGCAACATGAGCAATACTGTGTGCCCAGCCTTTTCCCTCTACAAACCCCCGGACATCTACTTCCTTTTTCACATAATCTACTAGCTTAGTAGCTACATTATCTAGTTCTTCATCCGTGATAAAGGATTTTTGAACATTAACAAAGAGTAGTACCGCTATGATTAGCGAGGAAAAGGACCTTGTAAATACTGCGTCCTCATCGTCTTGACCCATTTTATAAAAAAGATGATTATCATCTAAACAAACTTTTAAAATTCGGTTTAACTCTGGACGAGGATAGATGTCATTAATGATTAAGTTGGTCAGACTAGGATAAATCAAATTATCTCTTAACTCCGGATCTGTGTTACCAACATGCTCTAGCATGGCATTCGTCAGCGTCTGTATATTAACGATGCCAGGATGTTGATAATTTTTTTCTTTAAACTCCTTAAGTGTAGCTTTTAACTCATTTACATTCATCTGAATCACCTGTTTTTATTATTTTGGTGCAACTATCTCTACCTTTATTCGATCTGGGTCCTCAAAGAATACGGCATAATATCCCTCACCACCAGCATATGGATGCTTATCTTCATATAGAATAGTAACACCCTTCTCCTTTAACTGATTGGTTACCTCGTCAACATGCTCTCTAGATTCAGCATAAAAGGCAAGATGATTTAATCCGACTCTTTTTCTATGGTAAGGGACATCTAAGAAACGTTCCTCCGCTTGTACAAAAACTAAATAGGAATCCTTCAGTTTATAACTTCTACCCTGATTCCACGTTTGAAATAGGTTATAGCCCAATTCCTCAAGAAGCCACCCCCAAAATTCCGTTGATTTTTCTAAGTCTGACACGTATAGTTCGATATGATGTATGATTCCTCTCAAAGTAGGTCCCTCCAGTTTTTACTTTAATCCTATATTATTCTATCTCTCACTTTGAAAATCCTCTTTTAATTTCGAAAAAGCTTATCTAAATTTGGCTGATATCAGCAAATTTTTGGCTATATCAGCGTTATTTGTAATTTATCAACGAATAATTAAATATATCAGCGAACAAAAAAAGAGAGTCAACCGAAGTCAACTCTCTCATTTCCTAGTGACCAGAAACATTCTCCAGTCCACCAGGCTTATTATAATTCGCAAGTTTATCTACTAATTTATTACTCTCATCATTTAGACCAACCACATCTACTTTAATCCCATTTTGGTGATACTTCTGTACAACCTTATCGATTGCACCTACTCCAGAATCATCCCATATATGAGCATTCGTTAGATCTAGTTTTACTACTTCTACATTTTCCTTATAGTTAAAGCTATCAACAAACTCAGTAACTGAAGCAAAGAAAAGTTGTCCAGATACTCGGTAAACTTTTACCTTTGCATCGTTACTAGCTAGTGTAGTAATTTTCACTTTAGAAATCTTAGCAGCAAAGAAGATAGCACTTAAAATAATACCAACTAGTACACCTTTTGATAAATCATGCGTGAATAATACTGTTACTACCGTAGCTAACATAACAACTGTATCTGTAACAGGTGTTTTTCGCATATTTTTAATCGACGACCAATCAAAGGTACTAATCGAAACCATGAACATAATACCTACTAAAACTGCCATCGGAATCTGAACTAGAAGACCATTGAATAACAGAATGAGCATCATTAAGAATGCTCCAGCAACGAAAGCTGACAGTCTACCACGTCCACCAGATTTCACGTTAATAACCGACTGCCCAATCATTGCACAACCAGCCATACCACCGAATAAACCAGAAACAATATTCGCGATACCTTGTCCTCTTGCTTCTTTATTCTTATCACTTTTCGTATCGGTCATATCATCTACAATCGATGCTGTAAGTAGAGATTCTACTAAACCAACGATAGCGATAGATAACGCATAAGGGAAGATGATTTGTAGCGTTTCAAAGTTTAGTGGAATATCAGGGAATAAGAAAATTGGTAAGGATTGCGTTAATTCTCCCATATCTCCTACCGTCTTAACGCCACTGCCTGTAAAGATCGCAATAGCAGTAATCACGACAATAGCCACTAATGGAGCAGGAATGACCTTCACAAATCTAGGCAGAATATAAATAATTGCTAGAGCTCCTGCAAGCATGGCATACATTTGCCAATTCGCTCCAGAGAAATGCTCTAATTGAGCCATGAAAATCATTATTGCTAGTGCATTAACAAAGCCAATCATTACCGAACGAGGTACGAATTTCATTAATCGGCCAAGTTTCAGTACACCCATTACAATTTGGATAACACCAGTAAGAATTGTCGCAGCTAATAGATACTGCAATCCATGCTCCGCAACTAACGTAACCATTAATAAGGCTGTAGCACCTGTTGCTGCAGAAATCATACCCGGTCGTCCACCAACAAAGGCAATCGTTACCGCAATAGCAAACGATGCGTAAAGCCCAACCATTGGATCCACACCAGCAATAACAGAGAACGCGATCGCCTCAGGAATTAAAGCAATCGCTACAACGATACCTGCTAAAATATCACCTCTGATATTTCCAAACCATTCATTTTTTAATGTTGCAATATTCATTTACCCACCTCTTTTTATTTTTTGATGACTTTCGACTCTCACGAAAGCCTTAGTCCGTAACAAACAAACTGTATTATAACGGTTTTTAACAATTTTGTGAAACATGCAAGAAAACGGAAACATTTGTCGTTTCCTTGTTTTTTCTTCAAATTCCTCAATTTTAGACCTATATATGCTATAATGAGAAATAATTTCTAGTAAATAATGGTTTGGTATTAGTAGATTGGTAGAGGAGGAATCCCATGTTTAAGAAGATTCTCTATGCGGCAGATGGTTCCGAACATTCCTTACGAGCAGGGGAAAAAGCATTTGAACTGGCTAAACTTAGCTCGGATTCAAAAGTAGACATTATTTATGTGGTCGATCCGAAGCATTCCAAGGATGATGTATTGAATAATTGGGGAAAAGACACAGAGGATGCAAGGAAGGAAAAACTTGCTCTCATCGTTCAGAAAGCGAAAAAAACTGGGATAAATTTTGAGGTCATTTTCCTAAATGGTGATCCTGGCCCTACCATTGTTGATCATGCAAATAAAAATGATTATGACCTAATTGTTCTAGGAAGTCGTGGTTTGAATAAGTTTCAAGAAATGATGTTAGGTAGTGTTAGTCATAAGGTCGCAAAGCGAGCAGCAAGTCCCGTTCTAATTATTAAATAAACTTTCAACTCCCATGATTGGGAGTTTTTTTATCTCTACTTGCATATACATATCCTAAATCCCGAGTTGTTTGGTATGATTAATACAACTTAGTAAAGAGGTGTGAATGTATGTTAGAAAAAATATATATCATTCATGAAAATAGCGAGTGGACGGAGCATCTTACGAAACGATTAGATGAACTACAATTGCCATATGAGGAATGGTTTTTAGATAAAGGAAGAGTAGACTTATCCTCTGCTCCACCTGAAGGAGTTTTTTATAATCGAATAAGTGCTTCTTCCCATACAAGAAATCATCGTTTTGCCCCTGAATTAACAGAGGCCGTTCTTGCATGGTTAGAACTTCACGGCAGAAAAGTATTCAATGGAAGTCGTGCATTACGATTAGAAGTAAGTAAAATAAACCAATATACAGCACTTCATGCCGCACAAATACGTACACCTAAAACGATAGCCGCAGTTGGGAAAGAACAAATAATTCAAGCGGCAAGAGATTTGAATTTACCTTCCTTTATTACAAAACATAACCGTGCAGGCAAAGGATTGGGTGTTCAGCTTTTCCACTCCATAGAAGCATTAGAGAATTATGTATTTGGGCCAACTTTTGAACCTTCTGTTGATGGTATCACTTTGATTCAGGAATATATTCAAGCACCAGAACCTTATATTACTCGCTGTGAATTTGTTGGCGGGAAATTTGTCTATGCAGTACGCGTGGATACGTCTGAAGGGTTTGAGCTTTGCCCTGCAGATGCTTGTACGATTGATGATATGTTCTGTCCAGTTGGTGAAGAAGTGGAAGAGAAGCCAAAGTTCGAAATCATCGAGGGGTTTGATGATTCGATTGTAGAGAAGTATGAACACTTTCTGCGGGAGAATAAGATTGATATTGCCGGAATTGAATTTATTCAAAATAAAGACGGTGAAATTTTCACCTATGATGTGAATACGAATACGAATTATAATTCCGATGCGGAAGCAAAGGCAGGAAAATATGGGATGCTGGAGTTGGCGAAGTTTCTTGGTAGTCAGCTAACTAGCATAGAGTAAAATTAATCACTAACGCTTATGTAATCTCACTTGATTCCATAGGCGTTTTTGAGATTCACACGGAATAATCTATGAACTATTACCACCGATTATAAATCCATTATAAAATTCATCTAGGGTAGGGAGTGTAATATAAACTGTGTAAGTAAGAGAGCGTACGGCTCTTACTTCGCAGTTTATTTTTTTATTGTTACACTATAACTATATAAATTGGGGAGTTGTTTATAATGGCGAAATCTAAACGTGATCCGAAATCAGTAGAATTAGCTAATAGAATTATAGAACAATACCAACCAGAGTCCGTACAAGACATGCAGAATGCTTTAAAAGACATATTTGGCCCTATGTTTGAAGCGATGTTAAAAGGAGAGATGAACCATCATCTTGGTTATGACTCAAACGATAAAGGGGAAAAAGTCACAGATAATCGCAGAAATGGTTATGGAAAGAAAACCTTGAATACGAGTTCTGGAGAAGTAGAAATTGAAGTGCCTCGAGATCGTGACGGCTCTTTTGAACCGAAGATTATTCCTAAGCGTAAAAAAGATGTATCTGAGATTGAGGATAAGGTTATAGCTATGTATGCCAGAGGGATGTCTCAGCGGGACATTTCTTCTACCATTGAGGACATTTATGGTTTTTCTGTATCTCATGAAATGGTTTCTGATATCACAGATACTGTGCTGCCTGACTTAGAAGAGTGGCAAAGTCGTCCATTAAATGACTGTTATCCTTTTGTTTTTGTGGACTGCATGTACACAACCATTCGCAATCAATATGAGACAAAGAAGTATGCTGTGTATACCATTTTAGGTTATACCATGGAGGGAAAAAAAGAAATTCTTGGTCTATGGTTAAATGAAACAGAAAGTAAGCATAAATGGATGCAAATCTTTGATGAAATAAAGGCTAGAGGGGTCGAAGATATCTTCTTTATTTCTATGGATGGCGTATCTGGTTTGGAGGAAGGTGCTCGCTCCATATTCCCTGATGTCATCGTTCAACGATGCATTGTACACTTAATTCGTAACTCCATTAAATACGTACCAAGCAAGGACTACAAGGCATTCACAGCCTCTTTAAGAAAGGTTTATGGAGCTCAAAGCCTAAAGGCCTGTCAAAGTACATTTGAATCCTTCAAACAACAATGGTCTGCCTATCCAGGAGCTATTGATGTTTGGGAACGCAACTTTGAACATGTAGAACAATTATTTGACTTTGGTAGTGCAGTTCGACGAATTATGTACACGACTAACGCAGTGGAAAGCATCCACTCCAGTTTTAGAAAAGTAACAAAAAAAGGAGCATTCCCCAACGAGAATGCCCTACTTAAAGTCCTATATTTACGAGTTAAAGAACTAGAAACCAAATGGGAAGGTGGACATGTCCATAACTGGTCTCTAGCCATGAATCAGCTATTGATGGATGACCGATTAAAGGAAAGGGTACTCAAATATATCTAAGTGTGTGATCCCAACTTACACACTTTATTTGACAAACCC
>NZ_LDUE01000044.1 GCF_001038485.1 Ornithinibacillus californiensis
TTCTTCTCTGTTTTCGTTTGTAATTGAAGGATTAAAGCTAGGCCATATGCAGCTAAGGCAAGAAACATTTGATTCCACATTCCTTGTGGCTTCGTACTCCAAATCTTAACCAGATTTAAGTGTTGTTTCACCCAGCGAAAGAAGGTCTCAATCGTCCAACGATAACGATAAAGGTCCATAATTTGTTCTGCAGATAAGTCCCATCTAGTTGTCATTAGTCGGTAGACTTTATCTTCTTCATCTTTAAATTCTACCAAACGTATTGGCTCATCCGCATAGCTATATCGAACTCTTGCGTCACTAATAATTGCTGGATGATTACTTTCATATCTTTCGATAGGAACAGCTTTTATACTCTTCGAAATTCGAACGACAAACGAAATCCCTTGTTCTTGCCATGTCATCAGATTCTTCGTAGAAGGATATCCACGATCCATCAAGTAGGTTGC
>NZ_LDUE01000045.1 GCF_001038485.1 Ornithinibacillus californiensis
CCGAAACCCCATGAAGGTATTGTAGGAATTTCTTTTGTAGTACCAGTCCACAATAGTATCTAATAAAAATATAAAAGCCTCTGGTTTAACCTTCTTCCTCGCCTCACAAAAGGCCTGTTTACTTACTGTTACCTCCTTTTTATTAAGAATTTTAAAGAAGTCATCCAGTTCAATCTGAATGCTCTTCTTTACAAAATTAAGCATAAATAACAATGTGCTTGTAAAACTCAACTTGTTTTGCCCTTCACGGGTAAAATAGGTTGGTTTGGATCGTGATTCACACTTAAAAATATAGTCATGAATGACGTTCCGAGTTACCTCAATAGCCTCTAAAAACATACTTTTCCCCATAAAAAATCACCACTTCATCGTTGATATACCTAAAAAATCGGTATTCAAATCGATTATTGTGGTGATTTTAAAAAGTCAAGTGCTTTTTGGCATATTTTGGTTATTTTTTGTCTTTTTTAATTCATTTACATATTTTGTCATCTTAGCTTGATGACATTGGGACTGTCCCCCCTTTTTAAGCTTAAAAGTCTACTAATGTTCGATAAATAAATATAGCGAATTGAGACCGTGTAATCGCATTGCCAGGGTTAAACGGGTCTGCGACGGTTACATTGTTAAAATAAATAGTGTTTACTGCATCGGGATTCCAGATTTTTGCATGGTCCTTGAAGATATGCATTTCTGTTGGTTTATCATAATAATCAGCGAATGCTCCCGTCATAACTTGAGCCATTTGGGCACGTGTGAAATGCTCACTTGGACGAAGCTTTCCGCCGCCACCTAACAAACCATTGTACTCTGCTTCAGCTAATTGTTCATAGTATGGGTGACTATCAGTAATATCATCTGCTTTTACCTTATAATCTGCTGGTTTAGTCAATTCTAGAATATTATCTAAGATAACGGCTACATGCTCCCGTTTTAATGGATTACCAGAACCAAAACTACCATCTGGATATCCTTTCACATAACCATTCATTACTGCAAATGCTAATGCTGCAGCACGCTGGTCATCCATAGGATCTGTAAATAGAAGATCCTCACTGCCTTTTAGTAAATAAGCAGAGGCAAGAGTCCCATTTGCTTTAACACCTTTTACTTCATAATAGACAAAATCATTATTAAAATTATCTGTCTCAACAGGTTCTGCTGTAATTGTTAATGGTGTATATGGCCACAATTTGCTAATAACGTCTGATCCATTACGTAGATTTACAGATCCATCTCTACCATCTACATATACAATGTCACCTTTAGAATACATTTGCTGAGATAATGTGGTTTTACTTGTTACATAGTTTATACCTGGTGGAAAAAACATGACTTCATTATTATCCTCGTAACGGAGGTCAAACTCAGGAAAAACAAACTCACCTGTAATAAATGATGAATTCGCGATTCGCTTATAAATTTTTTCCTGATACGTATTACCTGGATTCTCTTTCGGATCATTCGATTTAGAAAGTCCATTATAAGCCATAATAGCAAAGTACCAATCTTCTAATACAGCCTTATCATGGTTATTAATCTTTGGTAAGTATCCAAGGTTCCACTTCTCCAATAAAACTAGAGCACCAATCTCGATGTTATATTCGATATCCATTTTCAAACGGTCCATGTCAACAGGTATGTCGATCTTGTCTGGTGTAATCTGCATAATTCCGATTCCGCCATCTGAGGATATATTCGGGGTCCCGTCGTCATTAAATTGTTTATATTTAGATTCCTCTACGGCTATGGCTTTTAAAATCTCTGGTGGTATACCATGTTCTCTAGCTGTCTCTGAAATTAGCGTTTTGATTTCAGGTAAAGATAGATTAGTTGATTCTGACTCTGCAGAAACATTCAACACACCTATTACAAAAAAAATAAGCGTAAATAGAATAATTTTGTTCATGTATTTCACTTTATTCCTCCTCCCTATTACTCTACTTCATTATAAGGTAAAAATAGTATTCGTTAAACAGGTAAAATGAAGTATTTTAGAATAACAATACTTATTTAAACACACACTACCCTATATGTACTTTTATAAGCAAGTCAAAATTGGAGGTACTCATGAATATTATCAATTATCGGTTACAAGAAACTGATGACGGATATGAGGTTTACATATACTTGGATCCAGGCTTAGAGGAATTTTCTCAAGAGTTGGGAACCAAGCCTGAAGAACAAGAGAGAAATATTAAAAAAATGGTAGAGCAGTTTGTAAAAAAGCAATTAAAAGGGGCTAAAGTAACGACTGTTAAAGTCTTGGTTGGAACAACACTATTAACTTCCATAGTTTTTCCTACTGGCCAAGCTGATGCTCATGACGCCGATTTTAATATGTCTTACCTATATTTTGGAAACACTCAACAACAACTAAATGCAGTAGCACAAACTAATGGTAACCTAGATGTGATTTCACCATCATATTTTAATCTAAACGATGATGGAAGCTTGTATTTGACACCAATGCTTGATCCAACATTTATTGACGAGATGCATAAACAAGGTATTAAGGTTGTCCCATTTGTAAGTAATCACTGGGATAGGGCAGAAGGTCGAGCAGCATTGCAAAACCGGGAAGAATTGTCTGATCAGATAGCAGAAGCCATCATACAATATAACCTAGACGGGGTAAATATCGATATTGAAAATGTAACGGAGATTGACAGAGACAATTATACAGACTTTGTCCGATTATTACGGGAGAAAATCCCAAAGGATAAGGAAATTTCTGTTGCAATTGCAGCCAATCCAAATCAGTGGTCAAAGGGTTGGCATGGTTCCTACGATAATAAAGAACTAGCAAAATATGCAGATTATTTAATGGTAATGGCTTATGATGAACATTATCAAGGAGGGGAACCAGGTCCTGTAGCTAGTATTGGCTGGGTTGAAAAATCAATCCAAACATTGATTAATGTAGAAGGAGTTGCACCTGAGAAAATTGTACTTGGGCTTCCATTTTTTGGTCGGTACTGGAATCATGCTGAATCAACCGGTGGTAGGGGTGCCTCAATGCATCAGGTTGAAACATTAGTTGCCAAATACAATGGTACGATTACCTTTGACCAAGCTTCTCTCTCACCCAAAGCAACATTTACCATAACATCAGGTGATCCAATAACTAAGATTTCTGGAAGAACTCTTCTACCTGGCACTTACGAGGTTTGGTTTGAAAACAATGAATCTATTCACGCTAAAATGGATTTAGTTCATAAATATGGATTAAAAGGAACTGGAAGCTGGAGTCTTGGACAGGAAGACCCTGATATTTGGGATGATTTTTCCACTTGGCAGGTACACCATGCAGCACATGACTTTATAATGATTAATAATGATAACTTCCCATTTACGGACGCTAGAAACCATTGGACGAGAAATGAGATCCTATACACCTATCAAAAAGGATGGTTTCAAGGTAATGAAAGAAGTCAGTTTAATCCTAACGATGGACTAACTCGAGCACAAGCAGCGGCTCTATTTGTAAAGGTATTCAATCTGAATCCTTTGGAACCAATTGGTAATTCCTCCTTCACTGATGTAAAAGATAGTCATTGGGCAAAAGAACCAATAGAGATCGCTGTACAACATGGTGTCTTTAAGGGGAAGGAAGACGGGACATTTGATCCAAATGAGGTTCTTACCCGACAACAAATGGCAGCAATATTTGATAATACATTGAAAGATATTTATGATACAACCAAAATGAATGAACCAGTATCCTTTAAGGATGTATCGAAAAGCAGTTCATTCCACAATGCAATCGTGAATGTAAGACAACAAGGAATTATTATGGGGTCTGGAGAAAACTTTAGACCAGGAGATGAAGTAACAAGAGCTCAAATGGCAGTAATTCTAACAAATGCTGCAGATTATGTTGCTAAGAAAAATGGTGAAACTCTATTCCCAAGAACATTACGTTTGAAGGATGAGGGGGCGGATGTTACACTGTTACAGATTTACTTGAATCGAGCAGGTATATCTAACGCTTATGCAACTGGTATTTTTAATTCAAAAACTGAAATACTCGTTCAACAATTCCAAAGCGATAATCAACTAACAGTTGATGGAATGGCAGGACCAAATACAATCAATAAGCTGAAAGAAAAGTTACCTTAGGAAATAGAAGAGGGGCAGTACTTAAGGCTTTAATAGCTAAAAACTTAAGACTGTCCCTCTCCAATTTTAAATATCAACCTCAATTAAATGATACTCATTTATTATTCTTTAGTCACTATTACTCTAGATATTACCCGTTGAAGCTCCACTATGGACTACTTTAAGCCATTCTTATATTCAACTGACAAATACAAGAAAGTAGCAAATTGGCCACGAGTAACAATCTCTTTCGGACGAAAATTCTCTAATTGATTGGTGATGCCTAAATCTGCGAGAATCTGAACATTTGCTTTGTGTGATTCTCCCACATTATCCAACTTAATATCTTTCTGACTACCATTCGTTTCCAACCCAAAAGCATTCACCAATGTAGACGCCATTTGTTCGCGGGTTAAGTTTTGATTTGGTAGGAATTGACCATTACTTCCCTTGAAAACGCCAGCTTGTGCTACAGCAGCCATATACTCTGCGTATAGGTCATCTGCTGTAACATCCTCAAAGTAATCCTCAACTACTTTTTTATCAGGTACACTTAAGCCTAATGCTCTAACAAACATTATTGCTGCATGTGGGCGAGTTAACTGGTTACCAACACCAAATGTCCCATCTGCATATCCTTTAATCCCTCTTTCACTCAACCAACGAACACCGTCATAGTGTGTTTTTCCTGGACTCATATCTTTATAGTAAAGCCCATTTTCCTTCGTTACAGCATAAAAGATATTCGGCACGCCTCGTTGTCTACCATCTGACGGAGAGTTGGCAACTTCAACTTGAGTCCCACCAGGAAGACGAACAGCCATCGTAGTAGATCCTCCACCATCAATATTTAAAGCACGATCTACACCTAATTCAGCTAGATAGTTTGCAAACTGGGATAAGTTCATCCCTTTGCTGTAACCAGTTTGGCGGCCATCAACCGTGATAAAGTAATACTTCTCACCCGTTTTATCAATAGCAATTGCTGACCGTGGTGCAATCTCACGGGCACGCCTATTGCTAGTATCCATCGTAAGATTCACTTTTCCATCTTTCACAAGCATTGGTCCACCTGCAACCATGAACTCTGTGTTCTTCCATTTGCTATCAATATCCATTGAAATCGTAACAGAATCTCCTAGGTTAATAGTTTTAAATTTTTTCCCATGGAAAGACAGAACAAAACCATTCTCTGGAATAGCAATTTTTCGATTGTCTCCGTAATCGCGAAAATCAATTATCTCCCCGGTATACGTATCACCAAACTCAAAATCAGGTGCAGAAGAAAGTGAAACCACTACCTCTTGACCATACTCATTTGTTTCGGTGTAATCACTATAAAAGTCTGTAGTATATAAAATTGTTTCTCCTTCTGAGCGGGGTTTGTTCACACTTGTAATCGCATATGTATCTCCCACACCAATAGAGTAATTCAACTTCATGTTGTAATAATCAATGATTCCCTTTCCAGAGTTATCTACTCCAAATGCAATCGGATTATTAATATATCCACCAATTTCGCCACCAAAAATAAGTCTATTATTCTCGGAAATTAAACTCATTGGAAATCTTGGTTTTGTATCCAAATGGGCAAATGACCCATTAATCGCACCAACCACATAATTTCCTTCCATATGGTAGTTTAATGCTTGGGTAGTTGTAGCTTGTAAAGTAGTTATGTTATCAGGTCTTCCAAAATGAACAGAGAGGTCTGGATTATTTGTATTAATTTCTAATACACGAATAGCATTATGCTCTGTCAGAATATCATTTTGTTTTTCCTCTTCTCCCACTGGGCTCTCATTAATTGTTTCTTTCTTTATGCGAATATCCTTATACTCTACTCCCTTAGCTACCGTAAACTCATCTACACTAACCGTTTGAATTACTTTTACTTCAGCCGCTTCTGCCACATATGAAAAACAGCTAGAAGCAATCAACAACACTACAACTAAACCGATAAAACCGACGCGACTCTTGTTGTAAAACTTCACTTATTTCTCCCCTTTTTTAAAACTTAATTATATCTATCTATTATACTATGACCCTCTTAAAAATGATGTAGATATAAAGTAGGAAATGTCGTTTCTTGATGAAAAATAAAAAAAGATAGACCTTATTAGCCTATCGATTTCCTATAAAATCTCTAATTTGGGTAAAACTAGCACGAGGAACTAGATTAATCATCATACTGAACTGACTGAAAACTTCTAGTTGCGAGTATTTGGGATGGATTTACTTTTCTAATTCTACTAGTCAAGCAGGATCAATCTCTGAACTGAGCTGAGCCTCAATAAACTATTTAAACGTATATCTATGAAATATTCTAGGCAATACCAATTTATAACAAGTCTCTTGGTATCACCGATAAACTAAATTTATTTCTCCATTATAGTACAACCTAAGAAAATCCAGATAACCTTTTATAAAATGTATATGTCTGCATATTTCTACCCAATGTCTGACATCCTATTAATATCTAACAAATTTTGCCGATAAAAATATAAGCGAATTATTACACATTTTGACGATAATTAGCCTAAAACACGCTAGAATACTTGTATTTTACCATATTATGGTTTATATTTTTTATATTATAAATTTTTAATGGTTGCTATTGGGAAAATAACATTTTTATCCGTAACTTGAACTATTGTTATTTTTCCTTCATAATGATTTAACAATCAAATTTTTACGAGGTGCTTACATTTATGAGCAAATTAAAAAGAAATGAGCCTTGTCCATGTGGTAGTGGCAAAAAGTATAAAAAATGTTGCGGTTCCTCTAACATTGATGAAGTAAACCCTGGCGTTATTAATACTGATTTAAACCGCTTGCACCAAGATTTCATTTCTTTTGCAATTAACAAATATGAACATCAAATTAATGAACGGTTAAAACATTATGTAACTCCTGCTCTTCAGGCTCAAAAAGACACATTGGATGTGTATCATTCTGGCCTAACAACATGGGTTATATTTAATGATCGATTTCTAGAAGGAAACAGAACTATCTTTGATTTATATTTAAATAATCATTTAGAAATAGACAGACCTGTTACTAAAAATGTATTTACTAGTTGGGGTTATACACCACCCTCTGTTTATGAGGTTATTTCAGTTGATAAAGAGCGAGAGAACTTTGCAACATTAGAAGAAATTGTAACGAAAGAGTTTGTTTATGTTCCATCCAATCTGGGAGATGAATTCTTAGAGGGAAGTCTTATTGTTAGTACACTACTTCCAATGGTTGATTATCATACTTTTGCTTATGCAATGGTTAAATTATATCGCCATAACAAAGAAAAAATTATCGATTTACTCCAAGAACAATTAAACAAGCATGGTAGTCTGGATAAGAACTTCCCAGATTTCCTAGCAGATGCATTACTGATTGGATCAGATGCACATCAATGGGAAAACTCTACCTATGAGAAAGTTGCACAATTATATACTGAGCATCTTGTGGAGAAAGATGTTCCTGACAATATTATATTTGCTGGAATTGACTTATGGATTCGCTATTGCTTGCAAGAAAAACCAAATGTCAAAAAGATTGAGACATATGCGGCAGCAATAGAGTACTATGTACAACGAACCTTGTTGAATAACTCTTCGATAACACAAGGACAAATTGCTAAGGAATACGGAACATCGGCAGGCACCGTATCGACAAACTACCGTAAGCTAACAGCAGTATTCGACAACAACATATAATACTTAGGGGACAGTCCCTCAACGCTTTAAAGTGATAAAGTGTTGAGGGACTGTCCCCTAAAAAAAACCTATAGCCATTAATTTGGCTACAGGTTTTTTTGTGTTTATTAGTTCTGTGGTATGTTAATAGATACAGCTGTTGTATCTACAGTACCTTGAGCATTTGATAATGTGAAGATGATATTACCTTTGTCTCCAGCTTTTGTTTGGTAATCAGTATTAGCAGTTACCCCACTAATTGTACTATCAGCAACCCACGCAAGTGAACCAACGCTAATATCTCCTGCAGATTTTGTATAGCCTTTTTCCCCATCTTTATCAACATAAAGAACTAAAGAATCAAAGTATACCTTTTCACCAGTTGAAACTGTTACACCACTTACTTGATTCGTATCTTCATTAATAGACAATACTGTAGCAGCGTTTACTGTTTCATCAGCTTTTGTAATAGCTGATACTGATTTAAAGCTAACGTCGTTGATTACAGGAGTTGAATTTTTAACCGAAACTGTTTTCGTTACCAATTCAGTTGCTCCATAGCTGATTGTAACTTTCACTTCTCCAGCTTTTTGACCAGCTGCTACAGTGATTTTGTTATCTACTACAGTTACATTTGCTTCAATATTATTTTCAACTTGTACAGTATACTGATCAGCAGTTTGTGCTTTTTGTTCGATTAATTCTTCACCAATGTAATAACCAGCAGCATTATATTTGTTTAATGCAAATGTTACTGTTGAGTCCTTTTCTGCATCAGCACTAGAACCGATTGTATAGTAATCAATTGCTAGGTCAGCAGATTCTCCACCTACCACTTCAAGTAAGCGTGTTGCAACTTTAACATCATTAGAGATATCTACAGAAACAGTCGCTAATGTATTACCATCAGTTTCTTTGTCAGAAATAACTAGGTTACCTTTACCAGCATAATCACCAGCAACAACAGTGAATGATGCTTGGCCATCAGCTACGTTTAATGTTGTATTTTCAAGATCTACTAAGTTAACATCCGTGTTTTCCACTTTTACAGTTGGAAGTTTAACATAAACATCACCAGTGTATACTTCGCCAAATTGGTCTGTAACTTTTAAAGTTAATGCTTTTTCATTATCAGTTGTTAATTTAACAGAACCATCTATTGTTACGTTAGATGCAACACGCTTTTCATCAGCAGATACTGTTAATGTAAAACTTTTAGTCACATCTCCAGCTTTAATAGTGATTGTAGTTGTACCAGCTTTTAGTGTTGTAACAACTCCATCTGCACTTACGTAAGCAACGGAAGGATTAGAAGATTCCACTGAGTACCCATCTGTTGCAATTGCTTGTTCTTTATTTCCAGCTTTAGTTGTACCTTCAACTGCAGAAATATTTAAAGTTTCCCCTACTAAAACAGTTTTACTATTTTTCAGCTCTAGCTCTCCAGCTTTTAATACATAGCTGTCAATTGAGGTATATTGAGAATCCAAATCTTCCACTTTTACTTGTTGTAGTGCTGACTCGGCAACTACCTTACCTTCTTTATCACTAACTACAACTTTATAGCTGAACGTGTTACCAACAGTAAGGTTAGATACTAGTTTACCAGTATTAGAAGTAATAGCGGTAGTTGGTTGCCCACTTGCATCTTTAGCAGCAAAGATATCACTTGTTGCTTGGAATTCTACCTTATAACCAGCTCTTTCAACCGCTGCAAGATCAGCAGCTTTAGAATCACCATTAATCGCAAAAGCTAAAGTTTCTTCAGCACTATCGTCTACAAGTGTAGTTATTGCACTTACACTATTAACCTCAATTGGTGAAACAGCCAAATTAGCCTTATACAAGAAAGTTGCAAATTGGCCACGAGTAACAGCTTCACCAGGACGGAAATCATCTAATTGGTTCGTAATTCCTAGGTTTGCTAGAATTTGAACATTTGCTTTATGAGTTTCAGCAACATTATCAAGGTTGATTTTTACTTCTTTTTCAACTTTGATTGTATCAAGATCAAAAGCATTAACTAGAGTTGATGCCATTTGTTGACGGGAAAGTGGTTCGTTTGGTAAGTATTTTCGGTTACTACCTTTGAACACGCCAGCCTCAGCAACAGCAGCTATGTAATCGGCATATAAATCATCAGCAGAAACATCTGTAAAATATGAACCTACTTCTGACGCATTTGGGCGTTCTAATCCTAAAGCATTAACAAACATAATTGCAGCATGTGGACGAGTTAGTTCTTTACTAACACCGAAAGATCCATCTGCATATCCTTTAATTCCTTTTTCTGCAAGGAATTGAATGCCTTCATAATGTGAATCACCAGATTTTACATCTGTAAAATTAATATCTGCTGCAAGTACAGATGGTGCAACAGCAGCTACAACAGTAGTCGCAGCCATAGCGGATGCAGCGAATTTTTTATATGACTTATGATTTGCCATGAAATTATGTCCTCCTAAGGTGTATCTTATGATATATGGCTTAAGACTTATTCTAAAGCCTAGATTCATATTAACATAGATTTTATTATAAATCTTATGTGAAAAACATGTATTTTAGTTAGGTTTTACCAATTGAGGCAATAATCTCTTGGAGTAACAAAAAAGCCGCAATACCATAAATATACTGTCATTCTACCTATCTAGATTATGTATTACTTCTCCATACCATCTCCTGTATTGATTCCTGCCTAAACAGTTCAGAGCTGATGTAAGTTATAAGGCTGTTGTACGAAGTTTAACTAACATAAATAGCTCTCAGATACTACTGAGAGCTAATTTATAACTATACATTGAGTAACAGTTTCTCCTAATCACTCAATTTGATAATAGCTACTTCTCCTATAATTTGAATAGATTCCTTGGATGGCCATGGGACCATTTCTTGAACTAAATCACTCGCTTTTAAGGAATCTAACTCTTCTCTATTTACTAAACCTATCTTAGTTCCTAGTTGATTCTCTAGCATAGCTGAAAAATGGTAAGGCTGAACAAGAAATACTTCGCCCATCGCACCAGTCATTTTGGGAATGCTTTGGGTTACCCTATCGGTACTTATATTCGTATGAACTGGCTTTCTACCAATTATCGCAAGCTTGGTAACTTTTTCATAACCTTCTGTTTCTTCTACTCGATCAAGAATTCGATTAGCCAAAGAATATGATTTTTCATATTTGAGAGTCATATTAAAATAGGCGATATTACTAATGATAGCAAAATTAAATATAACTAAGGCTAGAGTTATCACTGCCCCCCAGGAAAATAACTTTCCTAAGGCGTTTGGTTTATCTAGTCTCTCATAAAATATTATTGGAACAAGGTATATAGAGACTAAAGCCATAACCATTAACATATGATAGCTAACTCCAGGGGATACAAAGTAAAGAATATATGAAAATACCGGTAACAATACTAGACTAGTTACTAATAAGGTGGTTTTAAGAATTGATAATTTATGTTGAATAAATAGAACTATGATTCCTATTACAATTAAAATTAGAAGGAAGATATTCAAAACTTCAAATAAATTCACAGGGAAATCTGATACGAAGCCTCTTAAGAAAAAATCGTTAACTGTCTCTTTAATAGTTCTGAGATTATCTTTAATCCCGCCTAGTTGTCCACCTATTTGATTTAGCCCCTGATAGCTGGTTATTTCTCCATGCTGTTGGTATATCTTAAATGTAATAGCATATAAAACCATGCCAATAACACCCATTATAACCAATCGACTAAGTTCAAATATCAAAGGTTTGTATTTCCTATGAACAAGTAACTCATTAATGAACCATAAGGTGATGATAGTCAATAATACTGATAGGTTTGCTTGATATATTCCCACACTAATGTATAGGATTAATCCTCCGGCTAAAAATCCAAACTTATATTTTTGGGTAACAAATATTGCTAAAAAAGCTAACAAGATACCTGCCATATATGCATCTGCTGTAAACATGTAGGAGAAAGTTGATGCAACAGTAGGAAATGTGACAATTAGACCCGAACTTAATATAATTGCTGAGGTTTGTTTTAATCGGAATAGCTCCACATATAGTACAGATGTTATAGATAAATATAGAATTGAAAATACACCGATTATCCAAGGCAAATCAAAAAATGATGTAATTCCACTACTTTGACTTAAAAAGAAACGACCCGAAGAGTACTTTTGTTGTTCACTATAAATATTAATTAACCCATCATGATTAGGTAACATGTTGGTAAATACATACATATGCGTTAAAAAACCAATAATAACTGTACTGTAAAAAGCTATTTTCCATTCCTTTTTGATGGCCAATCTAATCCACTTAAATACATCTTCTGGCATACTATTGCTCCTTAAAACTTTTTTCCTTAATCAGATAGGGTGGTCTTTGCTTTGTTTCATAATAAATGCGACCTATGTACTCTCCGATGATTCCTAAGAATAAGAGTTGTATCCCTCCTAGAAAAATAATAGTAGAAATAGTAGTTAAATACCCTGGCGCTACTACACCATTTAATAAATAGTTAATCAACAGCCAAACTATGTAGCAAAACCCAAATAAGGTAATCAATAAACCGCTATGGATAGCTATTCTTAAAGGCTTGTTATTAAAAGATAATATCCCATCTATTGCATAGTTTAAAAGATTTTTAAATGACCATTTACTAGAACCATTAACTCGAATATAATTATCAAACTCAATTATTTTCTCTTCAAAACCAATCCATGAAAATAAACCTTTTGAAAACCGATTACGCTCATTTGTTTCTAAATAAGCATTTAATGCCCGGCGGCTGATTAAACGGAAATCTCCAATGCCATCTGTAAAAGTTACATCTACTAGTTTATTAGCAAACTTATAAAAAATATTTGTAAGTAACCTACGAGCTATCTTTTCCTTCTTACGATTTCTCTTTGCAATTACTTGATCATATCCTTCTTCAAAGTATTTCCACATGGTTGGAATTACAGAAGGGGGATGCTGTAAATCGGCATCCATCAAAATAACTGCATCTCCAGTAGCATATTGAAAACCAGCAAGTATTGCAGCTTCCTTTCCAAAATTCCTGCTAAAAGAAATATACTTCACATCATTATATTGATTTGCTAATTTCTTAAGAATAGACAGAGTCCCATCCAGACTACCATCATCTATAAAGACTATTTCAGTAACAATTGGAAGATTCTTAATGTATTTTTGAGTTTCCGAATAAAATGAAGTTAAATTTTCTTGTTCATTATAGCAAGGCACTATAATGCTAAGTTTCATTTTTATCCCTCTTCTTAGACTTTAAAATTTTCCCCGATAAAATAAATGTAAAAGGTATTGCGAATCCTGAAGCTAATAGAGCTCCTAATTTAGGATCAACTCTAAAATACTCAGTCAATATATAAAGAGCACTAGTTGAAGCTAATATATTTACTAGGTATGTTAATGGAAATCTTAAAAATTTCCTCCAGCTAGGTTTAGTGTTGTAAGTAAAATAGGTATTTAGAAAGAAGGACCCTATCATACTTAGTAAAAAAGCTACCCAATGACTTATGATATAGTGTAACTGAAATAGTTCACTGAATAATAAATACCAAATATAATAGTGACCCGTATTAAAAAAGCCAACTAAAATAAACTTTATCATTTCATTTTTTATATATATCTTCATATGTATAATCTTCTTCACAACTAATATTTATTTTTTCTATCCTTTAGGATAAGTGGTACGGTTTATTCCTTTTCACTGCCCTAAGTGATAGTAAAAGCTTACCCCATTCATTATGGTCCTTGAAAAATGATGTTATACATTCATTATTTAGTTTTTATATTTTCACATTATTATAGACTATGCTCTTTTCCCTATAAATGTCGGTGCTAGTGAATAGTATTTCTAAAACTAAATATTATTGAAAATAATGCGAAACTGTAGTAAGTGAGGTTATAATATTTAAATTATTGAGCTAAACGGGAACCGCATACTCTACCAAAACGACAAATTGGCGACTATCAAAGATAGTCGCCATTAGTGATAAAACTTAAGTTACAACCCTCATAAATCTATGAAATTTATCACAAATATCATACCCATATACATTCGGCTTCCCCCAGAAATTCGTTACTATTTTCAATGGAGGAAACTCATGTATAGGTGTACCGTTTACATTAGCAACAACTGCCATTCCATTCCCGAACCTGCTCTTGGAATAGTCCCAATTACCGCCATGGTTTTCTATCACATACTCACCAAGCGCAGCACTTGCTTGAAGGATAAAGTCCCAATCTGGATTACTATTCTTGTTTATCCTTTCAAGCGTCTTCTCTTTTATTAGTGACACGTATTTAGAATAGTCTCCTGAAAAGCTAATTTCTTCATGAAAATCATTGGTTAAACTACTAGCATTACTTATGACTTCCTCATTTAGGCTAGAAGGAGGAACTAAATCAGGCTTTTCTGCCGCTTCTAGATACGGTAACCCAAATTCTAAAAGCAATCTTTTTATATCTTCCATAATTACTTCTAAACTTTCTTCCCGGTATTCCCACATGTATTTATCTTCTGTACTATTCTTCTCGAATACTAGTAAATTAACTGGATTAACAGTAGGTATTCCATCAATTTCTAAGAGAACTTTAAGGGAGTTTTTTGTAATATCGCTTTTCTCAAAAGCAATAATCTTTTCATAAACATCTTTTTTTGAAAATTCCCAGCGAAAAGATGCTATTTTACCTGTGTATTGATATCCTTGTTTTTCTAAAAGGGGGATAAAGTTATTCTTAATATTATTTCCTAAGCTCATTCCTTTAAGCACTTTCTCACATCCTTCAGTTGCCAGTAAGAGATTGGGAGCTTACTAGCCACATACATGATTTTTTCCAACCAATGCCTTTTCACAACTTTAAATAATAGTTTACTATTTTTCAAAAATACTATTGGCTGCAGCATATTACCATCAAAAGGTAAATTATTCTAATAAATTTTCCAAATCAAGATCTTCCGAAAAATAATTAAACATTTCGGAAACCGGTTTAAACCTAAAATTTGTAAACTTATTATTATAAACAAATATCCAGTTTATTTACAGAAATAGTGCCTATAGTTTCAATATATCCTTTTAACCACCCTTGATTGTTAATAATTTGAGGTGCAATAAGAAATTCATGTGATAATAAATTATCTGGTATTGCTTTTTGGCTAGAAAGATAATTAAAGATGAATATCAAATGTCCTTTGTTCATAATTGGGGCATTAAGTGTCATTTTGGCATTAATAACTACCCCAAAATAAAAACATCATCTTTTGGCTGAATAATGAATACGTCACCCTCTTTATCAAAAGGGAGTTCCTATTCATTCACTAAGTCACTTCTATTAACAGAAAAGGTGATAAATAGAATGAAAGTAGAGATAACTATTGCATAAAATACTACTGCCTTTTTGATAGGATCACCCCTTAAATGTTATGGGACGTTGGAGAACAGCTTTTTAAAAATCGTTCATAACTACACCTTGCCTTAATTGAAGATTCCAAATTCTAGCTCCATTATAACTTATATCAAAGTTACTTAAAGTATTTTTTACATCTATTTATTCGCTTCTACAA
This sequence comes from Ornithinibacillus californiensis, assembly GCF_001038485.1. Classification (GTDB taxonomy): domain Bacteria; phylum Bacillota; class Bacilli; order Bacillales; family Amphibacillaceae; genus Ornithinibacillus; species Ornithinibacillus californiensis. The sequence continues at coordinate 15,383 of NZ_LDUE01000045.1, forward strand.
CATTAGGAACTTGTGTAAACTTTCTTACTAGAATTTCTAATACACACGACTGCAATCATTATGGAAATGGCATGGCTTTTCTAACAGTATAATAAAATATGGAATTGACTGAATTTAAACTGAATTTAAAGGATATCTATTCGCTAATAAATAGAATGCGAGAGAACGATCCACCCATAAAGAGAACCTTGAAAGGCATTTAGCCAATCAAGGTTCTTACTAGATATTTCAATTAATTTAAATCATTTTTTAATTCTTTTAAGAAATCAGGATCAATCCAAACTTCTTCTACTTTGTAATCATCCAAATCATCTTCATGGTGATATGGTTTCATTAGACCTAAGAACTCTTCAAAATTTACCGCAACTTCTATTAGAGAGTTAGTAGACAAAAGATTTTCATTCATAAGTTCCGTATCATGGTCCCACAAACTTATTAACCCATTATCAATGTTTAAACAAACTATATTACCTCCCTCTACTCTGCATATAGGAATATTTCCACTTGGTATCCGTTCTTTATAAATTATATATTGTGATTTCAAATCATTTATATTCATCTTATTGACTCCAAAGAAATCTGTTACAGAGAATGACTTTATTTCTTTATTTTGAAGTAAAACAATATTTGATTCAGGAATTCCACCATTGTTTTTTTCTAGGAATTTTATATATTCCTTTGGCAAATTAACCCCTAGCTCTTTTTGAAAGTTGTTGAACTCTCTCTCATTAAACTTTACATTACTTGGTTTTATATTAATCATTATTACACCTCTTATAGATAACTTTTATCAAGGTCTACTTTAAACTGCCATAAATAATTCCACTAAAGCTATGATTATTTAATTCCTCATTTAGGTATAAACTCATCTCTTTTGAAGTAGGAACTACCTTACTAACTATAAATTGATAATCATAACTTTTGTAGATTAAATTGGCGACTATCATTGTGATAGTCGCCAATGTTGATAGAACTTATGTCACAATCCTTATGAATCTATGATATCTATCACTAATATCATACCCATATACATTCGGCTTCCCCCAGAAATTAGTTACTATTTTCAATGGAGGAAACTCGCAGAATTACCGAGAATTCTATAAATTATCATACCATTTATAGCCTATTGTACACTAAAGCTATTTGGTCTTATATACTTGCATATATACAAACGAGTAATTCTTGTTGGACAACAAATTGCAAAAGAAACCTTGAAAGGCATATAACCCTTCAAGGTTTTCAATGTATTACTGTTTCCACTTTTTTCTTAGTTTTGAGTAATCATTCTAGAATTTCAGATTACCCGCTCTCCATTGTCTGAGAGTCATTTTAGCTGAGAAAGGTAAAATCCCTTTTTTCTCACATAATTTTTCCAGAGTCTTTTCTGCTTTTTCAAAGTTAAGTGTCAATAGTTTTGTTGCTGCTTCAAATTGAACACCTTCATTCTCACTATCCAATAGTCCATCAAGTTCGTGAAGTTTACCTTCATTTCGAAGTTCTATAGCAATAGCGAGTAGCTCATCATAACAATTATTTGCTTTGGTGCTATCATCATTGTTGAGGTATTTCCATCTTTTCATTGCAATTTCACCAAAATTAACCACTCTTCCATCCATTCTAGTAGTTCCTCCTTTATTAAAATTCTTTAAATATCCATCCCTTATTCGTTGCAGTCACAGTACCAAATTGTTCAAGAAGCTCTTTTCCGTATTTAAATTGATCCTCAAATGATTGAGTCCCAAGCCAATCACGAACAGTTAAACCCTCAGTAAAGTCAAATTTTGATGAATAGTGAGCTGAGATTTTTGAGTGAATTGAACCACTTCCATGTGGTATTGAAATAACGTTATTTACATTATTTACTTGATTTGCTGGGAAATTAGCTCTCTTTCCAACTTGAGACTGTTCTACAATATGATGCCATGCTTTTCCTTCTCCTGGACTTCCTAAATAGTTTTTCAATTTAGGGAAATTGTCAAACCCCTTATTTGGGATTATATTAGGTATATATTTAAACTTACTAATTACACCCTCAATTAATTGTTTATCCCTAGGGGTAAGGTTATCTAACTTCCCAATTATGCCTTTACCAGAACCAATCTTACCAAATCTTAGAATATCATCAACATTATTCAAGCCAATTCTACTTGTTGGATTGATAACTTCTATCCAGATAGATGATAACACTTTTGTAGCATCCTCTGGACTTCCATAGGTAAGTACATTGAGCTTTTCATCGATTGTCATATCTTCTAAGTCTTTAAAATATTTATCTGCTGAGACCTGTCTATCCAATGTATCTCTAACATTAGTTAATACTTTACGGTCAGAAGAACTGATATCATTGGCATAATCAGTATATCCTGCGTAATAGTGAACTTCAAATGCTAAGAATTCATCAAGTTTATCTAGTAGTATTCTCTGGGTGCTGATATGTTGTTTGGATATTCTTGTTTCACCAGTCATCTCTTCCAACGTTACCGGAATAAATGCTGAATAACTATCTACAGCATTTTTACCTGTAAGCTCTGGTTCTGGGAGTTCACCATACAGGTCTTTTAATATTCCTTGCTTCATAGCAAATGTTTCAAAAGCGGAAATAATATCTGTGTAGTACCCCCAATAGGTTTCTGAGTAGAACTCCACTCCTGAATTTTTAATCATGAGTGCTCCATCATCCATTTTACCTTGGAAATAGTTATACAACCAGGTACTCTTTCTTAGTTGCTTATAATATTTATAAGTTTCTTTGTTATCACTAGAGACCTCGCTATATAAGAAGATCATTGGTTCTAACTCATAATCATCAGAAGCCTGAAGATACCACGCTTCAAAGTTAAAATTCAATTCATCTTGACGATTGCTATACTCATAATGGCTGTCATTTCCAACCCAATCTGGGAGACTGGAATTACCTATTCCTGAACCTCCACCATTACCAATATGCTCCGCCACATTCCCCGTCGGATCCCACATATTAATCGGATTATTTAACACATAAGAATAACGGTTCAATGTTAATGGATTCATCATATCGCCGCGATACGTATCTTGTGTTAGGAAACGTCCTACCGTTGGATCATACCAGCGAGCATTCATATCAACAAGTCCAGCTTTATCATCATAGCGTTGACTTGTATAACTAAAGTGGTTATATGGTGCTGTTATACCTGTTTGGATTCCACCGAACACATCATAACGATAGTTCTCAATGATATCTCCATGGCGATCGGTTACGGCACTTACCGTATTCAAGCCATCATATTGGTAGTATAACATGCCACCTGTAGTCTTCAGATCTGGATCATGGGATGGATTGCTTAGTCCATGATTTCCAAACATCTTACGAGAAACAAGCTGGTTGTTGGCACCCATATAGTACTCTGCATAAGGTGATCCTGATACACTGTACTCCTTATGGATGTTATTTGAAAAACCTTGATATAGGTAAGCTGTTTCTGTTACATCCATCTTACCTTTCAGTTCTTCATTTTCACCCCACTTTTTGTAGAGTCCGAACTTATTACCCTTACCAGGATTGTTTAATGGTCCATTTCCATTGTTTTGGCCTTTGCCCTTTCCATTACCTGGATTGGAATCACTTGGCGAACAATCTGCGAACTGTTGACCATTACCATTTCCTTTGCCTTTTCCATTAGAAACATTTTCTTCTTTTTTCTGCTGACCTTTATTGTCTTCTTTATTTTTGCCGTATGCGTTACCGTTGTTGCCTTTATTACCTTTGTTGCCTTTTTCTTGTCCATCGTAATCCTTCCAAGACATCTCCTCACGATAAACTTTTCTTCCTAGTCCATCATAAGAATAGCTAGCATAGCTACCATCTTCAAATTCAATGTTAGAAAGACGGTTTTGACCATCATAGTTGTAATAAGCAGTTCCTTCATCTGTTGTTCTCGAAATGACATTACCATTTTCATCATAAACATATGATAAGTCACCAGCTTGTAGGAGCTGATTAATCGCATTATATTGATAAAGGGTTGTACCTTCATCAGTTGTCATACTTAGACGGTTACCAACTGCATCATAGGTATAGCCTACTTTGTTATAAGGATCTACTAGGTAATCTGGTTGTTCGTTTATCGGCTTAATAATTTCAAGTTGCTCGATTACTTCTTCTGGCGTTAAGTCACTGGTTATACGACCTGGAGGACAGGCTTTATTATTTCCTTGGCCATTCCCATTCCCTTTTCCATTACCGTTGTTATTACCTTTGCCGTTATTGCCATTTCCAGCTTCATTAGGTTTTCCTTTGCCATTGTTGCCTTGATTTCCGTTATTACCGGCTGGATTATCGTTTTCATTCTCACTTCCGGATTCATTACCATTGTTGTTATTATTGCCTTTACCTTGGCCATTGGAATCGCTATTACCCTTTCCGCTGTTTCCTTGGCTATCATCAACAACTGGTTCATCCTGACCACTGTCAACCTCTGTATCCGCTGTTTCATCTTGGTTCTGGTTATTTCCATTACCTTTGTTGCCATTATTAGAACTATTTCCGTTAGAACCGGAAGTTGCCTCTTCTTCAGCTACAATTTCTTCGCTTGCATCTGTGTTTCCATTGTTTCCTTGGCCTTTTCCAGTATTACCGCTTCCATTGTTCTCGCTGTTGGCTGCATTCATATCAATGGTATACAATTCAACATTGGATGCTTCAACAGTCAGGTCTTCTTCTTTGCTTTCCTCATTCGGTTCCTTATCTGAATCTGCGTTACCTTCCGTACGACCTTCCTGTGGTGTATCTGGTTCATTCTTCAAATCTAAAATCTTTTCCTTAGGATAGGTCACTTCTGTTAATCGGTTTAAGTCATCATAGGTGTAATTAGATACCGCACCATCTTCCTCGATTTGCTTCACTCGGTTACCAGCTTTATCATACTGATACGTAAAGGATGAAAGAATATCGTTGTTTCCGTAATTAGTGATATTAAGTAAATTTCCATCTTCATCAAAAGAACGTGTAATACTGTTTCCGTTTGCTAAGCTGCGTTCTACTTCCCGGCCAAGTGCATCATAAGAGAATGTTGAAATGTTTTCATCTGGATCTTGGACACCTGTCAGTAGGTTTCGTTCATCATACGTATAACTTGTTGTCCTATCTTCGCTATTGGTTTGTTCGAGAAGATTTCCAGCTGGATCATATACGTAATTAATTGCCTTCTCAAGTCCAACGTTATACTGGCTAATTAATTGACCTACTCCGTCATAGCTGTATTGATCGGTTGAAAAAGGAGATGTCATCGACTTTATTTGTCCAAGAGAATCATATCCATATTCATAGGTCTCACCATTCGAGTTAATTGACGTTGTTAAACCAATCGCATTGTAACTATAATCAACGGTCATCCCATTTGGTTGGTTAACCTGCGTCATATGACCAGCAGCATTATATTGATAGGTTGTTTGATAACCTAATGCATTCGTTTCACTGGTTAACTGACCTAATAAGTTATAGCCAAATGAGGTAGAATTCCCATTAGCATCGTGAATCGTGCTGACTAACCCTTGCGCATTATAGTCATAAGTCGTTAGGCCACCGAGAGCATCTTTCACTTGCTTTAGGCGACTTAATGGATCGTATTGGTACGAAGTTTCGCTACCAAGTGGATCTGTAATCTCAGTCACATTATTCATCTCGTCATAATCGTATGAGTATACAGATCCTTTTGGTGTTTCAACCTCTGTAACTCTATTAAGCTTGTCATACGTATAAGAAGTAGATTCACCTAAAGCATTGATTACTTCCGTTACATTACCAAGATTGTCATACTTCCATTCTGTGCTGTAACCAGCTGGGTCGGTTTCTTTAACGATTCGACCAACATCATCGTACGTGTAGCTCGTTTTATTATGATTTGGATTCGTTTCACTTAATAGATTTCCTTCCGCATCATATTCATAGCTGTACGTATGGCCTAATGGATTCTTAACGGTTGTTAAATAGCCAAGCTCATTATAGTCATACTCCCAAGTAAACCCTTCTGCATCCGTCATTTTGGTCATTTGATTTAATGCATTATAATCATAGGCTGTCTTATGTCCGAGGGCATTAATTTCCTCAATTATATTCCCCACAGAATCATACGTATATTGCGTACGTGCCTGTAGTGGATTAATCTCAGCTATCGTCCGTCCTAATGCATCATATTGATAAGACCAGGCTGCTCCCTCTGGATCTACATAGTTTACTAGATTACTAGTTGCATCGTATTGATAGGATTCTGTCCCACCAGATGGATACACTACATTTGATAGTCTGTTAAGCTCATCATACGTATATTCTGTTTGTTCGTTTAATGGATTTGTTTCTAGTAATAAATTACCTGATAAATCATATTGATACTCATAGACTTCGCCACGCTTATCAATGTATTTCTCTATATTTCCTACCTCATCATAGTTGTACTCTACTTTCTGATTTAATGCATCGATAACTTTCGTCACATTACCTAATGCATCATACTCATAAGAAGTAGAATACCCCTTTGGATTCACAACCTCGATTAATTGGTCTAGGGCATTATACTGGTATACTGTCTCCTCACCCTCAGCATTTACTTCCTTCACACGGTTTTCTTTATCTAAATACTCATAGGAAGTAGTTTGATCCAATCGATTTGTCGTAGATAGAAGTCTACCTAGCTCATCGTACTGATAGGTTGTCTCGTTCTTCAATGGATCAATTTGTTTCACTAGCTGGTTAAGGGCGTTATATTGGTAGGATGACTCTTGCTTCATTGGGTCTACCATTGACGTAACACGACCTAAGGCATCATAGTCATAGCTAGTCTCTTGACCTTCTGCGGTAACCTCTCGGACTAATTGGCCTAATGTATTATACTCATAGACTGTTTCTCCTAAAAGAGGATCGATAATCTTGGTAGCTTGTCCGAGTTTATTATATTCATAGACTGTTTGATGTCCAAGCGCATCCTCATAGGTTAATAGTTCACCTGCAGCATTATACGTTAGTTCTTCTTTATTCCCTAAAGCATCAGTAACTGATGTTAGCTGACCTAACTCATTATACTCGTAGCTAGTTTTACTACCTCTAGGGTCAATTTCACCGATGACTCGACCTAGTTCATCAAAAATGGACTCCCACACTGCGCCATTTGGAGCAATCACTTTCTCAACACCACCAAGTGGATGATACTCATAGCGCCATTTATTCTTCATGGGATCTATGGAAGTAACGAGTCGACCTAAGTCATCATACTCAAACGTCGTGACATTCCCTAGTTCATCTTCCATGGATAAAACGTTTCCTAGCTTATCATAGGATAGTGTTTGAGTACCATGTAAATCAGTGATTGTCTCTATATTTCCAGCATCATCATACGTATAGGTAGTTTTTTGACCTAGTGGATTAATACTTTCTTCTAAACGGCCAAACTTATCATACGTATATTCGATTAATTCCCCATCAGCACGGACTTGCTTAACGATTTGATCTAGAGCATTATATTCAAACGTCTCTTCTTGTCCTAATGGATCAATTCTTTTCTCCAGACGACCCGCCTTATCATATTCTAAGATAGTTTCGTTTCCCTCTGGATCTACAATTGAAATCGGCTGATTTCGTTCATTATAGTTGTACGTAACTTTTGCGCCATTAGGCTGCGTGTAAATCGTTTTTCGTTCCTTATTGTTATATGACCATTGGTGAATACGACCTATTGCATCCTTTTGTTCTACTAAGCGATCTAGTTTATCATACTTAAATGTTACCGTATTTCCTTTTGGATCCTTCATTTCCGTTAGGCGTCCCGCTTTGTCATACCCATATTCAATGGTTTCCTCTAACGGATTGGTTACCGTTTCAACCCAAGAATTTGCATTATAGGTATATCGGTAGATTCCACCTGCTGGATCTGTTTGTGTTTCAACACGACCAAAATCATCATAATCATAACCCATCTGCTGTTCTAATGGATTTTGAATAAGAGCGAGCTGCTCATTGACATATGAAAAGACTTGGTTCGTTCCATTTCGTTGCTCCTTATCCGTTAAACGTTTTAAGGAGTCATAAGAAAATACCTCTTTTGTTCCATCATTGTATACTTTCTCTTTGATTAAACCTAACTGATTATAGTTATACGTGATTGATTGTCCAGTTGGTAACTTCTCCGTTTTTAGACGACCATGATTGTCATACGTATATGAAGTGACACGTTTATACGGATCCGTTATGGACTTCACACGATTATATTTATCATAGGTGTAATCGGTTTTTCTACCTAATGGGTCTTCTATATAATCGAGTAATCCTTTAGGTGTGTATTCATAATCCAACTTCCCATTAGCATCCGTGATAGCCTCAATTCCATAGGGCCCATATTCATATTTTGTTTTCCCATTCGTATTACTAGTTTGAACGGTTCTCCCTAAGTCATCTACAGATAGAGTGGTCTTTTCCCCAAGGGGATTAATAAGACCTACATTCTGACCTGCTTTATTATATTCGTACGTATACACTCTTTCTAGTGCATCCGTGTACGTTTCCAATTGACCAAGTTCGTCATAGCTATATAAGAATTTACTATCAAGTGGATCGATAATCGTTTCTAGTCTACCTGCATTATCATATTGATATTGGTAGACTTGCTCTCCCTTGGTCTTTTTCAATAAACGGCCCGTTTCGTCATTTTGAAAAACTTCTTTTGTTTGGCCAGGGTATTGGATAGCAGTTACATGACCAAGTGCATTTAAGTCATAATCGGTAACCTCATCGAGAGCATTGATAACCTTGTCAATGTTTCCAAAGGCATCATATTGAAAATCTAGCTCTTCCTTATTTTCATCAATTACCTTCGTCATTTGACCACGTGAATTATAGCGGAATTCAGCAGTTACCCCGTTATCAGTCTTGGAAATAACATTCCCTTTACTATCATATTGAAAGGTCTGTTTACGGCCATCAGAGTACACAATACTAGTTGGAAGCTCCCATTTATCGTGGTATTGATAATCCACCACTAAGCCATTCGGGTAAGTTTCCTTCATCTTTTTCCCATCTTTGTATTGATAGGACGTTTTTCCAGCTGTGGAAGTGTGCGACAAAAGATTTCCTTCGTCGTCATACTGGAACGTTACGCTATGATTGAGTGGGTCTACTTGCTTGGTTATTTTCCCATCCTTAATTTCATAATGCCATTTCTTTTTAAGGGCATTAGTTTTTATGATTTCAGTAACTTCATTGTCACCATTTACTTCATAAATATAGGAAAATACCGTTTCTTGCTTGTTGTTTTTAATCGTGTCTACACGATCATTGCTGTCATAGTCATAATATGTGGTTTCTTCGCCATTACTAATAGATGTAATACGATTGCTACTATCATACGTATAAGAAATGGTTCGCCCGTCTGGCTTAGTAACCGTAGTTAAACGATCCTGATTGTCATAACTATATGTAGTGGCTTGTCCTAGTGGATCGATAACTTTAGAAATGAGATCTCCATCCCAGGCAATTCGTATATGTCGATTGCTAGTATCATAGATATCAGTCAGTTTACCGTTAGCATTATAATCGTATGTAGTCTTGTTCCCAAAACGGTCTTGACGCTCAATCATCTTACCAGCCTTCGCATCTTGCTCTTCCCGCCAAGGCGCAAAATATCCATGATACGTAATTTTAGTACCTAAAGGTGTCGTTACTACATAATCATAATTTCCTGTCTTAGTATAATCATCATCACTGATTCGTTCTAATCGGTCTTGATTGACAGCTGGTTCATAGTGACCTTCATGTAGTTCATAGTTGGTCATGTCATCGCCATCATAACGAATCACGAATCCATCTGGATCATCCTTTATAAACTCATAGTTTAGGACTGTCCCATCGGCACGGTATTCGGCAATTGCAAACTCAGCAAACATTTGCAAATTAGAATGTAGATTATAATCCCATCCTTTACCAAATACACCTGTTTCTGTGTTATCACTCGAGTAACTACGCTTTAGTTGAAAATCGTTGCCTATCCCTGGTAGGAACATATCATTTTCTTCGATTGTTAAATATCCTGTTGTTGGGTTTATTAGATCATCTAATGTATCGATTGGGGACGATGGTCCATGCTGACTAGATACACTAGAGTCTACCTGGGAACCAGGAGCCATTTGCGTCAAATCTGTAGTTGGAAGACCTGGTTGTGTAGTCTGAGCTGGTTGTGGTAAGTACGGACTTTGCTGATTAAATTGAGGTAAATAATCTAAAATAGATGAAAAGTCCGTTGTGTTACTTCTACTCTCCGCTGCAAGAACTTGAAGTGGAGAAGCAAATAAAGAAAATATTAATGTAAAGATAAACAATACATTTAATGCTTTTATTGCAATTTTTCTCTTGCTCTTTGACATTTTATCCTCCTGTTTAGAGCTTTCAGTAATCCCTATTATTAGAAAAACTCGCATTCGCTCGTCCTTTAGCGAATGTGTTAGTTTTTCTTATGCAGGCAGGCTGGAAAGATTTTTATACTTTCCTATCTGCTAAAAAAAACAAAATCCTCCTTTATCACGAAAAAGACACCATGAAAAAGAGGATTATCTCTATATATGGCAGTCCAGCCGTCTTACATGATACTCATGCTTTAGACCCGTGACTTTGCGTCCCTATTTTTCAACAGGTTTGCCTTTTTCTATATATTTTTTGGTTTATTTGTACTATTTGATAGATAGTTATAATAGTCATATTAACCTATGTAATCGGCGCTATTCAACAAAATTTTCCAATTATTTTAGATTATTATGGAAAATGGTTATAAAGTCATGGTATCTATTGGCTAATAATGGGTATTTTGTCATGTGTTTTCATAGCTTTATTAAAATAGTTCTGGTAATATTGGGCACCGCCTCTCCTCTGTGTATCAAAGAAAAACCCTGTAAAGTTTTATCTTTACAAGGCCAAACATTTACTACCTATTGAATCTCTATGGTATAAGAGATTGGTTGAATTGGGATTGGTGAATTCTCAAATGAAATAATTAATTCTGCTTCTCCGGTGATTGGTGTTTCACTAACTATATCATTAATTGTTACATTATATAGGCTTAATCCGTTCAATTCTTTGGTATACTTTACACCGCCTTGTTCAACGGTTATCGTACCAGGAACACGTTTATCAGGCATTTTCAAATTATAATACTCTTTCAATGTATTAAAGCTCGTGACCTTATGGCCCAAACTATTTTTAATATATAGTCCAAGATAGTTATCTAAAGATACTGTTGCGTTGACAGAATTATCAGTGCCCATCCAATTTCCAACAATTAATAATCTATCGTTTGTTGTAATAGTTGTTGGTTCTTGAATGTCCATTGGACCTGTAGAAAATTGTATTTCCCAAAAATTAATATTATTATTATTCAGTTGATAGGTTAAATTTATCTTGCGATAGTTTCCTTTAGAGATTAGTATATTCTCTAATCCGCTGCCCGCTGCTCCAGAATAATCCTCTTCTGTACCTTTGTATGGAGTAACATAATAAAACTCATAATTAACCGGGGTGTACTGGTCAAGTTCTACGTTGATATTTACAATATCTGAATCGTTAAATTCTACAGCGTTATTTGTTTCAGAAATTGTCACACTTTCCTTGAAAAGATTATAGGACATTTCGGGTCTATCGAATTGAACATTCACATTATAAGTCCCATATGGAACACGTGTATCCTTTGATAGCATTACGTCGTAAATTGCTCCCGATACATCTTTCTTATAGATTCGAATCGGCATTAGATCATCTGCCTCTAGCGTTGCCCCTGGAATAGATACTTGAAATGGCCTGTATGTTTCATCTACCTTTATAACTTTAAAGTAGCCTTCCGCAGCCTCCGCTTTAGTCAGTTTATCAAAAAGTACATAACCATTTGTCTCAATTGATACAAATACATCTGGTGAAATATTTGCTATATAAAGGTCAGTAATCTCTATCCACATACCGTTTTCTACTAATGTTCTACTAATTTTTTTCTCTGAATATGCGGAGTCCTGAATCTGTACATAAGCAGATTCTTCCGCAAAATCATCACTTTCAATGAAGTAGGTGATTGATGAACCAGTAGTCATTTCGCTTGGCAACTCACTTATGACAGTTTCAATTTCTTGAACAACACTATCGATAGCAACTTGAGTTACTCCGTCTTCCGCGTATAATAGCTGACTTGCTTCTTCAATCAGTATAGTAAATTGGCTATAGGTATCCCCTGGGAAATCACTCTGTGGATTCTGATTAATAATCCGACCTGCCTTTGAATATGCATATTGAAGTTGAGTAAGGTCTACTACTACTTTTTTCGTCTTAAAGGTACCAACTGCAGCTTGTAGGACTTCAGCTTCACTGTCTATAGTTTGTTGGTTTTCTATCGTAACATCTACTATGTTATCAAGAACCAACTCTGCACTATTGATAGATGCTTCAAGGTTATCTATATCGCTTTGATTGTATTGTCCATCAGCACTTCCTGGGACTGCACTTTCAAGATAAAATCTAGCCTCTGTTAAGATTCGGTTTAATTGATGCTTGTCTAATACTGTCTCAAATACAACTAGTGAGCCATTGGCATATGTTGCTTCAATTTCAACGTCTACACGTTTTGTAGGATTAGTAATAGTAGCATTTTCACCTAGAACTAATGTCGCACTACTACGTATAACCAACTCATCCACTACATCATTAATTGTAACCTGGTGGTTATAAGAATCAATTACGACTGTTGAAACTGGTGCATCAATTTTTGTATTTGCTTCTGATTCAATCCAAATTGTTCCTTCTATTTTGGACTCTGGGTTGTCGGATGTAATTCGTAGGTCGGTACCACTTGTAATCTTAATATCTCCTACGAATACTGTATCACCACTTAAGTGAATCGAATTTGCTCCACCACCTGCAAATGTGTGTTCAGAGCCACTTGCATCTTTGACATTTTCTAAAGTAATATTTTCCACTTCACTGCCAATAAGCAATGTGGACACTGTAGCATTTTTAATGGTGATATTATCTCCATTAACTTCTAAACTGGATAAAGTAGTCCCATTAAAATCAAAGCTTTGTCCTTGAACGGAAGAAGGAACTACAATTGGTATATTTACAGGGTTATTATTGGATGCTGTGAACCCTGAAGTTAGTTCTATTTTTGTTATCGTGTTTTGCTGTAATGCCTGTGTAAATCCTTGATCAGAAGAAACAACTGCTGTTGCTCCATTATCCTTAAGTTGAAATTCTGATGTTTGCCCCCCATTTGAAGGCGACTCGACGGAAGGGATTTGTGTTAATTTCAGTATTTTATCTAGGAAAATAGCAAACTGTACTCGTTTTATGGTATCTCCACCATCAAAGTAACGATTACCTTCTTCGTCAACTTTCCCTACAGTAACTTGATGTTGAGCTAATATATTTACATTATTACGATGAGAAATGTCGATATCCTGTAAATCAATTAATTCAACTTCAAGATTATTATCCTGTAATTGAAACGACTTAACTAAGACGGTTGCTACTTGCTCCCTGTTAATCATTTTTTCAGGACCAAAGCTACCATTACTTCCTTGAAAGATATCAGCCTTTGTAACTGCTGCTATCTGTGATGCATATAGATGATTTTCATCTACATCATGATAGACCGAAAGTATTTCAGAAAGATTTTCTGGAATTGGTAGATTAAGAGCTTTTGTTAGCATCACGGCAACATGTTGTCGCGAGATATTTCCCCATGGTTTAAAGGTTCCATCTCCATACCCGTTAATAATTTCTCGTTCAACAAGTGACAGGACCTCACTATAGCCTTGATCATCAACTGATATGTCAGAAAATATAGTTGATGAAGTTTTTGCTGCTACTATTGGTGTGTACAGTGACAGGATAATTGCAATGATTGAAACAATGGATAGTATCTTTTTGTTAGTATGACTTTTATTACTAATCATGAGTTCCTCCTTCATCCTTTATTATTTAACTCATTATTATATTTCGACATATTTTTCAAATTGTTTAATCTATTTGTATTTGAAAGAAGTAACATTGAAAGAAGTTACATTAAAAAATCCTTGTAGAAAGTATTCATTTTGGATTTGAGGTTCAGGTGTGTAACCCGAGAAGTGGACAGAAAAAGGTAACGTAGAAAATAAAGTTGGTTATGTTCGGTATAATTTCTTTAGTACGTCACCAATAATGAATAGCTTTGAGGAATTGTCAGAAACACTTCGTGTTCAGTTAACGAAGGATAGAGAAAGGCTACACTATGAAAAAGATGAGTTAATTGAAAATCTTTGGATTAAAGAAACTAAATATTTATTAGACTTACCTTCACAAGACTATCCAGTATTTAAAGATACTGACGTAAAGGTAAATAAATATAATGAAGCTAAAATTAGATAACTCGGTTATACATATACCAAGAGCTGCAAACTATCCGGTCATTCATTTGATTTTAACATGGGACAGGTATAAAGCTGTATCTACTTATAGAGGCATTCTCAGTGAAGACTATAGACCTTATATGAATAAAAGTAGAGCAATTCCATGGACGACTGTGCTAAAGGATTGGATAAGGAAGCCTAGAGTGGTTCCTTACTCTAGGTATAAATAAGTATTTACCAGGTAGAGTACAAGATTATTTATTAGTGGACGATTTAACGCTTAGAAAAGAGAGATTAAAAGAATTAGTAAGCCTTTTGGTTACACATGACATGAAGAGAATTAATGAAGAATTCTATGATTTAATATCAGGAGAAAATGGCAACCCCTATGGGGTTAATTGATCACTTTATGATTCCCTAACCCCCTCTGAAGATAGGAGGATTGTAAAATGAGGGATCAAATCCGTTTCATGTGCAAATCGTTTAGACTTGCATACGTGGCAGATATTTACGAAGAGATACAATTTGACTCGCCAACACAATTTTTAGAGGCATTATTCACTGAAGAATTTCGTTTAAAAGAAAAAGCTAAATACAACGGTTGATTAAAAATGCAAAATTCTTAGATTCTAAGAATCTAAGTAATTACGAATGGCATGAGCAAATTAGATTTCCAGCACAATTAGATAAAGAGGAGCTAATTAGTCTTCAGTTTATTGAAAGAGGAAACAAAATGTCGTTCTAGTGGGATCGCCAGGAACAGGAAAAAGTCATTTAGCAACTGGATTAGGTAGAAAAGCATGTGAACTGGGATACGAAGTCAGATTTCTTAGGGTTTCACTTCTAGTAGAACAACTAGAGCATGCATTAATAGAAAACAAACTACCAGCTTTTAGGAGGAGATTGGAGAAGGTTGATTTAATCATTTTAGATGAGATGGGTTACTTGCCGTTTAGTAAGGAAGGATATGGATTACTATTTCAATTAATCGCGGAGTGGTATGAGCAGAAAAGTTTAATTATTACTTCTAACTTAGAGTTTAGTCAATGAGGGATCAAGGTTTGATATATAGCGAATGTTCATAAATATAAAATATGGTATATGATAATGTTTAAAGTTAGGTTTGTTTCCCTATGCTAGTCTATTAGCTTAAAAGGTATATTAACATGTTGAAGCAAAATACATAGATATAATAGAGTTTTTTTATGGTAAACCTTATATAGAATCGCGGTTACGAAAGGTGTTTCCAAAAATAAGTTGACTAGCCTAATTAAAAGTCACTGGTACTACTTTCCCTTTTACTACCAAACAATCTATCTCAATTGCTTTATATACAAGTGCAAGTAGCACAGTTATTAAGGATTAGAATAAACACTAATTAGCATAAGTTAGTGTTTAAACATGGTTAATTTATTCTATTTATAAATTCAATTAAAGATATATCTAGAATTCTAATCTTAAATTTTTTATAAAATTAAGATTATATAAAGGTTTAACAGCTGAAGATAATGAATGACAGATTTTTTAAAGTTTATTATATACCATGCACCATAGAAAGTAATAATCAATAATAAATGAAACAAGACTTCTGTAGCCTTTTTTCTACTGAACATTATGTAATTTATTTCATTACATGTAAAAGATCTCTCTTAGATTAGAAGTCTTTCTTTTAATAACCAGTTTAGATTGTCACTTTTTGATAGAATTGCCAAATTCCCGATACAAATCAGTCAAAATATGCACAAAAAAACAGAGAGTATTTAACTCTCTGTTTTTTACAAATCAATTATTAGCGAGTTGCAGTTTTTACTGTACCTACTACTAATGTATTTGAAGCACCATCTACTGGTAGAGTAGCATCGTCTAATGTTTTAACAGTAATTGTACCAGTTGCGAAGTTATAACCTGTACCAGTTACAATATATTGTGTTGCATTAGATGGGTTAACACCTACTACTAGGTTCCCAGAAGCAATTTTAGCACCGTTAATTGTTACTTCTAAGTCAGTAGCAGTTACACCAGTTACTGCTTCACTGAATTGAACTACTAATTTGTTAGAAGAATTAATTGACGCTGAAAGTAGTTCAGGTTTTGTATTATCTGTAAATGGAGCAGTTCTTGTATCAGTATCCATCACATTTCCAGCTAAATCTTGAACACCAGAGACTGTAACTAGTTTTGTTCCAGAGTTAGAAATTGTACCTTCAGGAACAGTAATAGTTGCTAATGTCTTGGCTTGATTTAAATAGATAGTAGTTCCAGATGGAAGAGTTACCCCATTAATTTTATAGTTTGCAAAGTATGTCGCAGATCCAGTAACATTTCCGCCTTTAACTGGTTCACTAAATAGAACTTCGAAAGTGCCTTTACTAGTTTCATTCACAGATGTTACTGTTGGAGCACCTGAATCAGATGAGTCACCAACAACGAACTGAATAGTGTGTGCAACTGTAGCATTTGGAGTGTTTGCTTCATCCGTAAACGCGCCAGCACCAATAGTTAAATTATAAGTACCGTTTGTGAATTCAGAAGCATTAAATACTACTGTATCTTCACCTGCAGCTACATCAACTGCTGCAATTAATTCTGTATCTGGTGATCCAGCAGCTGCAGCAGCATCAGTTACATCATATCTTACACCACTTGAGTCAGTTACAAATAATTTACCATCAAAATCAGCAGCTAATTCAGCAGCTAATCCTTCACTAAATGTAACAGTTAGTAATTCTGTATCTGAATCATATTCAGCTTTTTGAGCTACTGGTTTTACAGTATCTTTTACAAGAGTAACACTATTTTCATATTTAAGACCAACGTTATTTTGAGCATCTTTGTAACCTTCAATTACAACTCTTAGAGTTGAAGAAGTTTCACCTGCTGCATAAACATCACCATAAGCAAGATCAACACTGAAAGTTTTATTATCAGATGTAGCTGGAGAAGAAGAGATTAAGGATGCACCTTTATAGACTTTAACTGTTGTGCCGTCTACAAGGTTACCACTTAACGCTTCATCAAATTTTACTTCAATAGTAGTTTCACCATCAGCTTTAACTGAAGTAACTACTGGCATTTCGTTCACGATAGAATAAGTAAACGTTGAAGAATATAAACTCATAGCATTTCCAGCTAAGTCAGTTGCGCCAGATACTACTACAGTATATGATTCTTTGTTAGATAGAGAACTAACAGCTGGATCTGCAGCAGCAATTGTTACAGTACCGTCACCATTGTGTGTAACGTTAGCTTCATTAACAGTTACTTCATTTAATACGATATCTGGTTTTACAGATTCATTTAAACGCTCACTAAATGTTACAGTAACATCTCCACTTTCATCTGATTTTACAGAAGACACAGTTGGAGCTTTAACATCTTTGAAAACAATAGTTTTTGATTGAGCTGAACCTAATGTGTCGCCATTAGCCAAAACTAATGCTTTATTTACTGCAACTTCGTAAGCTGTGTTATTGCTTAGAAGTCCACCAGTAATTGCTCCATTAGCTCCTAATTTAATAACAACTGATTTCTTATCACTACGAAGTGAAACTTTATCGTCATTTGCCAATGCATCAGTATCAATAGAGTAGTTACCGATTGATTCAGCAGATGCTTTGTTTAGTTCTTTATTAAAGGTAACAAGAATTTCATTAGCGTTAATCGCACTTACACTTACAACTTCAGGATTAGCTACTACTTCTAGTGATTTAAACAAGAAGCTAGCAAATTGTCCACGAGTTACAGTTGCTTTAGGATTGAAATCTTCTAATTGATTAGTAATTCCTAAGTTTGCTAGAATTTGAACATTAGCTTTGTGAGTTGAACTCACGTTATCTAAGTTTACATCTACATCAGCACCAGTAGATGATAGATCGAAAGCATTAACTAGAGTTGAAGCCATAGCTTCACGAGTTAATTCTTTATCGATTTGGAATTCACCGTTGCTACCTTTGAATACGCCAGCTTTTGCAACTGCTGCAATATAACCAGCATATTGATGATCAGCATCAACATCTGAGAAATAGTCTTCTACTTCTGATGCATCTAATGCTTCTAGGCCTAATGCATTAGCAAATAGTACTGCTGCATGTGCACGGCTTAGGTCTTTACCAGGTTGGAAAGTACCATCTTCATAACCTTTGATTACTCCTTGTTCAACAAGACTAGTAATCGCTTCATAGTGTGAATCTCCAGCTTTTACATCTGTAAAGCTAGTGTCTGCTGCAATTGCAACAGGAGCGATTGCTGCAACTGCAGCTGTTGCTGCGATTGATGATGCAGCTAATTTACGATAAGTTTTCTTATTACTCATAAAACTTAATCCTCCCTTTTTTAAATAAAACTATTATTTTGTCTATCTTTCTAGGACTTTATTATGTATCGAGAAAAGAACTTATGTAAAGTCTAGAAAAACAGCAATTAACCTACTAATCTATTGGTTCCTACTTAGTATAGTGATTGCAGCGAATTTTGTCAACAAGTTAATAGGAAATTATTACAAATAATTCAACAATTTATTGTAGATTTCTAGAAAACCAACTTTTTAGCTAGGAACAATTTATATTTTACTAGATTAAATTATTAGAATCAAGCGTTATCATACAAATTTCCTAGTTTAATAGGTTGAAAATCTTGGTAATAGTTCCATCCCGTCCTATTATATAGAAGGAAATGGAAACTTATGATTATTATTTCTTATTTTTTAATACCATAATTAAAAATTTTGGCAAGGCAAGTTGTCTCTTCCACCGGGATGGTTCTAAAATCAGACGATACAACCATTCCAAACCAAATTTTCTAAATCCAGCAGGAGCTCGTTTAATGGAACCAGATAAAACATCAAATGAACCACCCACTCCTTGTAATACTTTCACATTTAATTTCGAACGATTTTCTCGGATCCATTCTTCTTGCCTTGGACTGCCCATTGCTACAAATAAAATGTCGGCTTGGGAATTATTGATTTCTTCAATGATTTCAATTTGTTCTTTTTTATAGCCATGGATGACTCCAGCTATTTTTAAATTGGGGAATTGTCTAAGCAGTTCCTCCATTGCCTTATCAGCAACACCTGGTTTTGCACCGTAAAGGAAAATACTTTTTCCTTGGTTAGCGGCTTCCTTTACCAATTCCATCATTAAATCAATTCCGGTAATTCGGTCTCTAATGTCTCCACCTTTTAACTTTGAGGCAATAAGTACTCCGACCCCATCCGGGATTTGATAATCGGCGGAATTGATTAGTTCTCTCAGATGGTCATCCGCTTTGGCTTTCATAATCTTCTCCGGGTTAACCGCAACTATAAAGGATTGTTTTCCTTCATTAATATAATGAAATAATTGTTTCACTAAACTGTCGTATGTTTCATTCGATACATCAACGCCTAGTATTGTTTCTTTCTTTGGCATGTTGTTCACCTATTCTTTGCATCTCCTAAACGAATAAATTGGAATCCTGCTTCGCGCCAGTCGATTTCGTCTAGTAAGTTTTTCGTATCGAATACCACTCGGCGGTTCATCGCTTGTCCAACTTCTTCTGGGTGGTACTCTTTAAATATTTTATGATCCGTTAGAATTACTGCAATATCTGCCTCTTCAATAACTTCTTGTAGAGAGAGTACTTGATGTGGTACACGAACGTCTTTGATATGTGGATCAAATACTTTATAGCTAATTCCTTCCTTATTAAGATGTTCCATAATTGTTAAGGATGGACTTTCGCGCATATCATCTACATTACCTTTGAAGGATAATCCTAGTAAAGCAACTTTAGGATTAGTAATTCCTTCAGTCAGCTGCTTAATTTTATCTACTGTATAAGCAGGCATGTCATCATTTGTGTGACGTGCAAGTGTAATGATTTTTGCAATATCTGGCTGTAACTCAGCTAGGAACCATGGGTCAACTGCGATACAGTGACCTCCTACACCAGGCCCTGGTTGGTGAATGTTTACACGTGGGTGATAATTCGCAAGTTTAATTGCTTCCCAGCCGTTAATACCAATTCGGTCACTGATTTTTGCAATTTCATTTGCAAAAGCAATGTTTACGTCGCGGTATGTGTTTTCAATAACTTTTACCATTTCAGCAGTCGTTGCATCTGTTAGGTGAATTTCACCTTCCACGAAAGATTTATATAGTTTTTTTGTTAGCTCAGAAGATGTTGGGTCAATTCCTCCAACGATACGGTCATTTGAAACTAACTCTTGAAAGATTTTTCCTGGAATAACTCGTTCAGGTGAGTGAGATACATAAAGTTCTTCACCTAACTTTAGTCCCGTTTTTTCTAATACAGGAAGCATTACATCTTCTACTGTTCTAGGTGGTACGGTTGATTCTAATATGACTAAGTTTCCTTTTTTAATGTAAGGCACAATGCTTTCTGTTGCTGTGCGTACATAATCAAGGTTTGCTGTTTTATCTTCACGAATTGGTGATGGTACAGCAACAATGAAGACATCCGCTTCTTGTGGTTCTGTTGATACTGATAAGTTTCCTGAATCCATTACTTCTTCTAAAGCTTCTTGTAAGCCTGGTTCTTCAATATGCAATTGTTTCTTGGCTAAAGTTGCTACTGCTTTTTCATTTACATCCATTCCATGGACTTGGAAGCCATGTTTTGCAAACATAATTGATGTTGGTAGTCCGATATATCCTAGTCCAATAACACATATTTTTTCCATTATATTGGTCCTTCTTTCTATAAATACTATTGATTAGTTATTTTCACGTCTTGGTACAAGTGGTTCGCTCTTTCCTCTTCTAACTGTTTCTAACCATGCTAATAGGGCGAAGAAGATCATCGGGAAGACTTGGTTTTCCCATACATTGTAAACAATGCCAACGACTCCAATAAATAACCAGAATAGAATGGCTACGTTGATTGTCTCTGGATAGTTTTTGCGCATAGTCCACATACGATACCCGATATTCAAAAGGAATAAGGCGAATAATAATGTACCGATGATACCTGTTTGTACAATAATTTGAATGTATTGGTTATCGGAGTAGAAATCCTTACCCATATAATAGTAGATATCGTTCAGTCCGTAATCTTCATAAATTGGTGACGAGTATACGAGTGCTGCAGAATCTCCAAATGTACCGAAGCCGGTTCCGATGATTGGGTAGTCCTGTAGAATTTGAAATCCTACTCGAACAAAGAACATGCGACCGGTATTTAGCGTACGATCAAATTCTTCGGAATCAACATCAAGTCGATCACCTATTCCACCTTCTCCTTGTACCAAGTTCGCTCTATCTTCGGCACTTAGGGAGTTATAAACTAATTTATCTCCTGCTACCATTGGTAAGTAGACCAGAACAAAACCAGCTACAACAACAATCGCGAACTTCTTCAGTAGCTGCCAATTTCTAGTTAGCAGGAAGAATGCAACGAAAGCTATCATTGCGCCTAGCCAGCTTCCTCGAGAGAAAGTTAGTAGGAATGTACCGAATGATAGTACTAATGGAACATAGTAAATTTTCTTTTTTGTCATTTGTAATAGTATCAAACTTGCGATAACAGCAACGAACATGTATAGTCCCATTGAATTCGGGTTACCTAGAAGACCATAGATACGATCTGCGTTTGCTGGTGAAACGAATTGTTCCTTCCATGCTGTTGGTAAGAGCCATTGTCTTTGGGATAGTTTTTCAATAAACCCATGTACAGTTAGTACTGCAGCTACTCTTAGGATTAACTTTAGTATACGGAACATATCTTCTTTGTCCCATGAAAGTCGTTTTATTCCATAGAAAAGTAAGTACATCGTTAGAAACTTTCTTAATTGGAAGACAATCGCTACTAATTCTACTCCTGTGATTAGGGCTGCGATTGCTCCTACTACGTTGAATAGGAGATATGCCCATTCAAACCATTGCAATTGGAAGATTGATTTGAAGTCCTTTCTTCTAACTGCATCAAATAATACTCTAAGTACTAATACAAATATTCCAATATCCCCTGCTAGTTTTAAGCCATCATTTATTTCGACTAGGAAAGGTCGAAATGGGAAATAGATGAATAGCATTGGGATTAATAATTTTGGTTTTAACCATGCAACTGCGGCAAAAAAGATAACTGATAAGATCATAGCTATATTGCTAGGTAAGACTAGTCCTACTAATAGTAATACAACAGTTGCAATGATGATGTTTGTGAATTTCAGCCAATTATCCATTCCAGTTCCTCCATGTGCATTTTACAAGCATAACAAAACGGTGTGCTTTTATTTTTCGCTACACACAACTAATTATCCACTTGTATTTCTCTTTGTGCAATTCTTATCATATTCTATCATAAAACGTATCATATGGCGTGTGTAAAATGTATTAAATTCTTATTACGTGTGACATAATTTTTACACATTTGGGGGGACAGTCCCTCTGTGAATGACTTCACAGAGGGACTGTCCCCTCAATATATGCTATAATGTTGAGTGACATTTTTAGGTTAGGTGAGGAGATAGATTTGCAAACATTATCCTTATTAATTCGACAGTTGCGGCCGAAACAATGGACGAAAAATTTGTTGGTTTTTGCTGCGTTATTGTTTTCTTTTCAATTTTTACATATTGAATCCATTATGCTCGCGCTTTTTGGCTTTTTTGCGTTTAGTTTTGTTGCTAGTAGTATTTATATTATGAATGATTATATGGATATAGAGGCTGACCGGAACCATCCGACGAAGAAGAATCGGCCGATGGCATCTGGTAATTTGAATCTGCGAGTTGCTTTAGTTACTGGTGGAATGTTATTAATTGTAGCGATGGTAGCATCCTTGCTAATTAATTCGTTGTTTTTTCTCATCTTATTGGTGTATTTTGTAGAGAATATCTTATATACCTTTAAATTAAAGCATGTCGTGATCATTGACATGATGCTTATTGCCTTTGGATTTGTTTTACGAGCTATTGGTGGTGCAGTAATTATTGATGTTCCGTTTACTCCTTGGTTCTTATTATGTGCGATGCTGCTTTCGTTGTTCTTAGCAATCGGAAAGCGTAGGCATGAGCTTACTATTGAAAGTAATAATCATCGTAAAGTGTTGGATGATTATTCACTACCATTTTTGGATCAATTGATGAGTATCGTGACCGCAGCGACAATAGTTAGTTATGCGGTATTTACATTTACAGCCGGTGAGACGGTACATTTAATGTGGACCATTCCTTTTGTGATTTATGGGATATTTCGATATTTGTATTTGGTGCATATTAAGAAGCAAGGTGGTGCACCGGAAAAGGTATTGCTGGAAGACAAGCATATATTAGTAACCGTGTTGTTATATGTTATTAGTGTTGTCATTATCTTAACGTTTTTTAACTAGAAGGAGAGATTACAGTGGCATATTCCGTTAAGAAAGATATGGCTGGATGGGGCAAATTCCCAATTGAGTCTTGTTATGTTTACCGACCTGAAACGATGGATGATTTGCGAATTGCATTAGGCGATGATGCGGTGGACTCACAGATTGTCTATGGACTTGGCCGAAGTTATGGAGATACACCGTTAAATAAAGATGCTGGGGTTATTCGTTTTGACCAGTTTAATCATATGTTAGGCTTTGATGAAGAAAGTTGCGTGTTGACCTGTGAGGCAGGTGTTTCATTGGATGAGATTATCAATGTATTTTTACCACGTGGATACTTTTTGCCAGTTACGCCTGGGACAAAGTATGTAACGGTGGGTGGAGCAATCGCAAATGATGTGCACGGAAAAAACCACCATGTCGATGGAAGTTTTTCTGAATTTGTTCTGTCGTTTGAATTAATGCTTGCTTCTGGTGAGGTAGTTACGTGTAGTCGGGAGGAGAATTCGGAGCTGTTTTGGGCAACAGTTGGAGGTATTGGTTTAACTGGGATTATTTTACGTGCGTCGATTCTACTTGCGCCTGTCGAAACTTCCTATATAAAGGCGACTTATGAAAGAGCGCGTAACCTAGATGAAGCATTTGAGAAATTTGTAGAAAATGATCATAACTATAAGTATTCGGTTGCTTGGATTGACTGTTTGAGTTCTGGTGATAAGTTAGGGCGTTCGGTCTTGATGCGTGGGGAGCATGCACGAGTAAGTGATTTAACAAGTAAGATACGGGAACCTCTAGTGTCCCCTCGAAAATTACAACTAATGATGCCTGTCAATGCACCTTCGTTTGCGTTGAATTACTGGACCATCTCTACATTTAATCAACTTTACTATTCGATGTATAAAGATTCGAATAAGATTGTGGATGTGACATCGTATTTCCATCCATTAGATGCTATAGATGATTGGAATAAGTTGTACGGTAAGAAAGGCTTTGTGCAGTACCAAGCTGTTTTTCCTAAGGTTAATAATCCTAAAGAAGGTATCCGAAAGATGATTGAGCGGTTGAGCAGTGAAAAGCGTTCCTCTTTCTTGGCCGTGTTGAAGAGTTCAGGCCCAGCGAACGAAGGAATGCTATCTTTCCCTATGGAAGGTTATACATTGGCATTGGATATTCCGATTAAGGATGATGGACTTTTTGTGATGTTGAAAGACTTGGATGAGTTGGTGTTGTCCTATGGTGGGCGTGTATATTTGGCCAAGGATTCTACAATTAGTCCGGAAACCTTCCGTGCGATGTATCCGAGATGGGAAGAGTTTATGAAAGTGAAGAATGAAGTTGATCCTGAAGGGCGTTTTTCTTCTTCGATGGCTAGGCGGATTGGGTTGATGGAGTAGGGGTTGTTGGTAGGTATTATTTAGGTAGGGGCTAGTTTTGGTTGTGAAATGATGTATAGCGAGCTTGTATATATCTTTTTGAGCTAATTGTGGCAGGGAAATGATGCTTAGAGGTTTTGTATGCGTCTTTTTGAACTAATTTAGGCAAAGAAATGATTCATAGAGGCTTTGTATGCATCTTTTCGAACTAATTAAGACAGCGAAATGATTCATAGAGACCTGGTATGCGTCTTTTCGATTTAATTAACTCATCAAAATGATTCATAGAGGCTTTGTATGCGTCTTTTCGAACTAATTAAGACAGCGAAATGATTCATAGGGACCTTCTATAAATCTTTTCAAACAACTAATGACATCGAAATGATTCATAGAAACCTTGTAAACATCATTTCAAACCCATAAAAGCAATAAATTGATTCATAAATCACATATATTAAAGTAACTCAATTTAACAGGAGGTTTTCAGTATGGGTGCAATTCTAGTACTAGGTGCGACTTCAACTATTGCTAGGGAAACCGTGCACCAGTTTGCAGCTGAGCGAAAAAAGCTTGTGCTAGCTGGGCGTAATATGGAAGAGTTAGAGCGGATAAAACAAGATCTTGAGGTACGTTATCAAATTCAGGTTTCGGTAAAAGCATTTGATGCGTTAGCTTTTGAGCAACATCAGGGATTTTTTGATGAAGTAGTTGTTGAGAGTGGTGAACTGGAAGGCGTCATATTGATGTATGGGGCTATGGAAGATCAGAAAGAGTCGGAGCAAGATTTCGACCTTTCGCGGAAAATGATTGATGTGAACTATACCTCTGCGGTGTCGATATTAAATATTGCTGCTAACTATTTTGAAAAGCAAAGACGTGGATTTATTTGTGCCGTTTCTTCGGTAGCTGGGGATCGTGGGCGTAAGAGTAATTATATTTACGGATCTACAAAAGCTGGGTTGACCGTTTATATGCAAGGGCTGCGCAATCGTCTGCATGAGGCTGGAGTTAATGTATTGACTGTAAAACCTGGAATGGTGGATACGAAGATGACATATGGTGTGGTGGATGATTCCTTCTTACTTGCTAGCCCCAAAAAGGTTGCGAAGGATATTAATTCTGGATTGAAGAAAAAGCGAGATGTCCTATACACACCTTGGTTTTGGATTATTATCATGTTGATTATTAAATTAATTCCCGAGAAGATTTTTAAACGGACGGATATTTAAATGGACAAGGCAGAAAGTAAAGCACCGGATAAACTTGTTCAGCGCTTATTGGTGGGCGTTGTTCTTGGTGTAATAGTGATTGCGGTTTTTCTATTTTTATCTGATTTACAAGAAGTAATGGGCTTTGTTCGGGACATGCCATTGCAATACTTAGCTTTGGCGTTTTTATTGACGTTTGGAAGTTATATGTTGCGACTAATGAAATGGCATTTATTTTCGCGTTGGTCTGGATTCGAAATTGGTTTGTGGGCGAATACGAAAATCTTTTTTATTGGATTGATGATGTCCATTACACCTGGTAAGGCTGGGGAATTAATAAAAGCTTACTTTTTACAGAAAGAAGCCGATGTCGCATATGCGAAGTCCATTCCGATTATTTTCTTTGATAGGCTGACGGATTTGTTGGCGATGATGGCTTTGGTTGGGATTGGCTTTTTGGCTTATCCATTTGGAGTTGCACCGATGATTATATTGGTCGCTTTGATTGTTATCTTTTTCATGATTATTCAGCGGAAGCCATTGATTACAAAGTTAATTGATTTCGTGACTAGACCTAGTAAAGTGCATCGGTTAAGAGGATCCTTACATACTTTTTATGAGCAGACGTTATTTTTAATGAAGTTCCGTTTGTTGAGTTTATCCTTTTTTATTAGTGTTTTAGCTTGGTTTTTGGAATGTGTGAGCTTGTATGTGTTGATTCAAGCTTTTGTGGATGGGTTTTCTTTACTAGCAAGTATCTCAACATTTAGCTTAGGAACCCTTGCTGGGGCGTTATCGATGATTCCCGGTGGACTAGGTGCTGCTGAAGGAAGCATCACCGGGTTACTTATGTATTTCGGAATTGGCGGAACACTAGCTATTACCATTTCACTTATTATAAGACTAGTAACACTATGGTTTGGTGTGTTTATCGGAATTCTGGTTTACTTATGGGGGACAGTCCCTCAGCGCTTTAAAGTGATAAAGCAGTGAGGGACTGTCCCTCCTAAAGGAGGTTGTGGGATGCCTTATTTTTTGGCTCCTTTTATAGGTTGGTTTGTTTCAGGAATTTTGAAGTTTTGTATTAATTATTTGAGATTCGGGAAGGATGCAAGACATCTAACAGGAAATGGTGGGTTTCCGAGTACGCATACTTCTACAGTAGCTACGACTGCTTTTCTGATCGGGTTTGGTGAGGGATGGTTCTCCCCTATCTTTGGACTAGCTGTTGCGTTTCTCTTCATTGTTATTATTGATGCAACAGGATTGCGAATTGCCGTTGGTAAACAAGCTACATTTCTAAATACGATGATGACTGATAAACAGCAAGAGCGCATGCGTGAACGAATGGGGCATACTAAGATTGAAATCCTTGGTGGTCTAGTAGTTGGCCTTGTTACAAGCTGGATTTTATTTATCTTGTTTACATAAGGAGGGACAGTCCCTCAATGCTTTAAAGTGATAAAGCGGTGAGGGACTGTCCCCCTTAGGAAAGGGGTGGATTTTTGGGGTGTCGTGGTTGAAGTCTGCTAATGTTTGGTTAGTTGTTATTTTTGGAATTATGAGTTGTTTTATTGTTATTCAATCGGTTGAGCATCCGGATGGGTATTTAACATCGGATTCTGCCCATTATTTGCAGATGGCGGAGAATCTTTTGGCTGGTGATGGTATGGAGACTGCTAGTTATGTTCCTGACATCAGCACCTACTTTGCAACATGGCCAATTGGCTATCCGGTTCTTATTGCCGGTGTTTCTCTAGTTACCTTTTCAGATGTTTTTTGGGCTTCTAAAATATTAAATATTATTTTGTTAGCTTTGTCTCTACTTCTAATAAGGCTACTATTTAAAGACAAGGCGCCATTTGTTGCACTTATTTTCTTTGTTAGTACTTTTACAACATTATTTTCCTATACTTGGTCGGAAGTACCTTTTCTATTTGGATTACTCTGGCTCGTCTATAGTATCGTGCGATATGTTGAAACGAATCGAATAGGCTTTGCTTGGCAGATGTTGTTTGCTGCTACCTTCCTATTCTTCATGCGCTACATCGGATTAATTGGAGCAGGAATTATCGGCCTTGTTGGATTTTATTTTCTTTTCCGCAAGCAATGGAAGAACATGCTAATATGTTGGATTGCAGGAACCATTCCGATAGTAATTGCCGGGGTGTATCTCGTATTGAACCACCTTAATACTGGATTAATGACTGGGATGGAGCGAATACCTCGAGCAGAGACAGCCTCCGAGTTTGTAACGATGCTATGGAGAGGCATTTTAGCAGAGGTAAACGTTTTAGCGACTAGTAGCCAAGTATATATCAATGAAAGCCTTATACTACTAGTTGTCGCTTTATTACTTTTCATACGCCCGAGACATATTAAAGCATTGTTTACTTTAGATAAAGAGAAGTGGCTCCTTCCTGGTATGTTTTTATTAGTTGGTATTGTCTACTTTACCGCTATCGTTTACATGCGTTGGGGTGCACATTTTGACCCGTTCAATTACCGTTTACTTGGACCAGCAACATTCATGGCATGGCTATTCCTGGCTTCGTGGTTTGCACAGACAAATGGCGATGGCTGGAAACGTTGGCGATTATTTTTATTCGTGGTACTTGGCGTGGCTCTAGTTATGAATGTTGGTTACCGAACGTATACGTCGGTGCTAAGTCCATCACCAGATTACGCTGATACGAAAAACAAAGTGACAGCCTTATATGAAGAGGTACCTGAGGAAAGTATTGTAGCCTTTGAAAATATTCACGCTCGTTATTTGAGAACAGACCTTCAGTTCATAAAAGTTCATTTTCAACCGTACTTTGCTACGAAGGAAACGGTTGATGAGTTCCTAGAGCGTGTCACACCGAACAATGCTGCAGGTGTTTACCTTGAGAATCACCCAATTCGTGAAGATCGTTATCATGAGAGTTTTGTGGAGTTGATTGATGCAAATAAAGATGATGGGAATTTTATTCAAATAGATTAATCCATGCTTCGATTAGGAGCATGGATTTTTGTTTACCTTAATTTGACTAGATTTGATATAAAAAATAGCAAAAAATATTAAGGGTGTGTGAAATGAAAGTTGTTAAAAAACGAACCCCCAGCAAAGAGCTACAGATTCTAGATATCTTATCTTACCGTAGTAATTTATCAGAGAAGGATACACAGCAGTTGCTTAAACTAAAAAAAGGCTATGAAGGTGAATTATTATTTGACCAGCTCCTCGACCAGCAACTCCAGTCCGAATGCCTCGTTATAAGAGATTTACTTCTAACAGTCAATAATAGTACTTTCCAGATTGATACACTTATTATTTTCCCAACCATAATTGAATTAATTGACGTGAAGTATTTTGAAGGAGAATATATTTACCAGAAGGATAATTTTTATAAAGACACCGATTACAAGATTAAGAATCCAGAACATCAATTAATACGGGCAGAAACACTATTACATCAACTACTCCAACGTCACGGAATGAAAACCCTAATAAATTCTTCAGTCGTTTTCATTAATCCAGAATTCACCCTATACAACTCTCCACGGGACAAGCCTTTCATCTTACCGACCCAGATTAACTCCTTTATAAAAAGACTTAATTCCAATTACTCTAAGGTAACTAAGCAAAATCAAGCAATCGCAAATAAATTGATCTCCCTTCACCAAGAAGATTCTCCATACCAAACAATCCCTGAATATCATTATGACCAAGTTCAAAAAGGAGTCGTCTGCCATCAATGTCATTCATTTTCCGTTGTGCTGCAGGGGCATTATTGTCACTGCAATGATTGTGGGGGCAAAATGTTATTATCCGAAGCAATAATTCACACCCTTCGTGATTTCACCATACTTTTTCCTGACAAAAAAATAACTACAGGTAATGTTTATGATTGGTGTGTCATTATTTCATCAAAACAAAGAATAAAAAGAATCCTGATGAAGCATTTCAAATTTGTCTATAATAGACGCTGGTCTTATTATGAATGGAAAGCCCCTGGGAGGTAGATAACTTGCCAGGGGTTCGTTGTTTCCACTACTCTATGATTCATATTAGGTACAATTCCCTTTCACAATGATGCATAAGCCCATTCCATGTTTCGTTTCGAACCCAAATCCTGCTCAAAGTGGTTCATAGCCTCTTTCTATGATTCTTTTCAAAATGATTCATAGACTTTTTCTATGGATTATTTCAAATACGATTCCTAATCAAAATGATTCATAGGCTCTTCCTATGATTCATTTCAAACACATTTTCCATCAAAGTGATTCATAGGCTCTTTCTATGATTAATTTCAAATACATTTCCCCATCAAAGTGATTCATAGGCTCTTTCTATGATTCATTTTAAATACATTTCCCCATCAAAATGATTCATAGACTCTTTCTATGATTCATTTCAAACACATTTCACCATCAAAATGATTCAAAAGCACTTTCTATGATTCATTTCATCCAAATCCCAACTCAAAATCCACCCAACAAAAAAAGCCGCCTCATCTAGGATTAACTCCCAACATGAGACAGCTCACTAATCTACTTCTTCTTCCCATCAATAAACCGTAACAACGGTCGATAATTTTCACTGATTAATCCAGTAACCTCTACAATCAACTCTACTAAAATCAATAATCCGATTAACAATAGTGTTGAGCCCCATAACGTTGCTCTTGTAAAGATGATTGCTGCAACACTGAATAGTCCACTCATCGCATAGATAATGATAACGGTTTGACGATGTGTAAAGCCTAGTTTAATTAAACAGTGGTGTAGGTGAAACTTATCAGGCGCTGATAGTGGTTGCTTTTTCACGATACGTCGAACGATTGCAAAGGTTGTATCTAGGATTGGAACACCTAGAATAATGATTGGTACAACCAAGGAGAAAATCGCCACGTTCTTGAACAGTCCCATTACCGCAATAACACTAATCATATATCCTAAAAATAGGGAACCAGTATCCCCCATAAATATTTTTGCAGGGTAGAAATTAAACACTAAGAATCCTAGTGTACTTCCAAATAATAATATCCCGATTAGTGCCATTAATGGATCGCCCATCGAAATTGCTAAGCCTGAAATAGTAAGAACAGCAATCGCAGAAACCCCTGCTGCTAATCCATCTAATCCATCAATTAGATTAATAGCATTTGTGATTGCTACAATCCAGATAATCGTAATTGGGATAGCAAAATAGCCGAATTCGATTTCATTTCCATTTGGTAGTGTAATAAAGTCGATTTGAATGCCACCTGCAACTGTGACAACTGCTGCAACCAATTGGCCTAACAGCTTTGACTTTGCGGGTAATTCCTTAATGTCATCCAGTACACCAACAGCTACAATAATCAGCCCACCTAGAAGAATCGGCCATGCCTGAATCGTATCTGGAATGAATAACAAGACTCCAATTAAAAAGCTTAGGAAAATAGCTAATCCACCTAGTCTAGGCATCGTTTGTTTATGTACTTTTCGATAATTAGGCTTATCGACTGCGCCGACTTTAATTGCTAGCTTTTTGACATAAGGTGTTAAAATTATGGAAGCAATAAACGTAACAACTAGAGCAATTATAAATTGCATGTTAAATCCTCCTAGAATAGTTCCTTGGACTAGATATAATTATAGATTTTAATTCTACTAATCAATTAGACGAAAACAAACATTTAAAAGTTTCACTGTTTCATATTTTTTTATCTCTTACCTATTATAGGCATTTGCAAATAAAAATCAATCACAAACTCGGGGGTTGTGATTAAAATGAATCGACATCCCCTTGCGTGACCCACCAGTCTTGTTTATTCGACATAGTTCTACCTTCTAACTGATGGATAACCAGTGCCATTGGACGGTCTTTTTCCTTAAATCCATACTTACTTAATACATTGGTTGCGGTGTTTTCAGGGAAAAACCAAGACTGAATCATATCGGTATCTTTTAAATGGTTTATTGCTCCCTTTAACAAGTACTCCCAAATTTTCTCATCTTCATATCCTAACCAATCCACAATATAACCTATCGTAGCAGCTCCCTTTTTTAAGGGGGTCTTTTCTATTTTTACAACGATGTAACCTTTAAGCTCATCTTTATGTAACAAGGCTAAAATAGTGTAAGTTTTGTCAGGATGCTGTTTAAAGCGCCAGTTTAAATAATTCGCATCTCGCTTTAGCATGATTGGTTTAAACGTACGAAGGTCTTCTGCTAATTTATCGAATCGCGCACCAGCCTGTCCAACTTCAACAAGCTCCCAATCACCTGAAAGATTGGGTCTGGTTCCTTTCAATTTTAGCTTTTTATATATTTCACCAATTGGCTTCAGGAGGGACTGTCCCCCTATCATGCCCGCACCAATTGTTATCGGATCCAAGATTGTCATGTACCGGGAGATGTTTTCTACATCAATGGCATTTGTGTATTTCATCAATAGTTCTTTTGCTTTCGGTGCTGGGAAGCCGTATAGGTAATTAATATTTGCGTTCTTTGCTTCTTCTAGCATCCGCTGATTTAACTTTCCATAAATTCCTTTTCCTCTAGCATCGGAGTCAACCATCGTATCGACACGGAGGCCAATCTTAGCCTTCTCCCCTTCTATATATGCATCCGCAACCCACAGTGCAATATGTCCAAGAATCTTCCCTTCCTCTTCAAACACAAGGACAAACGGGTTCATGGACTCTGGGTGATTGATATACTTCCACTCCCAATGAGATAGGCTACGGTCTTTTTTAAATACTTTCATATATAGTGCCTGAATGTTTTCTTCATCGCCTTTTTGGTAAAAACGAATGGTCAATTAGCTCACCTCTAATAAGAAAGTAGCTCTAATAATTAGAACTACTTTTCTATGCTTTGTTTATAAAATTGTTTTTTAGCATCTAGATTTTTATATATTGCCCATAATAGTGTATCCGTTCGATTAGCCTGTTTAAACATGGCTGGGAACTTTTTACTTTCTGTCGCTAATTTATCGCAGTGTTGAATAAAGGAATCAATAGTTGGCTCTACAAAGACCTCGACCGCTTCCACTTCTTCTTGTATAAGATTGGTCTTTAATCGATTTAATTCTACAAAACCATCAAAAGCAATCTTTTGTGAACTGAATACGTTTATCGCTTTCTTCTTTTCTTCAATTGTATCCGAAATGTCTACCACACAATTAATAAACTCAGGTGGTATCGGACAATTGATTTCATACATGCGGATAGTAACATCTTGGTATTCCGAATTACGTAGTACATCGGCTAATGTTTTCGCAGTTTGCGTGTGATCCGTGTGAGCATCAATAAAGGAAGTAGTATAAATGATATCTGGTTTTACTTGGTCAATCATTTCTTTGAACTTAGATTGAGATTCTTCATTACTTCTTACTTTGCCATCTGGAAGTCCTAAGTATTGAATCGACGTAATGCCTAGAATATGCTTTACCTTTTCCGTTTCTTCCATACGAATTCTTGTTAGCTCTTCTTTGGATAAATCACTAACACTATTCGATCCATCTGTGACAAAGACACAATGAACTTCTGCGCCCTCATTTGCATGTTTTCGAATAACACCACCAGGTCCGATTGTTTCATCATCCATGTGAGGAGCAAAGACCAATATCCGCTTAGCGTTTTTCGTAGTCGAAAGCTGCTTTTCTTGCTTATAATGCCGTTGCAAAATAAACCTCGTCAGCGGAATATTTATTGGTTTTAATATAGTAATTAATAATTGTTTTACGTTCATACAGTTTACTCCTCTGTCACTGTTCTTTTCTTTTTGAAAAATTTCTCCAGTAAAAACAGTAAGGATTGAGATTTTACAAGATAAGCCCCAACTAAGTAGACAAATGCTCCGATTGAGGCAACTATTATTATTTGAGCAATATTATGCCACTGATCTATAAATGGCAATATCGGATATATGACAGCAGCCATTACACCGGTTACAGCAGTGATTTTTAGAAACTCTACTGTCAGATATTTCAAGTTTAATCCACCGACTAATTTATGGAAGACAATAAATTGTGCTCCGACATAAAATAGCGCGTTAATTGATGCGGATAATGGTATTCCGAGATAACCAAACCATTTCGTAAAGATAAAGTTTAAGATAATATTTAAGAAAATGGACAAGCCACTTATAAATAAGATGAGGTGTCCTTTTTTTAATGAGTAAAAACCTTTATTAGTAATATTGTTTAAGCTAAAAAATAATACGGAGCCAAAATATAGGTAAGCAACTTGAGCAGTAGCAATTGTTGCTTCTGCAGTAAATGCTCCTCGTTGGTATAGGAGTTCAATAATATTTGGCATTAATAGAAGCATTCCAATTATAGATGGAAGTAAGATCAAATACATTAACGTAAATCCTTGTTCAATTCCTCGTTTAAATAATTTGGTGTTATCTGTTGAAATTGCTCTTGAAAGCAATGGAAAGATAATAGTACCGATTGTTACACCAAATATACCTTGAGGCATATGGACGAGGTTCTTTGCATAGTTAATATAGGTTACGGCACCTTCTTCAAAGTAACTGGCAAAAATCGTTCCTACCATGAGGTTGATTTGACCAACTGCAACGGTTAGACCTACTGGGATAAATACCCAATAAAAGTGTTTTATTTCAAACCAGTCCATTTTCCCTTTTAGTTGTAGCGTCTTTTTGGGAACTACCAAGATGAACTTAAAGACTAATGATAAAACAGTACCGATTAAATAACCTATTGCTAATGAATATACACCAATTTTGTTCGCAAACAAAATTGCGGCGATGATAGAAGATGCAAGCACAATAATTTGGGAGACTTGTGAGAGCGAGAATTTATTCTCTGCATCAAACAATGCCTCTAATACTGCATTCATACCGACGAAAATAATCGACATAAAGAAGAAAATCGCAACCCAGATCGCAATTTCTGTTCCGTGTGGGTTAAACTCTGGGTAGAACATCGGAATATAAATTGGAGCAAGTAGAGCTCCAATAATCGATACTAGGATGCTTATGACTAACGTACCTTTGAATACTTGACCTAGATGATGTTTTCCTTGTTGCTTCTCCAAAGCGTCTATGTAACTTGGGACGAATGCATTTTTCATACCAGTCGTCATGAATAGAATAAACATATTCGGGATTATAAATGCAGCGTAGTACGCACTTGCCGCATAGCTATCACCAAAGTAATTTGCAACAACCATATCACGAAGTAAACCTGATACTTTCAGTAGCAACGATGCCCCAATAAACAGTAGACTTGCTAGACCTAGTTTAGATTTCAACCATAATACCTCTCTCGTTTAACATTTCATGCTCCTAAAATTATAACTTTTATTTTACCATATTTCTCACAATAGCTAAACTATGTAATAAATCTTTGTTGAAAATGTTGTCTATAATTGCACTATGATTCATTTATGAGGCAT
The DNA here is from genome assembly GCF_001038485.1 of Ornithinibacillus californiensis. Classification (GTDB taxonomy): domain Bacteria; phylum Bacillota; class Bacilli; order Bacillales; family Amphibacillaceae; genus Ornithinibacillus; species Ornithinibacillus californiensis. Next base: position 51,056 of record NZ_LDUE01000045.1, read on the forward strand.
TCTTTTATTAAGAGTAAGTAAGCTAGCTAGGTGGGCTATGATTCGTTTCAGCTGCTCATTTGTGTCAAAATGACGCTTAGGACTGCTCTATGATTCATTTCACCCGCTCGCTTGCGTCTAAATGATGCTTAGAACCACTCTATGATTCATTTCAACTACTCACTTGCGTAAAAATGACGTTTAGAACCACTCTATGATTCATTTCAACTACTCACTTGCGTCAAAATGACGTTTAGTACCACTCTATGATTCATTTCAGTTGCTCACTCATGTCAAAATGACGTTTAGTACCACTCTGATTCATTTCAGCTGCTCACTTGAATCAAAATGACGCTTAGGATCACTCTATGATTCATTTCAGCTGCTCACTTGAATCAAAATGACGCTTAGGACTCCTCTATGCTTCATTTCATCTACTCACTCATCTCAAAATGACGTTTAGAACCACTCTATGAATCATTTCAACTACTCACTTGCGTCAAAATGACGTTTAGAACCACTCTATGAATCATTTCAACTACTCACTTGCGTCAAAATGACGTTTAGAACCACTCTATGATTCATTTCAACCTCTCGCTTGTGTCAAAATGACGTTTAGAACTCCTCTATGCTTCACTTCGACCTCCCAATCATCTCAAAATGATGCTTAGAACCGCTTCATGCTTCATTTCAACGACCACTTATGCCAAAAATGACGTCTGCACACCTTAGCACTACGCCCTTCCTAAAAAAGCTAAAAACCATACGAACAACTTCGTATGGTTTTTAAATAATTCCTATTTATATTCTTCTCTTGTCAGGCTTTGGTAGTATGCATCTGACCATTCATAGAGTTGAAGCATTTTTAAATAGTATTCCTCAAAATGCTCTTGTGGATCTTCTATATCTTTATAGCGGTCTTGGCCTTTTAAATCATAAATCCGTATGTCATTTCTTGTCGTCTCTGGAATATAGAGAACTTCATCATTGAAAAATGCTCCTGCTGATAGGTAGTAACGCATACCTAACAAGTTATGCTCATACTGTAATAGATTTTGCCCGAAGTATAGTCCTTCTGGCTCGATTCCCATCAGATTGAGAACCGTTGGCATCATGTCCATTTGCCCTCCGGTAGTTTCTATCCGTTGTCCTATCGTTTCCGTTTCGCCTGGTATACTAACAATAAAAGGAATATTAAAACGATCCACTAAGGAATAGGGGCTCCCTAAAAAGTCTCGAAGCAACTTGACATCATGGTCTTCGACTAGGCGGCCATGCAGTCCAGAATGATCTCCGTAAAGGACAATTATGGAGTTTTCCCATAAACCTTCGTCTTTTAATTCTTGGAAAAACTGCCCCAAAGTCTCATCTGCATAGCGAACAGATTGGAAGTAATTCCCGACTAAAGTCCCTTCATATTCATCAGGAAGATTTAAATATTCTTTGTCCGCTGGCATTTCAAATGGCGTGTGACTCGTTAGAGATAAGACATGCGCATAAAATGGTTTTCCGTCCTCTTTATAATCTCTAAACACATCCATCGTTTTATTATAGAAATAACCATCCGATGGGCCAAATCCGACTAGATCCTCTTCCCCATAATATTCGATATCATAGTACTCATTAAATCCTAAAGCTGGGTACATAATATGACGGTCCCAATATTTAATAGTATCTGCATGGAATGTCGCAGTATGGTAACCCTTATCCCGCAGTAGGTAAGGTAAACTCGGTAATTCTTTGTCATCAATGACACTAGAAGTTGGTGTTTCACCAGCAGGATAAATGGATGTGTTCATAATGAATTCTGCATCAGACGTATTACCTGCACCGATTTGTTGGAACACATTCGTGAAGTAAAAGCTTTCTTCTACCCATTTATTCAAATTAGGAGTAATTTCCTGGCCACCTACTTTTCGACCTATAACAAAATCTTGTAGAGACTCGATTTGAATTACAATTAGGTTCCTGTCTTTGCCAATTCCATGGTAATTATGCTCGGAAAATGGTACCGGTTCATTCCCTTTTAATTTGATTACATCCTCTGTTGTAAAATCAATTGCTGCAGAAGATTTCGTTCTAATCTTATCTTGAAATACTTTTACAACTTGCGAATTGAGTACGCCATTGTGATCCGCAAACAAGGCTTGGTCAAGTATCTTGTCATCTCTTAGCACATAGAAATTAATCGCAATTATTACAACTGCTATAGCTAAGATTGGAGTCATTATTTTTCTGGAAATTGTTGTATTCTTGGGGTAATTGATAAATTTGCGCAAAACGAAAAACAGTAGTAATATTGCAATGTCAAAAAAGAAGAAGACATAGTCTTTTCCTGAGATAAGCATTAAGGCGCTATCACTAACAGAACCAACTTGGTTTAATTGGCCAAGATCGTGATAAGTAGGAAGTGTAATAAAATATCTTTCATAAATAACCATAGAAAATAAAGTTATCGACAATACTAAATCTATCACTAAATACACAATGAGCTTTAGTCTTTTTAGAAAGAGCTCTATTAATACAAATAGGATAATCACCCATGCGATTTCAAACCAAAGTATTTTTAGTATATTCAAGTCATCAAATAGTAATGAACGAAAAAGCATGAACTTAATGATAATTGCAACTGTAAAGAATAAAAAGTAACTTTTTGTAAAATTCAAGTACATTCACCTCTAGGTAATAGTACTCTTTTGTAAAATAAATGTAAAGAGGTCTATGTTTACTAATTGTATAGTAAACATAGACCTTAAATTTGATCCTTATTTTTAGCGGGTACAAAAATTTTCTTCATTAACCGCAGTACCGGTCTTTGTCCTCTACCAACCAGTCCTACTAATTCAGCAAAAATATGAAGTAAAAACCAAATGATAAATGCGATAATTAAAGAATGTCCTAGTGAGGCATTTGAGAAAATAAATCCTAATGCACCAAATAGAGCGGCAAATCCATAGATTATTAATACTGTCGTACGATGGCTATATCCTGCAGCCAGAAGCTGATGATGAATATGCTTTTTATCCGGATTCATGATCTTTTCCCCATTGAGGAACCTTCTGATCATAGCAAAAATGGTATCAAAAATTGGTACAGCTAGAATGATTACTGGAATGATAAAGCTAAATAGCGTTACATTTTTGAAGAGACCTAATATCGAAATAACTGCAATCATATAACCTAGGAATAGTGAACCCGTGTCCCCCATATAAATTTTTGCTGGGTGGAAGTTATGGAACAGAAACCCTAAATTACTACCTATTAATGTTAATGCCAAGTAAATTACTAATACCTCTTGGTCCATAATTGCCATGGTTAATATACTAATTAAGGCAATGGTTGATACACCGGATGCGAGGCCATCAAGTCCATCGATGAGGTTGATGGCGTTGGTGATACCAACAATCCATAGTAACGTAATAATCACACTAAAGGGTCCAGCTAATTCGACAACACCAAAAAATGGTAGCGTTATTCGTTCTATAATGAGTCCTGATAAAATTAAGAGGACTGCAGGTATAACTTGTCCAACGAGCTTATATATTGGTTTAATCGCATATTTGTCATCAATCATCCCAGTTGCAACAATAATAATTGCCCCTAAAACAATCGCAGGAAAATGCTCGAACGAGGTTGGCCAAAGATATAGAACTCCAAGACACGTCCCAAGAAAAATGGCCAAGCCTCCTAGCCTAGGCGTAGGATTCTTGTGGACTTTACGATAATTCGGTAAGTCGATAATATTCCATTTAACAGCAAGCTTCTTTATTGGATACACTAATAAAAGTGTCGAAATTAAAGAAATAAGGAATGCAATAATAAGATCAATGATAGTGTACATAACGACCCTCTTTTAATTAGCTATGTAGTAAATAATACTTCCCTAATTCTAAAGGATATATCCATTTTAAACAAGCTTAAGTAGGGGACTGTCCCAATAGTATTGCACCAATGTAAAAATAACCTATAATAGTAATTTTTTTACAATTAATTTCGGTATATAAAATTAAAAAAGGGATCAGGGAGTTAATAGACCTTGTTCCCATTTTTTTACATATTTAATTGTCGAAGTTAAGTGATTTACTTTCTCTTTTGTGGCTTAATTATAGCTATACTTCCTTCAAACTCCGTTTGTCGTCTCTTCTGATCGGGTACTTTCTGTCGTCCTTTAGATGTTTTACTCTTTTTTCGATGAAGCTCCTTAAAGAACTCGTTGTAATTCTTATACATATACGTTCTCATTAACCTTAGAAATGGCCATAGTTTCTTCTCTGTTTTCGTT
>NZ_LDUE01000046.1 GCF_001038485.1 Ornithinibacillus californiensis
CCGAAACCCCATGAAGGTATTGTAGGAATTTCTTTTGTAGTACCAGTCCACAATAGTATCTAATAAAAATATAAAAGCCTCTGGTTTAACCTTCTTCCTCGCCTCACAAAAGGCCTGTTTACTTACTGTTACCTCCTTTTTATTAAGAATTTTAAAGAAGTCATCCAGTTCAATCTGAATGCTCTTCTTTACAAAATTAAGCATAAATAACAATGTGCTTGTAAAACTCAACTTGTTTTGCCCTTCACGGGTAAAATAGGTTGGTTTGGATCGTGATTCACACTTAAAAATATAGTCATGAATGACGTTCCGAGTTACCTCAATAGCCTCTAAAAACATACTTTTCCCCATAAAAAATCACCACTTCATCGTTGATATACCTAAAAAATCGGTATTCAAATCGATTATTGTGGTGATTTTAAAAAGTCAAGTGCTTTTTGGCATATTTTGGTTATTTTTTGTCTTTTTTAATTCATTTACATATTTTGTCATCTTAGCTTGATGACATTGGGACTGTCCCTCTAACTACTTTCTAATATGCCTTGTATTGGTGATCTTTGGGGAAGGATGACATAGTGTTCTCCTTCTGTGTGGATTACTAAATCTCCATAAACAGCTGTGGAGTATATATCGGTTTCTAATTCAAATAGTTTGTTAATGACTCGATTTACCGGATGTCCATAGTCATTATATTTACTATATGTTATAACCGCAACTTCTGGATCTACTTGTTCTAAAAACTTTTCCGAGCTACTCGACTTAGAACCGTGATGTGCAATTTTAATAATCTCTGCTCGTACATCATACGTTTTGGCAATTTTATTCTCTTGTTTATCTTCTATATCTCCCAAAAATAAAAAGTCCACATCATTATAGCTAAGCTTAAAAGCTATGGAGGACTGATTATTATTTTTACGCTTTCCATATGCATTTAAAATTCTCATGTCTAGTAGTGTATCGATTGATACTTCTTTTCCAGCTTTTGCGACAGTTAGCGGAATATCTTGTTTCCTTATTTCGTTCATGTAATTTGCATAAGCTCGAGTAATATGAAGCTTTCCTGAATCTAATATTTCCTTTACCTTGAATTCCTTCATCACAGCAGGTAAACCACCTATGTGATCCCGGTCTGGATGTGTTGCAATAATTAAATCGAGTTCTTTAACACCTAACCCTTTCAGATACTTCACTACCTTTTTCCCAGCCTTAGGGGGACCTGCATCAATTAATATATTTTTCTGACCTGGGGTTTTAATAAAAATACTATCGCCTTGACCAACATTGATAAAATGCACGTCCATTTTCGGCGCAATTTCTTCATAGGCCAGTGCACTGTCTATCGCCGCAAAAACAAGGAAAAACAAAAGCATACTGGTAAAAATTCGTTTGATTTGCAGCATGAATATTACATCCTTTATAAAAGAGTTCTTTATTATCTTTTCACGTTTAGGATGGAAATATTTATTGAATTTTGTCCAATCCTAAATAGTAAACAAAAAAAGGACCACCCTACGATGATCCTGCACTATATTCCCTTTCTCTCTGAAACTTTACCCTTAACCAATTTCAACGTCGCTACGATTAGAAAGCTAACAATCACAAGTAAAAGCCAGGAACTCACCTTTCCTAAATGAACTAGACTCCATGCCTCCGTTTGGTTTGGGTATTCCCATGCTCCAAAATACGTTGCAATATTTTCTGCTATCCAAATAAAAAATCCTATAAGAACAAAAGCTAGTGCAAGTGGCATACGATATCGCGTTGCATTCAATTCATATGCGACCCATGACTTCCAAAAGACAATGATGACAAGGACTGAAAGCCACCAACGAATGTCTACCCAAAAATGATGGGTGAAAAAATTCAAATATATTGCTGCTGCAAGTGGCACCACTACCCAAAATGATGGCCAACGAATTAATTCGACTCTTAGTCTCCGCCACGCCTGACAAAGATAACTTGCAACACTGGCATACATAAACCCACTATATAAAGGCACTCCAAAGATTTTAGAATAGCCTTCTTCTGGATAAGACCAAGAGCCCATATTCACCTTGAATATCTCTAGTGCTAAACCTATTAGGTGAAATAAAGTTATTACTTTTAATTCATCACGAGTTTCTAGTCCAGACCGAACCATCCAGCCCTGCATCAATAGAAAAATAATTAGTAACCAGTCATATCGTGATAGAAATGGCAGTGGAATGATTTGAGTGATGGCTAGCGAACCAAAGATAACAACTGGAAAGATGCATGACAGTGCTTGTTCCCATCCGAAACGGAAGAGTTGATTTAATGGTCTAAATGTCCTTTTTCTATCGAATCCTACATCATTAATTTTAACTGCTTGCTTCATCATTTTTATACTCCAAACATATAAGAACTAGGTTTCCAATTATAAAAAGAGCTATTTTTAAAAAGAGGTTTGATTTTCGTTTCATAAAAACACCTCGGATTATTATTATTATTATTAAATTAACAATACCATACGTTTTATCGATTAACAATAAAAAATTATCGATTAGTTTTAAGTCATTATCGATAAAGGAATACCTTTCAGGCATAGTTATAGCATCCTTGGCAATTGAATACAGATATAGATTAATTACTGCTTTAAAAGTCAGACCACTCCTCCGCCTAATAGTTTGAAAATATTAAAAATTATAATCAAACCATACTATATGATGCTATAATGAACTCAATATAGATCATTTTGTAAATGGGGTGGGGGTATGTTAGAGAAAAAACAGGTTAGCAAGTTTTCGTGGTTAAAATTTAGTTTTATAGTTATTTTACTACTGGTCATAGGTGCTGTTGGATATGTACATAGTCTTTATCAAGAAATTCAAGAAACGATAAATAGTCAAATGTATCAACCATTACCTTCTATCGATCAAGTCCGTTCAGAAGAAAAACTTGCTAAGATGGAGAGACTACATGTATTACTACTTGGAGCGAACTTAGGAGTAGGTGAACATGGAAGAGCGGAATCTTTTATGGTTCTATCTCTTGATCCAAAGAATGAAACGATGGAGATTATCAATATTCCAAAGGATACACGCGCGTCGATTGAGGAAACAGGATTTGAGGATAAAATTAATCACGCCTTTGCTTTTGGCGGGCCGGATATGGCAATTGAATCGATAGAAAACCTGTTAAATACCGAGCTAGATTTCTATGTGCAATTGAATTTGGACGGCGTGAATACGCTTATTGATGCACTAGGAGGAATAACAGTAATGAATGAATTGAACCTTGAATTGGAGGACTATCAACTTCAACCTGGGGAGCTCCATTTAAGTGGTTCACAAGCATTGCGATATGTTCAATTACCAGAGGATTTACTCGAAGGTGACGACGGACAAACGGATAGACAAAGCCAGGTAATCGATGCCGTCATTCAAAAAGGAACTACCATGGTTACCCTCAATAAAATCGATGCAATTTCGCAATTTCTTGAGCAAAATATGGTAACTAATATGGACTTTCATATTATAAAGGAGTTGCTATTGAACTATAACGGGGTTGGGAAAAACGTAACTAACCACACATTGGCCGGAAGCAGAAAAGAGATTGATGGTATAAGTTACTTAATTATTCCAGACGAAGAAATTGAAAAGATACATAAAAAATAATAGAGGGACAGTCCCTCGCTATAGTAAAGCTTTAGCACTTTACTACGGTGAGGGACTGTCCCTCCTAGCCATCATATGCTTTTTTTAATTCGGTAATAGTTAGTTTTTTCATAGGGAGGATCGCTTTATTTACACGTGCGATTTGCTCTTGTGTGCCGTTCGTCATCATGTCGTCCAATATAGCTGGTACAATCTGCCAAGAAATACCATACTTGTCTTTTAACCAGCCACATTGCTCTGATTTCGGGTTGTCGGAGAGCGTTTCCCATAAGTAATCGATTTCTTCTTGTGTATCACACTTAATCATGAAAGAAACAGCCTCATTAAAACTAAAATCATGCTGATGTGCACTATCCATGGCAGTAAACCACATATCTTCTAAGCAGAAATCAGAAAACATGATAGTGCCTTCTTTGTCTGGTTCCATTCCCTCAGGATAACGAGCAATACTTCCAGGTTTGGCATTCCTAAAAACGGATAAATAAAAATTCATTGCCTCCTCCGCATTACCGCATTGGTCATTAACGAACAAAAGGGATGGCGTAATCATCGGCCGATCATCACTTTCTGAATTGATCAACATTAACTGCCAACTTAATCCAAACTTATCCTGAATCCAACCAAATTTTTCACTAAATGGATACGTATCTAGTGGCATTAATGCTGCGCCTCCATCAGATAATTTGTTCCAAACATCATTGATTCTTTCACTCGCTCTTTTATCTCGTGCTGCGTTAAATTTCACCGTGAAGGAAACAGACGGATTTAACTTAAAATACGGACCTGCACCTATTGCCATAAATTCTTGTCCACAAAGCTCAAAAGAAACTTGCTCCACATCACCTGATGGTGTGTCATGGATAGTAGTTACATTTGTAACTTTTGAATCCGGGAATATAGAAGTATAAAGCTCCGCTGCTTCTTTTGCTTCCTTGTCATACCATAGGTGTGGGACAATTACTTGGTTCACTATTGCCATAACTATTCCTCCTTTATTTCACATAATAGAATCAGCGATCACATCATTCAGCATTATTACCAAATCATATGATATGCACCCTTACAAATCAATTTTTTTACTTTATCCTCTTATTCTCAGGTTGCTTTAGCCAATAACGAATGCCTTTTCACTGCATACGGTTCGTCATTATATCTAGGGATGACATGAAAATGGCTGTGTAAGATATGTTGATTAGAAGCATCTCCTACATTCCAGCCTAAAGTGTATCCATCAGGCGAATGTTTTTCATCTAAATATGTTTTAGCCTTTTGCATTAAATCATATGTATCGTTCCATTCTTGCTTCGTTAATTCAAATGCATTGATATGATGCGCTTTTGGGACAATTAGTCCGCTTCCTTCTAGTACATCCTGTTCCTTGTCATGCTGCAAATAGTAGCATGTTTCATTTTCTAAAATAATATGTTGATCTTTATCTTCATACGGATTACAAAATGGACAGTTTTTATCATAAGCCATTTCTATTCCCCCCAGATTAATTAATATCTCCAACATAGGTAGGCATTCGCTCACCAGAATGGTATTTTATTATGTTTTCTCTTAAAGCTTTAGGGTAAAAATTATAGGATTGCAATTGTTCAATTGGTAACCATTCCACGCCTATTTGCCCTTTGTCCGGATTGCTTCCTTTAATCCCTTTTTTCAATGGTTGTACTAATTCACATCGGAACATAAACTCATTTTGGTGCGCATGTGAATGATACTTAGCAAACTCATGATTTTTGCCAATGTATTCGCGCACAAAAACCAGCTCACCTATTTCAACATGTCCCCCTATCTCTTCAAGACATTCCCGTTTTAAAGTCTCATAAAGATTTTCACCGTGATGCTGACCTCCACCAGGTAAAATATAAAAGTAATCACCGTTATCATTTAGCTTTATAGTTAATAGTTTACCGTCATTTATAATGATTGCTTTTGCCGAAGTTCTTATATTCATATGTATTCTCCACTATTCATTCTTTAATTTTACATAATCTATCAAAACTAGTTGCTCTGTTATCCGATGTTCTCCAACCTTTTCATACCCGAGCTTTTCATAGAAGTGATGGTTTCTTGTGTTTAGATGTGGTGTATCGAGGCTCCATTCAGTTGCTTTTGGAAACTCTCTTTCGATTAATTGCATAATTTGTGAGCCTAATCCTTTATTCTGTTGTTTCTTGGCTAGGAATATTCATTTTTACGATATCTGCCCTCTCCTAAATCCCGTACATCAACACCTCCAATAACTTCATCATCTAACCTAACAGTAAAATGCTTAAAATTTTTTATTTTATATTCCAGTCTTTCAATAGATTCATTTACTGGAGTTGTATCATGGTCTTGATACTTTACTAAATCATCAGCAAATGATTCCTTTTGTATTTGTAGCAGATTATCTGCTTCAATTACTTTAGACCTAATAATTGTAAGCCCGATGTAATTCCCTACTTTTCATTGTAGAATAAATAAAACAAACTTTGATTAGAAATAGCCTCGTCAGACATAAATAATGCTATCGATTTACTACAATTCTAGCATAGATTTCAGATATATTTGAATTATTTTCCAATACAGATCAAAAGAAGAAGGATAATCCTCTTTATTGTCGAATTAATTACTATCGGATAGTAAGGAGGAGTTTATTATGAGTACAAAACTTTATTCTGTTGGGGTATGTAAACTATAGATTAAAGGTGGGAATAACTATTAACATTGCAATGGTAGATATTAAGGTCTCTAAGCAGGGACATGATTTTAATGAACGGGAACAAAAAATTTTAGAAGTGCTTATGCTCAATTTAGCAGCACATGCAAATGCGCAGGTTACAGGAGAAGGTATGGCTTTTCATCCAAAAGAAAAGAGGGAAGATGATATATTCTCCTTTCAGTTTGCTTGGCAGAAATCCATTGAGAAACAGCAATATGAGGAACTTGTAGCGGCAATCCAAAGTAGATATGAAACAGCTTTTAAGATGAGCGGATTGGAAGATATCCATATAGACTTCCTTGAAAATTCTTATCTTAAAAAATAAATCATCCGAAATAGGTGAAAACGCATTGGAATCATCCAATGCGTTTTCCTTGTCTATATCTATGCTTTATTTACAACAACTTCACCATTTTTAACAGAAACATGAACTTTTTCCACATTTTCTTCTTCTAAAAGAAGGTCAGTTAATGGATCCTCAATCTTATCTTGGATGACACGGCGTAATGGACGTGCGCCAAATTTCGGATCGTAGCCTAGCTTAACTAGGGCTTTTTTTGCATCATTTGTAATGGTAATCTCCATATTGTTTTCCTTAATAGCCTCTGTTAAATCTCCTAACATTAGATCAATAATACGCATTAAGTTGTCTTCTGTTAGTTCGTTGAAATTAATGATTGCATCAAAGCGGTTTAGGAACTCAGGTTTAAAGTATGCACTTAAGTTTTCTAATGTGGATACGGACTCATGTTTATCTTTGTTGAAACCAACTGTAATTGATTTCGTGCCAGTTCCAGCATTACTTGTCATGATAATAACCGTATCCTTAAAGCTTACTTTTCTACCTTGAGAGTCTGTTAGATGACCATCTTCCATAATTTGTAGGAACATGTTTTGTACATCTGGATGTGCTTTTTCAATTTCATCTAGAAGAATGATCGAATATGGATTGCGTCGCACACGCTCTGTTAACTGACCAGCTTCATCATGACCGATATAACCTGGAGGGGCACCAATTATTTTAGACACTGAATGCTTCTCCATATATTCACTCATATCTAGTCGGATCATGGCATCACGAGTACCAAATAATTCTTCTGCAAGAGCTTTCGTAAGCTCGGTCTTACCTACACCAGTTGGACCTACGAATAAGAAAGATCCAATTGGACGGTACTTCGATTTCAATCCAGCACGGCTTCGACGGATTGCCTTTGCAACTTTATCTACCGCTTCATCCTGACCAATTACTTTCGCGCGAAGATTATCACCGATATTTTTCATTTTCGCTTGTTCATCAGCTTGTAGTTTCGTTACAGGAATACCTGTTTTTTCTTCTACAATTAATTGAATATCAGAAACGTCCACATCGATTACTTGCTCTTCACCTTTTGCTTTCTCCAATTGCTTTTGTAATTGAATTTCTTGGTAGCGAAGATTCGCTGCACGCTCGTAATCTTCCTGCTCAGCAGCCGCTTCTTTCTCCTTCACGATTTCATCCATACGTTGTTGAATAGAACTAGAGTCGTTTTGAGAATTAGCTAGATTTAAGCGAGAACCAACTTCATCCATCAAATCAATTGCTTTATCTGGTAAGAAACGATCTTGGATATATCTATCTGATAAAGTAACAAATGCTTGAATTGCCTCATCCGAATACCGTACTTCATGAAAATTCTCATAACGATCTTTAATACCTTTAAGGATAAGAACTGCTTCCTCTACTGAAGGCTCTTTCACAATGATCGGTTGGAAACGTCGTTCTAGAGCTGCATCCTTTTCAATTTGACGGTACTCTTTTAACGTTGTAGCTCCAATAATTTGTAGCTCACCACGTGCGAGTGCTGGCTTTAGGATATTTCCTGCATCCATTTGTGAACCTTCTGCAGTACCAGCACCAACTAATAAGTGTACTTCATCAACGAAAAGAATCGCATCTTTACGTTCTTGCAGTTCCTTAATTAATTGTTTCATACGTTCTTCAAATTGACCGCGTACACCAGTGTTAGCTACAAGTGAAGCAACGTCCAGTAGATACACTTCTTTATTCATTAATTTTGCAGGAACTTGTCCTTCCGTGATTTTAAGGGCAAGGCCTTCTGCAATAGCTGTTTTACCTACTCCTGGCTCACCTATTAGCACCGGATTATTTTTTGTTCTTCTATTTAATGTTTCAATTACTCGTTTTACTTCTTGATCACGACCAATAACTGGATCGATTTCACCAGCACGCGCAGCATCTGTTAGATTTCTTCCTAATTGATCAAGTAAACCATTTCGTTTCGTTTTTCTTTGTTTTGTTTTCGTTGTTGTATGTGAATTTGCGGATCCATTACTCTGGAAGTTAGCAGCATATGCATCATTTTCCCCACCAAAGAACGGATTAGAGAAAAGTCCATTTGCATTCATCATGTTATCTTGGATTTCACGGAAACATGAATTGCAAAGGTGCATCTGCATCTTTTCATGATTCATTTGCATCGCCATATTAATGTTCGCTTCATTTACACCACATTTTTGACATTTCATTTTCCATTCCTCCTATAAATTTAAGTATCCATAAGATCAAATTTTGACTTTGACTATCTTTGACCTTGTGTCTTCATTATACTCTGACCTTTTTTGACTTTCAAGTATTTTGTTTAAATTTTTTTCAGGATTCTTCACCATAGAAAAAACATCTCAAAAAGGGGTCAGACCCCTCTTTGAGATGTTTTTAGTAGCCGTAGATTGGCTTTGTTAGTTTATCTTGAAGGACAAAGTCATCTAGACTTTTAAACGTATAACCTTCTTTTTTTAGATCTTGGATAATCTTCTCTAATGCTTTTGCATTATCCTCTGATACGGCGTGAAGTAGGATAATGGCACCTGGATGGATTTGTTCCATTACTTCATCATAGGCATATTGCCAGCCCTTTTGCGCATCTGTATTCCAATCAATAATTGCAAGTGACCAGAATACATGAATATATCCTAAATCATAAGCCCATTCCAAAGTTTGCTGATTAAACATCCCTTTCGGTGGGCGAACATATTTGATGTCACTCTGGTTGGAGACTCTAGAAACCGCTTCTTTCAAAGTTTCTAATTCACGCTTCATGACATCTTTCGTCAAAATGGTAAAGTCGGGATGATGATAAGAATGGTTTCCAATTGTATGACCTTCATCCACCATTCGCTTGATTAATTCGGAAGCACTATTTACATAATGTCCTGTAACAAAAAAAGTAGCAGGTACCTTTTCTTTTTTCAACACATCCAAAATTTCATCCGTGTAGCCCTGCTCATATCCATTATCAAATGTTAAGTATACGGTTTTATCACCTGAATCATCCACATAATAAGCACCATATTCTTTTAGGATATCTTGATAATTCCCAATATCTGGTGCCTCATGATTTTTGTTTTTCTTATATCCCCAACCATATGCCCCTGCCTCTTCCACTTGTATATGAAAAAAGGCAAGAAAAAATATGAAGGTAGTTGCTAACATGAAACAAACTTTTTGCATAGAACCCCACCTATTTTTTTTCTTACCTTTTGCTTAATCAACTATTTTTATTCTATCTTACAAGAAAAGTGATGCTGCCCAGCCAAAGATGAACAACGGTATATTAAAGTGAACGAATGTCGGAACACATGTATCCCAAATATGATTGTGCTTACCATCCGCGTTAAGACCAGAAGTTGGTCCTAGTGTACTATCTGAGGCAGGTGACCCAGCATCTCCTAATGCACCAGCTGTCCCAATAAGCGCTGCCGTTGCAAGTGGTGAAAAGCCTGCTGAGATACAAATTGGAACAAACAATGCTGCAATAATTGGAATCGTACCAAATGAAGATCCAATACCTATCGTAATTACTAAACCTACTAATAATAAAACAAAGGCAATAAATGCTTTATTATCTCCTAAAAATCCAGAAGATGCTTCAACTAGTGCGTCGACTGAACCGGTTTCTTTTAAAATAGTACCAAATCCAGAAGCTACTAACATAACAAATGCAATAGAACTCATCATACTTACACCATCAACAATAATCTTGTCACTTTTAGAAAAAGGAACAACAAAGAATAATACCATAAGAATAAGTCCTGTAAGTGCACCTAATACTAAATTTCCAGTAACAATCTGAACTACTAGCGCACCAAGTATAGCAACAATCGTTAGCCCATGCTTCAAGTTAAATATAACTTCTTCCGTTACAGGTTTAACAAAGTTAGAATTCTCTTCCACATGCGGTCGTGGTTCTTTATCTTTTCGGTAAGTAATAAAGATTGCAATAAGCAAACCAACTACCATTCCAATTCCAGGAAATAACATTGCCAACCAAATATCATTTTTCGCGATTTCCGCACCATTTTGTACCATTCCATCATAAATAATCCCATGAAAAATCAAACCAAACCCAGCAGGAATCATCACATATGGTGCCTTCAATCCAAACGTTAAGGCAACTGCAACTCCACGACGATCGACACGCATTTTATCAAATAACTTTAACAACGGTGGTATTAAAATAGGTATAAATGCAATATGAACTGGAACAACGTTTTGTGAAAGAGAAGCAACACCAGCAATTACAAGTAAAAGCATGGTTTTCTTCCCTGTAAGTATACGAATTAAGAAGTTAACTAATATAGTTGTAATACCTGTATAACTAATTGCAACTGCAAAAGCACCAAGCAACACATAACTTAATGCGGTGTTAGCTTGACCGCCCATTCCGCTCACAAGCATTTCGACAGCCTCTATTACATTTAACCCCGCCAATAAACCTGCGGAAACTGCTGCTATAATAATTGAAATTATTACGTTTACTCGTAACAAGCTCAAAATAGTCATAATCAATACGGAAACAACTACAACCCATTCCATTTCTCTTCCCCCTTGAAGTAATTACGCTTTAATACTTTACTATGATAAAGTAATAGAGTGACAAAGTCAACCTAATATTATTAACTTTTTATCTAATTGTTATTCATATAAAAAAGCTCTGAAACCTACGTAGGTTACAGAGCCATTTTATAGGATTATTTTAATTCAAAAGAAAATGAGACATGATCTTGGATTGGAATCCATGCTCCTATACCTTGCTTTGTAACATTCTTAATGACAATGGACTTCTTTGTTCCTTTTAATTCGATATAAACTTCTCCGAATGTTACCTTCCCTTTTTCATTAACCGCAGGTGCAAACGTGTGTAAGTAGCCATATTTTTGTGATGGAACACCATAAGAATTTTCTTTTTTCGTGCCAGCTCCTATAGTTGTGGAATAAGAAAGTGGTAATTTAGTATTTTGCTTAGCCGTCATGATGATCATTTGTTTCACGTCGTCCGGATTGGCGATTTTATTCGTTAGCGCGCCCTTAATTTCTTTTTGAGCTTGTTGATTGTAATTTAATTTCTGGCTATCCTTACCACCAATATTATTTAACTCATTTACGTTTATCTTTTGATATTCCCAGTTAATATTCGTATCGTCCGATTCGTAGTTGAGTGGCCAACGTCCTAAAAAGACCATCCCACGATATCCAAATCCAATGGGAGATGGTTTAATAGTTGACTCATTAAGCATCTTAATTAAATTTGGATTAGAGATTTTAACATCTGTACTTTCCATTAATTCTTGCGTGAGTTCACTTGGTTCAATAACTTCCTCATCCTCATTGGAATTAGGAAACGTATTCTCCTTTGAAATATCTAATACATGACTAGGGATGTTAAATTCATTCTTTTTGCCTTCTTTTTCATCTGCTGCGACAATAAAAGAAGTTTGAATTGCAAGTAGAAAAGTAATTAATGCTATGATATATTTATTTTTCATGTGCGCCTTCCTCTCTTATTTTGCCTTAGTTTTTTCGAGCAGTATTCTTTTTATACATATTCATCATCTTTAGGGGGAACAAAAATGATTTTTAATCGGTTTCGATTTTGGATTTTAATATTACTTGTGATGATTTCTGGACTCTCACAAGGAATGCTGATGCCACTCCTAGCAATCATCTTGGAGCAAGGTGGTGTATCATCTTCCGTTAATGGATTGCATGCTACAGGTTTATATATCGGAGTTTTACTAGCTTCTCCCTTTATGGAAAAACCGATGCAAAAGTACGGTTTCAAACCAATCATCCTAATTGGTGGTTTATTAGTTATCATTTCTTTACTATTATTTCCACTATGGGAAGCACTATGGTTTTGGTTTATCCTGCGGGTAGTTATTGGTATTGGTGATAACATGCTACATTTCGGAACGCAGACTTGGATTACTACAACAGCAGATAAAAGTACGCGTGGTAGAAGTATTTCACTTTACGGGATGTCGTTTGGTTTAGGTTTTGCAATTGGACCACTGTTTACAAGGTTATTAGAAGTTAATGAAGCACTACCTTTTATAGCGTCCGCCCTATTAAGTACGTTAGTTTGGTCACTAATGTTATTCGTTAGAAACAAATTTCCCGATACAGATGTTTCAAGTGTTGAGACTTCTAAAGAAAGTTCACTGAAGCGATTTATCCAAACAACGAAAATTGCTTGGATTGCCTTATTACCACCATTTGCATATGGATTCTTGGAGGCTACCCTCCATGCAACATTTCCCATTTATGGTCTTCGTATTGGGCATGATGTTGATATGCTTTCACTAATTATTCCTTGTTTTGCGGGTGGTAGTCTACTATCTCAATTACCTTTAGGGATTCTAAGTGACAAGATTGGGAGAAGAAGAATTCTTTTAGTTATTATGGCGTTAGGATTAGTCTGTTTTATTGGAGCGGCATTCTTAGAGGCTTCCGTAGCTGCATTATTTATATTATTTACTCTAGCAGGAATATTTGTTGGTTCGTTATATTCACTAGGAATATCTTACATGACAGATCTACTGCCACCAAACTTACTCCCAGCTGGGAACCTACTTTGTAGCATAGCCTTTAGTATTGGGAGTTTAGGTGGACCGTATTTTGGCGGATTATTTATTGATTTTCTACCTGGAGTATCCTTCTTCATTATGATTGCAGTAGTTCTAGCATTTATTGTTGGAGCGATGTTATTGAAGCGAAACACGGTAGAGGCAGTAAGTAGGTAGGGTTGGGATCTTAGAAAGAATAGCTATACTGTTCAATTCACAAGGAAAGAGGTCGGGACATAAGTACTCCTCTCAAAGGTAAAACCTAACATTTTTGTTAGTGCATATAACTCGCCCCGGAAATATACTTCGCTTTCCGTGGGGGGCTGGTGAGCCTCCTCAGAGCTATCGCTCTTGCGGGGTCTCACCGATGCCTATCCTCCCACAGGAGTCTCCGTATATTTCCGGGGCTAGTCTAGTATTTGTTCGTCATTTACTACCCTTGATAGAGTTATGTCCCAACCACATTAATTTATCGTCCGACTAGCCTTAATATCTATATGCTTACCATATCGCTTTTCTAATTTTTCTTGTAAAAATGAGATAGCGATTCCGATTGGCCAGTAAATAAATGCAACCATAATATACATTGTCATCGCATCAAAGGTTCGTCCTGCCACAATTTGTGATTTTTGAAACAGCTCTGGTACCGTAATAATTGATGCAAGAGAGGTCCCTAACATGACACTTAAAAACACATTCGCTAATGGCGGAATTGCTATTCGAATGGCTTGTGGCAGAATAATTAATCGCATTGCTTTCCAATACGGAATGTTCAATGCTTTCGATGCTTCCCACTGTCCTTTATCAACACTCGATAAAGCTGCTCGGTAAATCTCAGCAATATACCCTGCACTATTGAGACCGAATGCTATCGAGGCTGCAATAAAGGCTGTGAGCTTGATACCAATTATTGGTAGGCCAAAATATATCAAGAATAAAAAGACAATTATTGGTGTACTTCGCATGAAGGAGATGTACAATCTCGCTGGCCAGCGAAGGATAAAACGGTTGGAACCTCTCGCCAGTGAAATGAAGAATCCTAAAATAAGACCGATCAACATGCCAATGATGGCAAGGGAAATCGTCATCGGAACCCCTTCTAGCAAGAAAGGTAAACTCTCCCAAGCTAATACCGGATCAAAAATATTTTCTAATTGAACGTGATCAATTTCAAACATAGGATCACCTTTTATTCGATGCCTTCGATTTCAATTACTTCCTCTTCTGGTTCTTTGGAAACATCTAGTCCACCAAAGAATTCTTCGGAGATCTCGGTTAATGTTCCATCCTCTTTCATATCAGCAATAATTTTATTTACCTTTTCTAATAATACCGTTGCTTCTTTTTGCATCACAACATTATTTGTCGTTGGATGGAATCGAAGGTCTGGATGTAAGGTGATATTGAATTCTGGAAATGCTTGAATAGCTAAAGACTGAAGGTAATAATCATTAATAACAACATCTGTATTCCCATTATGAACATCTCTTAAGTAGGCATCGTTGGTTACATTACCATAAGTAATAACTTCCCCACCAAATTTTCTAGCAATATCACTATATACAGTTGTTGCAGCTCCACCGGCTTTTTTGCCTTTTAGATCTTCTAACGTATGAATGCCTGACAAATCATCAGCACGAACGATCATCGTAGCGAATGAATATTTAACAGGCTCTGTGAATGCAAATTTCTCACGACTAGCATCTCTTGGTCCTGCTTGAATAATATCAACACGGCCACTTTGAAGTGCAGATAGCATCGCATCAAAAGCCATTGTTTCAAATTTAATATCGACACCTAATCGGTCAGCTATTTCACGAAAAACTTCTACATTATAACCAGTTAATTCATCTGAACCTTCTGGATAATAGGATGCTGGATATAACGTACCTGCAGTACCAACTACAATTTCACCAGATTCCTGGATATTTTCCCAAATTTTATCCTCCACTGCCTCTTCCGTATCTTCTCCACCACACGCAGCTAGGAAAGTTAGAGTACCAAGTGTGAACATTAATAGTAAAAATTTCTTCATATTAAAGCCCCCTTAAATATTCTGTTACAATTTTTAGAACCTTTCTGATTGTAACAGTTTAGTTTTAATTATTCAAATCTTTTTCACCTTATCTAATACTGTAATGGGGTAAAATCACTATAAATAGTAACAGTTTTAGGGGATTTTCATATCGGTTGACCTATTCAATATTTATGATAATATTATAATATATATTAGTTTATAATTATTATAAATAAGGTTTGTGAAACTTAATTTGGGGAGGAAAAATAATGGGTACTAGTCTTGATACGTTCATAGAACCACATCAATCAAAAAACAATTTCGTCTTCATAAAGAATCTACTTCCACATATCGAATTAATTGCAGCTTTATTAAGTGGATTAATTATACTTATTACTTGGTTACTGGAAGGTCATATATCTGAATCAGCCTTTGTGATTCTTCATTTAACCGCTTTTATTATTGGTGGCTATGCCAAAGCAAAAGAAGGTATTTCGGAGACGATTAAAAATAAAGAGCTAAATGTTGAGATGCTCATGATTTTTGCTGCTATCGGTTCAGCCATCATTGGCTATTGGACAGAAGGCGCAATACTTATATTCATTTTTGCTTTATCAGGAGCTTTAGAAACCTATACGATGAATAAAAGTAGAAAAGAGATCTCAGCTTTATTAGACCTACAGCCAGAAGAAGCGATTAGAATCTCTAACGGGAAAGAAGAAGTCGTATCTGTTCAACAACTGCAAATTGGTGACCGTATCCTAGTCCGCGCAGGTGAACGAATACCAGCAGATGGAGTTATTTTAACAGGAGAAACTTCCATTGATGAAAGTGCAATCACTGGGGAATCTTTACCAACTACTAAAGCAAAATCTGATGAAGTTTTAGCTGGTACAGTTTCACTTGATGGGACGATTACTGTATCTATTACTAAGAATTCTGATGAAACGATGTTCCAAAAGATAATAAATCTCGTGCAATCTGCACAGGAAGAAAAGTCACCATCGCAACTGTTTATTGAGCGCTTTGAAGGAACCTATGTCAAAGTCGTGCTGCTGATTTTCCTAGTCATGCTATTTCTACCATACGTGCTATTCGAATGGTCGTTAGAAGACAGTATCTACCGGGCGATTATTCTATTAGTAGTTGCCTCTCCTTGTGCATTAGTGGCTTCGATCATGCCTGCCACCCTTTCAGCTATTTCTAACAGTGCTAGAAAAGGTGTTCTTTTCAAAGGTGGAGTACATCTTGAAAATCTCGAGAATATTAAAGCAATCGCATTTGATAAAACTGGTACATTAACCAACGGAAGTTTAGTGGTTACGGATGCTCATTTTGCTAATGATGTAGACCAAGATGGAGTGGTTGCTATTATTGGCGCAATTGAGAACCAGTCTACCCACCCACTGGCAAAGGCAATTACCAACTATAGTAGGGAACGTGTAGATATTTTCAATAATGAAGTAGTAAATATGAAAACTATAGGAGGAAATGGTGTAGAGGCAACGATTAATGGAGAGCAGTGGCAGATCGGAAAACCTGATTATGTCGGCAGAGAACTTGCTGAGCAGTTTCAAGATGGAATCTTAGAAAGATTAGCATCAGAAGGGAAAACGGTTGTTTTCGCAAAAACAGCGGGGGCAATCGTAGCTGTCTTTGCATTAAAAGATACGATTAGAGAAGAAGCTAAATACGCGATTAAACAACTTCATCAAAATGGAATTAAAACGATTATGCTAACGGGTGACAATGAACTTACTGCTAAAGCTATTGCTTCAGAGGTAGGAATGGACCAATACATCTCAAACTGTTTGCCAGAGGATAAAGTTAATCATTTGAAAGAACTGCGTAAGAAATACGAAAATGTAGCGATGGTTGGAGACGGGATTAATGATGCCCCTTCTCTTGCTACAGCCAATTTAGGTATTGCGATGGGGGAAGGTACGGACGTTGCATTGGAGACTGCAGACATGGTCCTTATGAAAAGTGACCTAAACAAAATAATGAATGCTGTGAAGCTGTCTAAAAGAATGAATCGAATCGTTAAACAAAATGTTTACTTTTCAATAGGGGTCATTGCCGTCTTACTCATCTCTAACTACTTCCAAGCAATTGACCTTCCTTTAGGAGTTATTGGTCATGAAGGAAGTACTATTCTAGTTATTCTAAACGGATTACGATTATTGAAATAAACAATTTTGGGGACTGTTATGTCAGTCCCCATTTTTCATTTTGCTTATTGTTGCATTTAAGATTCCACCTACTATGACAATAAAAGCAGATATATAAAACCAAATCATTAACGTGATGACGGCACCTAAACTTCCATAAGTTGCTGAATAATGCCCTAGGTTGGCAACGTAGAAAGAGAATGTATACGATGTTATTTGCCAAGCAACTGTAGAAAATAGAGCACCCCAGAAAGCTTCCCGAAACTGCACACTTACGTTAGGTGCAAGCTTATAAAGAAACAGAAATACGACGAAAAATACAATTGATGTTAATACCCAACGCAACATTTCCCATACTGTTATGAAGTCGTCCGATAATCCGAAAAGGGAAAATAAATATATTCCAATCATCCTACCAAGTACGGGCAGCAATATAGCAATGACAATGACTCCTACCATTGCAATCGTTAGTGCTATCGCAATTAATCTAGAAACAATAAAAAATCGGTCTTCCTCTACCTCGTATGCATGGTTGAACACACGCATAATCGCATTAATTCCGTTGGAGGCAGCCCATAATGTACCAATGATACCAATAGATAGAAGTTGTCCATTTTTCTGAGACACTAGTTGTTCTACATTTTCCTCTATCAATTGCATGGAATCAGGCGGTGTAACGGAAGATAATATTCTGGTTAATATTTCAGGATCAACTGGTAAGTACCCGACTAATGTAATCAGTACTACCAGCAAAGGAAACAGTGATAAGAGAAAAAAATAAGCTAATTGCGCGGCTAATCCAAAAGCATCTTCCTCTAGGATCCGCCCAATTAGCTTTTTTATAAAAGTAATAACTTGATTCAAACTCAAACCTCCTAATAGAGAATTAATTAACCCTCTATACGTTTTATTCTATTTGGCTTTGAGGTTACTCTAGCTATTGTATTTTCCACTTGTTCTAGTGCATTGACTGCATTTTCTGTTTGGTATGTTAAGCTTTCACTAAACTCCTCCATAGCAATTCTTGCATTATGGATAGAGAGTGTTGGATTCTTTATAACTTCAACTGATTTGTTTTTGGCGTTTGAAAGTTTATGTTTAGTGTAGTTTCTTGTATCCCAATCAAACAAAGCTGCTATTCCACCTACTGCTGCTCCGATAGCGATACTCGAAATCAATCTTCTTTTACCCATTGTACCTCTCCTTTTGTTATATGTTGTGCTTTTCCCTTATATACGAAAGTAATTTGTTACAACCAATTGTTACTAGTTCATAGGTGTAATCAAAATCTCCAGTATAATATGGATCTGGAACTTCCTGCTCCATTGCATTCGCTACAAAATCCATCAACTTTGCAATCACAACATATTCATTCTGCGAATTAATTTCTAATAAGTCTTTTATATTTTGGTCATCCATCGCAATAATATAATCAAAATCGTTCCAATCCTTCTCGGAAACTTTTCTAGCCTTCATTCCTTGGTAGGAAATCCCTTGTTTATCTAGTATTTTTCTTGTTCCAGAATGAGGCAGCTCCCCAGTATGCCAACCACCTGTCCCTCCGGAATCTATCTCTATCTTATCAGACAACTTTTCTTGCTGAACTAAATGACGAAATATAGCCTCAGCCATCGGGGAACGACAAATATTTCCTAAACATACAAATAAAACTTTAATCATTACTTCCCCATCCTTCTTCCTAATTATAATCAATCCCTCAAAGAGATTTAAGTAAAAAGATTATAAAACTTGTAATTTATATTGAATCTTCTAAATATTATATCTATAATAGACGAAAAGGAGGGATTTCATGCAAGATATAATTAATAATATTAGTAGTTTTGTTTGGGGACCACCAACACTTATTTTAATTGTTGGTACCGGTATTTACTTGACATTGAGATTAGGATTTTTGCAATTCCGTACTCTTCCTTATGCATTACGACTCGCTTTCAGTCCAAAGAGACAAGACAAGGCATCCAAAGGAGATATTAGCCACTATCAAGCCTTAACGACAGCCATGGCCGCTACCATTGGTACTGGTAATATTGTTGGGGTAGCAACCGCCGTAGTATTAGGGGGACCAGGTGCTGTCTTCTGGATGTGGATTACCGCTTTATTCGGTATGGCAACGAAATATGCCGAAGCAATATTAGCGGTAAAATACCGTGTCGAGAACAGTAAAGGAGAAATGTCTGGTGGCCCGATGTACTATTTGGAAAAGGGATTAAATGCTAAGTGGCTAGGTGTCCTTTTTGCAATCTTCGGGGCCATTGCTGCATTTGGTATTGGTAACATGGTTCAATCGAACTCTGTTTCTGATGCACTTGAAAGCTCTTTTAGTGTACCAACTTGGGTTACAGGACTTATTTTAACAATTTTAGCTGGTTTAGTTATTATCGGTGGAATAAAAAGTATCGGAAGAGTAACTGCATTCTTCGTTCCGATCATGGCATTATTTTATGTACTTGGTGGGCTTGTCATTATTGTGACGAACCTTGATATTGTACCTGCTGCTATAAGCTTGATCTTTACTGATGCATTTACAGCTAGCGCACTTGGCGGTGGTATATTAGGTACTGTTATTCGTTATGGTGTGGCACGTGGGGTATTCTCGAACGAGGCTGGGCTAGGATCTGCACCAATTGCAGCAGCTGCAGCGAAGACAGATTATCCTGGTCGCCAAGCATTAGTATCGATGACACAAGTATTTATTGATACGATCATCGTATGCTCCATCACTGGTATTACTATTGTAATGGCAGATCTCGCTGGTAGTGGATTAGAGGGTGGACCGCTAACACAGGCCTCCTTTGCAGCATTTTTAGGTGACTTTGGTGGCTATATTGTTACGATAGGAATTGTGCTATTCGCCTTCTCCACACTCGTTGGCTGGTCATACTATGGAGAGAAATGTTTTGCATACTTATTTAACGATAAAGTAGTTCCAATTTACCGCGTTGCATTCGTAGCAGCAATCTTCTGGGGCGCTGTTCAAACACTTGATCTTGTTTGGGGTATTTCTGACGTCATGAACGCCTTGATGGCAATTCCAAACTTAATTGGATTACTCGGATTGTCAGGTGTCGTAGTTTATGAGACGAAGAAATTCTTAGAGGTTGCGAAGAAGGAAAAAGAACAAGCAAAATTAGAAAGAGCTTCTTAAAGACTATTTAAACAATTAAAAGGACAGTTTCCCGTAATGGGAGATTGTCCTTTTTTCTGTCAGATCATCTTTGCAAGGAACTCTTTGGAAATTATTAATCCTCTAACAATATACCAAGCTTCCTTAATGCCTCACAAGCCTCATCCAGTTGTTCTTCCTGATCTGCTTCAATGGTATGTAAGTGTACACCTTCAGTCAAATTAGATAAGAGCAATGCTCGTTTGTTCATTAACTCTTTAATAAATGAATCTACCTCTCTTCGATTTTTAATCATTAAAGAGCCAGTTAGATCACCATAGATAGGGTGTTCCACCATAACATTTCGTACTGTTATGCCATAATCCACAAGTGTATAAAGCTCATCTGCCGTCTGCTCGGCGGTATGCTTTACTACTATGACACGAGTTACATTGTTATTTTGTAAATTATCTTGTAAATAAACATAACCCCTTGCCGTTGCTAGAATCGGTTCTCCGGTAGCTTTTAATAAAGAAATATCCTGAACGATTACTTGACGACTTACATTCGTACGTTCCGATAATTCTTTACCCGTAATTGGTTCTGTTTCTTCTTTTAACCAAGATAGAATTAACTTTCTACGCTTTTCCCCTAGGATTTTTTGATTTTCTCCCTTCATAACAACCTAACCTCCGCATAATTTTCACCTTTACATCCACACTAATGTTACAGCTTTTCCTTTTATTATACCTTAGATTCTCTCAGTATGAAAAAGCTAGCTTTAAAAAAACAATTGATTTTTATAGCGTCATATGTAAATATATGTGTAAAGACACCTGTTAACTTAAATCTATTAATTTATCAAAAGAAGGAGATAAACAATGAAACGTTTCTGGGGAATTATCATTATTTTAACTGTCGTTTTGGCTTATGTTGTCCCTTATACGCTTCTTTCCGATGTCCGTTCTTGGAATGGAAGCTTTCTTTACTGGGGATTAACTGGAATTGTCGTTATTATCGCAAACATTATGCTTACAAGGGATTGGAGCGAATAAATTGAATACTAGTTATGTCATATGGGGAATTATTATTTATATTATCGTTGCATCTACAATCGCATTATTATCTAGAAAAGGAAACCTACCAGGCATGTCCGGTTATTTTATCGGTGACCGCAAAATGAATGGTATTCTATCTGCTTTAAGCTATAGTGCAACTACATACAGTGCATTTATGATGGTAGGTTTAGCTGGGCTCACCTATCGTGGTGGTGTTGGTGCACTTGGTTTTGAAATTATTTACTTTATCGGGGTATCATTGATTCTTATTTTTGGCCCTAGATTCTGGCTAGCAGGTAAAAAGAATGGTTACGTAACACCATCAGAAATGATTGGAGACCGTTACCAGAGTAAATCTGCAGCTGCAGTTATTGCATTAATGAGTTGTATATTCCTTATTCCATATAGTGCCGTTCAATTAGCAGGAGTTGGTTATTTATTATCTGGAATGACAAATAATGCTATACCTTTCTCTGTAGGGGTCATTATTGCTATTATTTTAGCTTTATTCTTTTCATACACTGCAGGGATTAGGTCAGTTGTTTGGACAGACTCTCTTCAAGCAATCTTCATGATTATTACATCAAGTATAGTGGTAATCTTGATTGTTAATTCACTTGGTGGCTTTGGACAGTTCTTTAATAACTTAGAAACATCACAACCAGATATGTTAGCTGTACCTGGGAATGGTTTCTTTAGCTTTTTAACTTTCTTAAGTTTAACTATCCCTTGGTTTTTCTTTAGTATTTCTAACCCACAAGTTAGTCAACGGTTATTTATGCCAAAATCCTTGAGGGGCTTAAGACAAATGCTAATCGGTTTTCTTGTGTTTGGCCTTATTTATACGTTTGTTTCAGTTATGTGGGGGTTTTCCGCTTTACAGTTGTTCCCAGATCTAGAGACAGCAGATCTTGCTACTCCAAGTCTTCTGTCGTCAGATGCTGTTCCTCCTTTATTGGGAGTTATCGTTATGGTAGGGATTTTGGCTGCGGCAGTTTCAACAATCGACTCCATTATGTTGACCCTGTCATCGATGTTTGCTCGTGATGTTTATGGGAATACGAAAAATCGTCCGAATGATTCACAACAGTTAAAAGTCGGTAAACTAGTCATCCCAGTCATCGCTATTTTGGCATATGCATTTGCGGAATTGGAATTAAATTTAATTGCAGTCTTATCCGTAGCCGCTTCTTCTGGTTTAATTGTTGGTGTACCAGCAATCGTAGGAACATTCTTCTGGAAGCGTGGAACGGCAACTGGGGTTATTGTTAGTGTCGTTATCACAGCTCTATTAGTGCTTTATTTTGAAGCTACAGGAACAAAACCACTTGGACTAGGTGCGGGAATTTGGGGACTGATTATATCTAGCATATTGTTTGTTGGGGTTAGTCTTGCCACCCGTGCACCAGAAGAGAAAGCGAATGAGTTTGTTAATTTGATGAAGGAACATCGTAGAGAAAAAAGAGCATAAAATATCGAGAGCCCTTGGTTTCAAGGGCTTTTTTTATTGGATTTGATTTCTCATCATCATTACTAGTAAATTTATTTAAATAAAAACGATGATACAGCTCCTCATCATCATTTTTCCTTTCTTTCTCTAAAAAAACGACTACGAGAACGTGTCTCATGATCATTTTCACTTTCCTACTCTAAAAAAATGACTACGAGAACGCGTCTCATAATCATTTTCACTTTCCCTCTATTAAAAAATGACGATGAGAACACTCTCATAATCATTTTCATTACTATATTCCCATAAAGTGATGATGAAGACTTTTCCCTACTATTTATGCACCAACTAATCCGCCAATGGTGCTATACAAGTCTCGTCATTATTCTTTGCTGCATTGACATGGCTGGATACATTGTACGCGGTGAACTCCTCTGGCTCTAGATGGAAAAGGAACTCACGTGCTTCTGTTGGCTCATACTTCTCAGGTGTGATCCATTCGTCTTCCTTTTCCTTTGGAAGAATAATTGGCATACGGTCATGAATGTCTTGCATGAATGGATTAGCTTCTCGAGTTAAAACCGTACAGGTAAATAGGTTTTTATCATTGTGACTCCATTTATCCCATAGCCCAGCAAAGGCGAATAGTTTGCGTTCTGCAAGATGAATTCGCTTCGGTTGCTTCCCATCATCCGTTTTTTTCCATTCATAAAAGCTGTCTGCAACAATTAAACAGCGTTTTCTAGACATTAATCGTTTGAAGCTTGGCTTTTCATGTGCAGTTTCACTTCTTGCATTGATCATCTTGTAGCCTATTTTTTCATCTTTTGCCCACGATGGAACTAGGCCCCATCGCAAATAACCTGCACGTTTTTCCTTACCATCATGAATTATCGCAAGTACATTTTGACCAGGTGCGATGTTATAGCTTGGGTGATAATCATCAATGTCATGCTCTAATCCAAACGCATCAAGAATCTCTAATTGATCCGCTAGTAACGTGTATCTGCCACACATACAATCTCCCCCGTTAAAAAATACTCAAATCCCATTGCGATGCAATATGCTTTAATAGCTTCATCCCAGCAATACTATTCCCTCTACTTTCCAGGGCCGGACCGAATACCCCGATTCCACAACCTTCAATAAAAGGAAATGGAGCATTTCTCACACGAGGTGGTGCAACGGCTACAATTCCTCCGGATACACCACTTTTGGCTGGGATACCGACATACGTTGCAAACTTACCGGACGCATCATACATCCCACATGTTAGCATGAGTGCTTTTGTTATTCGAGCGATTTGCCGTGGGATAATTTCTTCGTCACTATCAGGATCTTCTCCATCATTTGCTAGTATTAACCCTATGCGAGCTAAATCATCTACTGTAACCTCTATGGAGCACTGTTTAAAATATGTCTCTAGAGTTACTTCGAGGTCTGATTCCAAAAATCCTGTTTCAACGAGGTAATATCCGATTGCTCGATTTCGCGCAGAGGTATCATTTTCAGATTTAAAGACAGCTTGATTGATTTTAGGGCGATATCCGATTATTTTCTCTAACAATTTTAAGAGTGGTGCTAATTTTTCCTTCGACGTTTTCCCTTCTAACATGGATGTAACCGTTAATGCACCCGCATTGACAAAAGGATTAAATGGTTTGTTTAGACTTTTCATCTCTAGATGCATGATGGAATTGAAGGCTTCTCCAGTTGGCTCCACATCAACACGATCCAATACATAGCTAACACCTCTTTCCATACAAGCGACCATAAAGCTAATTACTTTGGAAATACTTTGTATCGTAAAAGTAGTATTTACATCACCTGAACATATTCTCATTCCATTTTTCCCATGGATAGCTATACCAAGATGGTTTGGGTTTGCTTCTGCTAAAATAGGAATATAAGAGGCAACTTCTCCTTCCTCCGTAGCTTTTTGATAGAACGCTACCCAATCATCCACGTACTCCTGCAACCATTTCTTATCTAATTGTGTATTCCAATTGACTGTACCCTGAACCATCAACTTCACCTCGAGTTTAAACATATTAAAACATACTATCTCTAGTATGTATCGTTCTTTCATGGATATTGATAATATATTAAAAAACAGTGGGCTAATAAATGCCTCACTGTTTGTATATGGGTTAATTTTATTCTTGTGTACTAAGCACCATTTCTCTTTCCACTTTAGCAGAAGGCAATGCTTTTTGCACAATAGCTTGAAGTTCATTTGCAAGCTCGGCACTTTTCATAGTTTCATAGACTTCGGGCAAAATAGGGTCATGAATCGTCATGCGAATTGTAGAGCCTTGCACTCGACCATTACCTTCCTCAAGCATTCGATATGTTCCATCAATGGTTACTGGAACGATTGGCACATTGGCCTTAGTCGCTAACCGTAAGCTACCAGGCTTAAATTCATTTAACTGATTCCCTCGACTTCTTGTGCCCTCTGGAAATATTACTAGTGAATGGCCATTCTTTAAGCTTTCTATCCCTTGATTGATAGCTTTCATAGACTGGCGTCGGTCAGCACGATCGATAAACACACAATTTATTAAGCCCATCCAAGTTCGAATGATAAACAATTTATTGATTTCTTTTTTAGCAATAAAACCAACTGGTTTACCCAAATGTCCAAGGAAAGCTAATATATCAAATAATCCTTGATGGTTGGCAACATATAATACCGGGCCTTCAGGAATATTTTCTCTACCTGTCACTTGTACATCTGTACCGGTAGCTTTTATTACCTTTTGAGAAACTCTTTCTGGTGTTGTGAATATCTCTTTTCGTATCGCTTCTGTAGTTTGTTGTTTGTATAGCTTTTTCGCTTTTTGAAGTTTAAAAAGACTACCTATTACTAAGATAACTGCATAAGAATAAATTTTAAATGAAAATATCATTGCTGTCTCCCCCCACTATCCATTCTTAATTATACTTTTAAATCGCTCATCTTCAAGGAATATTTACCTATTACTTATAAGTGACTAAGAATTCTATGTTAATATAATGGCAACTATAAAAATAGGAGTCCCAATATGAAAACAGAAAAAGAAAAAATGATAGCTGGAGAATTATATGATCCAACTGATCCAGAGTTGGTAAGTGCCAGATTAAATGCCCGCAGACTAACGAGGTTTTATAATGAAACGCTGGAAACAGACGAAGTGAAGCGAACTGAGCTATTAAAGGAGCTGTTTGGTTCTAGCGGAGAAAGTATATTCATTGAACCTACATTCCGTTGTGATTACGGGTACAACATACATGTTGGAGAAAATTTTTACGCCAATTTTAATTGTGTTTTCCTAGATGTATGTAAAATTAACATAGGTGAAAATTGCTTTATCGCACCAGGAGTCCATATTTACACAGCGACTCATCCATTAAACGCTAAGGAAAGAATTTCTGGCATAGAATTTGGAAAACCCGTTACAATCGGTAATAATGTGTGGATTGGGGGAAGTGCTGTTATTAATCCTGGTGTTACCATTGGGAATAATGTAGTTGTTGCATCTGGTTCCGTGGTAACAAAGGATGTTCCGGATAATGTAGTAATAGGTGGAAATCCTGCGAGAGTAATTAAAGCGATAGAAGAATAAATTCATATAAAAACGGACGGTACTAAAACCGTCCTTTTATCATTTACCTATAAACTGCTGCGTCCAAATAATTTCCTCTTTTACAAAACCAACACCAATATGCGTATAGCTTGGATTTAGAATGTTAGCCCGATGTCCTTCACTATTCATCCATGCCTGCACAACTTCCTCAGGTGTAAACTGTCCTCTAGCAATATTTTCTCCTGCTGTTTGGTATGTAACACCAAATTCATCCATCATATCGAATGGTGTGCCATAGGTTGGGCTAGTATGATCAAAGTATCCATGTTCCGCCATGTCTTTTGATTTGGCCCGAGCTACTTTTGCAAGCTCAGAATCAATACTGAGTAGCGCCAAACCATGCTTTGCCCGTTCCTGATTGGTTAATTCTACAACTTGTTGCTCATACGTAGATTGGCTAACGGTAGTATCTAGTCTTTTAATAAATTGTTGGGTCCAATAATACCCATCGACTTCAAACCCTACGCCAATATGAGTAAAGTCAGGGTGAAGAATATTTTCTCGATGCCCTTCACTATCCATCCATGCTTGAACAACTTCGCTCGGTGTAGTTTGACCTCTTGCAATGTTTTCACCTGCTGAATAGTATTTAATTCCTAAGCTCTCCATCATCGCAAACGGGGAACCATAGGTTGGGCTATCGTGAGAGAAATAATTATTAGTCGCCATATCTACTGATTTTTTACGAGCGACATTCGCTAAACTTTCATCTAATTTAAGTGGCTTGAACCCATGCTTGTCACGTTCCAAATTCGTAAGGCGAATGACCTCCTGTTCAAATTCAGCCTGACTAAGCGTTGCTTTATTCGGAGTTTGATTCTTTTGTGGTGTTTGCCTTTTAGTTTTCTTTTCCTCCTGAACTGATTCTTTCGGAGGTTCTGTAGCCTGGGCAACTTCTTCTACTTTCTCTTTTCCCACTTCAACAGGATGGTTTTCCTCTTTTAAGGCAAGAACTTTCGTATTAATTTTTTTCCAATCCACATGTGCTAGTTTAGTTTCTTCCATCGTAAAAAAGAAGTATTCTTCCAATGAAGATGCAGTATATTTATAAAAAGTACCATCATTAAAATAATAGCGGTCAAATTCGTTATTTTCCGCCCCAACATGGATAGGTATGACAAGGAATGTGATCATGGTGAGCAGTAATCCTATAGGTTTTAATTTATTTTTCATGTTGTGTAGCCACCCCTTTCTATCCTAATTCCATCAGGATTCGACAATTCCAGTGCTATTATCTCATGTTTTTTCCTTGATGAATTTTCCATTTTTATTACAATAAACAAAAAATGTAAAGCAAATGAAACTTGTGTTTAGTCTGGTTTTATCTTATTTTAATATAGTACCGCTAAAACTTTAGCGATGTATATTCAGGCAAATATTGCTAATAATGTTAGCTAGTTTGGCAGATAATAAAATTATGTTGTCTGTTGACGCCCACAATTATTTTGTCGAAATAGAAGATTATATAGTAGAAAGACTATTTGTCATCAATGGAGGAACTTATTATGTTTTCTAATGCAGAAATCGGTATTGATCTAGGTACTGCAAATATACTTATTTATGCCAAGAACAAAGGCATTATTTTAAATGAACCATCGGTTGTTGCAATCGATATTAATACAAAGCAAGTCGTAGCAGTTGGTACGGAAGCTAAAGAAATGATTGGTAAAACACCAAGAAACATCGTACCCATTCGCCCATTAAAAGATGGGGTTATTGCAGATTATGATGTAACAGCTCAAATGCTAAAAGCTTTTCTAAAGAAAGTTAGCAAGAAGCTAGGCATGTCTATGCGCAAACCCAATGTCGTAGTTTGTACACCTTCTGGTAGCACAACGGTAGAAAGAAGAGCTATCCATAATGCCGTAACGAGCTATGGTGCAAAAACGGTGCACTTAATCGAAGAACCAGTTGCAGCTGCAATCGGAGCTGAGTTACCGGTGGACGAACCAATTGCAAACGTAATTGTTGATATTGGTGGTGGTACTGCAGAAATCGGTATTATTTCACTAGGTGGAGTTGTTTCTTCAAGCTCTGTTCGCGTTGGTGGAGATAAAATGGATGATGAAATAATTCAGTACATCCGTAAGAAGTATAATATCTTAATCGGTGAACGTACAGCTGAAAACGTAAAAATGGAAATTGCCTATGCACATCCAAATCATAAAGAAGAATTCGTAGATGTTCGTGGTCGTGACATGGTAACCGGTTTACCGAAGACTGTTTCTATCTCTTCAAAAGAGGTTTATGCAGCAATAAGAGAATCGCTAGAACAAATTCTACAAGCAATCCGTGTGACGTTAGAAAACTGTCCACCTGAATTAAGTGGTGACATTGTTGATCACGGTATTGTTATTACTGGTGGAGGCTCCTTATTAAAAGGTATGCAAGAATGGTTAGCACATGAACTATCAGTTCCAGTTCATATTGCGCCAAATCCATTAGAATCAGTAGCAATCGGTACTGGTAAAGCAATTAAAATGATATCTAAGCTTGAAAAAGCAATGAAGTAATGGGAAACGGGGGTTATGGCTCCCGTTTTTTTATTATATTGGCAATTTGGTTGATGATGTACTAATTTTGGTTGATGTTTTCTTTTAACAGTTGATACTTCAAGAAAAACGGTTGATGTTTTATTTATTCGGTTGATATCCCTTTTTACTGGTTGATGTCTATCATTTTTAGGTTGATATTTGCCAATAACGGTTGATAGCACCTAAGTTATGGTTGATGCCTCTCTTCCTCATCATAATAAACCATCACTAATTACACAATACCTGTTTACAAATTTTTCAGAATAAATTAAACTATAGGAAAGAGTCATGTTAAAACGCTTACACCGTTATTCCACATGACCTGTTTAAAACAATTCCTATTTAACTAAACTGCCTAGCTTGTTCACAGCTCAATTCCTGACCTGTCCCAACAAGCCAAAAGCCAGTTCAATTTGATCTACAGCACGCTAGCTGTGTTCATTTTGAATTGGCTTTTTTTATTAACATCTCAAGATATCAAGTAAACGAAAACTATCACGAAAGGAGTGTAGCCGTGTCAGGAGCTTTAGAAAATATCAGAGTTCTTGATTTAACCCGGGTTCTTGCAGGACCTTATTGCACGATGATTCTTGGAGATCTTGGTGCAGAAGTTATCAAGGTTGAAGCGCCCGGTGGGAGTGATGAGACGAGAAAATGGGGTCCACCTTTTCAAAATGATGTTAGTGCTTATTACCTTTGTGCTAACCGGAATAAGAAAAGTATCACCTTGAACCTAAAGTCAGAAGAAGGAATTCAAACGATCAAAGATTTGGTAAAGGAATCAGACGTGGTGATTCATAATTTCAAAACAGGGACGATGGAACGTTTTGGGATAGACTACGATCAGCTTGCTAAAATAAATCCGGGTATTATCTTCTGTTCTATTACTGGATTTGGTGAAACTGGTCCTCACAAAGATCTACCTGGTTATGATTTTATTATTCAAGGGATGAGTGGATTAATGAGCATCACTGGTGATGATGCCTCTGGCCCACAAAAAGTCGGAGTAGCCATAACGGATATTTTGACCGGGCTTTATGCCGCCATCGGAATTCAAGCTGCAATAATCGAAAGGCAGCAATCCGGTCAAGGACAAAAGCTAGACCTATCCTTGTACGACTCTGCAGTCAGTGCCCTAATTAATATCGGTAGTAACTATTTAATGTCAGGGAAAATTCCATCAAGACTAGGAAACCATCATGCGAACATTGTCCCGTACCAAACCTTCCAAACCATGGATGGAGAGATGGTTATTGCCATCGGTAATGATAATCAGTTTAAAGCATTTTGTACTATCTTAGGAAAAGAACAATATAGTGAAGATGAGCGCTTTAAAACAAATCCTGCTCGTGTGGAACATCGAGATATTTTAGTTCCTTTAATCCAGGAAATTCTAGTGACTAAACCTACCAGTTATTGGTTGGATAAGTGTCATGAAAACAACATCCCATGTGGGCCGATTCAAAATTTACAGGAAGTAACGGAAGATCCGCAGCTGCATGCTCGTGATATGTTCTTGGAAACGGAGCATCCAACCGCTGGCCTAATTAAGATGATTGGTAGTCCATTAAAACTCTCACGGACCCCAGTCACATTAAGGCACCATCCACCAGATGCTGGTGAACATAATGAAGAAATCTTACAATCTATTAAAAATATAAATCAGGAGTGAAGAAGAATGAATTTTAATTTTACCGAAGAGCAAAATATGTTACGAGAAACAGTTAGAAGTTTTGTAGATAAGGAGATTATGCCGTATATCGCGGAATGGGATCGCGAAGGGCAATTTGATCCGAACCTTTATAACAAATTAGCAGACCTTGGCTTTATGGGTGTTTGTATCCCAGAAGAGTACGGTGGAAGTGGCATGGACTATAATTCCCTTGCTATCGTATGTGAAGAACTAGAGCGTGGAGACACTGCATTCCGTACAGCTGTATCCGTTCATACCGGATTAAACTCCATGACTCTTTTACAATGGGGTAATGAAGAACAAAAGCAAAAGTATCTTACTCCACAAGCAAAAGGTGAAAAGATTGGGGCATTCGGCTTAACAGAGCCAGGTGCAGGTTCAGACGTTGCTGCTTTACAGTCTACTGCAGTAAAAGATGGAGATTATTACATTTTGAATGGCTCTAAAACATGGATTTCTCTTTGTGATGTTGCCGACCATTTCCTAGTGTTTGCTTACACCGATAAATCGAAAAAGCATCATGGTATTTCTGCATTTATCGTAGAAAGAACTTGGGACGGATTCTCTTCTAAAGCCATCAAAGGAAAACATGGAATTCGTTCTGGTAACACTGGTGAGCTTTTCTTCGATAATGTGAGAGTTCCCGCGGAAAACTTACTCGGTGAAGAAGGAGAAGGTTTTAAAATTGCAATGTCAGCACTAGATAACGGACGATTCACGGTTGCTGCTGGTGCCGTTGGCCAAATCATGGCTTGTCTGGAATCTAGTGTGAAATACTGCCATGAGCGTGAAACTTTTGGAAAACCTATCGGGAAGCACCAACTAGTACAACAAAT
This sequence comes from Ornithinibacillus californiensis, assembly GCF_001038485.1. GTDB lineage: Bacteria > Bacillota > Bacilli > Bacillales > Amphibacillaceae > Ornithinibacillus > Ornithinibacillus californiensis. The sequence continues at coordinate 31,761 of NZ_LDUE01000046.1, forward strand.
GATTGCCAAAATGGAAGCAGGTTTACAAATGAGCCGTCTACTAGTATACCGTGCTGGCGAGCTGAAGAATGAAGGAAAGCGTAATACGAGAGAAACATCTCTTGCAAAATGGCAAGCATGTGACTTTGCCAACCGCGCTGCCGATGATGCGATGCAAATTCACGGTGCGTATGGGTATTCGGATGAGTATCCAGTTGAACGTTATCTACGTAACTCGAAAGCTCCTGTTATCTATGAGGGAACACGTGAGATTCATACGGTCATGCAAGCGGAGTATGTACTGGGCTACCGTAAAGATAAACCATTAAATCAAATGTTACCTGCATGGAATCCTGATAAAGAACTAGTTTAATAACACTCAAGAGTCGCATCTGCAAATTGCTAGAATATTGCAGGTGCGATATGCTTATTTATAGAATAAAAGACTATTTGGGGAGGATTGTTCATGATATCAACATTAACCAAAAGTATTTATATTAATGGCGAGTGGCGCGACATTGATTCATCCAAAACACAAACCGTTTACAACCCAGCTACATTAGAAGCGATCACGGAAGTTGCCAATGGGGGACAGGAAGAAACGAAAGAAGCGATTGAAGCTGCTTCAAAAGCGTTCCCTGCATGGAGTGAAATGACTGGAAGACAGCGTTCTCGGGTACTTTATAAAGCTGCAGAACTTATGAGAAAAGATGCAAAACGACTCGGTGAAATATTAACGAAGGAACAAGGAAAGCCACTACCTGAGGCAGTTGGTGAAGTTAAAGGGGCTGCAGGATTTTTACTTTGGTATGCCGAAGAAGCATCTCGCGGATATGGCGAATGGATCCCTTCTTCTGTTAAGACAAAGCGTATGCTAGTCGTTCCAAAGCCTATTGGTGTTGTCGGAGCCATTACTCCGTGGAACTTCCCATCATCCATGATTACGCGTAAATTAGGCCCAGCACTAGCAGCAGGCTGTACGGTTGTTCTTAAGCCTTCACCCGAGACCCCGCTTTCAGCTATAGAAATTGTGAAAATTTTTGAGGAAGCAGGAATGCCTCCAGGAGTTGTCAATCTAGTAACTGGTGATGCACAAGCAATCGGAAAAGAAATGCTAACGAACAAGGAAGTTAAACTGATTACATTTACCGGCTCAACTGCTGTTGGAAAATACTTAATGCGGGAAGCTGCTGATCAAGTGAAAAAAGTTTCTCTTGAGCTTGGTGGTCATGCACCAATCATTGCGTTTGAGGATGCAGACCTAGATAAAGCTACTACACTTTCATTAGCAAGCAAATTCCGTAATAACGGTCAAACCTGTATTTGTGCAAACCGCTTGTATGTTCATGAATCAATTGCGGATGAATTTACGGCATTGTTAAAAGAAAAACTAGAAAAAATGAAAGTTGGAAATGGTTTAGAAGAAGGCACAGAGCTTGGACCATTAATTAGTGAACAAGCAAGGGAAAAAGTCGAAGCACATTTAAATGATGCACTGAACAAAGGTGCAGAAATCGTGTCTGGTGGAAACAAATGGGACGGAGAACTACAAGGTTATTTCTGTCCACCAACCATTGTAAGAAACGCAAGCGATGATATGAAGGTCATGCGTGAAGAAACCTTTGGCCCTCTATTCCCTATACAAACATTCACAGATGAAGCTGAGGTTATAAAAAAAGCGAATGATACAGACTATGGATTAGCCGCTTATATTTTTACAGAAAATACTAGCCGCACCTTGCGCGTCGCTGAAAAACTTGATTATGGGATGATTGGTGTAAATGATGTCTTCCCATCTGTACCAGAAGCACCATTTGGTGGTATCAAGCAATCTGGTAGTGGTGGTAAAGAAGGCGGCCATCATGGAATGGATGAGTTTTTGGAGAAAAAGTTAATTTCTATTGCAATTGATTAAAAGTAAAAGCCGGCATTAGAAAAATCCTAATGCCGGTTTTCTCATCTATTCTGTAATAGCATGATGCTTCTCTAGCCCATTCTCAAACACACGGTAATCATATACTTTTCCATCTGAGTGATTTAGATAAAAGACACTATAGCTTTTCGCTTTATTTTCATCATCCCAGTCTATGAACAATTGGGCTTGAACTTTTCCCTCTTTTAATCCTTCTGTATCTATCCCTGCCATATCATCAAGAGGGGACGCATAATTTTCTCCAAAGTCATATCGCCAAAACTCTCCACCATCAGCTAAACTGCTAGCATATTTAATCTCTATTATTGCTCTCACTTCTTCTTTCGTTAAACCAAGACTAAATCTTTCCTGAATCATTGCTGCTATTTCATTATCTTCTTCTTTGATCTGTTCCACATTAAGAATTTCTAGATCAGCTTCTGATACATCAAATAGATAAAACTTATCTACCGACTCACCTATTAACCAAAAAGTAAAATCCTTATATTCTTCAAAAAGCATGATGGAATTTTTACCTGGGCTAAACTGTTTCTCACTTCCTTTACTAGGTTTTTCAAGTGTTACGAATAATTCAACAACTGCACTACCAGCCTCAAGTCCGTCCATTTCCAAAAATTCAAATTCAATAATATCACCTTGTTTTATTGGAGAACCATCCGCATTCATACTAGTTGGCGATGCAATTAAATCTCCCTTTTGATATACTCTTAATTCCATCGAGTAAATATCAAATGGCAGTTTATTCTCAATCAAAAAAGTATACTCTACTTCTTCTGTATCATCTGTAACCGGTGGAGTAGGATTCCTTTCAAAGGACCCTTGAGGTTGTTCACTTTCACCTACAAAGCTTTGATTATCAAATATTAGTGGTAATGCAACGATTACTAATAATAATACTACCACAGCAGTGGCTGCATAATACTTCCATTGGACCCTATTACGTGTAGTCATTGGCAAATCCATTTTCCGATTAATATCCTCAATAATTTCTCTTTGTTCATTCTCTGGTAATCTAAACTTTTGATTCAACGATTTTAACCCTTGATTCACATCATCATACTGTCTCATGGCTAAAATCCCCCTTTTCCAGTTCTTTACGAAGAGCTTTCATGCCCCTAAACAAATTCACTTTTACTTTGTTTTCAGTCCAACCTAGAATCGTTGCAGTCTCATTTATCGAAAACTCTTTGATTTTCCTTAGGACAATAACATCCCGATAAGCAAGTTTTAGTTTATTTAGAGCTATGTATAGTTCTTGTTCTGATTCGTTTAACATGGCAGCTTTCTCAGGGCTTAGCTCAGTTGATTTCAATATTGGAATTGAATCTAAGAAGTAAGAGATTGGCTTTTTCTTCCGTATATCATCAATGGTTAAGTTTCTGGCAATACGAAAGAGCCAGCCCTTTACATTATCGCCTCGAAAGGAATCATAATGGCTATACGCGCGCAGGAACGTATCTTGTAATATATCTTTCGCTTGTTCATGGTCACCAATTAAAAAATGAATATAATTATAGATATCATTGCTATAGGCGTGGTACCAATCATTAATCTGCTCTTTCCTAACTTGCAGGTCCATGACCTCAAATCCTCTCAATCTATGATTTGCTTTTCACTGTATCAACGGATGAAACAGAGAAAAGTTACAAAAAAAAAATAAAACGCTCTATTACGAGCGTTATTCAACATCATCATCCTCTGGTTCTGTGAATGGATAAACATACTCATCCAAATCCATCCCTACCCCTATATCAATCATGAATTGCATCTGTTCTATTGTGAGCGAGTATCCTGGAGACATTCCATTGTAAACTTTAGGAACCATACCGATATATGGTCTAATACCATACTCATCTCTTAGCTGAATAATAACGGATACCTTATCCTTAAATGTATTTACAATCTCATCAACTAACCCTTCAAAGTCAAGGGTTTCTATTCTTCCAGTACTATATTTCCATTGTGTATAAGAATATTGTCTTGGATTAATCGCTAGCTGTTTAGCCCGTTCTGGATTATGAAATTCTCCCATTTTCTGAGTCGAAGTAGGAGATATCCCTAGTCTGTCTGTTACGAGGGCTAGTTCAAAATCATAATCATTATCTTCGCTTCCCTCTAGTGCGAAATATATTTCTACAGAGGTTCGCAATGTACTTTTCACAAACTCTTTAAACTTCTCTTCTTCCTCCGAAAATGGGTTATGATTACTTTCCTCAAATATCGTCCAAGAAGCGTCTGGTATCAACTCAGCTATTTCCACACCATACTTCATCGGGCACTGGGAGTCATACTTTCCTGCGTAGATATAGCTTGGAACGCGAATTTCTTTTAATTCTTCTCTAATATCATAAGTAGGATATTCTACTTTTCTAAAATAATCTAACCGTGGTCCAACGGTCTTACCACTATTTGGCTTTTTCAATGCCTCCTGCAGTTTTTCTTCCGAATGATAGGACATTAACGCCCATTCATAACCCAACTCTTTTCTAGTCTCAATCGGTGTTGTTGGGTCTTCTAGCAGGTTCATTATTTCTACAATTCTATTGAACTTAGGATTCTTACTGCAATAGATTGAATCAGGATCTGCACCATATTCATAACTAGCAGCTGCCCCGCCAGCTATAATCTTCGTTAATGAACTTGGACAATTAATCGCATATTTTAACGCAAGCATCCCACCAGTGGAGTGACCAGCAAATCCCCATTTGTGAATCCCCAAAGCCTCACGTACTGCTTCTAGGTCTTGAACCGCCGCATCCATACTGTATTCACTCTCGTCTTCTACTGGAGAAGAATTACCTGCACCTTTCAAGTTTATTAAATACACATGATATTCCTCAACGAATGGATTAGCAAAACTATTCCCTTTCTCATTAAAAGCACTATACAGATGCGTTACTGCCAGTGGTTCTCCACCACCATTTTCAAATACTTCAAATACGCCTCGGTCTGTTTCTACTAATAATCTCGTCCACTCATTTTTCCACATATCTATTCCCCTTTATCTGCACTTCTTTAGAAAGTCTTTGACGATCGGTATGTCTGGCGGATTTATATCTTCCGGAAGTTCGTTTAGACTAAAAAACTTCAATTCTGCTACTTCGTTTTCATCTTCGCTTAGCTCACCTTCGTAGTTCCTACAAATATAAGCTGTAACTACATTGTATACCTCATCACCATGAGGATATTTATAATAGAATTCTTTACCTGAGTAAACATTAAACATTATTAATTCCGATGCAATTAATCCTGTTTCCTCTAGTAACTCTCTACTTGCTACTTCCTCTAATGATTCCCCAAGGTCCATGGAGCCACCCGGTAAACCCCAGCAGTTATTATCCTGTCTTAATTGCAGTAGGATTCTATTATGTTTATCTACTAAAATTACACATGCACCAACCATTATTAGCGGACATGATCCGACTTTTTTTCTTAAATCTGCTATGTATCCCATTGTTATTTTTCCCCTTATTCAAACCGAATGGTGGGTGCATTTTCATCGGTTAGATACTTTATATCTTTATACCCATTTCTTTTAGCTATCTTAAATAATTGTTCGTTCAACTCTGGTTGCTTAGCGAAGACATAGACCTCAGTTGTATCAACAATTATTAAGACAAACTGACATTCACTTTCTAGATAATCCTCATAGCTTCGAATGTCACGTACTTCTTCTTTTTTCCTATATCCTTTCAAATCAACAAAAATAAGATACTGATTTTCCCCTTCCGAGATGATCTCAGACAGCTCCTTACTAGTAAGAATATGGTCCTCAGAAGAAGAAGGGAAAAGTGTTTCACCTATTTCAATTTCTTTATACGACTCTACAGGATCAACTTGCCAAATATAATGCCATATGTCTAAGTCATGTAAAATTTCATATAAGAATTTACCTCTAGCATTTGGGATATTGAACATAATTCCTCTTTTCATAAGGAAAGCCTCACTTCTACTTTAAATTCTCAACTCTGACTTTCTTCTAACCAAGATTTAATGATATGGAAGAATTCTTTTTCCTTCCACAACAGCAATGTATCAACCTCTCCTTTTCGCTCTACAAAATCCTGAAACATACAATCTGCTATATAATAACCGAATCGGCTATAGCCAAACCTCTGACCACCATTGATGGAAAACCACTCTCTAAATATATTTGCGTTCGACTTACCACTTTCCATATCTGATATAAAACTAGTAATAATTTCTTGCTTATTCTCTTTCGCAAATTTCAACCAATCCTCTTCCTCATACTTATAGGAAAAATAGATGGACTCTTCTAGACCCGGAACGATTTGCTTAGAAAAGTGAGTTGCTGCGCCTTCTTGTAATAACCATGTGTATGGGTGATCCCATTTGGCCGATTTCCAATCCATATCATATTGATCCGTGATGATATTATGAGATGCATGGCCGAACTCATGTGCAATGATGACCTTTAAAGGCTCCTCATCAAAGGTAAGTCTCTCCAACGCAAATGTAATATTGGGTATAATTTGCAAGTGTGTGTACGCATTCGAACCATATCCCCCAATGATTAGATTCACATCAATAGGAAACTCAATTTGGTAAACTTCTTGATACAATGCAGTTACATTTTCTATCAAATTACCAATTCGTTCATGAACCTTTTTAATAGAATCCCAGTCTTCCGAATACTTCTGTATCGCTTGATTTAATCTGTCATCTGTATTTTTGCAATGACGAGGAAAATAAGCTTTAAAAATATCTGGATGTTTTTCATAATACTTTCTTAACCCAACTAATGACGGTTCTGCAGGGAAATCTTTACATGTATCTATGATTCTCAAGATTAACCATCCTATCTTTTTCGTAATTGATTATCTTTATCTGCATCAAAATCAACTCTAGTATCTCTTGCCACCTGTATACATTCTAATTTGTCATTAGATAGAAAGGCGTCAATTATCTCTTTGGATCCGCCTACAATACTAAAATCGAAATCATAATCCGTAAAAATACACCACTGCTTGTCTTCCGGCCACCAATAGGTTGGGGATCCTAATTCAAAACCCTCACCTCTATGGTATAAAGTTGTTACATCATTTAATTTTCCATGATACATAAGTTCTCTAGCATGTAAATCAGAATCTTGAGAAAGAGTATATACCGTTTTTAACCATTCAAAATAAAAATAACAACCTGTCTCATTTGTGAAAGGGGTTAATGTATTGATAGTTTCCTCAAAGATATTTCGCTCCATGGTCCCTTCATCGGGGAAAATAAGGTATCTAGGAAGGTTCAGTGACCCGAGTGCATGATGTAATGACCAACCACTAATCTCTTTCGTATAGGGGAGATTCAGCTCATCCATTACTTGTTTGCATGTCATTTTCTCCACATTGTTCATAATCAGCTCTTCATCTGGTTCACACTTAGACCACACTAAATTTTTATCTTTTATATTCCAATCGCGAAGGAAAGGGTTCATAATTTTACAAAAGTGTGTAAATCGCTGAGGGATAAAGTCTGACACTCGACTATTTCCATCAATATTTCTTGTTTCTCTTCGTATCCATTTGAATTCTGTAAAATCCTCTAGCCTGTTCATTTCTCTCCACTCCCACCATCAGTTATAGTTACCCTCTTCTCTATTTTCCTCATGGTTCCATTCCACGTTTATTCCAATTATCTATATCTATTCTAACAAAAATTCTGAAGGTTTTTATAGTTTGGCGAAGAACTTTTAAACAAAAGAAAACGCATAGTTACAACTATGCGCTTGAATGAAATATTCTTTCTATACAGATGCACTTTTCCTTTTTTCCAAATACAACTCGTATTGTTTATGCAAATCCTTCAGTGCAGAAACAATGGCATTCCCAGCTTTCCCCATATAATGTCCCTTTACAGTTCTTACTGGTTCCTCTATTCCATCCTGCAAGCTATAGCCTCTTAATAAATGTTGGACAAAATCACGGCCATGTTCGGTTGCTAAAGTGCAGCTTGCTGCGACAATAACACCATACTTCCAGTCAATCTCAGCGGTAATGGTTAACGTTTCAAACATATTTTGCGCGGCCATACCAGACGGTAATCGAGCATGTCCTGCAATAAAAACGGTATTCATATTAGTTAACAACTCCTTGGATGTAGCCTCGAAAACCTAACTTTCTAGAGATACGTGCTGCGGTTTCTTCTGTTTTGGTTTTTATTTCAGTTAAATTTTCACCTTCAAAATAAGTGGACAAACCGCTAACAGTTAAGGCAGCAATTACTTGATTACGATAATCATAGATTGGGTAGGAGATTCCAGTTGTATTCTCGTCCTGTTCACCAATACTATAGGAATACCCTTCTGTACGTATTCTTGAAAGTTCTTTCTTAAACGTTTCTCGGTTTATTTTATTTTCAGCTTCGTCTAATATTTCTTCTTGCTTCTCTTCTGATAGATTTGCTAGAAGCATTTTAGGGCCAGATCCAATATAAAGTGGGGAGCTTTTACCAATTCGCGTATACAGACGAATGGCTTTATTACTTTCCACCTTTTCAATATAGATTGCCTCGCGGTGATTTATTACCACAAGATGCACTGCCTCTTGAATGTCATTAGCAAGCTTCTCCATATAAGGATAGGCAATTCGTCTAACTTCTAGTTGATCGGAAACTAACTGACCGAGCTCCAATAGCTTTAATCCTAATCGATAGCGACTATCATGTTCATTTTCCTTTAGCTTGTAAACATAATTCATAGATTCTAATGTTGTTAATAAACGATAGGCTGTAGGTTTCGGTAAATTTGCTCGTTCTGATATTTCCTTTAAAGAAAGTTCGTAGTTTTTTTCATCAAATAAGTTTAATAGTTTAAGTGCCTTCTTTACACTTTGGTTCATCTCTATTCTCCTTACCTACAATTAGAAAAAGGCCCCTCTGCCTAAACAGAGGGAAATGCCTTTAGTTTCTAACTTTGGAGTCTTCCTTCACAACCGATTCTGTAATGACTACTCCGCGTTTTGCCATTTCTTCAATATATACATTTCCTGGAACGCTCTGCTCTGGAGGATAAACTCCTCTTTTCGCAATTGTTCCATTCCCAATCATTTGAGCAACAACCGAAATGGTATTCGCAGTTGCTCTAGCCATCGCTGTTACATTATGTTCTCTGTCTTTAAAAGTAGCCATTTCATATTGGTACGTAGTGAACTCTCCATCCTTTGTGCCAGAAACTTCTACACGAAGTAACACTGCATCATCGCGGTCACCTAGTTCCACAATTGGATCAAGAACCTTTAGTAATACTTCTCTCGGCTTTATTGTTTGCCCATGTAAATCAACCTCATAGTCATTACGTGTCAGATTCAGGTCAACTAGTAGTTTGAACTTCTCCGCATGTCCTGGGTAACGAATCGTTTTATATTCTAATGTATCCACGTTTGGAAAAGAGATTGGTAATGTTGATGTTCCACCGGAAGTGTGAAAAGCTTCTAATGGCCCAAATTTATCAAAGTGAAGTCGTTCTACTTCGGATAAAGATGGAATCTCTTGCTTCACGCCATTTCGGATGATTAACGACGGGTCTGTGTAGTGATCCATTAAGCCTTCCATCGAGAACACGTGAAAATACTCAAGTGGTGGTTCTGGTCTTACTGGAATACCACCAACAAACAGTTTAATAGATTTCGTTTCATCTAGTTTGCTAGATCCGTAGCCAGAAAGAATATTAATCATTCCTGGTGCTACGCCAAGGTCTGGTATTAATGTTACATTGGCTACTTCTGCGTCTTCGTGCATTTCTAATACTTTATCGGTGATGTGTCCAATGTGTCCTCCTAAATCGACTGAGTTTACGCCGACTTGGATGGCTGTTTTTGCTACGATTTCGTTGAAGGAATAGAATAGTGCGTTTATGATAACGTCGTATTGACGCATGAATGCTGCTAGTTCTTCTTGGTTGGATGCGTCTACTTGGTGTGCTGTTAGTTTTGGTGAGTTTAGTTGGTCGACTACTTGTTGTGCTCTTGTTAAATCTAGGTCTGCTAATCCGATTGTTGTTACTCCTTGGCTTGTTGTTAGGTCTCGTGCTGCTTCTTTTCCCATTAATCCTGATCCTAGTACTCCTACTTTCATGTGATCACTCCTTCTGTAAAATTTAATCCTATAATTATATTTTCTGGCCCTGGCCGCGGTCGGAATACACTCCGCTTTCCGTGGGCGGCTGGTGAGCCTCCTCGCTCGTTCCGAGCTGCGGGGTCTCACCGATGCCTTTGCTCCCACAGGAGTCTCCGTGTATTCCGACCGCTAAGTGCATTGAAGAATCTGTTCAATTTACACTAGCCAACATAAATAAATAATTTTTCCTTACTCCACGTCTATCTGTGCTCTTTGGAGTTTGCCGCTGTAGTCTACGTAGACGGATTTCCATTCGGTGAAGACGTCTAGGGCTTGGACTCCGGAGTCGCGGTGGCCGTTTCCGGTTCCTTTTGTTCCTCCGAATGGTAGGTGGATTTCGGCTCCTGTTGTTCCTGCGTTTACGTATACTATTCCTGTGTCTAGGTCGCGTTGTGCTTGGAAAACGCGGTTTACGTCTCTTGTAAAGATGGAACTGGAAAGACCGAATTCTACACTGTTATTCACTTCGATTGCTTCTTCAAAGCTCTTCACTGGTATTAAAGAAACTACTGGTCCGAAAATCTCTTCTTTAGCAATTCGCATGGAAACTTTTGCATCTGTAAATATTGTTGGAGCGAAATAATTACCATTTGCATGTTCGCCTTCTGTTAACTCATAGCCACCCGCGAGAAGTTTTGCTCCTTCTTCTTTACCAATTTCAATATACTTTTTAATCTTTTCGATACCGGCTTTATTGATGATTGGTCCCACTTTTATGGATTCATCTAGCCCATTACCAATTGTTAATGTTTCCATTGCAACTAATAGTCGCTCTTCTAACGCCTCTTTTACATCCTCATGAACGATTACACGGCTACATGCGGTACAACGCTGACCACTTGTTCCAAAGGCACTCCATAGAATTCCTTCTACTGCTAGATCTAGGTCTGCATTATCCATGACGATTACAGCATTTTTACCACCCATTTCTAGGGACACCTTTTTCAACTGGCGTCCACATTCACCAGCAATATTACGTCCAACATCGTTAGACCCGGTAAAAGAAATCACTCGAATATCATCATGATGTACCATCGCATCACCAACCTCGGAACCACCACCAAATACTACGTTAATCACGCCTTTTGGAAGGCCAGCTTCTTCAAAAATCTTCGCTAACTCATAAGCCATGATTGGCGTTTCTGTTGCAGGCTTCCAAACTACTGCGTTACCAGCAACAATGGCAGGGAATGACTTCCACGTTGCAATTGCAATCGGAAAGTTCCATGGTGTAATGATTCCAACAACCCCAATAGGTGCGCGAACGCTCATGGCGAATTTATCCTTTAATTCGGAAGGTGTTGTTTGACCGAATAAACGTCTTCCTTCTCCAGCCATGTAGAATGCCATATCAATACCTTCCTGCACTTCCCCACGTGCTTCCTCAATCACTTTTCCATTTTCCATTGTTAACAGCTGTGAGATTTCTTCTTTTCTTTCCTTTAATAGATAACCAACTCGATATAGAACTTCTGCACGTTGAGGCGCAGGGACTAGTGCCCACTCTTTTTGTGCCTTTTTGGCTGCTTGAACGGCTGCATCTACACTTGCTGCATCTGATAAAGGAACATCCAGTATTGCTTCGCCAGTCGCAGGGTTATAGACCGGGGTTGTCTTTTCTACCTCAACCCATTCTCCATTAATAAAGTTTGATAACTTCTTTGTTTTTACTTCTACCATTTAAAATACCTCCTCAAATATTTTGCTAAGATTATAGTTTAGGGGTCTGACCCCTTATCGATGATATAGTGGATGAAACGGATATTTGCTCCACATTGGTGAGTATTTCAATCACTGTTGGCAAGCCGCTTTTTTGTGCTTGAAGTAAAGCATTTTTGAACTCGCCAATGGTTGAAACAGTATACCCTTGTGCACCAACACCCTTTGCTAAAGCAGAAAAAGATACTTCACCTAAATCAGTTCCAATGACTCTTTCTGGATAATGTATTTCTTGGTGCATACGGATTGTTCCATAGCTGTTGTTGTTAAATACAAGCGCAATTACTGGGATATTTTCTCGCACTGCTGTTTCAAGCTCTTGGAAGGTCATCATGAATCCGCCATCACCTGATAGAGATACGACCGTTCTTTGAGGATTTGCTAATTTAGCCCCCAAAGCAGCAGGTAAACCATACCCCATTGCCCCTGACGTTGGTCCTACATAGGTGTTCGATTTCGTAAATGGATAGAATCCATGTAACCAACCGGCAAAGTTGCCGGCATCATTCGTAATGATCGAATCAGCAGGGAGCATATCTACCATTGCTTTGATGATATGCTTATTGATAACGTCTGCTTCTGAAACTTCTAAACTACTAACCTCTAAGTATCGCTGGTTACATTCCCTAGCCCATGTCGGCCAAGCAAAGCTTATATCCATATACGTAAAAGCATTTAGTGCCTTTTTCATATCAGCAATAATAGCAACGTCAGGTGGATAAACTTTACCAATAACCTCTTGTTCGATATCTACATGAATTAGTTTTTGTTCAGCCGACAATAATGTGTAATCCTGTGTAGTAACCTCAGAAAGCCTGGTTCCTAACGCTAGTATTAAATCTGCTTCCTTTACCGTTTCAATTACCTTTTTCGGTGTGCCTAATCCAAGATGTCCAGCATATAGCGGATGATTGTTCGGAAACACATCATGTCGGCGAAAAGCTGTAATAACTGGAATTTGGAAACGTTCAGCAAATCGGAGTAATTCCTTTTCAGCTTGAGACAGTTTCACCCCTCCACCAGCAATGATTAGTGGTTTATCTGCCTCAATAAGGGAATTCGCCACTGAGACTTCCTCTCCATCAGAAGGTGCTGGTCTTGGAATCGTAATCTCTGGTCCGAAGTGCATCTCTGCCTCTGCAGGCAGTACATCCTCTGGCAAAGAAACGACTACTGGTCCAGGTCGACCCGATTGTGCAATACGAAATGCTCTACCTACTAGTTCAGGCATTCTTTCTGGATCCTTTACTTCAACTGCCCATTTCGTAATCGGCTTGAAGAATTGATCTAAATCTACTTCTTGGAAACCTTCCCTGCCACGGAATTTACTATGTACCTGCCCTAGGAAGACAACCATTGGAGTCGAGTCTTGATAAGCAGTATGTACACCGATGGATAGATTGGCTGCACCTACTCCCCTAGTCGCAAGTACAACTCCTGGTTTCCTTGAGGCTTTGGCATACCCTTCCGCCATAAAGGATGCTCCACCCTCATGTCTAGCAGAAACCAAATCAATGGAAGCTTCATCATATAAAGCATCCAATAATGGCAAGTAGCTTTCCCCTGGAACACAAAATACTTTTGTAATTTGTTCCCGCTTTATACATTCCACAATTGCTTTTGCAGCGGTCATTTTTGTTTTCATTTGAATCATGACGAGATCACGCCTTTACTCGTAAATTCCTTTATTCTTCTAATAACTTCATCAATACGATCTAGTTGTACAGATAACGATATGCGAATATACCCTTCACCAGAAGGACCAAAAGCAGTTCCTGGTGTAACAATAATTCCAGCTTCCTCTAACAGTTTTTCTGAAAATACCGCAGACGTATAGCCAGCTGGAATCTTCGTCCAAATAAAAATGGATCCTCTTGGCTTTTCTACTTCGAAGCCTGCCTCTATTAAACCTTGGTACATTCGTTCCATTCTTGCCTTGAAAATTTCATTATGTTTTTTCACATCTGATAAATCACTTCTTAATGCGTGTGCTGCTGCTTTTTGAATCGCTAAAAATTGGCTCGTATCGATATTACTTTTGTACGTGTGAAGCGCTTTGATTAAGTCTTTATTTCCTACAACGTACCCGATCCGCCAGCCAGTCATATTAAAGCTTTTAGACAGCGACCCAAATTCAACCGCAACCTCTTTCGCCTGTGGCACTTGAAGAATACTTGGAGACTTATAACCATCAAACGTTACCAAGTCGTAAGCAGCATCATGAATGACAGCAATATTATTTTTCTTTCCAAATGTAATCGCTTCCAAAAAGGTATTCAATTCTACTGTTGCAGCGGTCGGATTCCCTGGATAATTCAAGAAGAGTAACTTCGCTGCTTGTTTATCCATTTCTGATACCCGTTCAAACATTGGTACATAGCCATTCTGTGCATCTAACGGAAGATAAGTACTAGTGCCTCCTGCTAAATGTACCGCTGTCTGGTAGACGGGATAACCTGGATCTGGAATAAGCACGGTATCCCCTGGATTAATCGCTGCTTGGATGAGATTGGCAATTCCTTCTTTAGAACCGATTAGTGCTAAAACCTCTGTGTCTGGATCTAACTCTACCCCATAGTGGTTTTGATAAAAATGGGCCACAGCTTCACGGAACTCCTTGCTTCCGTCATAGGGGGAGTATCGATGATTCATTGGATTCTGTACCTCCTCACAAAGCTTATCGATAATAAACTTCGGTGTAGGCAGGTCAGGTGCCCCAATTCCTAAATCAATGACATCCACACCAATAGCCTTCAATTCCTCTTTCCTCTTTTGAAATCTGGAAAATAGATACGGCGGTAACTCCTTTACCCTATCTGACACATACATGGTTCTACCCATCCTTCCGTTTCAATATACGAAACGCTATTTCATATATCTGACATCAGTATAATCGTATTAACAAATTTTTTCAATTATTATTAAAAAACGAAATATTTTTGTTACAATGAATATAGAAAGCGCTTACTTATTCTAAACTGAGGTGAAAAAATGGACACAAGTAAAGACTATGCTCTTTATTTAGACAAAAAGGATTTCTTATCCGCTTTTCGAGATGAATTCTATGTTTCTAAAGAGAAAGTTTATTTAGACGGAAATTCCCTCGGACTCTTATCCAAACGATCAGAAAAAGCAGTTCTCAGCATATTAGAGTCTTGGAAAAATCACGCAATAGATGGTTGGACTAGTGGTGATCATCCGTGGTTTTACTTATCAGAGGAACTTGGTAAACAATTTGCTCCACTCGTCGGGGCGGATCCCGAAGAGTTAATTGCAACAGGATCTACGACGGCCAACCTACATCAGCTTTTAGCAAGCTTTTATCAACCCGAGGGCAGGAAAACGAAAATTCTAGCAGATGCGTTAAACTTTCCGTCTGATATATATGCGATAAAGAGCCAACTTCAATTAAAGGGTTACTCACCAGAAAACCATCTTGTCCAAGTAAAAAGCAGTGACGGCCACACGCTAAAAACAGAGGATATCATTGAGGCGATGACAGATGAGATTGCTTTAATCATCCTCCCGGGTGTTCTTTATCGTAGTGGGCAAATACTTGATATGAAAGCGTTGACCAAGGCTGCGCATGAGCGTGGAATTGTTATTGGATTCGATTTATGTCATTCCATTGGCTCCATTCCACATAGCTTATCCGATTGGAATGTCGATTTTGCCTTTTGGTGCACGTATAAACATTTAAATGCAGGTCCTGGGAGTGTCGCTGGCATCTATGTTAATAAAAAGCATCTAGGTAAGGAGCCGGGGCTATCGGGCTGGTTCAGTTCAGCTAAAGAAGTACAGTTTGATATGGCCCATGAATTAACACCTGCTCCTACTGCTGGAGCGTTTCAAATTGGTACACCACATGTGCTTAGCCTAGCCCCACTAATTGGTTCACTAGAAATCTTTGAAGAAGCAGGAATTACAGCCATCCGTAAAAAGTCTTTAAAGCTAACGGATTATTTACTGGGGTTAATACATGCAGAGTTAGATGATTTCCAATTTGAAGTTGCTTCACCAAACGACCATTCATCACGTGGTGGTCATATCTATTTAACCCACCCAAATGCAGCTAGTATTTGTAAAGCATTAAAAGTATCCGGAGTAGTACCTGACTTTAGAAGTCCAAACGGGATACGCCTTGCACCTGTTGCACTTTATAATACCTTTGAAGAAGTTTGGCAAGCGGTTCAAACATTAAAAGTTATCATGCAGGAGCAAACATATAAAAAATTCGAAAATACAAGAGGAGTTATCGCTTGATGGCAAAATGGATTGATATAACACAACCACTTACTAATGATATGGCACACTGGCCAGGTGATCGCCCTTTCACCTATGAGGTTGCTGCTACAAAAGAACAAACTGGATCTGCTAATGTAGGAAAAATCACGACTAGTGTTCATATGGGAACGCATGCCGATTCCCCATTCCATTTCGATAATCATGGAACAACAATTGAACAAATTCCAGTGGATACGTATATAGGGAAAGCTATAGTTATTGATGTAAGTCCATATAAAACCATTACACCAGAGGTATTAAAAAAATATAACCTAAAGGGTACTACACGGTTACTGCTTCATACTTCTCTACCGAATAACCCTAAACACTTCCCAGAAGATATACCAGTTCTGGACCCAAGCATTGCTGCCTATCTAGCCGACAAAGGAATCATTTTATTAGGTATTGATATGCCTTCTGTTGACCCGATAAATAGCAAAAGCTTAGAGACACATCATGCGCTTTACAAACATGGCATTAACATTTTAGAAAACCTCATGCTCGACCATGTAGAGCCCGGTGATTATGAACTTATTGCCCTTCCATTAAGGATTGTTGGTGCTGATGGTAGTCCAGTAAGGGCTGTTTTACAACCAGTAAAGGAGGACTTATCGGATGCGTGAGGATTATGTATGGGATTTCTATTCGGATGACTCAGGAGCTTATACAGACTTCAAGGAAAAAATGACATATGGTGATTATTTACAACTCGAATCTTTACTAGATAGTCAAAAACGCCTCTCTAATCATCATGATGAAATGCTATTTATCGTCATTCATCAAGTTAGTGAGCTTTGGCTAAAGCTAATGATTCATGAGATAGAAGCTGCAACAGAGGCTATTCAGAATAAGGAATATCAAGCTGCCTTTAAAATGCTTGCCCGTGTATCTAAAATTCAATCACAAATCATTCATGCTTGGGATGTACTCTCAACGTTGACGCCATCAGAGTATATGGAATTCCGTAGTTTACTTGGAAATGCATCTGGGTTTCAATCGTATCAATACCGTCTAGTTGAGTTTGTTCTAGGTTACAAGACACCCCATATCGTGAAAATATATGAAAAGGACCCTGTATTACATGAACGACTCCAAGCAGCGTTTGAAGCTCCAGGCTTGTATGATGTAGCCATTCAATCATTAGCTAAAGAAGGATTTAGTATTAACCAAAGCGTACTAGAAAGAGACTTCTCCCAAAAATACCAGCAAGATCCAACTGTTGCTGATGCTTGGTTAGAGGTTTACCGGAACAAAGATACATATTGGAACCTATATCAATTAGCTGAAAAGCTTGTCGATATTGAAGATTGGTTCCAACAATGGCGATTCCGTCATATGAAGACAGTCGAACGAATCATTGGTCTCAAAACCGGTACCGGTGGAACATCAGGGGTAGCCTATTTAAAAAAGGTGCTTGACCATTACTTCTTCCCCGAATTATGGGACGTACGAACTAAGATATAAAAAATGCTTAGGGTCTCCAGACGAGATCCTAAGCATTTTTTAACACTAATTAATTGTTACCATTTCCTTTTCCTTTGTTACCATTTCCATTATTTCCTTTATTGCCGTTACCGTTGTTGCCCTTACCATTATTACCCTTGTTTTCTTTTTTATCCGCTTTTTCTGATGCTCTCTCAGCTTTTCTTTCGGCTTTTTCTAATGCTTTCTCAGCCTTCTTTTCAGCTTTTTTATTTTTAACCTTTACAACTTCTTCTGTTTCTTCTGTAGACTCAACTTCTTCTTCACCATCTAGGTCGTCCTTAGAGATTTCAGGCTCTTCATCTGTAACTGGTGCTTCAACAGTTAAAGTTGCTTTCTCTTCTGAGTTTTCCTCAGTAGTTTCTTCGTTAGTTGCAACTTCTTCTTCTAATTCTAGTTCTTCTTCTTTGGTTACTTTACTTGCACGCTTCTCAATTTTCTTCGCTAGTTTAGCAAATGACTTTTCAATATTTTTCATAATAGCAGCTTGTGCTTTTGGATTTTCGATTTTCGCAAGTACTGCAGATAGAGCATTGATATTATTTGCTAATTTAACTTTTACTTTAGCAGTTTCTTCATCATCTTCTGCTACTACTTCTTCCGTATCTTCTTCAGTAATTACTTCTTCTGTTTCTGTTTCATCTTCAACAGCTGTTTCGTCAGTAGCCTCTTCTTCTGTTGTTTCCTCAGTTTCCTCTGTTGAATCTTCTGCTACTTCTTCTTCCGTTCCTTCTTCTGTGCTTTCTTCTTCAGTAACTTCTTCTTCACCTTCAAGCTTATCTTCCGCTTGTGCCTGGAAATCTAAAGCTTTTTGAAGTAATTCACCTGCTTCATCAATCTTACCTTCTTGAATTAGAACATTTGCTTCAGCGATACGCTTAGCAGCATATTCTGCTAATAATTGGCTCTTTTTATAATCATCAAAAGTTAATGCTAAAGTTATTTTTTCTTGCACTACTTCTACAAAGTAGAAAAAGTCTCCAGGAATTAGCCCAGCATCTACTTCCTCTTCTTCAGTTACTTCTTCATCAGTAGATTCATCCTCTTCAGTAACTTCTTCACCTTCAGTAGTTGTGTCTTCTTCTGTGTTTTTGTTTTCCTCAGAATCATCTTCTGCTACAACATCATCGCCACTTGTCTCATCAACTGCTGATTCTTCAGTAGTGTTTGTAGTTTCCTCTTGTGATTCTGTAAGAGTTAGGCTTCCTTCGTTACTTTCTTCTGCTAGAGCTGTTGTTGCCCCAGATGTTACTACTACTGCTGCTAGGACCGTACTAGTCACTAGACTTGTTAGTTTACGTGAATACTTCATTTATTGTTTCCTCCCCTTTATAAATGATTGCCCTAAAAGTTTCGCAGGGTTGGATAATTATATGTCGTTTTTTGCCTAGTATTTTTTAAAATAGAACTATTTAACTAGATCTATTTGTTGCAAATCAACACAAAAAACCCCTAAAAACAATGTTTTAGAGGTCTTCTTCAATACGAAAAATAACTTTATATTTTTCTTCATCTAATAGGTCAGTGATATGAATATGCTTACCATGACCAAAGAATACTTCAGAGTCTGTCATCGCAATGACCATTGCCTTCGTATTACTTTGTATATCTAAGAATACATCACCGACCACTGGTTTTACAACGTCCTCATCACTATCGGTTATATAGGTAATGGATTCATCTTGAATTTGTTGTTCTTCCGGAACTAAGCTTTTATCATAATATGCAATTTCTTGGCTTGCGTCCGCTTTACCAGGAACCATTACAACATATTCATTATGCTTAACGCCATTATCCCTTGTAGTCACAACATTGCCATCTTCCACACTATCCACTTTTTCAATGGAGTTTAGTGAATAATGATCTAGAAAATCTGGCGCTGGCTTTGTGATTAGTATGTAATCACCAGGATTAGGCTTTCTATTTTCGTCAATCGTATAGCGTTTCCCATAAAAAATAAACGTATCATTATGCTTTGGCTTGTACAATGTTATTTCGTTCGCACTAGTTAAAACTTGTTTCATATCCTTTAATCGATACAAGTGCACTGACTTTTTAAACATAGGTTTTACAGTATATACTTTGTGGAGTTCATTTTGATAAAAAACAAATTGACCTTTCCGAACTTGAAAAAGCTTCACAGGATTTCCTCCTAGAGATAGAATGAATAAAATAAAGAATGTCTAATCTTATCTTTTGTCACATTTCAATATTTAAACATGATAAATTAGTTTATCGCACATTCTTATCCATATGTACAAAGGGCAGGTCTGTATCCACTTTTCCTAAGATGCGTTTTAAATGTATGTTTTCTCCCTCTAACCATTTACCAAAATCAAAAATAACTGGCTCACGGTCGCCACCTAGCGCAAACCAAGCTTTCAACTCTTTCGGAAAATATGCTGAGGTATGAATAGTTCCAGACCAGTTTTTATATTGATTGGAGAAAACTCCCTTGTCGGAATCATTCATCATTCGAAACGCTTGATACGCATCTGTTGCGTATTGCTTTTGAGATTCTATGGCGTCCATGCGTTTATACGAATCATCTAAATGGTGGCGGTTCTCATGTTTTAAGACTTCAAAGTGGTTTGTACAAACGTTTGATTGACGTACTTCAGTCCCTCTTGGCGTAGCCTCTACAATATAAGTTTGCCCAGTTTTATCTAAAACAATATAGCTAAAAGAATGTCTATGCGGCACTTCCTTAAGCATATGTACGGCCTCTTCGACAGTAGCACAATTTTCAAGTACCATTCTGCCAATCATATTACAAATAAATCCGTCTCCTGGCTTTTTGCGGTGCATAAAATTATAACCCAAGCTTAAGCCTTTCTCGTTCAAACCATCCATTCTTCCCGTTATTCTTTGGGATGGACCGATGAGAGCATAACCTTGATCAGTTGGTGCAAAGATGGTAAATCTTCCTTCATATGTTTTCGGGTGATAATCATAGTTTCGAATCATATAATCAGAATCTGTAAAAATGGAGCAACCGCTTCGCATATAATGAAGGCGGTATCCACCAAATTCCTGAAGCACTTCCTGCATATCCCATTGCAATGCATCACGTAAGCCAAGGAGTTCATCCCATATGGTAGGAGCAAATGGAAGAATTGCTTCCTTTACCTCTTGTTCTTTTATGATGAAATGTGGTCTACGAATTTTCCAGATTCGCTTGCGATTTTCTATTGTTAATGAATCCTTCAGTAGTTCGCCTTGTTTATAACCAAAATCATAATGCGAGCCACGGAACTGAATGACATCACTATAGATTTGCTTCAACGTAATCATCCTTTAACAAAAATAGGATAGAAGCTACACTCTATCCTATTCTTCCTATTTACTCTCTAATTCTTCAACTAGAAGGGATAGTTCTTCCCATCTTTCCATCTTAGTATCAAGCTCTTCTTGAACTCGTTCTTGTTCTGCAAATAGTTTTTGAACTTTTTCTGAGTCACTTCCTGCTTCGACAATACCGGTTTCTAGCTCTATTATCTTTTCTTCTAGCTTTGCTATTTGATCCTCGATTTCGTCCCACTCTTTTTGTTCCATATAGGATAGCTTTTTCTTCTGCTTTGGTTTTTGTTCTACTTTGGCAGCTTTTACTTCTTTCTTTATATCCGTTTGATGCTTTTCTCTATACTCACTATAGTTACCAAAGAACGAACTAATTCTCCCATTACCTTCAAATACGAGTAGCTTATCCACGACACGATCTAGAAAATATCGGTCATGGGATACGGTAATGACAACACCAGGAAAGTGATCTAAGTATTCTTCTAAGACCCCAAGTGTTTGAATATCTAAATCGTTTGTAGGTTCATCAAGGAACAGAACGTTTGGCTCGGTCATTAGAATCTTAAGAAGGTACAGTCGTCGGCGTTCTCCACCGGAAAGCTTACGAATATAGTTATATTGCTCAGAACGCGGGAATAAGAAACGTTCAAGCATTTGTTCCGCTGTAATGACATCGCCATCTTTCGTATGAATGACCTCTGCCACTTCTTTAATAAAATCGACTACACGCATATCCCCATTCAATTCTTCATCACCTTGCGTATAGTAACCTATTTTAACGGTTTCACCAGTGATTACTTCTCCACTATCAGCAGTAAATCGTTTGGCCATAATATTTAATAATGTGGTTTTCCCTGAGCCATTAGGTCCAATAATACCAATACGATCTCCAGGAATAATTAACTGGCTGAAATCTTCTATTAGTTGGCGTCCTTCAAAGGATTTTTCAATATCTATTAATTCAATAACCTTTTTTCCAAGGCGAGTAGAGCCTACGTTAAATTCTACGTTTTGTTGATCGGTGTTAAAGGTTTTATCCTTCATTTCATGAACTCTATCTATTCTAGCCTTTTGTTTCGTTGTTCTTGCCTTCACTCCAGCTTTTAACCAAGCCAGTTCTCTCTTTAACGTATTGGCATGTTTCTGTTGATTGCTTCGCTCGAGCTCTTCTCGTTCAGCTTTCTTCTCTAGAAATACCTCATAATTTCCTTCATAGACATAGAAATTCCCTTTATCCAGTTCAAAGATTTTGTTAGTTACACGATTTAAGAAGTATCGGTCATGCGTAACCAGTAGTAATGCTCCAGTAAAGCTTTGCAAATATTTCTCTAACCATTCGACTGTTTCATTATCCAGGTGGTTTGTCGGCTCGTCTAGGATTAACAAATCAGCAGGCTGAATTAATGCTTTAGCAATCGCAATCCGTTTCTGTTGTCCACCTGATAGTTCCGTAACCTTCTTATTAAAATCGGTTATACCGAGCTTGGTCAAGATTGTCTTAGCAGTAGTACTTGCTTCCCACGCTTCATGCTCATCCATCTTTTGTTGAACCTTCAATAGAGATTCTTGCACTTTCATGTTCTCAGGATCTTGCTCAAGTTTTTGTAATGTACGCTCATATTCGCGCATTACTTTCATAATTGTTGCTTCCCCATAGTAAATCTGCTCAATCACCGACAGATTCGAATCTAATTCAGCTTCTTGTGGTAAATACTCGACTTGATAATCCTTTGGAAACTGGATTGACCCGGTATCTGGTGAATCTACACCTGCGATTACTTTTAAGAAGCTCGACTTTCCGGTGCCATTAACACCAATCAACCCAATTCGGTCTTTTTCTGTAATTGTACAAGTTATATTATTAAATAAAATCTTATCACCATATGATTTATGTAAGTTTTCAATCATTAACATAGCAAAGCCCTTCCTTGCCTATCAAAGATTACTTTGAATTTTTTCTGTTGCGGATTACTTCTTTTACCAAAAAGACAATTAGTAGTAGTAACCATGATGTTACTAAATAAAAAATCATTTTACTCATTTGGTCCATATCATTAATAAAAAATACCATGCCGGTCCAAATAGCAGCAATGATAATAATTTGATAAATTAAAGGTTTCATGCAATTTCCCCCTGTGACACATATTACCTCTAAGTTTACATTACCAATATTTATTTTACCATTTGATTGCTAATAAAGAGAGGATAACAGCTCTTCTAGCCGTTACCCTCCATTCTTAAAATTGTTTTAACATATTTGCCATTTCAATGGCAGAAACAGCAGATTCCGCTCCTTTATTACCAGCCTTTGTTCCTGCTCGTTCAATTGCCTGTTCTATTGTCTCTGTTGTTAACACTCCAAAAATAACTGGCTTTCCAGTTTCGAGTGAAACACGGGAAACGCCCTTAGCTACTTCACTACATACATAGTCAAAGTGTGGTGTTGATCCTCGTATAACTGTTCCAAGGGTAATAACTGCATCATATTTTTCATTCTGCGCCATTCTCTGTGCTACTAATGAGATTTCAAATGCACCTGGAACCCATGCAATATCCACATTTTCTTCTGGTACTCCATGTCGTTTTAACATATCTGTAGCACCATCTAATAGTTTACTTGTAATAAATTCATTGAACCTTCCAACAACAATACCTATCTTTAAATCACTACCAACTAAATTTCCTTCAAACACTCGTCCCATTTTCATCCATCTCCTTTATGATTGTTTTACTGTTGCTCTTTGTTTTTGCTGGTATTCTACTAAATCTTCAATTGAAATGAGCTTTAAATCCAAACGCTTGGCCATCTCAATTAAATCTGGCAAACGAGCCATCGTTCCATCTTCTTTAACAATTTCGCAGATCACGCCTGCAGGTGAAGCATTGCTTAGCTTGGCTAAGTCAACTGCAGCCTCTGTATGCCCTGGGCGCGCAATTACTCCTCCATCTTTTGCAATTAAAGGGAACATGTGGCCAGGTTTTTTGAAATCTGAACCCTTTGCATTAGTATTAACTAATTCTAAAATGGTTCTTGAACGTTCTTCTGCACTAATTCCAGTAGTTGTGCTTATATGGTCAACACTTACTGTAAAAGCCGTTCCCAATGGGTCGGTGTTATTTTCTACCATCATCTTTAAGTTTAGCTTTTCCGCTAACCATGAAGTGATAGGCACACAGACTAATCCTTTACCATGTGTAATCATAAAGTTAATCACTGCAGGAGTTGCCATATCTGCCAAGGCTATAAAATCTCCTTCATTTTCCCTGTTCTCATCATCCACGACAATTATTGGTTTTCCTAATTTTAAATCTTCAACAGCTTCGTCTATATGGTTAAACAATTACATCACCCTTTACATAAATCCATTCTGTATTAATAATTCTTTGTCAATATCTGCTTTCTGTGTTTGGTTAGTTGGATTGAGTATGTTATGTACATATTTTGCTAACATATCACACTCAATATTTACAATATCTCCTTGCGACTTATCCCCAACAATTGTTTCTTGGACTGTATGTGGAATAATTGAAATCGTGACAATATTCTTGTTCACGTTAAATATGGTTAAGCTAGTTCCATCGACTGTAATAGAACCTTTTAGCATGAGATACTTTTTGAGGTCATCAGAAACCTTAATATCATAGTAAATCGCATTTTCTTGCCTCTGTTTACGAATGATTTCCCCAATACCATCCACGTGTCCTGAGACAAAATGGCCTCCAAACCTTCCATTAGCCGGCATGGCACGTTCTAAATTCACTTTAGAGCCATTAATCAAATCCTTTAAAGAAGTAGATTTAACTGTTTCAGGCATGACGTCCACCTGAAAGTCGTTCATAGTGAAGCTCGTTACAGTCAGGCAAACACCGTTCACCGCGATGCTATCTCCAAGCTTAACATCATCCAATATTTTCTTAGATTCGATAATCATTTGAATGGCATGTTCGGACCTTTTTTGTATTCCTTTTATAGTTCCCATCTCTTCAATAATTCCTGTAAACACATCTCTCACCTCTTTTAACTTCTTAAGTTATAGTAAACACCAAAAAGCCCCTGAATATTCTTTCAGGGGCATAGGGATAGATTTTGGGCATAGTTACAGAATTTTTAAATAAGCCAAACAACATTTTTCCTTATCTCATTATTAAAAACTCCTCATTCGCTTGTCCATGCAGATGACCATGCGTACAAGTTGTTCTAATCAGTAATAAGAAAATATAATCTAGCTTCTTCTGACTTCCACAAAATTCCTTCTCCCATCCAGACTTTACTGTCGGCTCTGGAATTTCACCAGATCCACCGTATGAATATTTTCATACGGGTCACGGACTTAGAAGCACCTACTTCATCACCGCCGGTTGGGAATTTCACCCGACCCCGAAGGAACACATTAAAATTATTGAATTAAAATCAGTATAGTATCTTTTTAATAGCTATGCAATTGTTTGTTTAGCAACAAAATTTAGATAGTTTACTAAATATCTACGTGATTATCTTACCATTATCGTACATAATATAATTATCACAAAAGTTATGGGGGAAAATTCTATGGCATTACAAAAGGGGAGCAAAAATTGTATTACCGATGTAGAAGGTGTACTAGTAGGACACAAGACATTGTATGAGAAACTGGATGATGAAAACACCATTTGCACTGGCGTCACTGCAATTCTACCGCATCCAAGAAATCTCTTCTATGAAAAGGTACGAGCAGCTAGTCACGTTATTAACGGATACGGAAAAACAAGTGGACTTGTTCAAATAGATGAGCTGGGTTTGATCGAATCTCCTATCATGCTAACGAACACATTGAGTGTTGGGCCAGTAATGGAAGGAACGGTTACCTATATGCTTGAAAAAAATGAAGAGCTCGGTACATCTGCTGGAACACTAAATGTCGTTGTAGGCGAGTGTAATGATGGGTTTTTAAACTCTATGAGACTCCAAGCTGTCAGACCTAAACATGCTATTGAAGCGATTGAAGGTGCAAAAAGTAGTGCTGTGGAACAAGGGGCTGTTGGTGCTGGAAAAGGAATGATATGCTTCGGATATAAAGGTGGAATTGGAACAGCGTCGCGGATCGTTACCGCTTCAGATGAAAAGTACACCGTTGGTTGCCTTGTATTAAGTAATTTTGGCGACAGTCAAGATGCATTGTTTGCTGATTTTCCTAAAAAGAAAAACCCTAACTCAACCGATGGATCCATCATGATGATTGTCGCAACAGATGCCCCGCTCTATGACAGGCAACTAAAGCGATTAGCAAAACGGACTGCAGCTGGATTAGGACGAGTCGGTAGTCACATGGATAATGGTAGCGGCGATATTGCTATTGCATTTTCAACAGCTAATCCTTCACCACATACTAAAAGTGGTCATTTAGAAACGATAACCTATCTCCGTGATGATGATAAAGCGATGAACCAATTGTTCCAAGCTGTTGCTGAGGCAACAGAGGAAGCAATTATTAACTCGTTACGACATGCCGAAACTACAGAGGGCCAGCATAGTAGAGTAATTGAAAAGGCGCCACTTTAGAAGTGACGCCTTTTCATTTTGATTGGTGGAATCGGTTGATAGTTGCTTAATTTCGGTTGATATTCTGATGGAATGGTTGATATTACATTAATTTGGTTGATGTCATTGAGATTACGGTTGATGTTTCTTCCATTCCGGTTGATAGTAACCTAATTTTGGTTGATGTTCGTATCAGAACGGTCGATACACCTACCATTTCCACAACAAAACTACCTGGACTTAACCAAAAACTGCTTCGGCACATCTGATTGAAACAGCATTAACTGATCAGTCACCGGATGTTTAAACTTCAGTACTTTCGCATGAAGTCCTAATCGACCCAGTTCATTTGTTTTTGCCCCATACTTCTTATCGCCCACTACCGGATGTCCAATATCACTCATATGAACACGGATTTGGTTTTTTCGACCAGTTTCTAGATTCACTTCCACTAACGAGTAATTTTTATTGGAATTAGTTTTACGGAAATGGGTAATCGCTAACTGTCCACCTCTATCTTGAACGGAATACATTTGGTGTGTTTTACTTTCTTTGAGCCAAGACTTTATCGTACCCTCAGGTTGCTTTAGCTCCCCTTCCACCAAGGCTACATACGTCCGCTCCTGTACTAGCTCTTTCCAATTATCTTGAAGTATTCGTTTAACTTTTTCACTTTTAGCGAACATCATTACCCCAGACGTTTCCTTGTCTAGTCGATGAACAACGAAGACGCGATTTCTTGGGTCCTTCCGTCTCACATAATCCATTAGTTGATGTAGCGCTGTATTCTTTTTCTCTGTTTCCGTAGCTATAGAAAGGAGGCCCGCATCCTTTTGAATGACAATAATCGAATTATCTTCGAATAATATCTCCATTCCTATTAGTGTACTTTCCTTAACAGCTATTTTGTTTTTTAAGACACTGACAACTTGACCTGATCGTAGTGGATAATTATGTTTCGTTTCAATATGATCATCCACCTTTACTTGGCCACGAGTTAGGATTGATTTTACCGAGTTTCTACTTCTGCTTTCCATTTGTTGTAGCAAGAAGGGCAGTAATTCAGTTGATTCTTTTACCTTGTAATTTAACGTTCCCTCTCTTGGGGGATTTGAATTTCTATTTTTATAAGACATGTCTGTTCTCCTAATCTTCATCTTTTACATCAATATCCTCAGGAATTGGTGTATTTAAGTATTCTTGAATCATTAATTTATATTTTTCTACTTGTTCAAAGTGCGTTGTGAATTGTGTTTTGTTTATTAAATATTGCTCCCCATCATGGATAGCTCGAATTTTCCCTTGAAGTATTAATGACTCCACTTTAGCTTCATTCATTGCTAAGTATTCCGCTATTTCCGGTATAGTCACATACATCCAAAACACCATCCTTTCATGTAAGTAAGAGCTAACCAATCCTAACTTTACTAAATTATTCAATAGTAAAATTGTCCTATATATACTATAATTACCCCATAAATGATTTATAGAACTTTATAGGAGAATTATACACCTATGCTATTAAAATTAAAGAAAATTGATATTCATTACAAGTTATATAATTCCCCAAAAGATAATACAGATTATTTAATTCTCATTCATGGCTTAGGATTAGACTTGACGATGTGGGAACGACTTATTCCTTGTCTTCAAGAACATTTTAACATTCTTTCATTTGATATAAGAGGTCACGGTAGGACGAAAGCTGATACTTCTAATATTACTTGGGATACGCTTGTTGAAGATTTTCATTCCCTGATTTCAGCCTTAAATATTCCTAAGTTTCATATCGCCGGCTTAGGGTTTGGAGGCAACTTAGGAATAAAGTTTCTAGAGAAACACCCAGAAAAAGTAGATAAAATCATCTTAACCTCTGTTTATATGTATTTTCCAAAACAAATAACAGAAATGGAAATACAAAAGCGAAAACAGCTAATTACTGATGGAAAAATGTCAGAGTTGGCTAAGAACATGATCCATCAAATAAGTTATAACCTTACACCTGAAAAGGAATTACTCCTAACAAAAGCTTATGAAAAAGTGGATCAAACTACCTACTTTAATTTCTTTGAAATGCTCGCGAGAACAGTGTCATTGGAAGATTTAAGGACTATTAATAACGAGGTACTATTAATTCAAGGTGACAAAGATCCGCTATTCCCAATACAACAGACAAATCTTTACCAGACTAACCTAGAAAAATCTACCAGCTATGTGGTTCCAAGCTCATCCAATCTTGTTCCTTTAGACAGCCCTCATACGTTTTGTACTTTAGTTGGAAACTTCATTAAAGAAGGAATTTCATATAATTTTAATTCTGTTATCGAGCAGGAATTCGTAAATAAGATTGATGAACTACTTTCAAAGTCGTTTAACACATTAGAGATAAGCATCATCAACGGTTTTTCCGTAAAATATAAGGGGAAAAATATTTCAGATAAATGGAACCAACGAAAAGCTAAGAATTTATTAGCCTATCTAGCTTATCACAATACAACTACAAGAGATGCACTAATTAATGAGTTTTGGGGAGAAAGTGATCTAGTTAGTGCAAAAAATAATTTAAGGGTGGCTTTAAACCATCTTAAAAGCATCCTACAACATCATGAACTAGAGTGTTATCTGAAGATTGATCGGGAGAATATATGCCTCGTAGGTGATATTTTCTTTGATCTTACTAACTATATGCAGTTACTGTATGTATACCGTACCGAAACAGATCCAGCAACAAAGAAAGTTCTGTTCAACGAGTTAATACATGATTATCGAGACGGAATGTTTGTGGGCTTTTATGACGACTGGTTATTTACTATTCAAGAGGAAATCGATAGGCAATTTCTAACGATAACTAATAAGGAGTAAAGAAAGGAAGGCTTTCCCCAAAGCCTTCCTTCTACTTGTTCTATTCAGTTATTCAACGTATCTTGACGATGAATATATTCAAAGAATTCATTTTTAGGAACATCTAATACATTGCACAAAATTTCAACTGGATACTGCCCTTCCAGCGCTTGAATTGCTTTAAATTTATCCTCTTCCCCTTGTAGCAATATCTCTAAATAGGTTTTCAAAGCTTCTACTTCCACTTTTAGCTCTTCTAATTGCTGTTCAACCTGTGATTTTTCTATAGGTTTAATGGAGTTTTTTAAGCTACTATCAAAAGCAGCTGGACCGAGTTTTTTATATTTTTTTATCCACTCATACACATTATCTCGGTGTCTAATTCCTAATTCTGAGATCACTTGTTGAACAGGTTGTTCTTCCTCTATCACTCGTCTAATAGCTTCAAGCTTTATCTCTTTACTGTATCGGCTATATTGCTGTCTATTCTTTTTCAAACCCATCCCCCTTTGTTACAGAACACCTAATATCCCTCTGTTTTACTAATAATTACTAGCAACTTTTATGTTACAATATACAGCATTACACAATCATTACATGTTTATAAGGGAATTACTCTCCTTACTTTGCTGCGCCAAATGCCGCTCCAAGTGCTACCCCAATTGCAATTCCAATAGCAAGATTATCCATTGCTATACCAAATACTACACCTAGAGCAATACCAACTCCCATGCCACCAACTACGAAACCCTTCTTTCTCTTATCGGTCATTCCTATCGCCACCTGTCAACTTTTATACCTATTCATACGTTCAGCAACTGCGATTCGTTTCATTATTCGTAACCTAATTTCCGCCAATCAAATAAGCTTCCGGGGTCCATCTTTCTACCAGGTGCATAATCCTCATGACCAATCACATGTAGTCTATTATTAGGAATCGTAGGATATCGGCGATGTAGGTCTTCTAGTAAGTTTGTCAGTGCATCATATTGTTTTTCAGTAAACCCAATTAAGCTAGAATCAAGTGAATCATAGACTATAGCCGAAATAATAGGGACCATTTCTCCCTTCGCACCTATTCCCATTAACTCAATCCCTATAGAGAAGTCATTCATATTGTGGGGGAAAAAAGGCACGTATGGAAACCCGCTTTTACCTGCATGAAAAGCAATCCGTTGTTCCGGAACCAATTGAAATATATCACCATCCCGATCAATAACGTAATGGGTAGAAACACCATATTGCATTAATAATAAGTAGAGATCAATTATTCGATAAGGATGCTCTGGATTAATTGCCACGTTACTAAAGGAATGGATGACGATATGGGTGATTTCCTTGTTTCTTGGTGCTGAGAGTGAATATGGCAGGTGTAACCTTTTCACTTCCACCTCACTTTTCATTAGTATTTCTTGGGCCGATAAGAGGTGAATAGGGAATAACAATAGTATTAATAAACAAATGCTAACTCGCTTTAGTTTCATTGCACATCTCCTAAATTTAATCATTCCTTTTGTGATTCTTATTGAAAAAGCATACAATGGTTCCAAGAAAGGGGATTTCAACATGAACTACGCATTACCGGAAGAAATAGCTACTTTATTAACGGAAAACAGAAGCCGTTCAAATAAGTTTCCAAATCTTATAAGACAAGGTGGATATTTGCCACCGAATAACGATTTATTAATTGATGCCATTACTGCTTTAAGTATGGGTAAAAATATATTATTAAAAGGTCCTACTGGAGCTGGAAAAACAAAATTTGCTGAAACGCTATCTAATCTTTTTCATCAGCCTATGTTTAGTGTGAACTGCTCCGTCGATTTAGATGCAGAGAGCTTACTTGGATTTAAAACTCTATCCTATCAAGGGGAAAAACAAGTTATTGAGTTTATTCCAGGTCCAGTCGTAAATGCGATGACAAATGGAACATTTCTCTATATAGATGAAGTAAATATGGCAAAGCCTGAAACATTACCTCTTATTAATGGTGTGCTCGATTATCGCAGAACAATTACAAACCCGTTTACAAATGATGTTATTACAGCTGAGGAAGGGTTTGGAGTTATCGCGGCGATTAATGAAGGGTATATTGGAACAGTGCCATTAAACGAAGCCTTAAAGAATCGGTTCATCGTCTTAGAGATCCCTTATATAGAGGGAGCTCAACTAAAAAAACTGATTCAATCG
Organism: Ornithinibacillus californiensis; assembly: GCF_001038485.1. Classification (GTDB taxonomy): domain Bacteria; phylum Bacillota; class Bacilli; order Bacillales; family Amphibacillaceae; genus Ornithinibacillus; species Ornithinibacillus californiensis. The sequence continues at coordinate 63,134 of NZ_LDUE01000046.1, forward strand.
AACACAAAGCTTAAGGAAGAAACTAACATTGATTTATTTGTTAAGTTATCCTTCGATTTAATTCAAGCTGTCACACAAGGAAAGCTTTCAGAAGATGCAGCATCTATCCGGGCATTACTTGATGCTTGTGATATGAGTGTTGTCATACCACCAAAACGGGCGATCCTTCGTTCAATCGTGGATAAATTAGATGAGGATAGAGAAAAAGAATTTGTGAAAAACCTAGCCGAAACATATTTTTAGATAGGAGAATGCTAGATGCACGTCTTTAATGATGCAAGAGTTGATACGAATCTTTTCTTACAGCTCCAGGATCTTGCTAGCGTCCTATCTGGTAATGCTGATTTGAAATTTGAATATAATTATGGCTCATTCATAGACCTTGTAGAGTTTAAACTTACTGCTAGCCGTTTTTGGGATAATACAAGTGTTGATATAAAATCGGCAGGACTTAAAACAGATGTTTATTTGCGTGCAATTGGGACGTTGAGGTATTCCACCATTCCGGAGATGAAGGGTTTCTTAGAGATAATTGCAGAATCCACTTTACCAAAATTCGCCTACCAATTATTTGCTTTACTAGAGGACCTTCGACTAGAGGAATTGATAAAGCTCGAGCGACCAGGAACAAAAGGCGCTTTTTCTATACGGCGAAAAGCTTATCAGCACTACTTTGGGACGCAATTAAATGTGAACGCTACTAGGGGATTTCCATTAGATGAACTATTTTGTTTACTGTATTTGCAGCTCGTATCCGATAGACCAAACCCATCTTTTCCAAAAGCAACAGCTCAACAACTTGATATGTTGGAAGAATTAAAACCGTTACTATTTCAAGTCTTTGAAGCAAGTAGCACAGTGGATACGGCGCGAATTACTGAACAGATTGTTTTTCGATTAAACGGATATAAGGATACGATAAACGAATACTTTGTTTTACCTGTTAACCATATCCATCAATATGAGAAAAATACGCTCTTTGATGAACTAACCAGAACAGACCCGTTAGCGAATGATGACTTTGAAGAGGTGGACCAAGAGGAAAGTGAATACTTTGATCAGGAGTTCTCTACATGGCACAGAGAAAACAAAAATGAGAACCGCAAACAAAATTTCCTTCAGTTTGAATTAGAACAAGGAACGAAAACTAGTATTTTGGGTGGCGGTGCTCGAGAAACTGAAGAAGGTGACCAAGCTCTTGTCTCCATCCAAGGGGCATCTAGTCAAAGCAAGCAAAATGATTATTCCGATACGGAAGCATTAGAGAAAGAAGAAACCGCTACACAAGGTGGAAAATCTGATGAATTTGGTGAGGAAAACAGAGATGCCGTTCAACTCGATAAAGAAGCCCACCCACCAACAGCAGAAGATATGGAGACATACCAAGTTTTCCTAAGGGAAATTGAGCCTTACAAACGTAAGCTAGCCAAAACAATAGAGAAAACAATTGAACACAAAAAGAACGAACCACGAAGTGATCTTGTTTTTGGCCGCTTATCGAAGAAGCTTTTACCGATAATCATTGATGAAAATCCTAGAGTCTTCTATAAGAAAAATGAAGATACCAATGAGTTTGATGCGGTATTTAGCCTGCTCGTTGATTGCTCCGCTTCCATGCATAACAAAATGGATGAAACAAAACGAGGAATTGTCTTATTCCATGAAGTGTTAAAGCACCTGAAGATAGCCCATTCGATTACAGGGTTTTGGGAAGATGCAAATGGGGTTAAAGACGATTACCAGCCAAACTATTTCCACCGCATTCATAAATTCACGGATTCCTTTTACGAACATAATGGACCAAAGATCATGCAGCTAGAGCCGGAAGAGGATAATCGAGATGGATTCAGTATACGAGTAATTACAAAAGAGCTTGAGGCGCGTCGTGAGAAAAATAAGTTTATACTTATGTTCTCAGATGGAGAGCCTGCAGCAGCAAACTATGATCAAAACGGAATAGTGGACACTAATCTTGCTGTTACAGAAGCTCGCAAAAAAGGAATTGAAGTAATCGGGATGTTTTTAGCTAATGGAGAAATTGGTGAACGGGAAGATGATACGATGCAAAACATTTATGGAAGAGAACGTGTTATGATTCCAAGTGTTTCCGAGCTATCAGAGCATTTCGCTCCTTTGTTAAAAAAATTGTTATTGAAGATGATTTAATGAGGCTGGAACAATTATGTCCAGAGCACCATACCCGCTCCGGAAATATACTCCGCTTTCCGCGGGCGGCTGGTGAGCCAGGCTACTACTTGAACTGACTTCTTTGCAGCCTTGCACCGAGGAAGCATGCTACGTAGCGTTACTTGCAGACGCAGGTGCATTCTCGGGGTCTCACCGATGCCTATTCTCCCACAGGAGTCTCCGTATATTTCCGGAGCTAATGTATAAATCATTCACATTTTCAACTTCAACTTCGCGTTGCTTCCCAAACTCTTTCAATCAACAACTTTAAAGTCCACTGTTGCTTGAATCTCGTATCGTTCGGTTTCGTAGGCAAAGTTAGTTGTTCCTGAGACAACATAATACCCTGGAGGGAATCCATCTATGCTTAGGAAATCTTCCATAAACTCAATATAGTCTGGTGGATCAACATCCATTGCAAATCCACCACTTTTAGCATATTCTTCGCGATAAGGCTCCCCTTTCTTAAGGGTTGTTGATAATCCAATTTCCTCTATCATGCTATGAATTTTATAGTTCCTAACTTGTTCCTTCATTGGAAAAAGAATTGCCTGAGAGGCATGATGAATCGTTACTTCATCTAGTTCACCTATATATTCGATTTCTCCATAAAGCTTTACTTCTTCACCTACATGATATTCCTTTTTCTCGCTTACTAGTCGAAATAAGAAATCACCTTGCACCACTTCTTCATCTATCGTTTTTACCGTGTATTTATCTAGTTCACTACTATCAAATGAATTATTAGGATCTGAAGAGTTTGTAGAATTGCAACCAGCTATTAATATGGTCATAGTTATGAGCATTGTAGTAAGAAGCTTTTTCACCCGCTTCACTCCTTTTTTATTACATTTCACCATCATATCACATCCTTTGTTTCCTTAAAGTGATGGTTGTAATATAAGCTTATCTTATAAAAATAGTCCTTCACCCAATCTGTTCAGTCGAATATGATATATCAAATTTGATTAGGAATGGAGTGAGTGAAGTGGGGTATTATCGACAGCACATTATTCAACCAGGTGAAAATTACTGGACACTTGCACAAAGATACAATACTACTGCTAACCGAATCATTGCTGCGAACCCTATGGTGAATCCATATTATTTACCTCTGGGGCAGACGATTAGAATACCAGTATCGAATTCAAATAACCACTGTATTACACAGGCAGAAGTAGACTACCGAAATGATATGAGAAGTCTATGGGAAGAACATGTTGCATGGACTAGAATGGCTATTATTAGCCTTACGTTCAACCTACCAGATATTGATGAAGTTCTAACACGCCTCCTCAAGAATGCTACTGACATGGGAAATATGATTCGCAGGTTATATGGAGATATGGTTGCAACTACTTACAGTAATTTAATACAGGAGCATCTATTAGTAGCTGCCGATCTGGTTAAGGCTGCAATTGTTGGGGACAACCAAGCCGCTACGGCAGCAGAGGAAAAATGGTATCGCAATGCAGATGAAATCGCTGCTTTTCTAAATCAGGTTAATCCATACTTATCAGAGTCTGCTGTACGAGATATGTTTTATACCCATCTCGAATTAACCAAGCAAGAGGCTGTGTTTATGATTAATAAAGAGTATGGGAAAGACATAGCTGTGTACGATGAAATTGAAAAACAAGCACGGGAAATGGCAGATGCAATATCTGACGCGATGGTAAAACATTACCCAAATATGTTTTAAGGGGGCTGGCAGGCACCGGTGAATTTAACATATGCATGCCGGTGCCCGAACACCTAAATACCCCAACTGGTTAGTAAAGTTCTAATTGCCTTCTCTAACTCTTCTTCAGGTACTCCAGCAAAACCTAAGACAATTCTTGGATGCGAACCGTACTGTTTATCCATTGCGTATGCAGATAGGGGATACACTTTAAGATGTGCTTCTTTCGCTTGTTGGACGAGCATATCTTCGGTCCAACCATTCTTTACCTCCACCACAACATGGAACCCCGATAAATCACTGACAATCTCTAGGATATCTGAGTAGGGTTTGAGAATCTCAAGTGTTTTCTCCAATTTACGTCTATATATCTTCCGCATACGATTCAGATGACGTTCAAAGTCGCCATCCTTCATAAAATTAGCTAGGATGTGTTGGTCAATTCGAGAGACCGTACATTGAAAGAAGGAAAGCTCCTCCTTGTAACGATTCATTAAAGGTTTTGGTAACACCATATAACTAATCCGAATAGATGGAATTAATGATTTTGAGAATGTACCTAAATAGATGACCTTTTCCCGTTTATCCATGCTTTGGAGCGAAGGTATTGACTTTCCACTATATCGAAATTCACTATCATAATCATCCTCAATGATGTAACGGTTAGCCAAGCCTCCTGCCCAATTTAATAATTTAATCCGTCTATTGGCAGAAAGAACGGTACCATATGGAAAATGGTGAGAAGGCGTTACATAAACGAGATCAACTGGAGAATTCCCTAATTCGTCCACCTTTACCCCTTCATTATCCACTTCTAAAGGGAATACTTTATTCGGGTAGTTTTGTAGAATTCTAGAGATAACATGGTATCCAGGGTCCTCCACTCCATATACACTGGAGTGACCTAACAACAAGATGAGCTGTTGAAGTAATATCTCTATCCCCGCTCCTACGATAATCTCATTTGGAGAGCAATGAACCCCTCTAGCTTGATATAGATAATTAGCTATTTCTTCCCGTAACACGTACTCGCCTTGTTGCTCTCCTGTTAATAATAAGGAATGGTTTTCTGGTCCAATTATATTTCTGGCATGCTTTCTCCAATTATTGAAAGGAAAATAACTCGTATCAATCCAACTTGGATGGAAATTATAATCTATTGTTTCTTTCTTTTTTGATGATTGTTTTTTAATTGGATTAACCCGCTGCACATACTCTAAATCTTCTGATGCTAGGACAAAGTATCCTTTTCTAGGAACTCCCTCTACAAAGCCCTCTGCAACTAATTGTTCATAGGCTGTCTCTACTGTATTTTGACTCACCTTCAGAAAGTCTGCTAGTTTTCGTTTCGATGGAAGCTTCGTCCCAAAGGATATTTGTCCACTCATAATTTCTGTCTTGATATAGGTATATAATTGTTCATACATTGGGGAGCTACTTTCTCGGTCCAATTGACACGATAACATCTCCATTAATCTTCCCCCTTCCAATCTGGCATCATTAGATTATATGAAACTGACACTTTCAACAATGCCAACTACTTTTTATAATAAACTAAAATTCATATTCATCAAACTTTATAGATTGGGAGTGTTTTTAAATGGAAAAATTACTAGGTACAGAGACAGTAAAACGTGGGATGGCTCAAATGCAAAAAGGTGGCGTGATCATGGACGTCGTTAACGCGGAACAAGCTAAGATTGCAGAAGCATCTGGAGCAGTTGCCGTTATGGCTTTGGAACGTGTTCCATCTGATATTCGTGCTGCTGGTGGCGTTGCTAGAATGGCAGATCCTCGTATTGTAGAAGAAGTAATGAATGCCGTAAGTATTCCAGTTATGGCAAAAGCACGTATTGGACATATTGTAGAAGCTAGAGTACTAGAAGCAATGGGTGTGGATTATATTGATGAGAGTGAAGTTCTAACTCCTGCTGATGAAGAATTTCATCTATTGAAAAGTGATTTTACGGTACCATTTGTTTGTGGCTGCCGTGACCTTGGAGAAGCTGCAAGAAGAATTGCTGAAGGAGCTTCCATGCTACGCACAAAGGGAGAACCTGGTACTGGAAACATTGTAGAAGCAGTACGCCATATGCGTAAAGTTCAAGCGCAAGTTCGTAAAGTTACTCACATGAGTAATGATGAGTTAATGACAGAAGCGAAGAACCTAGGTGCACCTTATGAAATCTTAAAAGAAATTAAAGAAACTGGTAAATTACCTGTCGTTAACTTTGCAGCAGGTGGTGTAGCTACACCAGCAGATGCTGCATTAATGATGGAGCTTGGTGCAGATGGCGTCTTTGTTGGATCAGGTATTTTCAAATCAGAGAATCCAGAGAAATTTGCTAGTGCGATTGTGCAAGCAACTACTTACTTTAACGACTATGACTTAATTGGCAAGCTATCTAAAGAACTAGGGGCTGCAATGAAAGGAATCGAAATTTCCAAGCTAAGCCTAGAAGAACGTATGCAAGAGCGTGGTTGGTAGAGTGCCTGTCACTCCCCGAATTTTGTCGAAGGGTTGTGTAGTATGAACAAGTTAGTCATTGGTGTTCTCGGTTTACAAGGAGCTGTAACCGAACATATTAAACAGATTGAATCCACAGGAAATATAGGTATTACAATTAAAAAGCCTGAACAACTAGCTGAAATTGATGGTCTAGTTCTTCCTGGTGGAGAAAGTACAACAATGCGTAAACTAATAGACCGATATGGGTTCTTAGATCCACTAAAGCAATTTAGTGCACAACAAAAGCCCATCTTCGGAACTTGTGCAGGAATGGTTCTTGTAGCTAATGAACTTTCTGATTCGTCCGATGCACATCTACAACTGATGGATGTTCGTGTAAAACGAAATGCCTTCGGTAGACAGAAAGATAGTTTTGAAGCAGAACTTGATGTAAAAGGTCTAGAAATTCCATATAAAGCGGTATTCATCCGTGCTCCATACATTGAATATGCAGGCGATAACGTAGAGATACTAGCAAGTTATGAGGATAGGATTGTCGCTGCAAGACAAGGACATATTCTCGCGAGCGCTTTCCATCCAGAGCTTACTAACGATGTCCGTTTCGTCCAGCTTTTTGTAAATATGGTATCGGAATCTAAAAAAGTAATACTTAAATAGAATGGTTAAGAGATTGAGTATGAAATCGTTTAGATTTTATTACTCGATCTTTTGGTGTTTATAAGGTTCATTACTCATTTTAAAAAATAGTGAATGTGATTAGGTAATTTATGTTAAAATTTACTGAAGTAAAAATAATATGCGTAAACCGTATATGAGGAGAATTACGAAGTGGAAATAGGGGAATTAACTTGAATATCATCTCAGCAGAACGTACAGACTTAGATAAGATTGTACAATTAGATAGTGAAGTTATAGGTAATACAAGTAGAAAAGACACAATTGAAACCGCTATCGTACAAGGTCGTTGCTTCATTGTAAAAGAAAGTGATGATGTAGTCGGTTTTTCCATTTACGATACTAACTTTTTCGAATGTACGTTTATTACATTGATTATTGTATCTCCTTCTAAGAGAAGAAAGGGATACGGGAGTTTATTATTGAATGAAATGGTTCGTACTTCGCCAACACAAAAGGTATTTTCATCAACAAACCGTTCTAACAAAGCGATGCATAGCGTGTTTGAATCTAATGGATTTGTTAAGAGTGGTATAGTGGAAAACTTAGATGATGGGGATCCTGAAATTATATACTTCAAATTAAAACCTTGATATAGAAAACTTGAAACTATTATACGATGAGTACGTATTACATAGTAAGTTCTTCGAGGGGGAGATATTATGGATACAATGGGACCTGGCTTTGGAAGTGGATTTGATACTGGATTTGATTTTTTTGACTTATTCCCTATATTTTTTGGTATTATCTTTGTTCTCGTTATCGGGGTATTTATTGTTACTGCCGTAAAAGGAATTGGTCAATGGAGTAAAAACGAGCAATCACCAGAACTATCCGTTCCAGCTATTGTAAAAGCAAAAAGGACTCAAGTACGCGGTTCACGCCATCACCATCATTCGGATCATCATCACCATCACAGCACAACACGGACAACCTATTATGCAACATTTGAATTTGATAGTGGGGATCGAAAGGAATTTCAACTTTCCGATCAAGATTATGGAATGATTGCTGAAGATGATATTGGCATACTTACATTCAAAGGTACTAGATTCCTTGGGTTTGAAAGAAGGAAAGATTCAACTCTTAATCAATCAAATCAATAAACATGTGAAGGCTAATCTATTAGTACATATAGGTTGATTCAACAAAAGAAGACCACTTTATCGAGTCGGTCTTTTTTCTTTTATCCACACACTAAATTTAATAATCACCTACAATATTCACCTCGTATATCAATTCTATCCATTGTATAATAAGAACTAAATATATCCATTAGAAGGAGAAAATTATGTCGCGACCTATAGACTACATTTTAACTAGTACGGCTGTTTTCACGGGAACCTCAAATCAACCTAAACCTGCAGCTATTCTCGTAAGTGGTAATCAGATAACAACTATCATTGCTATAGAAGATATAGATACATACACTTCAGAACATACAACAGTGCTAGATTTTGGCGATAAACTAATCATGCCTGGATTCCATGACTTCCATATCCACCTTTTATTAGGTAGCATGCTAGAAAATAGTGTACAACTATATGATGCTCGCTCTGCAAAAGAATCCGCAGCATTAGTCAAAGCTTATGCTGATACACATCCTGAACAATCACTTATCATCGGTAGTGGTTGGGATGACAATACATGGACGAACAGAGAAACAGTGGACAAAAAGTACTTAGACGAAGTAGTTCCAGATAAACCAGTTATTCTTTATCAAGCAGAGTTTCATAGTGCTTGGGTGAATAGCGCTATGCTAAAGCTTGCAGGTATTACAGCGGAAACACCAAATCCTGAATTTGGTGAAGTTGTTAAAGATGAAAATGGGGAGCCTACTGGTCTTTTATTAGAACACGCTGTTGGACTTGTTACAAAAGCAATGCCAATGGATTTAAAGCATAAGGAACAATTACTAGAGCAATTTTTACAAGAAGCTAAGCGATATGGCGTTACATCTGTACACGACTTACTGAGACTTCCTGAGATGAGTACGGAAGAGGCAGAAATCTATGCTGACTTTGAAGATAGGGATAAGCTTACTACTCGGGTCCATTTTGTTGCGCCTTTGAATGGGGATTTGGAGGAAGCAATTAGACTTCGGGAAACATATAATTCCAATATGGTACAGTTTACAGGCTTCAAACAATTTATTGACGGGGTTATCACAAGTTATACGGCATATCTACTAGAGCCTTATACGAATAAGGTAGACTCCATCGGCGGAACTGTATATCATGAAGAACTTATCAAAAAGTGGACAATCGTTGCAGACAAGAATAATTTCCGAGTTCGTTTTCACTGCGTTGGAGATAAGGCAGTAAACCTAGCATTAGATACATTCGAAGAAGCACAAAAGCAAAATGGGAAACGTGATTCCCGCCATGCGATTGAGCATATTGAAATGATACAAGAGGCTGACATACCTCGCTTTCAAGAATTAGGCGTACTTGCATCCATTCAGCCTGAACACATTAATGGGTCATCCTATGATGTGTTTGAGGACTTAATTGGTGAAGAAAGAATGAAGCTTTACATGTTACAGAAAACGCTCAAGGATAATGGGGCAACTCTAGTCTATGGCAGTGATTTTCCAGTAGTTGGTCTAAACCCGTTAACAGCAATATATCGTGCTGTTACCCGGGTAGACGACGATCAAGTTGTATGGAATAAGGATGAGAAAATCATGCTTGCAGATGCATTAAAAGCTTACACCTTTGCACCTGCCTATGGGGCTTTCCGTGAAGAAGAGCTAGGGACTCTAGAGGAAGATAAACTAGCAGATTTAATTGTTCTGGATTGTAACTTATTTAACGTATCTCCTGAAGAAATTAAAACAGCCAGCGTTATTTTTACAATGGTAGACGGAAAAGTAGTATATGAAAACAACTAGAGACTGGGACAAAAGTATTTTAGCATAAAGATAATCCGAACGATTATAATCAGAGCATCAGACCCGCTCCGGAAATATACTCCGCTTTCCGTGGGCGGCTGGTGAGCCTCCTCAGAGCTATCGCTCTTGCGGGGTCTCACCGATGCCTATCCTCCCACAGGAGTCTCCGTATAATTCCGGAGCTAATGTGTTAAATCATTCGTCTTTTCAACTTCAACTTTTAGTTATGTCCCAGCCTCTTTCCTTATAATATATTTTCTACAAATACCTGAACGATAAGGGCAAGTGTTACTACACGTAATATCGGTTTCATATAGGATGGTTTAATCTTTTCCGCTACACGAACCCCAATTTGTGCACCGATGACAGAACCACAAAGTAGTGATAATGTTAATCCCCAAAGAATTTTTCCTGATGCAATGTACATCGTAGCCGCTCCAATACAACTTGAAAAAGTAGCAAATCTCACGTAGCCAACAGCCTTAATATAATCTATTCTTAAGTAAGCAAAAAGATATAGCATTAATGTTCCTTGACCAGGGCCAAATAAACCATCATATATCCCGATACCATATAAACCTGGTATACTTACTTTGTTTGGTTTTAAAGTATTACCACCTGTGAAATTTCGTTTGCCGATCATAGAAGTAACAAGAGCAACTATCAGCAAAATAATAGCAATGATATAAAGATGCTTCGGGGAAAGTAAAGTAGCTATAAAACCTCCACTAAGACCCCCTGTTATACTAATCGGGATAATCCAGTAACACTCTTTCATTGAAATTTTCTTCGCTTTTAACAAATGAAAAAAACTAGAAAAAGAGCTAACAGTATTGGATACTTTATTTGCCCCAATTGCAGAGTGAATTGGCATTCCTAGTAATAACATCATCGGCAGGCTAATTAGACCTCCACCACCAGCAACGGTTCCTAACGTCGTAGCAACAATACCGGTTAGAAAGATAAATACAAATTCCATACTGAACACCCCCTGTATTCAGTATAGACCTTATTTTATATAAGAAAAAATACAAAATTACTATCACATGTGATAACAATTAGTTATATAAGAACCTGTAAAGAAACGGTTTGCAGAAATCAAACAAACCGTTTTTTAATCCTTACCTATTCCAATGTCGATGTTTTGCTACTGCTTCTACAAAATGTTTTGCAAATTCTGATGTAGTTCCATCTGTTACCACACCAGGTTTATTAATAAGGTTATTCACCTCTAACCATTTCTTCCCTCCGCCAACTGCTCCAATCGTTTTCTTATGACGATAGGCTTCATCTAAGAAGTAGGCAGCTTTTTGATTAAACATCTGATCATCACTACTACCGCGAACCATAAAGACGGCATCATATAAAACCGAATCTGCCGTGTACATATTTTGGGTTGCTTCTAATTCCACCCCATTTGTACCTCTTACAACTCCTAAATCTTCACTAATAATCTCTGGGACTAGCCCTTCTTTATCCCAAATATCTAAAACATTTTTCAAAAATGGTCCATTAAATCCATGAGAAACGATTACAGCGACCTTACGTGTTTTGGCAGTCATTCGAGTATTTAACTGACTCAATGCAGGTGAAGCTTTCGTTACAGGTGACCCCCCTTGTGTTGGCGGTTTAACTCCAATATTTCTAGCAATAATTTGAGCAAGCTCAAGGTCAACATTGGCAAATAAATCCACATTTTGCTGACGGACAGATTTACTTTTTACCTTACCAAGTTCAAAGCTGAACGCATCGATAATGTGCCTTTTTTCCGGTTCACTCATGCTATTCCAAAACAATTTGGCTTGGGAGAAATGGTCGGTAAAACTTTCGCTTCTCGCCCTCACTTTCTTCCCTTCTACTTTTTCCTCATAATGCTTATAACCACCTTCTTCCGGCGGGGCTGGTACAGGGGTATTATTTGCTAATGAATTACGATGATAGTTTACTTTTCCAACATTAATTGTTTGCCGGTGATAGCCATCTCGTTGGTTATTATGAAATGGACAAATGGGACGGTTAATTGGGATTTCGTGAAAATTCGGACCACCTAGGCGGATTAATTGGGTGTCTGTATAGGAGAAGAGTCTTGCTTGCAATAGTGGGTCGTTTGTGAAGTCAATTCCTGGTACAACATGACCTGGATGAAATGCAACTTGCTCGGTCTCTGCAAAGAAATTATCTACGTTTTTGGTTAGTGTCAATTTTCCTATGATTTTTACGGGGACTTCTTCCTCAGGAATAAGCTTTGTTGCATCTAATAGATCAAAATCAAACTTGAATTCATCTTCTTGTGGAACGATTTGTACGCCTAGCTCATATTCCGGGTAATCTCCTCTTTCAATTGCATTCCATAAATCATTACGATGATAGTCAGGGTCTATCCCCATTAACTTATGAGATTCCTCCCAGAGGAGCGAATGGGTACCAAGTGTTGGCTTCCAATGAAATTTCACGAAGAATGCCTCTTCTTGTGTATTTACAAAACGAAATGTATTAACGCCAAACCCTTCCATCATTCGGAAGCTTCTTGGGATGGCTCGGTCTGACATGATCCACATGACCATATGTGCATTCTCTGGGTTGTTAGCAACAAAGTCCCAAAAGTTATCATGGGCAGTCGATGCTTGTGGAATATCATTGTGGGGTTCTGGTTTGAATGAATGGACAACATCTGGAAATTTTATCCCATCTTGGATGAAGAAAACTGGTATATTATTTGCTACAAGGTCATAGTTTCCTTCTTCCGTATAAAACTTCGTAGCAAAACCACGCGCATCTCGTGCGGTGTCAGCAGAACCTCGAGCACCATTTACCGTAGAAAAGCGCACAAACGTAGGCACTTTTTTAGTCGTATCTGTAAAGATTTTTGCTTTCGTGTAACGTTCCATGCTCTCATATAACTCAAACTCTCCATGTGCCGCAAATCCTCTGGCATGTACCACTCTTTCTGGAATACGCTCGTGGTCAAAGTGAGTCATTTTTTCCCTGAAATGAAAATCCTCCATTAATGTGGGACCACGTACCCCAGCTGTTAACGATAGTTCATCCTCTGACATTTTCAGTCCTTGGTTTGTCGTTAAGTACTTCCCTTTGTCCCTAACGCGAAAAATTTCTAACTGCTCATCTTTCTCATTTTGATTTCGTTTATCTGACATAATCATACCTCCCCATTCATTGATATGTTCATACGCCTATAAATATCCATTGAATTGAATAGGATGGGTTAGTGAAATAATAATAGTAAAACTTTGATTAGGAGTTGTTATTAATGGGAGCAGTAGAGCGCAGCGGTTATCGGTTTGAACCTGAGTTTAGTGTCATTGAACAGAATGGTGCTATTCATGTGTATCGGGATGGTGAATTTGTAGAAGAGATCAAATTTACATTTTCCGGTAAGTATCCTTTGGTGGATAAAATTGAAGAGTTGGTAGACGAGTATTGTGAGAATCATGGATTAAACTAGTCTAGTCTTGATAGTGGATGTTATGTGGTGTCTAGTGGTTATTTTAGTAGAGTTAATGAATCAAAGTAGTCCACCACTAAATAACGTGGTGGACATTTCCTTAAGCTAACTGGTAATTCTTATGATTAATTACCGTTTTAATCGGTTCATCACGAACTTTATTATGTCCGACTTCCACGATTACAGAGTTTTCCCGAACAATAAGTACTTTACCTTTCTTTCCTTGATGGTCTCCAGACATAATTTCGATTGTATCTCCTTCATTTGCTTTTGCCATGTTTTAAGCTCCTTTAGTTACTTCATTGTAAGATAATATTAGTATTCCACATGGCATCATATCAGATTCATGATATTTAATTAAGTAATAAGACTTACAAAAACAAATCCAAAATAGTCTCTATCGTGTCATTTTCTAGTAAAACTTTCATACCAATACCAATAAATACTACTGGAATAATAATTCTTTCATACCGTTTTACAACCTTATATACATTCTTAGTAGAACCAAGTACATGACAGATGCCACTCCAAATGAAAATCATTACAAAAAAGGTCAAAACTGCAATCATTAATTCATTAGAATTTAAGGTTGTAAAATATGGAACAAAAATTGCTAATTCTTCTGATCCCCCAACTATTGCAACAATAGCAACCCTTGTGGTGAGATTACTAAAGATTGTTGTCTTACGTAGTATCGCATCACTTTCCTCGTCTTCATCACCATCAAATAACTCCATCAGGCCAATTACAATCGGAAGAATACCAAGTAATCCTGTCCATTTTCCGGTAAAAAATGAAACACCATATAATGCAATTAAAATAATGAAAAGAATAACTGTCATTCCAGCTTGTTGGCCAATGTACACTTGCCTCATCTGTTTCTTATTTTTAGCATGGGCAAATAGTAATATGAGTACAAGCATCTCATCAATACCTGCAGCGATAAATGTAATAACTATAGTGATAATGGTTGCCAAAGATAACTCCCCCTATTAGACAAGCTATGTACTACTATTATAAGCATGGGTATTTTCTAATAGACCAAGATATTATCTTATTATTTATAGAGATGCAGAAATATGGCTGTGCTAACTCGGCTGGAACGGTTGATGATTGTCGGATATTGGTTGATGATTGTAAATTTCAGTTGATAATCGGCATTTTTCGGTCGATATTATCTGCTATTGGTTGATGATTCGAATTTTTCGTTGATACCCAATCGCTTTCAGTTGATATTCGCTTGCTATCGGTTGATACGTTGCGATTTTCAGTTGATAGCCCTGCCAAATATGCAACCAAATTAAAAAGGCACTTGCCAAATGGCAAGCACCTACCTACCTATACTACTTAGTTTGTTAAACGAATAAACTCTTCTACATCCTCAGTCATTAATTGAACTCCAGCAGCCCAGAAGTCTTCTTTCGTAATATCAACATCTAGATGTTTCGCTGCAAGGTCTTCTACCTTCATCGAACCAGTGTCTCGAAGTAGCGCAATGTATTTCTCTTCAAAGCCTTCTGGATTCTTACGGTACTCAGCATAGATTCCTAAGCTAAATAGGAACCCAAAGGTGTAAGGGAAATTATAGAACGGTACACTGTCAATAAAGAAGTGTAGTTTACTGCACCAGAAATGCGGATGGTAGCTAGATAAACTATCTCCATATGCTTCTTTCTGTGCCTCCACCATTAACTCATTTAATCTTTTTTCTGAGACAATCCCTTTTGCACGTTCTTCATAAAATGCATTTTCGAATAGGAAACGGGCATGAATGTTCATAAACATTGCCGTTGCATTTTCTAGCTTAGCGTTTAGTAAGGATGCTTTTTCGCCATCTGTTTTCGCATTATTAACTGTTGCATTATTAATAATAGTCTCTGCAAATGTACTTGCTGTTTCTGCAACATTCATTGCGTAACGACGATTTAATGTTGGTAAATCCTTCATCACATGACTATGGAAAGCATGGCCTAACTCGTGTGCTAACGTACTTGTATCTGAAGATGAACCAGTAAACGTCATGAAGATACGAGATTCTCCAAACTCAGGAAGACTCGTACAATATCCTCCTGGTCGCTTATTTGGTCTGTCCTCTGCTTCTACCCAACGGTTCTCTAATGCATGTTTTGTAAAGTCAGCTAATTTCGGACCAAATGATTCAAAGTTTTCGATAATAAAGTCACAAGCTTCATCATATGTAAAACGAGTAGGTTTCACATCGCCTAATGCTACTGGTGCATCTACATCCTGCCAACCTAGCTTTTCCATGCCAAGAAGTTTTGCCTTTTGTTGTAGAAAATCAAGGAAAGGTTGCTTGTTGTTAGATACAGCAGACCACATAGCGTTAAGTGTATCTTTCGTCATACGGTTATATTCTAACGGTTCCTCTAAATGATCCTCATACTGGTGTTTCTTCTGCAATGTAATACGGTATCCATCTAAATGGTTTAATGTATCCGCGAATATTGGACCATACTTAGTCCATGCCGCTTCCCAGTTCTCAAATAACTGTTTTCTTACTTCTGGGTCTGGATCTGCATACATTCTGTTCATCGCTTGACCAACTGATAAATCGGTAGTCTTACCTTCTTTATCAGTAAATGGAATTGTCATAATGGATACAACCGTGTCGTAGAGGTTGCTCCAGGCAGATAGACCATCTTTGTTTAGTTCTGCAATTAGCTTTTCTTCGTCTTCCGATAAGAGGCGTTTGCCATCATCACGAATTTCACTTAGAGAGAAAGAGACTTCGCTTAATTCCTTATCCTCTAACAAACTATTCCAATCAGCGTCTGGAATATCAACCAGTTTCTTGGTAAACGTATTAGAAAGCTTTTGTACCTCACTATAAAGTTCCATAATTTGGCCTTTTACAACTGTTGCATGTTCATCATTCATGTATGCATCATGCCACATGGAAACGAAAGTCCCGGATTGACCTAACCCTTTTCCAATCAATTCTTGTTTTTTTAATATCGTTTTAAAAGCCTCGACTGGTTGCGATTTATAATCCCATTCATTTAATAGCGTTTGGTAATCAATAATTTGTGTTTCAAGATCCTTTAACTTTACTTGAAGTTCTTCAGATTTTGTACCTCCGTGAAAAATTGTTTCTAAATCCCACGTGTCTACGTATTTCATTAATTTCTCACTCTCCCTTTCATTCCATTGTAAAGGTTCCATACATAATTGAAAACTATAATAACTCACTAAATTTGATAAAATTAGATAATCCCGTGATTTGATTATTACTACACGCAAATAGTAAAATAACAAGAAACCTCCTAAGGAAGTAGGTATATAAATGAAGGTTGTTGAAAATATAACAAATTTAATAGGAGAAACACCTATTGTTAAATTAAATAGAGTAGTACCAGAAGATGCGGCAGATATTTATGTAAAGTTAGAGATGTTTAATCCAAGCAAAAGTGTAAAAGACCGTGCTGCATATAATATGATTCGAATTGCAGAAGAAAAGGGTCTTATTAAGCCTGGGGACACCATTATTGAACCAACTAGTGGAAATACTGGTATTGGGTTAGCTATGAACGCCGCAGCAAAAGGCTACAAAGCTATTCTCGTTATGCCTGATAATAGCACGTTAGAAAGACGGAGTATTCTACAGGCTTACGGTGCCAAGATTGTGTTAACACCTAGTGAAGAAAAAATGCCAGGCTGTATTCGTAAAGCTTTGGAATTACAAAAAGAAATACCTGGTAGCTTTATTCCACAGCAATTTGAGAATGAAGCTAATCCAGATATCCATCGTACAACCACTGCACTCGAAATCTTAGATCAAATGGACGGAAAGTTGGATGCCTTTGTTTGTACGGCGGGAACTGGTGGAACGGTTACTGGTACCGGGGAAACATTAAAGGAAAAACTACCAAATATTCATATTGCGGTCGTAGAGCCACAGGGATCTCCAGTTCTTTCTGGTGGAAAACCGGGAAAGCATAAACTTGTGGGAACAAGTCCAGGTTTTGTCCCAAGCATATTGAATACAAGTATTTATGATGAAATCATCCAAATTGAGGATGAAGATGCAATGACAATGCTTCGTAGGCTATCCAGTTTAGAGGGTATTTTTATTGGTCCTTCTGGTGCTGCCGCTGTTCATGCTGCAATACAGGTAGGGAAGAAGTTAGGCAAAGGAAAACGCATTGTTTGTATTGCACCTGATACTGGCGAACGCTATTTGAGTATGAATTTATTTGATGAGAAATAGACATTACATGAAAAAGACATTGCGAGTTGTCAGCAATGTCTTTTTTCATATGTTCTCTACTTCGATAATTCAAAAATTGCCTGGGCATAAATTGCCGTAGCTTTTAATAAATCCTCTACAAACGCATACTCATCCTTCTGATGCATGACATCTTCACGGCCTGGGAACATAGCACCAAAGGCTACTCCGTGATCTAGAGCCCGCGAATACGTTCCTCCGCCGATTGCTAGCAGATTGGCTGTTTCACCAGTCTGTTCCTCATAAACCTTTTGCAACGTCTTAATTAATGGATCATCCTTTTTCACATAAGTAGGTTTCGAATCCGTAAAGTTTTCTAATTGGAGACCTTTTTCTGCTAATACTTCTTCGATCTTTTGCTTACCTTCATCGATATTGAACGTTACCGGGTAGCGCATATTTAAACCAATACGACCACCTGAGTCTTTACTATAGTTCATTACACCAACATTAATCGTTAATTCACCGGAGTCTTCATCTTCATATTCAACTCCAAACACTTCGCCTCGAGATTGATCATGAAATTCTGAAACACGAGCTACATATTTTTTACCTGCTTCATCTAATTCAAGTTTTTGTAAATACTGTGCCATTAATGTTCCAGCATTTTTCCCAAAACGTGGCTCCGCACCATGAGCACTTTTCCCAACTAGAGTTAGTACTATTTTGCCGTCACTTGTATTAGCATCACCCTCTAATTTCGCTTCACTTAAATACGCCAGAAAATCTTGCACTATGTTTGATGCATCGTCTTGCACTTTTATATGTACTTCTGCAAAGTCAGGAACCATATTATATCGACGACCAGATTGGAATGATACTAGCTCAAATTCCACTGAAACTTGTTCTGCCTGAGCTGGCTGTACAATGTCATAATCAGCAATACCTTTTTCAGCAAAAATAATTGGAAAATCTGCATCTGGCACAAAACCAGTTGTTGGCATTTCTTCATGCTTGAAATAGTGTTCCACACAACGCCAGTCGCTTTCTTCATCTGTCCCAATGATAAGACGCACTCGTTTATTTATTGGTAGACCTAGCTCTTTAACAATTTTCATACCATAATATGCTGCAATAGTTGGTCCCTTATCATCAGCAGATCCACGTGCATAGATTTTTCCATCCTTCACTTCCCCACTATAAGGGTCGACACTCCACCCATCTCCTTCTGGAACAACATCGATATGCCCTAACACACCAATTAGTTCTTCACCTTCGCCCATTTCGAGATGACCTGCAAGATTGCCTACGTTCTTACTAGTAAATCCATCTTTTTCACCTAAATCTAGCATGTATTGCAAGGCGTCTTTTATTCCCTGTCCAAGTGGTGCTTCCTCAGTAGCATTATCTTCGTCTAGAACACTTTTTATTTGTAATAGTCCTTGTAAATCTTTAATAAAACCTTCTTTTCTTTTAGTGACTTCTTCCATCCAATTAACTTTACTCATATGTAATTCACTCCTCTTATCTATGAAAATTAAATCAAACGTTTGTATTAAATTTAACTACTTGATTATGCTCCTATTTTACCTCTTATTCAATTAGTTACACAATTCTATGCTTCAAAATATAGATGGAAAAGTAGATGCCATTTATTAAACATTACAATTGTAACTACCACCTTCTAAGTACTTGTTTTATAATTTGAATGAACAATTGTTTTCAGAAAATATATCATTTTCTAAACGAATAGCAACTAATTAAGGAATAAGGGGATATTTCAATGATTAATAAAAAAAGGTACAGCAAATGTTATGTACTCATCTTTGCTTTTATATTACTTACTATTACTGTTTTACCAGCAGAAGCTAGAGCTTATAGTAAACTGGATGATTACCTTGAAATTCCTCATAGTTCTATTCATTATTTATTAGAGGAAGATAGTAGTAATCCAAACTCAAACGATACTAATTCACAATGGACACCATTTACCCACCAAAAAAGTAGTAGGGATGGTCTTATATGGATTCGAATTTCTTTATCTCAAATGGAAGAATTGAAACAAACTCAAGAATCACTTAAAATAGCTAATCAGTTAGAAACTATCCAGTTATTCCTTTACCCTACCCCTTCTTACTATGAAGTCTATCAGGATAATCAACTAATTTATCAAGCTGGAAAACTAAACAATACTGACCCAAGACTAAATGTCCCACGTTGGGATATAATTCCTCTTACTAGTGCATCTGAAAATATATACATCCGCCTTCAAGGGAAGGTACCTTATCTTTATACGATTGGGCAGGAAGCAGATTTAATTGGATTTATCTATAAAGAAGATGCGATCAATCTAGTAAGTATAATCGGCTTTATGGTCACTGGTTTATTGGCATTCTTTCTTTATCTATACAATCGTAAGCTGCGACTATTGTTATACTATGCTTTATTTATCATAGTTCATTTTTCTCTTTGGCCATCCGTTACCTATTTAATTTCAAAACAGCTGTTTTTACCAATGGGACTAGTAAGCGAATTTTATTTTTCTGTCATAGGTCAAGTACTCGCGTTTTTGCTCCTCTTACTCCTTTTTCGGGAAATCATTCATCCAGCTTTTCAAAGATGGGTGCTATGGTGTACATATCTATTTTCCGGAGTAGGAATTATTGGTATCACAGCTACAGCTATTCATTCTAAAATTGTATTTCTACTGTTCCCTATGCTTAGTATATTAATAACGATAGCTATGCTGTTTATATTAGTAATATCTGTTTTATCTATTAAAAGACAAAAAAGTTCTGAGTTAGTCCTATTCACTTCTGGACTAGTACTCTTTATCGTTCTAGAAATCGCCTTAAATATTGCTTTAACTGCAAAATTGATAGATGTAGTAAATGGAATAAAAATTATTCGACCATTTACCATTGTCTTACCTGGTGCAATGATTATTATTAGAAGATATCAAGAAGCATCAAGACAAGTTATCGAGTATGCTGCAAGCTTACGAGAATTATCTAGTCGTCTCGAGGAGGATAACCTCCAATTAGAACAGAGGGTACTTGAAAGAACAAAAGAGCTTGAAGAAACACATCAGCAACTAGTAAACAGTATTCAAGAAGGCACTGCTGCAACAGTCGAAATTGCCGCTTTGGAAGAACGAAATCGTATTGCGCAAGAGATTCATGATATCGTTGGACATACTCTTACTACTACGATTGTTCAGATTGAGGCTGGCAAAAGATTAATTTACAAACAACCGGAACAGGCTGTGAAGAGAATGGAGACTTCTCAAAAGCTTATTCGAAAAGGATTAGATGAAATACGTACCTCTGTCCGTCTGTTAAAAGATGCGGAGTGGAATTACGACTTAAAAAATGCTTTAATACAGATTATAGACGAAACAAAAGAATATGCTGGTGTTCAAATTAATAGTGCAATCTCCGATCTACCTGAACTTACAATCATTCAGAAAAATGTCATATTCATGGCATTAAAGGAAGGTATGACAAATGGAATTAAGCATGGGGAATGCCAAACGTTCTATTTTAGTCTGACAGTACAAGATGATTGGATAATTTTCCAATTAAAAAACGATGGTAAAGCTGCTCTTAATACAGAGCTTGGCTTTGGACTAACCACGATGACAACGCGTGTAGAAAGCATTCAAGGGAAGCTCCAACAGCTTTCTGAAGAAGAATGGAATTATGTGTTAGACATTCGTTTTCCAGTATAATTCATCAAATAAAAGAGTCATTCTACGGATAAACCATTAGAATGACTCTTTTTAGATAGTAACACTACGTCTTTACTTTACAGGTACACTCACACGAATAATTTTATTTGTCCAAACTGGTGCTTTTGTTTGCGCTATCTTAAAGAACCCTGATTTCTCTTCTCCTTGCCTAGGTGCCAACATCATCCTCACCTCCTTTCAAAGAATTGATTATAGTAATTAACCAGTTGATCCTTATCCGTAGAATAAAGATTTCTTTTCTCGCCAACTACTTTAATAGACGTAAGCATGGTTGCAAATTTGGAGTAAAGATGATTGATATACGAATTATTGGTTTCTGCGAGAAACTGGACAACTTTTATGGATGGGTTAGTTATGAAAATATGGTCTAGAATCTGTTTCATCCCGTAAATAAATGTTAGTCTTCTTCGAGAATCAGGGTGCAAAAGAGCTTGCTCGATAAATAGTACATTTGAATCCTCATCCACATGATATACAAAACAGCCGATAACACTTTCCTGATTGTCTAATAAGAGCACTATTTTGGAATGGATAAAAGCATCACAAATGACGTTAATCGTAAATTGAATATCATAGGATGAATAGAGATCTTTTCGATACTTCATTAGAAATCTAGCAAACGTTTCAAAATGCTCATCTTCCTGACAAATTATTATTCGTAGTTCCATCTTTTGACACCCTCTTTCGATTCTTTTGCAGTTTATCAAAATATAATTGCACTTTCTGAATAGATGCTATATATCGAACCTCTACACCAAAATTAGATTTACTTTCGGTATCCATTTGGGCGAATTTAGAGGACAATTGTTGAAGCTTTCTATTTTCCTTAGGTACATAAAATTCAATATGTGTTACATCCTTGTTTGTACCCTTTAATAAATCGATTACCCACATAATTCCCTTGATAAAAAGATTGGTACATCGGTAATTTTCATCGATATAAACCATTTCAATTCTTGCACGGTGCGTATCTTGAAACTGATATTCCGGTGTGCCACTGATATACCCAACAGTTCCAACAACTTGCTCCTGACTACTTACCGCTATTGCTACTTCTCCATATAATAATTGAGTACCTATGGAGAAAAAGGTAGTTTTTGCATCATAATTCGCATTAATCTCTTGACGATGATTTAGGATGAAATCTACCATCATTCCTATTTCCTCATCATTCTTACACGGTATGAAATGCATGTATAGCTCCCCCTCTTTGAGATATAGCATAGCAATCATCCTGTCACATTCGTTAGTTACAATTGTCATGTGTTTCGTAAGGAAGTGTATAAAAAAAGATAGTAGTAATGCTCTTTAAAAGAGCATTCTACCATCCTCAGTAAACATCTATTCTATAAAAACACCTATGTATCTAGTTTCTTGGATTCGACAGCTTCCTTTAACAGAATCATAGCTTTACTACGCTCGCTTGTGCCGATCTTCGAATAAATAACACTAATATAATTACGAACTGTCCCTTCGCTCATGAATACGCGAGCAGCTATCTCCTTATTGGTAAAGCCTTTGACAATCAAAGCGGCTATATCCTTCTCTCGCTCAGTTAATCCATCCATTACATGTTCAGACATGCGACTCCGGGCAAAAGGGGTATCTACAATTGCTGATGACTCATAGAGACGTGAGGCAAGTTTAGTTGCAATTGGTGCTGGTAGCATGAACTGACCATCCGCAGCACTACGAATACTAGAAATTAGCGTATCTGCCTGGAGGTCTTTTAGCATGTAACCACTAGCACCATGGGCTAATCCTTCCACGATGTAATTGTCCTCTGCAAAGGTTGTTAAAATTAAGATCTTCGTATCCGGAAATTTATCTTTAATGTGGCGGGTACTTTCCACCCCATTCATTACAGGCATCTCTACATCCATTAAAACTACATCGGGTTGTAGCTTTTGAACAAGCTCTATCGCCTCTTGCCCGTTACCTGCAACTCCTATCACTTCCATATCATCCTCTAAATTAATAATTGTTTGTAGACCTTCTCGAAATAACGTTTGATCATCCGCAATCACTATTCTCAGCACCTAATTACCACTCCCCTCGACTCAAGAATTTTTTTCTATCTATTACTAATATTCTATCATATTATACCCCTGTAACATGCCAAGTCATTTGCAGATATATGAAAGTGACAATTACTATGACACATGTAACTTAACCTAGTGACCGATTCTTAGCTATGATAATGAAGAAACTTCGAATTAAGGAAAATTCTAGGAGGAAAAACAATATGAAATGGTTAGTATTAATTCATGTTTTATCTGCAATCATAGGAGTTGGCCCTACATTCTTCGGTCATGTCTTTTTTCGCAAGAAGCAAACTGTTGGGGATTTCAAACAATCTCTTAAGTTATCAAAGATGCTGGAATTCTTTCCAAAGATTGGTGGTAGTATAGCTGTACTGTCTGGTATCGCACTTGTCATCTGGTCTAGCTGGTCCTTTACTGAATTTTGGATTTTAGGATCCATCCTCTTGTATATTGGTATACAAGTAGTAGTTATTGGCTTTGTTGCACCAATTACAAAAGAGTTAGTACATTGGGTAAAAGAGGATAACACTTTATCAGATTATGAACCGCTTCCTTCAGAACAATCTGCTACATTAAGTAAGGCAAACCGCTATTATTATATCGCCTCTTGTATGGGTACTCTGTTATTTATTTTAATGATTTTAAAACCTATTTTATAATTCCATAGTAACTGGGAATGACCACTCCAAACGAGTGGTCTTCTTGTTATAATTTCATAATCGTAAATTAATTTTGCTTTTCATGTGATTGGTACTTTTCACACAAAGGACAATTAGTGAGAACAAACTTTATATATTCAACTGAAATGCCCGCCTTTAGAGCTAAACAAGCATTATCGTGACAGTCACATGACTTGTGTTACTACCGATAGTGACATCATAGTGTATATGATGAATACAAGATTAGAATAAATTATTGAGGAGGGAAAAATGCGTGGAAAATTTAAGGTAATGAACCCATATCTGCAAATTGTGGTGTCGACACTTCTATTCCAAGTCGCGACCATACTTTTTACAGGGATGTTTCTACTAAGACACTTCCCATTTATTCATATCATGAATGTTGGAATTTCTATATTCATTGTAATTCTTCTGATCACAGTGAAATGGAAATGGGTACCGATAATAAGTATCCTCTATGGACTGCTATTTAGTGTTCTTACGGTACCATCTTTCTTAATATCCATGTTTCAAAACATTGACCCAGAATATAACGCGATGCTAGAAGCAAGTAATCCTTTTATTGGAATCAGTCTATTAAGCTCCTTATATGTTGTTACCATACTGATAGCTTCCGTTGCTGGGCTCATTTTCAATATTAGAAATAACAGCAACCATTTAGAACCTAAACCTTGGCTCATCAAATTAAAGTATGCATTTTATGGAATAGTAGGCATGGGTATTCTTATCAGTTTCTATCTTCAGCTTCACTGGGTTACTGGTGTAAATGCGAATACTTTAGAGGTCCTCCCAACAATCGTAATGAATCCAGATTCCGTTGAACCAGCATCTCTAGAGCTTAGAGCTGGCCAACCAATTGCAATTCAAGTTCGTAACGAATCAGAGAACGAGTGCCATATACTTAGTTTTCCAGAACTAGAAGCTAGTGTGCACATGGAGCAAGGTAGAACTGGGCTGCTCTTTATCAACCCTAAGCCGGGTACCTATACGTACGAATGTAAATCACATCATGACTATTTCAACTCCAATATCAAAGGGATATTAACAGTTCACGAATAGAAAATTTATTCATTACAAAAAGCAGGAACCTTTAGGATCCTGCTTTCACTATTACTCGCTATATAAGTAAAGAGAGAGACATTTTGTTATAGGTTTACACCAATATATCAATATTCCCCTTTCTTACGTGCAGCCATTTCCTCTTTCATTTCTTTATCCATTGCTTCAATAGATTGTCTACGGCGCTCATTTTTCTGTTCAAGGAATGCTCGTTCTTCCGGGCTCGCAAATTCTAAACTCGCTTCAGCATCACTTAATTTTTCCTGTGTCTTTTCAATCATGTCATGGAGTCGTTCTACATTATTTCTTCGATTATCCGGATTTGATTGTTTTGATTTAGACATCGGGGAACCTCCAACTATTTTCATTTTTATTATAGTTTGGTTTCCTTTAACTTTTATATACTGTTGGATTCGTATATGTATCGAAAAAACGAGAATTACCTATCTTTTCCTTCTTTCGACTTACTTTTAATATATTCATTGATTAGTTCATCTAGTAACTGGCTGTTTAGTACCGTTTCTTGGTGCGTTAGTCCCAATTCTTTTCCAAGTAAAATGAGACGTTTCCTTTTATCTTCTATTTCAGAATGAAGGGTAGTATTTTGTTGAAATATTTCTCCATTTCCCATAACAGTAGTCTCCCCCTTTCAAAATAGTGATCCAAATGCCCATGTTTTCCTCGATGAATATATATGGTATTTTACCGTTTGCTTTAGGCTTAATTTCCTATTATTTCATCTCGCAACTTTCGATCTTAGTTAATAAGAATCAGAATAGAACCCATGCTTGTTTTCAATCTATATAATAGGTCCTATAATATAGGTAATTTATTTTGTTGTCTAATTCACTTCAAACAATATCTAACATATTTCGAACAATATATTAACTGTTTTAGGCATTAATTTCATAATTAGAAACAAAAAATATATAATTTTATAAAAATTAAAAAAACCCAGCAAAATAGTTGCCGAGTTAGTTTGATTTATACATTTTTAATAACTTAACCAAGTTGATTGAAATTCTAGCTTCCATATCGTAGTCCCTAAAATGGGCAATATATTTTTGGCCTCTTTGTTCAATAACCTCTAAATAATCTGTATTTAATATATAAGACTTATGACACCTTATAAAGTTATCGTTTAGTTGTTGATGCAAACAAGTTAAGGCTTCATACGTTTCAAATCGTTTGTTCTTTGTATGAATAAGTGATTTTCTCTCCACTCTTTCAATAAATATAATCTCCGAAACTGGGATAAAGATGATATTATTATTCTCTTTAATCGTCAAGTTCCTTCTCTCAGCATTATTCGCTTGCCTCGAAGTATGATTGATTAGGTCAGCAGCGGTTTGTAGAGCATTATATAATTTTTCTTCCGTTAAACTTGTTAAGAAAATGGGTTTTGAATTGTTCTTTATAGACATAGATTTTTGTAATTCGGTTTGCTCTGTTACATTAATACACGATCCTATCACTTCAACTACTTTACCGCCCTCTAAGATTGGCCTCAAAAAGGCAATATATTGAATCCCATTTATAATACTTTCATAGTGGATAATGTTCCCTGCCCAAGCATCTGAGTAATAGTTATATTTCATCTCGGCATATTCCCCAGGAAAGAGTTCCGTTAAAGTTTTACCTATAATATCACTCGGTGTATATCCTAGGTTATAAACTAACTGTCCTTCAATGTTAGTATGAACAAATTCATTACCTTTTTTTACAACCGTAAAAACCATTCCGGTATGATGTATATCCAATTGTTTTATATATCTAGGATCGCTCATTTTATTTTCCCCATTACATTTAATTTAACCTATTTTCTTCTCAATTTTCAGAATACTACATTATGTAATAATTGACAAGAACTAGTAATAGGAAGTCAGTTACCGAATTACATTTATTGGCTACTAGGCTTTATAGATTATTTATAGCAATCACACTGATCGGGGATATTATTTTTTCAGAATAAGTGACTAAAGTTATACACTGAAAGTAACGGCATATGGAAAAAAATTGATAGATCAAAAGTAACTTTTTATCATTTTGAAGGTACTAATATTAGCAACAGTGCGACATACACAAAAAGCGAGGAAGCACAGTCTTTTATTTTTGAAGGTTTAAGCGTGGAGATTAATAAGACTTTCAAAATTTGATTTAGTATTACTAGTAATAGCAATCCTCACTTTGATGACAAAGCACCAAAGTGAGGTTTTTTTAGTAGTGTGTTCAGGTGTAAAACCTGCCCAAATATCATTTTTATGCTTTATCTTTTTTAACTAGTAATGCCACACATTCCACATGCATCGTATGCGGGAAAAGATCCACCGGCTGAACCTCAACAAGTTCATATCCAAAAGGTTCAAGCTCCTTAATATCTACCGCAAACGTATCTGGATTACAAGATACATAGACCACACGTTCAGGCTGTGCACGTCCGATTCTGCGCATTACCTTACCGCCTGCACCAGAGCGAGGTGGATCAAGTAATAGTAACTCAGGAATACCAAAACTTTCTAGCACTTCATCAATTCCACGTCTTGCATCTTTTGCTAGGAAGTACGTATTCTCAATTCCATTATCTTTTGCATTACGCTTAGCAGATTCAATGGAAGTTTCCACAATTTCTATTCCTGCTAGCTTACCGACACGGCTTGCAAAAGGTAGAGAGAACGTACCGACACCACAGAATAAATCAATCATTTTCTCTGATTCTTTTGGTTTACCCATTTCTATTGCTAATTCAACTAACTTCTGCGCTTGTGTTGGATTCGTCTGGAAGAACGTATCAAACCAAATACGGTAACGATAGCCTAACATCTCATCATAAATGAAGTCACGACCAGCTAGCGTATTAATTTCCTCCGCTTGCGTACGGTCCGCCCAATCCGTGTTTTTAAACCACATTAGACTCTTCACTTGTGAGAATTTCTTAGTAATGCGTTCTTCTAAATCCTTCGCTGCATGTTCCAGTTCACCAGTAGGAGACTCTGTTGCGAAAAGACCTAACATGATTTCTCCCGTTGCAAATGACTGACGTACCATTAAGTGACGTAGTAGCCCTTCATGTGTGTCCTTATCATATCCTGAAAGTTCATGCTCTTTAGCCCAATCCGCAACTACCATGGTAGCCTCTACCATTTCTTTCCCAGCAATTAAGCATGTCTCTAAAGAAATAATCTGTCTCCAGTTACCAAGTTCATGCAGTCCTAAAGATCCGTCTTTGGCAAAAGTAAACTCCATTTTATTACGATAATGCCATGGGTTATCCATACCAATCGTGTCATGTACTAGATTCGAATCAAAACCTTGTTCCTCTAAGACTTTCTTTACATGGCTTGTCTTCTCATTTAGTTGGCCTGTGTACTTCCAATGCTGCCATACACAACCACCACAACGATCAAAATGTGGGCATGGAGCTTCCACTCTCTCTGGATGGGCCTCCACAATTTCGTCAGGCATTACTAACGTTCTTTTTCTATTGGGTTGTCCAACGGTAACACGTACTTTTTCTCCAGGTAGTGTTTGCGGAATAGTTAGCTTTAACTTCCGCGGATTCACTTCCCCTACATCACGCCAAACAACCGAACGGCCGGAACCCTTTTTATCTAAATCATTAATTTCAGCAATATATGTTTCACTTTTTACTGTCGTCAAGATTGCTCCTCCTCTCGCAAGTGTTATCTATATGAATCTATAGTATCAATCTTAACAGTTTTACTTCCTTGCATACTTTCCTATTATAGCGGAACAAAGTTCAATTGGGAATGACCATTCATACATAATCTTTCATTCTAGAAGGATATTAGATGTAACCAAATGATTAGAGGAGGTTTTCATTGTGAAACGGTTCCTGACATTAACAATTACCATTATTATTCTCTTTCCTTCCGTTGCTTTTGCTAATACTAATAACACAAAAGCAGCCTTTATTCGAGATGGCAATCTATATACACTTATTGGAGACCAAGAAAGACAAATTACGAACGAAAACCGAACCGTTTACAATCCGAAATGGTCCTATGATGGCAAATGGATTTTATATCAATTAGAGGCTACAAAAGAGAATCAAGATGATAATGAAATTTGGGTATATCATATTGAAACGAAAGAAAAGAAACGGATCGCTAGAAATGGACTAGCTCCAGAGTGGGCTCCAAACAAGAATGTTGTTGCCTATATTGATAGAGGAATACTAGACATTTCTGATTTAGAGAAGTTTTATAATATCTCTACGGGTGTAACTGATTATGTATGGTATCCAGAGGGGAACGGCTTCTTGATGTCCTCTTCCGGGGTTGCTAGACCTGATGGTTGGTCCAGTGCCATTTTATATACCAAAGAGGTAGATGAAAACTATGATGATGTCGTCTTATTTGGTGATGTTGATCATTTTTTTACATTGCCTAAGGAAATCGGGATTGGTAATGCGAAGGTCATTGCTGTGAATGCAGTAGAATTTGGATTTTCTCCTAGTAGTAAGTGGATCTCCTTTATTGTTTCACCAACGGCTTCTTGGGCGATGGATAGTAATATGCTTTGTGTGATTGATAGGGACGGAGAAAATTTTACAATATTAGATGAAGTTATTACTACTAGTGTAGGGGAACCAAAGTGGGCTCCAACAACAGATACTCTTGCATTTATTGCTGGTGGAGGTCGACTTGTTACTGGTTTTAAGAATAAGAGTTTAAAGCTACAAGAAATGCCTGCGTCCGTTCAGTACACACCAGAAAATTACATCGATATGGAATTTGATTGGATTACAAATAATTCAATCGTGACATCAAGAATGGAAGAACGAGAGTGGTCTAATGACTTTAGTAAGCATCCATTACCAACACTTTATTCCATAAGCTTAAATGATAATAAGCAGGTAGCAATCACAAACCCTCCCAAAGGGTATGGCGATTATTACCCACAGTATATTAAATCTCTGGATAAACTTGTTTGGCTGAGAGGAACTTCTATTACAGATGACGAGAGAACACTCTGGAAAGCAAATCCAGATGGTACAATGGCTGAAGCATGGATTGAAAATGTTGATGCTATTGATTTTTCTCCGGAATAATTCACGGTGTTCCCTTGATAAAATTTCCGCTCATCATTACTCAATAAAAACAGCTTGTAGAGATAACGAATCCTTTCTCTACAAGCTGACATATCAATTATTAGCATTCTAGCTTACTACCCGAGAAATAAGCTTTCACTTTTTCGTCGCTCATTTTCAATATTTCGCACCATCTTTCTTTGCTCTAAACGGTAATTTATAATTATTTCGTGAGCTCTTTCAGCGTTTTTTCCATGAACTGATATGACTACCCTATCCGACCCTTTTCTGAAATTCATCGTTGAACTCCAATCAACTGGTATCGAATATTTTGGTTGTAGTTGACTGTTTTTCAACAACCAAAATATCTGTTGAGAATCGGTAATATCGTCATCGTTTCCCTCGTATATTTCCACAAGATTGTTTCGCATTTGAGCAAAATATAATATGAAGAAAATTAGGAATAACATGGAGACTAATACCATTTTTATCACCAACCTTTATGGAACAGTTTTTCCGTTAGGTGGTGATATATTCCAAAAGCCAACAAATTTATTTAATCTGATCCAAACCAGTTAGAAATGCCTTTATTACTAAATTTAGACTTTCTTCCTTTCTTAATGGCATACCAAATCCTCCCTTTTGCTCCAGAGAGGAAAATCCATGAAGAATACTCCTTAACCCTCTTACAGCATGAATTGCATTCTCTTCTGAGAGTTGATAATTACGTAACGCTTCAGTGATTAATGCAATAATTTTATTCCCTTCTTTTTCTATCTCTTCATCTTTTGGGTGGGGTAACGCAATCGTAAACTCATATAAACCTGGATGGTCTCTCGTAAATTGAAGGTAGGCATTTGCAAGTGCAAAAATCGCTTCATCTCCTAATTTGCCATCTGATGCTGGTTGCATCGTATCATATAGCATCTTAACACCAATAAGTGAGAGCTCTCTCTTAATTTGGGAGAGCCCTTGAACATGATTAAATAGAGATGGTGGCTTAACGGATAAATCCCTAGCTATAGCTGCTAGCGTTATCGCTTCTACTCCCTGTTCATCTACTATTTTGGCAGCGGCCTGGATAATTTTGCTTAAATCAAGTCCTACTCTAGGCATACATTAAGCTCCTTTCTGTTCAACTCCTAATTTCTCTTCTGCCTCTTTAATTGCCGTTTCCATTTGCTGACTTGGGTTTTCAATCATATTCCCATGACCTACAGCTAACAACGATGGCCGCAACCTCCATATCTTCTTCGCACTCTCTAATGAAATCTCTTTATTCCATGTACCGAAAGCAGGGAATGGAAAACTCCGTACTATTTGCCCACAAACCGCTACTCGACCTCTTGTTTGAAAAGCATCCCCTGCAATGATGGCGTTGTTTTTTGTATCCAATAAAGAGATAGAACCTGGTGTATGCCCCTGTGTCAGGAACACCTCCAAAGAACCAACTCGGTTCCCTTCTCTAAGTAGTTGATTTGCTTCTGTTTGTATCCCTTTAGGTACCCCTCCTTTAATAGGAGTTTGTGCTTCATTTGCCCTTAGAGAAGTATCTCCTTTTAACAAACTATTATCACGTTCAGATATGGAAACTACTACATTAGGAAATGCCTGCTTCAATTTATCTAACGCTCCAACATGATCACCATGTCCATGCGTTAAAACAATATTCGTTAATGGTTTGTTAATTTCTTGGACCGTTTGCACTATGCCTTTATAACTACTAGGCATACCTGCATCAATTAAGGTCAATTGATCCTCTTCCTCATAAATATAACAATTCACTGGAAAAACCCTTGGAAAAATCGTTAATTGATAAAGATTATGATATCGTGTTACTTTCATCACTTTTCCCCCCATTAGAATTAAATTCACTTCCGTTACCAGAAAACTAATACCATTAGTTTCACTATAACTAATGGTATTAGTTTATGCAAGTGCTTCTTTACTAAAAAATTAACAAACATGAAAAAACCCGATCCCCATTTGGAGACCAGGCTCTAGTAATCTATTATTGTTCTTCTTTTAATAGTCTGATTGATTCATCAAACTCTGCTTCAATTTCTGGATTTGGTTTATAAGTTATTAAACTAATTACTACTGTAACAATTAAACTTAATACAAATCCAGGAACGATTTCGTATAAGATACCGGATAGTGTTTCTGAGCTTCCCCAGATTACAACAGTAACTGCTCCGACTACCATACCGGCAAGTGCTCCAAGTCCAGTAATTTTTCTCCAGTATAATGATAATAGAATTATCGGACCAAATGAAGCACCAAATCCTGCCCATGCAAATCCTACAAGGTCAAGGATGGTTTCGTTCTTAGACCAAGCAAAGTATAGAGCCGCTGCTGCTGCTACTAGAATTGCAAGTCTTCCTAATAACACGTATCTTCCTTCTGAGGCGTCTGACTTCACAACCGCTTTATAAATATCCTCAATTAGTGCGGATGAAGTTACAATCAATTGGGAAGAAATCGTACTCATAATCGCTGCAAGTACTGCTGCTAGCATAATACCTGCGATAAATGGATGAAATACTACTTGCCCAATCGCGATAAAGATAGCTTCAGGGTCAACTAGTGTAGCACTAGGATTCTGTTGGAAATATGCTACACCAATTAGTGCAACTAGAATTGCACCCATTAATGAAAGAATCATCCAACCAATACCGATTCTTCTTGCTTGCTTTGTCTCTCGAACACTCTTAATCGCCATAAAACGTACGATAATGTGAGGTTGGCCAAAATAACCTAATCCCCAAGCGATTGAAGAGATTACTCCAGCAGTAGTCGCTCCAGCGAATAAGCTTAATAAACCTGGGTCAACTGCTTTAATAGAATCAACCGTTTCCCCTACTCCACCTGTAACAAATACTGCAATAACTGGAACAAGGATAAGTGCTAAGAACATGATTAGTCCTTGAATAAAGTCTGTGTAACTAACGGCAAGGAATCCACCAAATAATGTGTAGGCGATAACTACCGCAGATACAACAAGTAAACCACTATGATAACTTAAGCCAAATGAACTTTCGAAAAATACTCCACCGGCTACCATTCCAGATGATACGTAGAATGTGAAGAATAATAGGATAATGATTCCTGATGCAATACGTAGAATTTTAGAATTATCTTTTAATCTATTATCCAAGAAACTCGGTATTGTAATAGAGTCATTGGATACTTGTGTGTAAGTACGAAGTCGTGGTGCAACAAACAACCAGTTCAGGTACGCTCCAATTGTAAGACCAATTGCTATCCAAGCCTGATCAAGACCAGAGACATAAATAGCTCCTGGAAGCCCCATCAGTAACCAACCAGACATATCGGATGCCCCTGCACTAAGTGCCGTTACCGCTGGACCTAGAGAACGTCCCCCTAACATGTAATCATTCAGATTTGATATACGTCGGTATGCATACCAACCGATGACGAGCATTCCTACCATATAAATAATGATAGCTATGAGTTGATAAATTTCATCACTCGACATAATTTCTCCTCCTCCTTTTTATTAGGCCTTTCATCCTATCTAGAGACAATAGGCCACCGTTTATTTATAATCAATGACAATGGTGTCATTAGATCCACACAGAAAACGCTTTCACTTCTTTTTGGTGAAATACGCCGATTTGTAAAAATATTTCACATATTGTATATAATATATTACTATTCACATATTTGTCAAATATTTGTAGAATTTTGTGAAATAATATATAAATCTTTTGACATATTTCAAGATATACTCCCTTATAGTTAAATAGGACTACCTAGAAGTAGTCCTAACTTTGTATATTTATACGTGTTGTTTTAGAAATTATTCCAAGTTCTACCTGGATAAGTGCTTCTTCTCTGATCAATTTAATTGACTAATAATTTGTATTCTAATTTAATGGGTTCAAAGAAACTATATCTTATTCACCAACAACAGTAAATCGCTCATTTATATGCTTCGCATTTTCCACTTCATCCACTACTGCAATAGCAAAGTCTGCATAGCTAATATAACTTTGACCTTCTGAATTCACGAGAAGGACATCTTTTCCCTCTTGATAAGAGCCTGTTCGTTTTCCTTCTGCATCAAAAATAGCTGATGGACTAATAAATGTCCAAGTTAAGTCAGTTGCTTGAGATAATTCTTCTAGATTTCGTCCTTGACCTTTTCCAGTTGGTTTCACGAAATCTGGAAATTCAGGTGTATCAATTAACTTCATCGTTTTGCTTTCATCTATATAAAGACTTCCAGCTCCCCCAACTACTAATAACCTTGTATCAGTTCCTTTAAGAGCCTCAATTAAAGCATGTCCAGCATCCACGTGCGCTTGTTCTTCACTAAGTGGAGCTCCAAATGCATTAATGACTACATCAAATGGTTTAAGGTCATTGGTATCTAAATCAAAGATGCTTTTCTCCAAGACGGGGATGTTTTGATCTTTAATTTTCGCTGCATTCCTAACGATAGCTGTTACTTGATGACCTCGGTTTACCGCTTCTGTCAAAATTAAACTACCTGCTTTACCACTTGCCCCAATTACTGCAACTTTCATACCAATATTCCTCCTCGTCACTCGTAACTATATTAAAAAGATAACTCAATACGATTTCCAGACGGGTCATACGTAATACGTCTTCCATCTTCTTCTGTTACGGTTACACCTATTTTTTGCAGGTTATTTGTCGTTTCATTGATTGCTTCTTCATTAGGTAAAATGAGCGTAAAAGATTCCATACCAACACTATTTTCAGCCGGCTTAGGAGCCCCTATACCATTCCAAGTGTTCACTCCAATATGATGATGGTATTTCCCAGTAGACAGGAATAAAGCTCCTGCCCCGTACCGGTTGACCACATCAAATCCAAGACCATTCACATAGAACTCTTCTGTTTTTGTCAATTCGGCAACATGTAAATGGATATGTCCCATAACCGTTTCTCGAGGCAATCCTTTCCAGGTTTTTCCTGGTTCAGCATTTTTTAATAGCTCTTCAAAATCTAATGGATCTACAGCCATGGCAACTTCTTCACCATTCCAAACCCACTGAGAGGGTTCACGGTCAATATAAATTTCAATCTGATTTCCATCTGGATCATTAAGATACAATGCTTCACTAACAAGATGATCAGAAGAACCGAAACGAATACCCTTTTCTGTTAAGTGAACAACGATATTCGCTAAATCAGATTTTTGTGGTAATAGAAGTGCAAAGTGATATAATCCTGTTGTTTTTCCATGTTTAGGTATCACGTTTTCCGGTTGTTCTAGTGATAGGATGCTTGTCTTTCCATCCGCTGTGAGTTTTGCTGTATGAGATGTTTGTTCTAAAATATCGAACCCAATAATTTCTTGATAAAACTGTAAAGATCTTGCTAAGTTCTCTATCTTTATATTGACATGACTAACAAATGTTGTTGGTGTACTGTGAAATCCCATACTATCCCTCCTAATACACCATTAGTTAAATAGTTTATGTTCTAATGAAAAGACCGATTTTTCAGCAAATATGAAGTAAACAGACATTGCAAATAATGCCAATTCAAGTTCGTATCCTGCCATCTGTCCGTCACCTAGGAAACCAAGTGAAAGTTTCGCTGTAAAAATAGCTCCTAACATAATTACTCCAAATAATAATCCAATGATTCTCGTTCCAATACCTAATACAAGAGCAATACCACCGATTAACTCAATTCCTGCAACTGCATAGGCAAGAAAACCAGGAATCCCAAGACTATCAAAATAACCTACTGTATTTGAAATTCCACCTTGGAATTTAGATAATCCATGAATGAAGAATGTAATACCTAATACTACCCTTAAAATAACTTTCCCTATTTCTTTATTTTTCATTTCTTTACGCTCCTTTTTCTAAGTTGGTTACTTAACGTAACTTACTATAATATAATTATAATGTAATGTCAAATAAGTAACTTATTAATTACTAATTATTGGTGAACACATATTAATAAACAGGTTACTTAATACAACAACTTGTGTTGCTTTCCTTAATTATTCATAAACAAAAGGCCCTGCTAAACAAAAATAATATTTGTTAATCAGGGCCTATCTAATATGGTTCTTTTTTCAATTGGAATTCTGCTCAAAGTCATCAAGCAATGCGCGTGCTTCATCAGTTGACCCAGTGCTCATCAACTGATTTCTTAGCTCACTTGCTCCTCGAAATCCCTTGACGTATATCTTAAAGAAACGACGAAGAGGACCATATGGCCGCGGTTCTAACTTGGAGTATTTGTCAAAGAGGTCCAGATGTAATCTTAACAGATCTAACAATTCCTTACTGCCATGCTCTTTCTGCTCTACTTCAAAGGCAAATGGGTTTTTAAAAATACCACGCCCAATCATCACCCCATCCACACCGTACTGTTGAACAAGTTTCAGGCCAGTCTGACGATCAGGAATATCTCCATTGATTGTCAACAGTGTATTTGGAGCCACTTCATCGCGAAGCTTTTTGATATCTGGAATTAGCTCCCAATGAGCATCTACTTTACTCATTTCCTCTCTAGTACGCAGATGGATGGAAAGATTCACAATGTCTTGCTTCAAGATGTGTGTTAACCAGTCGCGCCATTCGTCTACTTCAGTATAGCCGAGCCTTGTTTTCACACTTACTGGCAATCCACCAGCTTTTGCTGCTTGTATTAGCTCTGCTGCAACTTCCGGACGGCGGATGAGGCCGCATCCTTTTCCGTTCTCTGCGACATTATCTACAGGACAGCCCATATTAATATCGATCCCACTAAAACCTTGCTCAGCCATGCCAATACTCATTTGCCGGAAGAATTCAGGCTTATCTCCCCATATATGAGCTACAATTGGTTGTTCATCCTCTGTAAAAGTCAAACGCCCACGTACACTCTGCTGTCCTTCTGGATGACAATAACTCTCCGTGTTTGTAAACTCTGTAAAAAACACATCAGGTCTGGCTGCTTCACTTACAACATGTCGAAAAACAACATCTGTCACATCTTCCATAGGTGCTAATATAAAAAACGGTCGTGGTAATTCACGCCAAAAGTTATCCTTCATAATTAAAGTTACAATCCTTTCATTCAAGAGGTGCTAAAGCACTGTGGTGATACCTAGCACTTAAGCTATATTATGCTCGATTATTATAACAGAATTACCATGGTTTACAAGCGTTAGATATAGATCAACAAATGCTTGTCCCCACTTCATTTTGCTAGGGTACATAAAAACAATCTACGAGAACAAACTAACGTTAAAATATATTAAAGGAGGATTACACTTGCAAAATCAACAAATGGGCCAACAAAACCAACAACCGATTATGCAGCAACCGCCCCATGTTATTACAACAAAGGATTTTTCTTATATTAATGACATGCTAGCATGGAATTTACTAGCAATGAAAAAAGCACATCATGCAGCATCACAATGTCAAGACCAACAAATCAAAAACAAACTAGATGCTTGCGGGCAAATGCATCAAAGACATTATAGTAAGCTTCTAGCACACCTGGAAGAAAAGCAATCCAGTAACACGATTACACAATAAAGAAAGGAGCAAAGACGTGACAAATTCAAATATGCAAAACCAAAATCAAAATCAAACAACCATACAAAACCCTATTACTCAAGTTCCAAAATCTCCACAGATGAATGAACGTGATTTTGTTAATGACATACTAGCGATGGAAAAATATATGACGAATTCCTATTCAACTGCCTTAAATGAAGCAAGCCATCAACATCTTTATGAAGATTTGCTTCAGATTTTCACTGAAACACAAAATATGCAGCATGATTTGTATAATCTTATGTTTCAAAAAGGATGGTACAAGCTTGAAGCAGAAGATTCACAAAAAATCCAGCAATCTTTACAACAGCATCAAGGCTATATGAATCAATTCCCATATCAAGGGACGATTCAATAGATTTAAGAGAAATAAAAATCCTACTTAATTGCTTAAAGTAGGATTTTTTGAAGAAGGATTTAACTTTATGGAATATTTACTGTAATTCACGTTAGCAACACCCCTTCTTTTCCTATTGACTTAGAATCCGTACTGTTCTTCCTTCGCTTTCCGAATGTTAGTATAAGTTTCGCTTAAAACAACAGTATCTTCTACTAATCGTTGAATCCGGAAAATGATATCATCATTAACGATTTCTTTTCGATAAAAGTCCTTTTCTTCCATAAATACATATGTCTGAACGACTTGTGCCTTCATATAAGACAATATTGGTTTTAGTTGTTGTTCCGCGATTAAATAATGCTTAGGTGAACCTGCTGTAACCAGCATACTGACAACCTTGTCACGAAATGCTTTTTCAGGAAGCAAATCAAATATATTCTTTAATGTTGCAGGTATGGACGCTTGAAAGATAGGTGTTCCAATAATAATCGCATCAGCATCCATTATCATTTCTGCTACATATTTTGTATCGCCTTCATATTCCCTGTAGTCACGACCATCACTAAATTGCACATCATATTCTGCTAAATCAATTAATGTCACTTCAATATCAGGATACTGCTCTATAAGTGCTTTTATAGTATAGTCCATAGCTGTCCTTGTTTTTGAGCCCACTTTAGAACCGGATAAACCGACTACTTTCATTTTTAGTCCTCCTTGCCTTTAGCTGTATATTTCTTAACTGCAGGTAAAATTTCATTCCCAATCAGTTCAATGTTTTTCATTAATTTATCAAATGGTACACCACCGAAATCCATTTGAGCGATGTATCGTTGATGGTCAAACGTTTCATGCTGATAGAGAATCTTTTCAATAATTTGCTGCGGGCTGCCAATATTCATGACACTCCTTGTATCTTGAGCTTGAGCAAATTGTTGTTTCGGATAGCTCTGTCCATTGATTAATCGTAATCCAATATCAATATGTGGATATGCTTCTTGCATTGCTTGTTGGGTCGTTTCCGCTGCGTAGAACCAACCTGCTGTAGCTATTGGGAAATCTTTAGGATTATGTCCAGCACGTCTTAACGCTTCACGATATGCATCAACCGACATTTTGAATGAGGATGCTGGTCCACCCAAATTGGCTAAATACATCGGTACACCTTGAAAACCTGCTTTGATTGCACTTGCTGGAGGTCCACCAACTGCACGCCAGATTGGAAGCGAGCCTTCTACTGGTCGGGGAATAACTTCTGCATTCCGTAATGGAGCACGATATTTCCCTTCCCAATTAACCACTTCTTCTTCATTAATCTTTAATAACAACTCAAACTTTTCCTCATATAACTCTTCGTAATCTCGGACATCATAGCCTAACAGCTCAAACAACCCTATCCGAGAAGCACGGCCTGCAATAATTTCTGTACGGCCATTTGAAATCAAGTCAATGGTAGAAAAATCTTCATAAACTCTGACTGGGTCTGATGTACTGATAATCGTTGCTGAGCTTCCGAGTTTAATTTTTTCTGTTGCTTGTGCAATTGCAGATAAGACTACCGAGTGTGCCTGTGTTGTAAAATATTCCTGATGACTTTCACCGACACTAAAGAAATCAATTCCTGCTTGTTCTGCCAACTTCGCCATTTCTATAATTTCTTTAATTCGTTGCTGTGCCGAAATACGTTTTCCCGTCGCTGGATTTTGTATATGATCTCCTAATGTATATATTCCAAACTCTAATCCTTTACTTTCATCAATTCGGTATTTTTCCATTCCCATTATGATTAACCTTCTTTCGTTATTTTGAATTACTGTCTCGTTGCTTTTCGTATTGCAGGTACCACTTCGGTTGCAAACATCTCAATCATTTCGACCACTTTTTTATAAGGTATATTTCCATGGTCCATTTGGACAATAAACCGTTGGTGTCCAAACAGTTCATGTTGGTATAAAATTTTTTCTACAATTTGTTGTGGACTGCCTACCATGATTGAATTTTTTATGTTAGTCGCTTGTCTATATTGCTCTTTCGGAAAATCTACACCTCTTAATTGGCTAAATGTATTATTTAGATAGGCGTAATAATCTTTAAATGCTGTTTGTGAATCTTTATCGATATACATCATAGTTGCAACTCCAATCGGAAGTTTTTTAGGGTCGTGTCCTGATTCTTGAGCTGCATTTCTATATGCGGTGACTCTTTTTTCAAATACACTTGATGCTCCATAAAGTGCCGCTAAGTTCATGGGAACACCCATTTTGCCTGCCTGAATAGCACTTGCAAAATGTTGTCCAACAGCACGCCAGATAGGCAGTTTTCCATTTAGCGGTTTAGGATAAATTTGAACACTATTTAAAGCTGGACGGAATTTTCCATTCCATGTAATGGGTTGTTCATCATTTAATTGTAGTAAAAGCTCAAACTTTTCCTCGAATAATTCATCAAAGTCATTTAAATCATATCCAAATAGTTGATAAGCACCATAACGTGAACCCCTGCCAGCTACAATTTCAGCTCGTCCATCAGATAGTAAATCCAACGTGGAAAAGTCTTCATACACCCTTACTGGATCAAGTGTACTTAATACCGTAGAAGCACTAATTAACTTAATTTTATTCGTAACCCCAGCAATATGAGCCAGTATGGTTTGTGGAGTAGAAGCAACAAAACGTTCTTGGTGACTTTCACCTACTCCAAATACATCTAATCCTACATCCTCAGCAATTTTAGCCATGTTAACCATATCTTTAATTCGCTGATATTCAGTCATCGTTTTTTCATTTCCTCTTGGTAATAGATAATCTCCCAATGTATATATACCTAGTTCCATACCGGTACTATTATTGTTTTTAATCTCCCCCATTGAAATCCCCCTTTCAAATCTCTGTCTATAATGCTATTATAATTAGTAAAGGTAAAATAAAGAAGTACGCACTTAAAAGTGGTATAGTATACAAAAGGATACTATTGGAGGTGTAAACATGAATATAGATCCGGATTTATGTCGAGTAGATGATGCTTTAGATATTATTGTGGGAAAATGGAAGCCTGTTATTTTATTACATTTATTGAAAAATGGGACGATGAGGTTCAGTGAATTGAAACGTAGTATCCCAGAAATTACACAGAAGATGTTAACGAAGCATTTACGAGAGTTGGAAGAAGAAGATATTATTAATCGAGTTGTATATCCACAAGTTCCGCCAAAAGTCGAGTACTCGATCACTGAATATGGAAAGGAATTAGAACCAATTTTGGTTTCTATGCATGAGTGGGGTACAAGACATGCACTTCGTAAACAAAGAAAACAGATTACTAAAAGCAGTTAAAATAATTGGTACAAATAGAGATAGAATTACAAATCCCGTTAAACCATGAATTAAACAGTTTAATATAGAGTTCTACTATAGTGTTGCGTAATGGAAAGAAGAGAAAACCGAGTAAAGACAAGGAATGGGCATGAAAAAGATCCAGAATTCGGAAATGTTTATTTTCACGAAAACCGGATCTGTATTGGTAATGTTTATTTTGATTAGGAGATGTTTAATTTAGGTAGACACTCTCTTCTCCAACCAAGCCACACTCTCAATATGCATACTTTGCGGAAACATATCAACTGGTTGCACTTCTTTTGTTTCATATCCACCATCTTCTAAGATACGTAAATCACGAGCAAGGGTGGATGGATTACAGGAAACATACACAATTCGTTTTGGTCCCATCTCTAGCATGGCGTTTAAGAGTCCTTCATCACAGCCTTTACGAGGTGGATCGACAACGATAACATCTGGCTTCAAGCCATCTTCTTTCCACTTCGGCATGACTTCCTCCGCCGTTCCAACTTCAAACTCTACATTTGTCATACCATTTAATTTTGCATTGACACGCGCATCTTCTATCGCCTCGGGAACAACTTCTACGCCGTATACTTTTTTCGCTTTTTGAGCTAAGAATAAGGAAATAGTTCCGATTCCACAATAGGCATCAATCACCGTATCTTCTTCATCAATTGCAGCATATTCCAAAGCTTTTTCATAAAGCTTCTTCGTTTGCGTTGGATTCACTTGATAGAAGGACTTCGCTGAAATCGCAAAACGAATAGAACCGATGGAATCATAAATATATTCCTGTCCCCAAAGTACCTTCGACTTCTCACCAAGAATAACATTCGTTTTCGCTGGATTGATATTATGAATAATAGATTTCACATTCGGATAAGTTTCCGTTAACTCCCGGATAAATTCTTTTGCATGTGGCAATTCCTTCGTTCTTGTGATTAAGACAATCATTGTTTCTTTTGTTTCTTGACCTGTTCGGACCATGATATGTCTTAGCACACCGGAATGGCTTTTCTCATCATAAGCTTCAATTCCAACTTGATTGGCAATGCGTCTTACCGCTTCCACCATTCGATCATTTAAATCCTCTTGTACAATACACGTATCCATATCCTCAATAATGTTATGGCTACGCATTTGGTAAAAGCCTGTAATTAACTCCCCATCTTTTTCACCGACGGGAATTGCTACTTTATTTCGGTAACGCCAAGGATCGTCCATTCCAATTGTCGGATGAATAGGAACATGGTCTAGATGCGCTACCTTTCGCATCACATTTTTCACTTGTTGTTGCTTCATGGAGAGCTGAAGGTTATAGCTCATATGTTGGATCTGGCAACCTCCACATTTATAAAACACATCACACGGGGGTTCTACTCGTTCTGGGCTTGGATTTTTCACTTCTAGCAGTTTTCCAAAGCCAAAGTTTTTATTTACTTTCACTACTTTGACAGTAGCTTCTTCTCCTGGCAGACCGTATGGAACAAAGAGAGGATATCCATCTATCTTACCGACACCATTCCCTTCATGTGTTAAATCTTCAAAACGAATGGTTATTGTTTCATTCTTTTTTACTGGTGTGAATTTAGCCATATATGTATCTTCCTTTACGAACGATTTGTTGACTTCTATCTTATCATGAACAAAGGAGACTACCTATTATTCAGTAGTCTCCTCTTTATTTAAATAGGATTCTGGAACATAAAACTCGATATGTTGCTGTAAGTTACGGAAGTCACCTGGTAGAAGTCCACCATATTCTCCATCAATATTTAGCTGCATTTTATCCAATGGTGTCACTTTTATATGCTTTGCTTTTGCATAAATGACATGTTTATCTTCTAAATGCGCCCCTCTTAATGCCAGTCCCGCAATGCGTATAAACTCAGCAAGGTTTGTCTTCCTGAGAATTAATAGATCAAAGTAGCCATCATCCAGACAAGCATCTGGAGCTAATTTCTCGAATCCACCTACCGAGTTGGTATTCGATATTAGAAATAGCATGATGTCCTCTTCTATAATATTTCCATCATATTCAATTTTTACTTGTGCTGGCTTTAAGGAAGGTAACATTTCAATCCCTTTGGCATAATAAGCTAATTGCCCCAGCATAGTTTTAAGCTTACTTGGGACATCATAGGTTAACTCGGTAAGCTTTCCGCCACCCGCTATATTAATAAAATATTGATCATTTACTTTTCCAATATCTAAGAGTTTAGAATGCCCCTCTACAATTACATCGACAGCCTTTTGGATACTGTCACGCGGAATGGTCAAAGCCCTTGCAAAATCATTCGTTGTACCTACTGGAATAACTCCTAATTTTGGTCGATATTCTTGTTCTGCAAGACCATTAATAACTTCATTTATAGTACCATCTCCACCAGCAGCAACTACCAAATCATACCCGCGTTCCACTGCTATACGTGCAGCATTAATAGCATCACCTTCACCAGTAGTTGCGTGTGCTGATGTCTCATATCCTGCTATTTCGAATTTTTCTAATACTGCTGGGAGCTCTTTCTTAAATGCCTCTCGGCCAGATGTTGGATTATATATGATACGGGCTCTTTTCATCTAACATGTCCCCTCTCCAATGTTACATTATGCGTAAAATCTATTTAATAGTATAGCTTTTATTAGTTGGATAAATTTTCATGCATTCCTATCATAGCCATATTTTACGCCTTTGAAAAGTTTTTCGCAAAAAAGTAGTCTTTAGGGGGACAGTCCCAATGTCATCAAGCTAAGATGACAAAATATGTAAATGAATTAAAAAAGACAAAAAATAACCAAAATATGCCAAAAAGCACTTGACTTTTTAAAATCACCACAATAATCGATTTGAATACCGATTTTTTAGGTATATCAACGATGAAGTGGTGATTTTTTATGGGGAAAAGTATGTTTTTAGAGGCTATTGAGGTAACTCGGAACGTCATTCATGACTATATTTTTAAGTGTGAATCACGATCCAAACCAACCTATTTTACCCGTGAAGGGCAAAACAAGTTGAGTTTTACAAGCACATTGTTATTTATGCTTAATTTTGTAAAGAAGAGCATTCAGATTGAACTGGATGACTTCTTTAAAATTCTTAATAAAAAGGAGGTAACAGTAAGTAAACAGGCCTTTTGTGAGGCGAGGAAGAAGGTTAAACCAGAGGCTTTTATATTTTTATTAGATACTATTGTGGACTGGTACTACAAAAGAAATTCCTACAATACCTTCATGGGGTTTCGG